>JASBRP010000037.1 GCA_030149365.1 Solimonas sp.
TCTTGGTGAGCGCAGCGAATGCTTTTGATGTACCGGGTTCCCTTCCAGTAGCGCCTGCCTGGGGGTCGAGTGCAGGGTCGAGCCGGGCAGGAGCCCGGCCGAGGGGCCTCAGGCCATGGATGGCCTGTGGGCCCGACCCGTCGCACTCGTCCACCAGGCAGGTTGCCCCGCCTCAGCGGGGCCGCGGATGGCAGGGTACGTTTTCTTTTGGGTACTTTTCTTTGTCGTACAACAAAGAAAAGTACCTCGCCCTTAGGCGAAATAAACCTCCAGAGAACCACAGCTCCTGACCGGCGTAGTCGCCGGCATCACTACTGCGGCCTCTAACAGAAGGCGTGCGCCCCTCACCCTCGGCAACTGCTCCATGCGTTGCCCTACCTCGGGCATCCATGCCCTCGTAACCCTCTCCCCGCTCGCGGGGAGAGGGAACCACGCGCAGGAATGATCCAGGGAACTACCGCCAACAAAAAAGCCGCTTTTCAGCGGCTTTCGTTTCCACCATTCCAGGGCTGGTCTTCCAGCCGCTGGTACAGCGCCGGCTCTGTCTTCGGCAGGTTCTTCTCCAGCCACTGCAGCATGTCGTTCCAGATACGCTGCGACTGCGCCGACGACGGCATGATGCCCGCGTGCGGCAACTCCAGCGTGATCACCGGCATGCCCAGGTACACACCCGCGTAATTGCCCAGCGAGCCCGGGTAGGTACCGAGCTGGTGCAGGTGCAGGTAGCCGAAGTTCTCCGGCGCCTGCGCCGGGCCGTCATAGTCCAGCAGGCCGTAGGGCGCATGCACCGACACGATAGCGTCCGGCCGGAAGCTCTTGATCGCCTCATCCAGCCAGCGGCTCTCCGGCTCCGACAGCGGCGAAGGGCCGGGATAGCGGCGCGGATCCTTGCGCGTGCGGTTCTCCCAATAGGCCAGCGAGTCGGACTTCCAGTCCGGCGTCATGAAGTTGCGGTTCAGGTCCACGCCGCGGGCATTCACTCGCGTCGGCGGGCGGATCAGCATGCCGTCCGGATTCACACAGGGCGCCACGCGCCAGTGGAAGGGCTGGTCCTGCTTGGCCTCCAGCTCCTTCATCCACTGGAACACCGTGCTGACCGAAGACAACTCGTCGCCGTGGATGCCACCGATCAGCAGGATGCGCCGCGGCGTGTTCTTGCGCGTGGTGGGGGCAAAGTCGCGCCACAGGATCGGCAGGCCGTTGACGCTCTGGCCGCCGCTGGGCCGCAGGCCGGCCTTGAGGCAGGTCTCCACGCCGACGCTTTGCAGGCGGCCGCCGATCAGCTCGCAGGCCTTCTGCACCGAGACCAGCGGCGTCGCCGGCTTGGCGGCGGCGGGCTTGGGCTTGGGGGCGGCCACCGCCGGCCGCGGAGGCGGCTTGGGTGGCTTGGGTGGCGACTGGGCCTGGGCTACGCCCACAACAAAAAGCCCGGCGAGAAGCCGGGCCAGCCAGATGTTGCGGTGGAAGCGCTTAGCGACCGCCACGTTCCTTGCGCACCTTCACGACCAGGCTGTCGACCACCTTGAGCATCGTATCGAAGCTGCCGGCCATCGCCGCGCTGGTCATGTACTTGCCGCCGACCACCACCACCGGGACACTGGTGATGCCGTAGTCCTTCGACAGCTGCTCCGACTTGCGGAAGCGCGCGTCCACCGCAAACCCCTTGAAGGTATTGGTGAACAGGTCCGGCATCAGGCCCAGGGTACGGTTGAACACGGCCGCGATCTGCGCCTCGTTGTCCAGCTGCTGGCCGCCCTTGTGGATGGCGTCGAACAGGGCCGGGTGCATCTTGTCGAGCGCGTTCAGCGACTCGGCGGTGTAGTAGGCCTTGGCGTGCAGCGCGCCCACCGGGCGGCCCAGGGTGTTGGGCACGCGCACGAAGTCCACGTCCGCCGGCTTGCGCTGGGACCACTTGTGGATTTCCGGGTCCAGGGCGTAGCAGTGCGGGCAACCGTACCAGAAGAATTCCTCGACCAGGATGCGCTTCTTGTCCGCAGGCTGCTGAATCTCGCGCACCTTCTTGTACTGCTTGCCCTCGGAGTACTGCGCGTCCTGCGCCGAGCAGGCGAGGGCGGTCAGGGCCAGGGCGGCGGCGGTCAGATAGCGGGCGAAGGCGCGCATGAAGAATCCTTATGGAAGGAACGTATGGTCGGTTAACGCAGGATCACTGCAGGCCGTTGACGTAGGAAGCCAGCGAATCGATTTCCTTGTCGGACAGCTTGGCTGCGACAGCGGCCATCATCTTCTGGTTCCCGTCCGGCAGTTCGCCCTTCAGGCCCAGCTCGCGGTAGGCGCGCAGGCGGGCAGCAACATAGGTGGCGTGCTGGCCGCCCAGGCGCGGGTAGGCCGCGGCGGCGTTGCCGGCACCGGCCGGGCCGTGGCAGGCGGCGCAGGCGGGCAGCGCGCGGCCGGCATTGCCGGCGACATACAGCGGCTTGGCGGTGGCCACGGCGTCCTTGCTGGCCAGGCCCGGGGCCGGCTTCTGCAGGGCGTAGTGAGCAGCGATGTCACGCATGTCCTGCTCGCTCAGGGCGGCAACCTGGCCCTGCATGATCGGGTTCTGGCGGGCGCCGCTCTTGAAGGCCTTGAGCTGCTCGAAGACAAAGCGCGAGCTCTGGCCGGCCAGCTTCGGCCACTCGGCCATGGCGCTGTTGCCGTTGGGGCCGTGGCAGGCGCCGCAGGGGGCCGACTTGGTGGCACCGGCAGCGGCATCGCCCTGCGAAATCGGATCTTTCTTCGCCGGAGCAGCTTCCGCGAACACGGACAGCGGGGCGCACAGGGCGAGGACAAGCAGGACGCGCTTCATCTGGAAAACTCCCTAACAATGAGTTCTATATCTGGACGGTGGCTCGCGCAAGGCTGGCTTTAAAGCGCGACAATAGAATCTTGAACCCCTAATTCTACATGGCGGACGCCCGATGCTGAATCCCTTTGCACAAGCTGGTTTCATCCTGTCCTGCGCCCGGCTGGACCAGCTGCCTGCGGACGCCCTGCCGGAAATCGCCTTTGCCGGCCGCTCCAACGCCGGAAAATCCAGCGCCCTGAACCTGATCTGCGGCCAGAAACAGCTGGCCCGGGTCAGCAAGACCCCTGGCCGTACCCAGCTGATCAACCTGTTCGGGGTGCCCGGCGGCCGCTTCGCCGACCTGCCCGGCTACGGCTACGCCGCCGTGCCGGAACAGGTCCGCCGCGACTGGGGCAAGCTGATCGGCAGCTACATGGAAGAGCGCCAGAACCTGGTCGGTACGGTCCTGATCATGGACATCCGCCACCCCCTGGGCGACCACGACCGCCAGATGCTGGCCTGGGCCGACCACCGCGGCCTGCGCATCCATGTCCTGCTGACCAAGGCCGACAAGCTCGGCTTCGGGGCGGCCAAGACCACCCTGCTGCAGGTCCAGAAGGACGTGGGGGCCTCGGCCACGGTGCAACTGTTCTCCTCCGAGACCCGGGCCGGACTGCCGGAAGCCCAGAAGCAGCTGCGGGACTGGCTGGGGATCGACGAGACGGCGACGTTCGCGAAGGTGGGGGGTGGGTTGGGTGACGCGCTTAGTTGATGCCTAAATGGCATCAACTGCGTCACCCAACGGGCGGCCACGGATGGCCGCCCAGGGGCCCAATTAGGTAGCAGAGGTCCCGCCATGGATGGCGCCCCTGCTGATTTTCCCTCTCCCCCTGAGGGAGAGGGGAAGAGGAAATGAACTTCCCGCCTTCAGGCCACACAAATAAAAATGCCCAGCGAACCGGGGGAGGATTCGCTGGGCAACTGCTCCGGCTTGGGGGCGCCGGATTCCGTCCAGGGAGTCGAGACGGATGAGTGTGACAGGGAGAATCAACACTCGAAGGATTAGAGGGAATCCCGCCCCCGAAGTTCAACGAAAATTCCCGGACTCGACCGATTGTTTTATTCGATAAAATAAAACACTTCCAAAACAGATCGTTAGCGTGACAACAATCCCGGTTCCCCGGGCTGTTTCAAACTATAAATCTTCATTTTTCAGCTACTTGCGTGACCTTCGGCGTCATGCGCCGCATCCCAGTTGGAACCGGTGCCCCAGTCCGCCACCAGCGGCACGGCCAGCGGCGCGATGCGGCACATCCGGCCGGCAATCTGCGGGGCCTGCTCCTTCAGCAGCGCCGCCGGCCCTTCGAAAACCAGCTCGTCGTGCACCTGCATGATCATGCGGATTTCGGGCAGGTTCCCGGCCAGGTAGCGCTGCAGGTCGATCATGGCTTTCTTGATCAGGTCCGCCGCGGTGCCCTGCAGCGGAGCGTTGATCGCGGTGCGCTCGGCGTACTGGCGCAGGCCCTGGTTCTTCGAATTGATGTTCGGCAGGTAGAGGCGGCGGCCGAACAGGGTCTCGACGTAGCCGGTCTCGTGCGCCTGCACGCGGGTCTCGTCCATGAAGCGCTTCACGCCGGGGTAACGGCCAAAGAAGCGGTCGATATAGTCCTGGGCCTCGCCGCGCGGGATCGCCAGCTGGCGCGCCAGGCCAAAGGCCGACATGCCGTAGATCAGGCCGAAGTTGATCGCCTTGGCGGCGCGGCGCTGCTCGGCGCCGGTCTCCTCCAGGCTCAGGCCGAAGACCTCGGCGGCGGTAGCACGGTGGATGTCCAGGCCCTTGCGGAAGGCATCCTGCAGGCGCTCATCCTTCGAGAAATGCGCCATCAGGCGCAGCTCGATCTGCGAGTAGTCGATCGACAGCAGCGCATTGCCCGTCTCGTGCACGAAGGCCTGGCGGATGCGGCGGCCCTCGGCGGTGCGTACCGGGATGTTCTGCAGGTTGGGGTCCGACGAGGACAGGCGGCCGGTGGCGGCGATGGCCTGCCCATACGAGGTGTGGACCCGGCCGGTGCGCGCATTCACCGCCAGCGGCAGCTGGTCGGTGTAGGTGGAGCGCAGCTTCTGCATGCCGCGCCAGTCCAGGATCAGCCGCGGCAGCGCGTGCTGGGCCGCCAGCTCTTCCAGCACGTCCTCGGCGGTGGACGGATCGCCCTTGGGCGTCTTGCCCAGCACCGGCAACTGCAGCTTCTCGAACAGGATCTGCTGCAACTGCTTGGGCGAGCCCAGGTTGAACTCGCCGCCGGCCTGCTCGAAGGCGGCCTTCTGCAGCTCGTCCATGCGCTGCGCCAGCTCGCCGCTGATCTGGCGCAGCAGCGCCGCGTCGAGCTTCACGCCGTGCTGCTCCATCGCCGCCAGCACCGGCACCAGCGGCATCTCGATCTCTTCATAGACCTTGAGCAGCGGCGCGTCGGCCTGCAGGCGCGGGTACAGCACCTGGTGCAGGCGCAGCGTGATGTCGGCGTCCTCGGCGGAGTACTCGGCGGCCTTGTCCAGCGGCACCTGGTTGAAGGTCAGCTGGTTCTTGCCCTTGCCGGCCACGTCCTCGAACTTGATCGTGCGGTGGCCCAGGTGCTTCTCGGCCAGCGTGTCCATGTCATGGCGGTTGCCGGCGGCATCGAGCACGTAGCTCTGCAGCATGGTGTCGTGCTTGAGCCCCTGCACCACGATACCGTGTCGCGCCAGCACGTTGATGTCGTACTTGGCGTGCTGCGCCAGCTTGGGGATCGCCGGATTCTCCAGCACGCCGCGCAGCCGCTCGCGCAGCGCGTCGAGCCTGAGCTGATCGGGCGCGCCCAGGTAATTGTGCGCCAGCGGCAGGTACCAACCCTGCCCGGCCTCCACCGCGAACGCCAGGCCCACCAGGCCGGCGGCGTTGGAGTCCAGCGCGTCGGTCTCGGTGTCGAAGCAGACCAGTTCGGCGGCCAGCAGCCGCGCCATCATCGCGTCGAAGGCGGCCTCGTCGAGCACGCATTCCACCTGCGTGGGCTGCAGGTTGGCAGCCGGCGGCGCGGGCACTTCCGGCGCCGCCGCCATCACCGCAGGCGCGGTCTCGGCCACGGCGGTGGCGGCGTCTGCCGGGCGCGAAATCTCCTCGGCCCAGCGGTTGAAGCCCAGGCGCCGGTACATCGCCGCCAGCACGCCGGGGTCCGGTTGCTGCGGGCGCAGGTCGTCCAGCGCCACCGGCAGCGGCACCTCGCAATGGATGGTGGCCAGCTCGCGCGACAGCGGCAGCTTCGGCAGCGCCTCACGCAGCTTCTCGCCGACCTTGCCGCCGACCTTGTCGGCCTGGGCGATGATCTGGTCCAGCGAGCCGTATTCGTTGATCCACTTGGCGGCGGTCTTGGGGCCGACGCTGGGCACGCCCGGAATGTTGTCGACCGTGTCGCCCATCAGGGTGAGGTAGTCGACGATGCGCTCCGCCGGCACCCCGAACTTCTCGACCACGCCGGCCGGGTCCATGCGGACGTTCTTCATCGTGTCCAGCAGGTGCACGCAGTCGTTGACCAGCTGCGCCATGTCCTTGTCGCTGGTAACGATCAGCACGTCGCGCCCCGCGGCACAGGACTGCTTGGTCAGCGTGCCGATGACGTCGTCGGCCTCGTAGCGCTCCACCGTCAGCACCGGCAGACCCATGGCACGCAACATCTCGGACACCAGCGGGAACTGCGACAACAGATCCTCCGGCGTCTCGCTGCGGTTGGCCTTGTACTCGGGGAAGATCTCGTTGCGGAACACGTCACCGCGCGGGTCGAAGACCACGCAGAGATACTCCGGTGCGTAGTCCTTCATCAGCCGGCGCAACATGTTGCCCATGCCGTACACCGCGCCGGTGGGCTGGCCGTCCGGCGCCGTCAACGGCGGCAGCGCGTGGAAAGCCCGGAACAGCCAGGACGAGCCGTCGATCAGGATCAGCGGCTTGTCCTTGTCGTTCATAGCAAGCTTTCTCCGCGCAGCAGGTCGTCGATGGTTTCACGCGCGCGCACCACGTGCGCCTTGGCGCCGTCCACCATCACCTCGGCGGCGCGGCCACGCGTGTTGTAGTTGGAGGCCATGACGAAGCCGTAGGCACCGGCACCGCGCACCGCCAGCAGGTCGCCTTCCTCGATGGCCAGCGCGCGGTCCTTGCCCAGCCAGTCGCCGGTCTCGCAGACCGGGCCGACCAGGTCGTACTCCTGCGCGGCACCATCGCGCGGCGTCACCGGCACGATGTCCATCCAGGCCTGGTACAGCGTCGGGCGGATCAGGTCGTTCATGGCGGCGTCGATCACCGCGAAGTGCTTCTCGCCGCTGTCCTTGATCGCCTCGACGCGCGTCACCAGCAGGCCGGCATTGGCGGCGATGGCGCGACCCGGTTCGGTCAGCACGCGCAGGCCGCGGCCGGCCAGCTTCGGCAGCAGCGCCGCAGCCCAGTCGGCGGGCTGCGGTGCCGCCTCGTCCTTGTAGCGCACGCCCAGGCCGTCGTCGACGTCGATGTGGCGCAGGCGGATGCCCGCCGCCTGCAGGCGGTCGATCAGGCCCAGCACCTTGTCCAGCGATTCCAGCAGCGGCGAGATATCGAGCAGCTGCGAGCCGATGTGGCTGGCCACGCCCAGGATCTCGATGCCGGACATCGCCGCGGCCTCGCGGTACAGCGCCTCGGCGGTGGTGAAGTCCACGCCGAACTTGTTCTTCTTCAGGCCCGTGGAGATGTAGGGGTGGGTCTTGGGGTCCACGTCCGGGTTCACGCGCAGCGCGATCGGCGCGCGGCGGCCCAGCGACTGCGCCACGCGGTCCAGCCGGCGCAGTTCGGACTCCGACTCCACGTTGAAGCAGTAGATGCCGGCGGCCAATGCCTCGCGCATCTCGGCCTCGGTCTTGCCCACGCCGGAAAACACCACCTTGCCGGGGCTGCCACCGGCCCGCAGCACGCGCTGCAGTTCACCGCCGGAGACGATGTCGAAGCCGGCGCCGGCCTGGGCCAGCGTCTGCAGTACCGCGAGGTTCGAATTGGCCTTCACCGCGAAGCAGACCATGTGGTCCGCCGACGCCAGCGCGCTGTCGAAAGCGCGATACCGCTCCAGCAGGGCATGGCGCGAATAGAGGTACAGCGGCGTGCCGTGCTGCGCAGCGAGATCGGCGACAGGAATCTGTTCGGCCAGCAGCTGGCCGTCGCGGTAGGTGAAAGCGTCCACGTTCAGCGGTTTTCCGGGGTGGGTTCAGGGGAATTCTTGGGCTTGGCCACGGCAGTGGGCGGCGCCTCCGGCACCGTTTCCTGCGGGGCGGCATCGGCCGGCGGATGGGCCACGGCTGGCGGCGGCGCCTGCGGCACCGGCGCAACCTCCTTTTCCGGCAGGTACAGCGCGCCGGACTGGCCGCAGGCGGCCAGCAGCAAGGTCAGGGACAGGGCGAGGGTCGGCAGCTGGTTCATGGCGGCGCTCCGGGGGCGGCAAGTGTAGCAAGATGGCGTCCAGGGCCTTGGGCCGGCTGTAGAATCCCGCCCCATGAAAAAGCACGAAACGGCAGACGCGGTACGACTGGAGCCGGACCAGCCGGCAGACGCCACGGTCATCTGGCTGCATGGCCTGGGGGCGGACGGGCATGACTTCGTCCCCATCGTGCCGGAGCTGGGCCTGCCCGCCGGGCACCGGGTCCGCTTCCTGTTCCCCCACGCCAGGATTCAGCCGGTGACGATCAACGGCGGCATGCCGCTGCGCGCCTGGTACGACATCCCCGCGCTGGACCGGGCCGCCCGCCAGGACGAGGCCGGCCTGCGCGAGTCCGAGCAGCGCATCGTCGGGCTGATCCAGGCCGAGATCGCCTCCGGTATCCCGGCGCGACGCATCCTGCTGGCCGGCTTCTCGCAGGGCGGCGCGGTGACACTGCACCTGGGCGTGCGCTACCCGGAACCCCTGGGCGGCCTGATCGCACTGTCCACCTACATGCCGCTGCACCTGAAGGTGGAGGCCGAGATCCACCCGGCCAGCTTCAAGACCCCGGTATTCATGGCCCATGGGCGCTTCGACCCCATCGTGCCCTTCGCCTGGGGCTCCGACTCCGCGCGCGGCCTGCGTGCCGCCGGCTACGAGCTGGAGTGGCACGAGTACCCGATGCAGCACCAGGTCTGCGAGGAAGAGATCGAGCAGGTCGGGCGCTGGCTGCGGGAACGGCTGGACTAGGGCTCCTTGGCTTCTGGCGGATGGAAGTCCACCGGCACCGTGGCTCGCACGTCCACCGGCTTGCCGCCGCGCAGCGGCGGTGCGAACTGCCAGCGTGAAACCGCGGTGGCCGCAGCCCAGGCCATGCTCTCGTCCGGCGCTTCCAGAACCTTGGGCAGTTGCGCCCGGCCATCGCGGTCGATGAAGAACTCGACCATCACCCGTCCCGTGGCATCAGCGCCCCGCGAGCCCGCCGGGCGCCGCGGCACGGGCTGGTAGATCGCAGCGGGCAGGGCGTCGAGATCCGCAAGGCCCGGGATGACGGGCTGGCCCTTCTTCAGGATTCGCAGCAGCCGCTGCGCCGATTCCCCGAGGGCCTCGCGCCCGCTGCGATCGAATCGGGTCTCGCGGGAGATCAAGGCCCAGGTGGGCTTGCCGTCCTTGCGCGCCGGCTCGAACTCCCAGGCCTCCATCGCGGCACGCGCCGCCAGACCAAACTCCGGACGCGTGGCCTTCAGGACATGGGCCTCGTGGACCTTGCCATCAGGCCGGATCACGAGATTGACCATGGCCGAGCCGGTGACGCCCTCCGTCAGCAGGTCGAAGGGATACACCACGGCCTGCGCCACCCTGACCTGAGGAGGCTTGTCGTAGCGGAACTCCTCGGGCAAGTCCTCCGGGAGTTTCCGCGACCCGCCAACGGCATAAGGCTCCACCGCAGTCTGCTGAAGCAGGCTCCCCGGATGATTCCGCAGGGAGAACGGCATCATCAGCGTCACCTTTCCGGCCACCGCCTGTCCGCGACGCGTCATCGGCTGGTAGCGCCATTGGCCCACGGCCTCCACCACGGCGCGCTCCAGCGTCGGGTGCGCGGATTCGACGATGCGGACGTCGCGGACGTCGCCCTCTGCCGTGATGGTGAACGCGACCTGCACGTCGCCCTGGTTGCCTGATTTGCGCAACTCGATCGGATACGTCGGCTTCACCTGCTTCACGACGACCGGCATCGTGGTGAACAGCAGGGACAGGCGCTGCAGGCTGGCCACCGCGCGGCCATCGCGCATCGCCGGCTCGCAGCGCCGCCCCCGCATGATTTCCTGCGCTGCCACCCTGGCGAGGTCGGGATCGCTGGCTTCCAGGATGCGCAGGCTCCTGATCTCGCCGTCAGCCATCACCGCCGCCTCGATCAGCACATCCGCATCCGTACCGTTCCAGCCCTTGCCCTCGGGGTACCAAAGCTGGGTGCCATCCCGGAAGCGTGCCGGGGCGTCGGCAAGCCCCAAGGGACCGAAAACAAAGCCGAGCTCGCGGGTCCACGCCACGGGCTTGCCCTGCTCCCGGTCCGGGCGGAAGCGCCAGCCACGCAGGGCCTGAACGACCTCGGCATCCAGTTCCGGCCGCGTCGAAGCCAACACGCGCGCCTGCTGCACCACACCCTCGGCATCGCCCTGCAATTCCACACGCAGGTCTGGCTCGGCTTTACCGTGGACCGCGAAGAAATCCTCGGGGTAGCGCAACGCGGCCACGGGATCAGCGGCCAGCAGCGGGTGGGCCCAGAGCAGGAAAGCGAACATCAACAGGCGCATGGCGGGAATCCGGTCTTGATCTTGCGCAGCCTGGAGCCGCATGTCGCGACGCGCAAGCTGACGACAGCGTCAGGTGCTAGCGCTCGATCGTGTACAGCAGGTCGCCGCCCGCCTCGACACCGGACTCGGTCTGCAGCTTGAAGCCGCGGCCGAGATCGTAGGCCAGCTTGAAGATGTTGCCGGGCTGGAAGATGCCGATGCCGTAGCTGACGTAAAGCTTGGGCGAGAGGTACTTGCCCACCGTCAGCCGCGCCTGGTCGGAGCTCTCGCCGGGCTTGGAGCCCACCGTGATCTCGTCGATGCCGACGCTGGTGCCCAGGCGGTTGGCCAGGAAGCCGCCACCGCTGAGGCCCAGCGCCAGCGCGGCGCTGGCCAGCATGTTGCGGTCACCCTCGGTGTTGTTGCCCTCGTCCATCGGGCGGCCGAGGATCAGCCAGGACAGCTGTTGCTGCTGCGTCATCGACGGCGTGGAATAGACGCTGAACTGCGGTTTTTCCAGGGTGCCGCGCACCAGGATGCCGACCGTGACGTCCTCGGTGGGTTTGCGCTCAGCCTTCAGCTCCAGCAACGGCTCGGTGATGAAGCCGCCGTTGTAGATCAGACGCCCGGTCTCGATGCTCAGGTCCTGTCCATAAGCCTTGTAGCGTCCGCCGATCAGGTTGATCTCGCCGGCGGCACGGGTGTCGCGCCCGCTCTCCTCGAAGATGGTGATGCCGCCGCCGAAGCGCGTCGTCAGGCCGTAGCCCTTGAAGCTGACCTTGTCGCCGAGCTTGAGTTGTACCTCCGCCAGCAGCTTGAACAGGCCACCGGACTCCGGCGCCTGGCCGTCGCGGCCAACGATCACCTGGTCGGAACTGGGGCCGATGCCGGTGGCGAAGTCCGGCGGCGCGATCTCGGCGCGCGGCACCAGCACCTCGCCGGTCACGCGCAGTTGGCGCTTGCTCAGGCCCAGCTTCAGGTCCGGCGAAATCCAGACCTTGGCGCTGGGCAGCCGCGCCGCCTGGAAGTCCTTGCCGGTCACGCGGATGTCGGCCTGCATCGGCTCGCTGCGCGGATCGATGCGCCCGGCGATGCGGATCTCGCCGCCGCCGGAAGTGCCGCTGATGTCCAGGTCCAGCACACCCTCGGAGCCGCCGCGCAGGCTGCCCGTGATCGGGCCGACCTCGATACCCGGCGTGGCCAGGCGCAGCTTGCCGTCGCGCAGCGCCAGCTCGCCCTGTACCAGCGGCTTCTCCAGCGTGCCGCCGAGCTGGAACTGGCCGCCGATGGAACCCTCCACCGAGGTGACCTCGGTGGTGAACAGGCGCAGCCAGGTCAGCTCTGGCAATTCCACCTGCACCTGGCCCGACAAGGGGCGCTGCACCAGCAGCGCGCCGGGCCCCAGGCGCGCGTCGAGCTTGGCCAGGCCTTGTGCAAAAGGCAGGTCCAGCTTGGCGCGCAGCGAGTCGCCTTCCTGCAGCAGTTGGGCCGTGCCGGCCTTGAACTCGAACAGCTTGCGCTCGTTGACGGTCCACTGGCCGGCGCTGGTGGCCAGGTCGGCGCGCAGCACCGTGATCTGGCCCGCGGGCGTGAGATCGACCTGGCCGGAACCATCGACGCTGCCGTCCACTTCCCAGCCCTTGGGCATAAAGGGCTGCAGGTAGGCGTAGGCGAAGTCTTCCAGGCGGAAGGCGACACGCTGCACGCGCGGGTCGCGCAGCAGGCGCAGGCAGGCGCGCGCCGGGGTGCTGCGCCAGCAGGCCGCTTCCAGCGATTGGGTGGTGGCCGACAACTCGAGGGCCGCCGGTTCTTCCAGCGTCCAGGCGGCCAGCTGCTCCGGCGCCAGGCGCCCGCTGGCCAGTTGCCCGCGCCAGCGCTGGCCTGGCAGGTCGGCGGCACCGCGCAGCGCCAGCTCGGCATCCCCCTGGTCGGTCTGCGCCGCCAGGCGCAGCTCATGCTTGCCCAGGCTGCCGTCCAGCTCCAGTGTCGCCGCGGCGATACGCACACCAGCGTCCGCGTCGCTCAGCTTCACGCGCAGGCGATTGTCGCGCCGCAGGTCGAGATTGCCGTCGAACTGCAGGCTGGCCGCGCGGATGTCGCCGGCGGCAAGGCTGCGCGCATCCAGCGCCGCCTGCAGCTTCCAGTCTTCCGGATTGGTGCTGCCACGCAGGTCGCCGTCCGCCTGCAGCTTCAGCGACGCCAGGCCGTAGGCCTGGTAGCGCAGCTGCTGCGCGTCGGCCTGCAGCTTCACGCGCGGTCCTTCCACGGGCCCCTGCACCTGCGCCTTGGCCTGCAGCCGCCCGCCGAGCCCCGGCCACAGCGGCGCCAGGTCGGTGCTGGCCAGTTCGGCCCTCGCATCCAGCGTCGGCCACACGCGGCCGCTGGCCTTGAGCCGTGTCGGGCCGCTGCGCAGCTCGGCCGAGGCCAGCGTCAAGATGTCGTCGGCGTAGAGGCCTTCGGCCTTCAGGTCGAGCTTGTATTGCCGCCACACCGAGTCATACAGCGCCGCGTTGAAGCCGATGCGCGGCTTGCCGTCCTGCAGCTGCGTCTGCACGCGGAAGCGGCCGTTGAGCACGCCGGCCAGTTCGGGCAGCACCTGTTCCGGATGGATGCTGCGCATCTCACCCTCGGCGTCGACGCGCAGCTGTGGTGCCCAGGCGATGTCGGCCTTGGCGTCGAGGCTGCCGCCCAGGCCCTTGGCCTGCAGCCGCTGCAGGCGCAGCGTCTCCAGGGTGCCATCGCCCTCGGCCTCCAGAGCCACCGCCGCACGGGCCTCGGCGAAGCGTGCCTTGAGCTGGTAGGCGTAGGACTCCAGCGAGCCCTTGATCGTGGCCTCGCCCTCGGGGCTGGTCAGCAGCGGCTCTTCCAGTAGCGGCCAGCGCAGGTCCTGCCAGTGCAGCTCGGCGTCGAACTCGCCGGCATAGGCATATTCGCCCTTCAGCTCGGCGGCGCCGAGCCCGCTGAGCTTGAGTTGCTGCACCTGCACGCGCTCCGGCGACAGCCGCAGGTCGGCGGTGGCCAGCAGCGGTCCGGTCTCCGGCAGCGTGGCCGCCAGCCTGCGCAGTTCCACGCGCCGGCCGATCCAGCGCAGGTCCAGGCCGATGGCGTCGATCTGCAACGGCTCTTCGGCGCCGGCCAGTTGCAGCCGCAGGTGCTGCACGCCGGCATTGACCACGCGCAGGCCCAGCGGCAGCTCGCTGAGCGGCGGCGTCTGTTCTTCATCCGGTGGCGTTTCGCGCAGCGTCACGTTCACCGTGCCGGCCTGCAGGTCGTTGATGCGCAGCCGCCCGCGCAGCAGCGAACGCGGGCGCCAGTGCAGCGTCGCCTGGTCGATCTCGACCGTCGCCGCCTCGTTCTCGAAATGCAGGCCGCGCAGCACCAGCGGGCTCAGCAGCGAACCCTCCACCGTCTCGATGCGCAGGCCCGGCACCCACTCCTGCGCCTGCTCCGCCGCGAAGCGCGTACCCGATTCCGTCCCGAGTACCCAGGCCGCCAGCAGCAGTGGCACCGCCGGCAGGGCCAGCAGCACGAGAAATACGATCAGCAGGCGCTTCACAGGCCCACCCGGATGCCGACGTGCAGGCGCACGCCGCTTTCGCCGCCGTCCAGCGGGTGCGCGAGGTCCACCTGGATGTAGCCCACCGGCGAGCGGTAGCGCGCACCAACGCCGACACCCTGGAACAGCTGCGGCAGGACATCGTCATCGGCACCGCCGGCGTCGTAGAACACGGCGGCACCCCACTTGTCCCAGAAGAAGTAGTCGGTCTCCAGGCTGAAACCGGCGAGGTTCTTGCCGCCGATGACCTTGCCGTCGGCGTCCTTGGGGCCGATCGACTGGTAGCTGTAGCCACGCACCGACTGGTCGCCACCGGCGAAGAAGCGCTGCGAGGCGGGCAGGTCGGAGAAGTCGTCGACGATGTTGGTGCCGTACTCCACGCGCCCCAGCACGCGCCACTGGCGCGAAAGCGGATAGACGCCGCGCAGGATGCCGTGGGCCTGCACGAAACTGGCGTTGGACAGCAGGCCCTTCTGCGCGCCATGGGTGTCGAAGAACACCGCCCAGCCACGGCGCGTCAGGATCTCGTTGTTGACCTCGCTGCGGTTCAGCTCCAGGCCCGGCATCAACAGGTCCGCGGTCTGAACGCGGTCTGACAGCTCGGACTCTTCATGCTCGAAGCTCAGGTACCACTTGCGCTTCCACTTGCCGGGGAAGCGGTTGAGACTGGTGTTGAGCACGTACTTCAGGCTGTCGCCATCCTCGTAGCGCTCGGTCTCCACGCCGCCGCCGAAGCCCCAGTATTCGCCCGGCTTGCTGCCCAGCGGCACGCGGTATTCGGCGCTGGCCTTGTTCTTGATCTGCGAGAGCTGCATCTCGGCATGCAGCTTGTGCCCCTGGCGGTTGAAGTAGCGCACGTCGTTGGCCACCGAGGTGCGGGCACCGGTGTCGGTGCCGTAGCCCACGCCGAAGTCCCACTTGCGCTTGGGCCGCGGCGTGGTGTGGATCTCCATCGGGATGCGGTTGTCCACGGCCTTGTCGCGGCGCGGCTCGATCTCCACGCTCTGGAAGTAGTCCAGGTCGGTGAGCGCGAACTGCGTGTCCACCAGCACCTGCGGATCGAAGGGCTCGCCGGGGTCGATGGTGACGTAGCGCTCAACCACGCCGGGGGCGAGATGGGTCTGCTCCACCGTCACCGGGCCGAAGTAGTAGCGCGGACCGGTGCTGAGGATCAGCTCGACCTCGGCGCTGCGCTCCTCCGGGTTGACCCGCAGCTGTGAGCGGACGAAGGCGGCATCGAGATAGCCCTCGGCATAGGCGGCCTGCGCCAGGCTGGTCTTGGCCTGCTCGTACTCCGAGTGCTGCAGGCGCTCGTAGGTGGTCAGCGGAAAGCGCCGGAAGATGCGCCGGAAGATGCGGTCCTTCTGGCCCTCGCCCTCCACCTCCACGTCGATCCGCGTGATCAGCGTCGGCAGGCCCTTGTCCACGGTATAGCGCGCCTTCCAGTTCGGCGCCTCGCCTTCCAGCGAGGACTCGATCTTCGGGCTGTAGTAGCCGAAGGGCTGCAGCGCGCCGCGGATGTCGTCCTCGGCACGGCCGTGCAGGCCCTCCACCAGCAGGTCGTCGAGCTCCGGCGACTTGGCGGACGCGCGGATGCGCAGGCGCTGCTCCACGTTTTCCTTCTCCGCGCCCTCCAGGCCCAGCACTTCCACTTCGACGCCGGCATGGGCGAAGCCTGCCCACAGCAGGAGCGCAGAAGGGAGCAAGCGGCGGAGAGTGGGGATCAGCGTCACGGAATCGGTCTTGCCTGGGCCCGTATTATTTGTGATTGTGGCGGCCACAGTGAAGTGAGGCGCCCTCCCGGGGACGCGATCCCTGCCATGGAGTGCATCATGCAGCAGAAGCTCAGGCTCGTTCTCGGCAGCAAATCACGGTCCAGCTGGTCGCTGCGCCCCTGGCTGTTCCTGCGCCATCACGAGGTGCCGTTCGAGGAAATCGTGCTGCCGCTGGGCCAGCCGGACAGCCGCGCACGCATTCTTGAGCATTCTCCCAGCGGAAAGGTTCCCTGCCTGCTGCAGGGGCCGCTGAAGGTCTGGGAGTCCCTGGCGATCTGCGAATATGCCGCCGAGACCCTGGCCTTGCCGCTGGCCTGGCCGCTGGATCCGGCGGCGCGGGCCCTGGCGCGGGCGATGGCCGCCGAAATGCACGCCGGCTTCGCCGACCTGCGCCGCGAGCTGCCGTTCGACGCGCTGCGCAAGCCTACTCCCAAGGCGACAGGCGACGGGGCTGCGGCCGACATCGCCCGCGTGCTCGCCCTGTGGCGCGAGGCGCGCAGCCGCCATGGCCAGGGCGGCCCCTGGCTGTTCGGCCGCTTCGGCATCGCCGACGCGATGTTCGCGCCGGTGGCCCTGCGCTTCCACGCCTATGCCGTGGCGCTGGAAGGCCCCGAGCGGGAATACGTCTACAACGTGCTGATGCACCCGGCGGTGCAGGAATGGCTGGACGCGGCCGCCGCCGAACAGCCGCAGGACCCGGTGCCGGAATCACCGGCCGAGCGCACCGCCGAGTTCGCGGTGGCCGCCGACGCGGCAGAACCGGACGCCGCCGTCCGGCGCTACGTCGATGACCCTTCGGAAATCCAGGAATCGTCGCTGGCCGAGACACAGCGGGACCTGCCGCGGCCAGTCCCGGCGGATGCCGGCAAGGCCGCCCTGGAAGCGCTGCTGGCGCCGCGCGCCGCGCCCGCCCGGCCAGTGCCGGCGCCGCTGCCGGTGATCGAGAACCAGGACGCCGAGCAGATTCCAGTGGACCTGGTGAAACTGCGCTCGTTCATCCTGCCGCCCTGAGGGCGGCTCGAGCCTACTTCAGGCGTGCCTGCGGCGACGGCGCCTCGCGGGATTCGGCCGGCCGGTCGGCGGGCTGGATGCGGTAACCCTTCTGGCGCAGCAGCGCCACCAGGCCATCGGGGCCATAGAGGTGTGCCGCGCCGACGACTACCAGCTGCGGCTTGTCGCCGTCGAGTGCCGCCTGCAGCCGCGGCAGCCAGGCGCGGTTGCGCGCCGACAGCAGCCGTTCGTAGACCATCGGCGTGTGCGTCTTCATCTGCGCTGCCATCTGCTCCAGCGCCGCGCCGTCACCCTGGCGCCAGGTGCGCAGCAGGTCCGCCGGCTCGGTGCCGGCTTCCACCAGCTCGTCCACGGTGGCGGCCAGGAGCTGTTCGGACTGCGCCGGCGTGGCGTCGATGAACAGCGCCAGGTGCGCTTGCGGCTCTTCCAGCCAGCGCACCGATTTCTTGTCCTGCAGCGCGCGCTGGAAGAACTGCTGGTCGATACCCAGCTCGGCGCGGAACCCCGCATGCTGGTAGCTGAACAGCTCCAGCGACAGCGCGCAGAACCAGGCGCGGAAGGGCTCGCACAAGGCCATCGGCATGCCGACGTCGGAGGCACGGCGCAGCAACCGCTCGTAGAGCGCCGGCGCGACGCTGGCCTTGAGCGGCTTGTCCGCCTTGGCCGCGCCCAGCAGCCGGGCCTGCAGCTCGGGGCTGGCCAGCGCGGCGATGTCGCTCTCGAAGATCAGCTCGGCGGAGCGCAGGTAGGCCTGTTCCAGCCCGTCCGGCAATTGTCCGGCATCTCCCGGCAGCAGGTGCACCGAGCCCAGCAGGTAGTGCTTCGCCTTGGCGCCGTCGACCTCCCACAGGAAGGGTGCCCGCGAGGGTTCCTGGGCCAGCGCCGGCAGCACGGCGAACAGGCCGATCAGCGGCACCAGGCAGCGTCGTAGCAGATTCATCAGCGGGGCCTCTGCGCGCTCGGGCGCACCTGCAGCCAGGCGGCATGGTCCTCACGCGCGCCCAGCGGATCATGGCCCTGCAGGAACAGGTCCATGTATTCCAGATCGTCGTAGCCCCAGAACAGTTCCCGCCGTCCCGCGGCATTGCAGGCGATCATCGCCGGCACGCCGAACACACCGTCGGCCACCGCCGCATCGGTGTTCTGGCGCAGGCGGTCCTTGCCAGGGCCGGCGGCGTCGCTGAGCCAGGTGTCGGCGTCCAGGCCGGATTCGGCCAGCACGGCACGCAGCGTGTCCGGCTCGCTCACCGGGCGGCTGTCCGCCCAGGTGGCGCGGAACAGCGCGTCGATCAGCCGGTGGCGCTGCTCCGGCGGCAGGCCGCAGCAGGCCAGGCGCAGCGGCTGCAGCGGATTGAAGGGATGCGAATGCGGCGGCGCCAGCGGGATGCCGAGCTGGCGCGCCTTGCGCAGCACGTTCCAGATCATCCACTGGTTCTTGGCCGGCACCTCGGCCGGGCCCTTCTGTCCATGGGCATTGAGCAGCCCGGCGAACAGCACCGGCACCGGCTCGAGCTGCAGCCCGTGGCGCTGTGCCAGCGCGGGGACGCGGTTCCAGGCCAGCCAGGCGTTGTGGGAGATGAAGTCGAAGAAAAAGTAGAGGCGGCGCGGGTCGTCAAACATTGACGGGCTCGTGGACCGTGTCGTCGCCTGGCTCGGCGACCGGCATCAGCCAGTCTCCGCCGCCGGCGCGGGTGTCGCCGCCCAGGCCGGCGAAGTCGAACAGCTTGGTATCGGCCAGCTGCGAGGGCGCCACGTTGGTCAGCGACGCGAACACCTGCTCGATGCGGGCCGGGTGCTCCTTCTCCCAGCCCTCCATCATGCGACGCACCTGCTTGCGCTGCAGCTGCTCCTGCGAGCCGCAGAGGTTGCAGGGGATGATGGGGAATTGCTTGAGCTGGGCGTAGGCGGCGATGTCGCGCTCGCGGCAGTAGGCCAGCGGGCGAATCACCACATTGCGGCCGTCGTCGGACTGCAGCTTCGGCGGCATGGCGGACAGCTTGCCACCGTGGAACAGGTTGAGGAAGAAGGTGGCGACGATGTCGTCCTTGTGATGCCCCAGCGCGATCTTGGTGTAGCCGTGCTCGGCGGCGTAGCTGTACAGCGAGCCGCGGCGCAGCCGCGAGCACAGCGAGCACATGGTCTTGCCTTCCGGGATCACGCGCTTGACCACCGAGTAGGTGTCCTGCTCGATGATGTGGTACGGCACACCCAGCGACTTCAGGTACTCCGGCAGGATGTGCTCGGGGAAGTCCGGCTGCTTCTGGTCCAGGTTCACCGCCAGCAGCTCGAACTTCACCGGCGCCTTCTGCTGCAGCTGCAGCAGCATGTCCAGCATGGTGTAGCTGTCCTTGCCTTCTATCGGATATAAATCGTTCAGCATATTAATAAATGCATGAATAAATTGATGTATCCGATGGCAGCCGATTTGTTTCTTGTAGCCGAATCGGGCGCTGCCGGGCTAAAGCTGATTCGACTGGTTTCGATGAGCTTGGTCTCACAGCGAACCGGGAGTCTCGGTCTTCAGTGTCGTTCAACGACTCTGGCGCCGCAACCAGCGAATCGTCTGCCCCACGCCAGCCGGTCTGCGCATCGGCCCCCTAGCAAATGCGCACTGACGCCAAGACGCTGCGCATTTACATCAGCCAGTTGCTCAACGGCATCAGCTTCCTGCTCACCCTCCTCCCTGAGCCTGCGCACCCTTGACCGCAACAAGCGGGCGCCGATCGATGAAGATCGGCGCCCATCTTAGGGCTGCCTCAGCCGAACTTCACCAGATTGTGCGTAGGCAGCGACCCACCCGGGAACTGAGCCAGCCGGCCACCCACCGCCAATGGACCGAGGTCCATCGCGAAGAAGCCGAGCCGGTCGATGAGCGCAGTCACCTTGGCCTTGGCCGCTGCATCGTCGCCCGACACGAACAGCACGCGCCGTCCACCCTCAGCCCGAGGATCACCTGAAACCAGCGCGGGCTGCAGGTGGTTGAAGGTCTTCACCACCTTCGCGCCCGGAACGAGGTCCGAAAACACCTCGCTCGATACACGGCCATGCAGCTCGGCCGGCTGAAACAGCGGCGCCTCGATCGGATTGTTCGCGTCGATGACGATGCGACCATCCCAGTCCGGCAGTCCCTTCAGCGCCTCCGGCAGCTTCGACCAGTTCACCGCGACCAGGACGATGTCCTTCGACGCCGCTTCCTCTCGCGTCCCCGCCATGATCGAGGGCCCGAGTTCCTTGACCAGTTGCGCGAGCGATTGCGGGCCGCGGCTATTGGCGAGAGTGGCCTGGAGGCCGGCGCGCGCCAGCGCGCGAGCAAACGCCGAGCCGATGCTGCCGGCGCCGATGATTCCGATAGTGCTCATGGAGGTCTCCTACGTATCAGGCAGTAAAGCCGCCGTCAGCGACGATGTCGGCACCCGTGACGAAGGAGCCGTCCGGTCCGGCGAGGAAGGCCACCACGCCGGCGATCTCGCCCGGCTGACCGTAGCGGCCGAGCGCCAGGCCCGGGCCCACGATCTGCGCGACGGGGCCAGTGGCTGGGTTCATGTCCGTGTCCGTCGGACCGGGATGGACCGTGTTGACCGTGATGCCGCGCGGCCCGACGTCACGGGCCAGGCTGCGGTTGAAGCCCGACACCGCGCTCTTGGTCAGTGTGTACACGGACGCGGTACCGAAAGCCGCATAGCGCGTCATCGAGCTGCCGATGTGGATCACCCGGCCGCCTTTCTTCATATGCCGCACGGCCTCCTGGGTCGCCACGAACACGCCGGTGACGTTGACATCGATCATGCGCTGGTAGTCCTCCAGCTTGTACTCGTCGATCGGCGCGTTGATGGCGATACCGGCGTTGTTCACCAGGATGTCGATGCCGCCCAGCTCCGCCACCGTCTGGCGCACCGAGGCGCGCACGGCTTCGGCGTTGCCCGCGTCCGCCTGGATGGCAACAGCCCGGCCGCCCGCCGCCTGGATCTCATCCACGACGGCCTGCGCCTTGTCCGGAGACGCGCTGTAGGTGATGGCGACGGCGGCGCCATCGCGGGCGAGCCGCTTCGCGATGCTGGCGCCGATAGAGCGTGAGCCGCCGGTGACGAGGGCGACCTTGCCGCTGAGGGGGAGCTGCTGGTTCATGGTGAATCTCCTGCGGGGTTGGAAAGTGAGGCCAGTCTCCCAACTTGATTGACCCTTGATTAGTGGGTAATGATTGGTTTCATTTATTACTTTTGATTGAAAATAGGGCGAAGCATGGAAACGCTGGCCAACCTGGAGTCCTTCGTCCGCAGCGCCGAGAACGGCGGCTTTTCCGCCGCCGCCCGCCAGCTGGGCCTGACGCCGGCGGCCGTCAGCCGCAACGTGGCCATGCTGGAACGCAATCTCGGCGTGCGCCTGTTCCAGCGCAGTACACGCAAGCTCACGCTTACCGAAGCCGGCGAGCGCTTCCTGGAAACGGTCCGTGGACATCTGCGCGGACTGCAGTCGGCCATCGCCGATGTCTCACGGGATGACGAGGAGCCGGCGGGGGTCCTCAAGGTCAGCATGGCGCTGACGTTCGGCATGGATTACCTGCTGCCCTTGCTGCCGGAGTTTCTGGCGCGCTACCCGAATATCCGCATCGACTGGGACTTCGAGAATCGCCAGGTCGATCTGATCTCCGAGGGTTTCGACGCGGCGATCGGGGGCGGCATCGAGCTGGCGCCCGGCGTCGTCTCCCGGCCGCTGGCTCCGGCGCACATCATCGCGGTGGCTTCGCCCGCGTATCTGGCCGGAAAAGACCTGCCCACCGATCCCTCGGAACTGCTCAAGTTCACCGGCATCGGCATGCGGTCCGTCCGCACCGGGCGCATCCGTAACTGGACCATGCGGAATGTCGCCGGCCAGGAGATGGCTGCGCAGACGACCGATACGCTGGTGATGAACGATCCCGAGGCGATGTGTCGCAGCGCGCTGCTCGGCCTCGGCGTCGCACTAGTCGCGGTGCCGCATGCCTCGCCGCACTTGGAAAGCGGCAGGCTGGTGCGTGTCCTACCGAAGTGGTACGCGGACGCTGGCCCTATTTCACTGTACTACGCGACGCGGACGATGCTGCCAGCCAAGACCCGTGTTTTCGTGGAGCATGTGGTAGAGGCGTTCAAGAAGCAGCGGCTGGCACAGCGGTTCGCTGGAAGTCTTGGTTGAAGGCCACAGCGCAAGTGACTCGCCTTGGATATGTCTTCCGCTTTGGTAATCCCAACGACAATCGACGCAGTAGATATCGTTGTCAATTCAGATGGATCGAGAACACTTTTCGCTGCTTCGCCGTCAGAAGGTAGTGCGCAAGTCTGCTGGTGTCGCCGCGCGAGTTGGCTGGCGTTTTGTGCGCAACGAGATGGCGTTCTGTAATATCCCGGGGCACGGCAGCCAAGCAGCTCTTTGATTGTGGTTGCAAAGCCATCCCATGCGGGAATGTCGTGCCCTCTGGGCGATGGCACAGCCCAGCATCAGGACCAGCGCCGCCCGATGATATCGGCGGCGTCATCAGGCGTCGCCGAGCCGCTTCGCCGGCTTACCCGGGCATGGAAGGTGGGCGCATGCTGATCCAGGAAGCGCGTCATGGGGCCGCGAAAGCGGAAAACATCGGCGGGAATGTCTACGCCCAGGTGGCGAGCTATGGTGCCGGCAAAGCGCACCTGTCGATCCGTCGGCGGCTGCAGGTCGAAGTCCAACGTATGGGCAACAGCGTCGGCCACAACTGTCGACACCCGACGGAATAGCGCGTCGCGGCTTACTTTATCCGCAATGCGCTCCAGCTGGATCGCAAGCGCCTCGGCGACATGCTCAGGCAGCACAGCCCTAAGCTCTAGTTCGCCGCTATCCGGATGGAGACACAGATGCATGGTGTCGCTGCGGCGCGGAAAGCGCGGGCCTTGGGATATTGCAATTAATGAACACTATAGATTGTAGCTCTATAGTGTGCAAGAAACTAAATAGGTGGCTCCTCTTCGGGAGCCACCATGAAGCTTGCAGGCGCGTTTGCCGAGTCCCTTCGCAAGGTTCGCCTGTATGCGGACCTCAGCCAGGAGGACTTCAGCGATGTCTCGAGTCGAACCTATATCAGCAGCCTGGAACGGGGGATGAAAAGCCCGACGCTCGAGAAGGTGGATGCCCTCGCCGGAAAGATGCGTGTCAGCCCGCTTTCCCTCTACGTGCTGACCTACGCCATATTCACGCGGACCACGCCCGCCGCATTGCTCAGACAGGTGAGCGACGAGGTATCGCAACTGCAGGGCAAGGCACCGAACGCTGATAGGATTAGGCCCTCTCGTGGGCGTATCAATGTAGCCGGGGGGAACCCACGAGGTGGATAAAGCGGACCGAGCAGGACACTCAGACGTCTGCATCGAGGCTGCGAGATCAATGATCTCTTGATTTTTCGTTGGCCACTTGCAGTACCGCTCGCTCCGAATCGCTCAGCCACGATAGGTTAGGGAGCGTGGTCGGGATACTCGCGTACTCGGTCACGGGCATATCCGGCTCGCGTCGAGGATCGGGCACCTGCCAGTAGTACCCCGAGAGCAACTCGACCAAGGTCAGTCGACCATCCTCCATACCGGCGCCGGTGTCCAAATGCAGACGATTTCGCGCTAAAAGCGGCTGCCTGGAGGCCAGGGTTGTATGCCCGGAGACCAGCAGGTCAAGCCCCAAGACGGGGCACGTCGCCAATTCGTGCTCGAAGCGAGTCGCTGGCGGATACAGGCGGTGGATGTCCTTTTCGATGTCAGGGATGGAAGCAATGCCAGCGGCGATCGTCGTGCTTCGATCCCAGAGAATTCGTCTCTGAAGACGGCCGTATCTCTCGTACAGGTCTGATCCATGCTCGTGCATGTCGCTAACATCTGCCCAGGTCCATTCGTTGGGTAGGCCGGCATGGACAATGCCGACCTTGCGCCCATCCGCCAGGAGAATTTCAAAGGCCAGCGGCAGACGGCTTAGTATCTTCTCCATGCGTGCCTGATCGTTATTGCCAGGCCGCAAGGGATCATTCGGACCGAAGTACTCGCACATCGAATAGACCAGGCCTCGTTCCGATGAAATGGCGCCACGATAGGCCCCCATCTGCATGGCTTCGTGATTGCCCATGACAGCATAAAACCAAGGCTTTTCCGCCAGCCGTAGGCACTCAACTGACGAAGGCCCGCGGTGCACCAGGTCTCCGACGGAAAACAAGCGATCCTGTCGGGGGTTGAAGCGGACCTCGAAGAGCAACCGGTTCAGCATCTCCAAGCAGCCGTGGAGGTCCCCAATGCAGAAATCTCTTCCCATTGAGTTGGGCGGCAAAGTGATGAAAGGCTTTTCGAACAGCATATGGGGTGCCATTTACCAATGAATACTATAGGGTTCATATTGTACCGGCAGTTCCCCCTTACACAGCCCCGACCGAGGCGCAACTGAGCTAGGGACTGCCGCCCTGCGGCGGCAGTGCGCTCGTCGCAGAACTGCTGAGTCGACCTTAATGGCGGTCCGCGGTCACCGGCGGTGGATCAGGATTGAACAATCCTGCGTTCCCCCAGTAGGCACGGTGGCGATGCAGAATCCAAGGAAGGATCGCGATTCTGGCCTCCCTTTTTTCTACAGTCCGCCAGCTTGTTGCGCAGCTGCTTTCAGCGAAACTGCGCAGTGGCTCCATGGGAGCTGAATGACGGCTTCCGTGAAGCTGCGCAGGAAGTGCGAAGAAGAACTCCCCCTGATGGTCCGCGACAGGTTCTAAGCCCCAACGCGGGCCCGCTTGAAGCCCCACGCCGGGGTGTGGTGCATGCCTGCCTAGTTTCGGAAGCTGAGCAGGGCTGCTACGGCATTGCGCATGGAGAGTCTTCGCAAGATTGGGTGTCGGTCGTTCGCTGCTGACCGTAACGAGAAATTGGAATAAAAGCTGCGGAGGTCTCCGTTCAGGCATCATCAGCGAAGCTCTATCCGTAAATGTTGCCGATGTGGCCGAGTCTCATGCAGACATCTTCAAGCTCCTTTTGCATAGGCGGGCGTATCTCGGGTGGGGAGCCGATACCAGAGCGCGTAGAGCGCGGGCACAAAAAGCAGCGTGATCGCCGTCCCGACGATAACGCCGCCAATCAGCACCACTGCCAGCGGTCCCCAGAAGCCGTTGAAGGCCAGGGGAATGAATGCGAAGGCAGCAGCGGCGGCGGTCAGAACCACCGGCCGTGCGCGTCGAACGGCGGCCTCGACGACCGCCGCGTAAGTGCTCATCCCGTCGGTGAGGTTGTCGGACACCTGCTGGGTGAGAATCAGCGTGTTGCGCATGAGGATGCCCGCCAGGCCGATGATGCCCAGCGTGGCCACGAAGCCGAAGGGCATGCCTGAAAGCAGCAGTGCCGCGACCGCTCCCATCAGACCGAGCGGTGCAGTAGCCAGCACCATGAACATGCCTGAGAAGCTGCGCATCTGAAGCATGATGAAACTCATCATCAACACTACAACCAAGGGTTGCAGCTTCTGGATGGCAGCATTGGCTGTTTTCGAGCGTTCGACCGAGCCGCCGATCTCGATGCTGTATCCGTCCGGCAATTCCGATCTAAGTGGCTCCAGCGATCGCCATACTTCTGCGGTCACGTCATTGACTTGCGCCCCTTCGATATCGGCATGTACAGGAATGTAGAGACGCCGGTTGTACCGCCGCAGCACCGGGTCCTCGAAGTCCACCACGAAGTCGCCGAGCTGCGCAATTGGAATCTTGCGCCCTTCGCGCGTCTTCAGTTCCAGCGAACCGCCGTCTCGACGATAGGCCTCAGAGCCACGCACGCGCAGCTCGACGCTGCGTACGTCTTCACGAATGATCGTCGCGGTGCTCCCGTGCAACTCCCCCTGCATTTGCTCGGCCACGTCGCGTGGTGTCAGGCCGATCAGGCGCAGGCGTTCGGCATCGGCACGTAGCCTGATGGTGGGCACCCGCTCGTCCCACTCCAGATGGGTCATCCGCGTGTTGGGGTGTGCAGCCATTGCGGCTCGCACCTTCTCCGCGATGCGGCGCAGCTCGACAGGATCATCGCCAAGCACGCGCATCGTCACCGGCCAGTCAACCGGCGGCCCGTAACGCAGCCGGGAAACGCGCACCATCACGCCAGGGAAAGCTCCGCCGTCGATCTGGGCCTGTAGCCGGCTGATGATGGTCTCGCGCGCGGCAACGTCTTCGCTAATCACCAGCACACGGGCGAAGGCTGGATTGGGCAACTGCGGAGACGCCGAAATGAAAAATCGTGGTGCTCCGGCACCGACGTAGGTGGAGTGGCTTCGGACGCCCGGCATCTTGACGAGCTGCGTCTCGACCGCCCGCGCCACAGCATCGGTGGCGGCAATCGAACTGCCTTGCGGCAGGTATATGTCGATCAGCACCTCTGGCCGATCCGAGGGTGGAAAGAACTGCTTTTCCACCAATAGGATCATGCCCAGCACCGACAGCACCAGCAGCACCACAGTGCCACCGACGACGGTGCGGCGACGGTGCACGCACCATTCGATAACCCCTCTCAGACGGCGATATCCGGAGGTGTCATACAAGCCGGCCCCACCGTGCTGTGCAACGGTAGCTGCTGGCGGCGGCAGCAGGCGCGCGCCGAGATAGGGGGTGAAGGTGACGGCCACGATCCAAGACAGCAGCAGGGCAAAGGCCAGAACCCAGAAAATGCCTCCGGCATACTCGCCGGTGCTCGACGCTGCAAAGCCGATGGGCACGAAGCCGGCGATGGTGACCAGTGTCCCGAACAGCATCGGCGCGGCCGTGCTCGTCCAGGCGAAAGCGGCCGCATGCAGACGATCAAGGCCCTCCTCCATTTTTACCAGCATCATCTCGATGGAGATGATGGCGTCATCCACCAGCAGGCCGAGCGCAAGGATCAGCGCACCCAGTGTCACAAGGTTGAGATCGTGTCCGGCGAGGTGCATCAGGAAGAACGTCAATCCCAAGGTCACTGGCACAGCGATGCCCACCACCAGGGCAGCGCGCAGGCCGATTGCCACCGCGCTCACCAGCAGCACCACGCCGACGGCAATGAAGAACTTCAGCTGGAAGAGGCTGACTGATCGGTCGATTGACTCGGCTTGGTTGGTAAGCCGGGTTAGATTGATGCCCAGTGGCAGTTGGGCGTGTTCTGTGGTCAGGAATTTGTCCAGCGACTTGCCGAGTGTCAGACCATTGAAGCCGGATTTCATGACCACTCCGATCAGCACCGCGTCCTCACCGACCGCGCGAACGAGGTAACTCGGAGGTTCTTCGTAGCCGCGATGGATGGCGGCAATCTCATCCAGACGCAGGATGCGCTCGCCGATGCGGATCGGAAGCGCCAGCAGATGCTTGATGTCCGAAAGGTCGGCGTCCACGCGGAAATAGATGCGCGGTCCGCGGGACTCGATCAGGCCAGCCGGCAACAGGTGGTTATGGTCTTCGAGAGCAGCGAAAATCTGCTCCGGCGGTATGCCCAGATTGAGCAATCTGTCGTTGTCGATATCCACGTAATAGCGTTCGGGGCGCTCCCCCAGCAGCAAGGCCTTGTGGACTCCGGGAACGGCCTGCAGCCGGTCGCGGATGGCTTCAGCCTGACGCAGAACCAGCCGCTGCGGCAGGCCGGGTGCGGTCAGCGACAACAGGCAAAAATAGACATCGCTGAAGTCTTCATTGACGATGGGACCGATGGCTCCAGGCGGTAGTGTTCGCGCTTCCTCCTCCATCCGGCGCCGCACCTCGTAACGCAACTGGCGGGCACGCTCGCTACTGATGTAGTCCTGAAACTCGACCATGAGGTCCACCCGGCCGGGGCGGATAGTGGTGTCGACGTGATGGACTTCGTCAACCTCTTGGATACGCTTTTCCAAACGTTGCGCGACCTGATCGCGCAGCGTTGCGGCGTCGGCCCCAGGCCACAGCGCCGATACCACCATCACCTTGAGCGTGAAGCTGGGGTCCTCGGCGCGCCCCATGCTGAAGAAGGTGTAGGCCCCGACGGCGAGCGACAGCAGCAGGAAGAAAAGAGTGACCGCGCCCTCGCGCACAGAAAGTGCGGATAGGTTGGGAAGCCTCATTGCCGCCGCTCGCGCACCGCCATGCCAGGTCGCAGCAAATTCCCGCCGACAGCGACGATGCGCGCCTCCGGCGGCAGTGAAGTCTGCACACGTGCGGTGTCTCCTTCAAGCGTAAGCACCCGCACCGGAACGGGCTCCACACCGGCGTTGGTCATACGCCAGATTCGAGGACCTTCGCCGCGCTCGTCAACGGCGGAGAGGGGCACGCGATAGACCTCTGCTGTGGCTGCTTGGTCCACTTTCTGTCCTGGCTCTGGTTGCGGAACGTCGAAGCGTGCACGCACTACGGTGCCCAGCGGCAATTGCGCGGCTTCTTGCGGCAGCTGATAGCGCGCACGCCAGGTGCGGCTGATGGCATCCGCAGCACCTGCTGCCTCGCGCAGGGTCAGCTTGAGTGTCGAGCTGTCATCCAGCTGCAGCAGGCCGCTCGCAGGCGGGCGCAGCCGTTCGGGCAGAAAGACTTCGACCTCGTGTAGGGCCCCGCTGGCTAGACGACCAACGGGTTCGCCGGCGGCGACCACTTGGCCTGGCTCGCCGGTGACCTCGATCAGCACACCGTCTTGCCGAGCGGAGATACGCGAATAGCCGAGAACATTGCGCGCCTGCTGAAGCCGGGCTTTTGCGGCCTGCTCCTGCGCGCGCGCTTGCTCGTCCGCCACCTGCTCGCGTTGCAGCGCCTGGCGACTGATCGTGCCTTGCGCTGACAAGGTTTCTGCGCGAGCCAGGTCGGCACCACGCAGGCTTCTTGCGGCCTGCGCGGAGGCAAGGTCCGCTTCAGCAGCACGCATGGACTGCTCGAAGTCCTTCGGATCCAACCGAAAAAGCGGCTGACCAGCCACTACCTTGTCCCCGGCTTCGGCGAGACGCGCCGCGATGCGCCCACCGACCTCAAAGGACAGTAGCGTCTCGAAGCGTGCGCGCACTGTGCCGGACACGACCACTGCTGTGCCTGAAACAGGCTCTAGCGCCACGCTCAAAACCCATGGAGCGGGCTCGGTGACGGGTTCATCGCTGCGCTTACAGCTCATGAGCGCACCACATAGGAGAGCCAGCGACATCGCGAAAAGATGGCGCGCAGGAGATGCTGCATCGTTGGGAGATGAGGAGACCAGCGGATTCGGCGAGAGGCGGATGGCTTGCGTTCTCATTGCGTTTGGCCGTCTGTCTGTGCGCGCGTCCCGGCTTGCTGCGCCAGCAGGCGCCTGATGGCGTCCGCGACCGCCTGCGGATGCTCCATTGGCAAAAAGTGCGTCGTGTTCGTCACGGTAGTGACCTCGGCAGCCGGCAAGACAGTCCTCAAGCGCTGACGCGCGGCCGGCGCAAAGGTCGAAGCATGCGACGCGCTCAGTGCGATGACGGGACAGCGCAATCGGCGGATGTCTGGCCAGGCGTTGTGCTCGGTATGCGTGAAGGTCGCGCTCTCCCAAGCCGGTGCGCAGGCCAGGCGAACACCCATGTCGTCATCCACGAAGCCGTGCTCGACGTAAGCATCCAGCCACGGCGCTGGCCAACTGCGGAAGCCGCCTCTCCCGCGATATTTCTCGACGGCCTCGGCGCGGGATGCAAAATGCGCGCGGCGGCGCGCCGCCCCCGCAGCTAAACCGAAGCGGTGCGATTGCCGCAGCAGCTTGGCGGTGCGCAGCTGCAAACCCTGCACGCGGTCGAGGATCACCGGCTCGGCCAGCACCAGGCCCTGCACACGCGCTGGCAGACGGGCAGCCGCCATGATACTGGCGGTGGCGCCAATCGAATGGCCGGCCAGCCAGACTGGCTCTTCCTGACTCTCGACCAGCGCGCAGAGGTCATCGTAGTAAGTCCGCCAGCCACGGAAGCTGCTTAGTGCGCCCGCTGCCGCGCTGGCACCGTGGCCGCGCATGTCCCAGGCCAGCACGTTGAAGTCTTCGGCCAGCGTATCGAGCAAGGGGTGATAGGTGCGACCGTGGAAGCCGGTGGCGTGTGCCCAGTGCAGCGTCGGGCGACCGCGCTGGTGCGGCCAGCGCCAGACGGTGATCTCCTGGCCATCCGGTGCGACGATGGCAACGGGTTCAACGCCCATGCGACCGGCATGCGCATCGCTACCCAAAGTCATTGCTTCGGCAGTCGCGGTCACGCGGATGCCTCCGCCGCAGAGGGTTCCGCACTGGCGGTGGACGAATTGAGAAGAATCTGCACGCGGCCGGTTGCCACCGGCACGCGATCCTCCGACTGCCAGCAGACGACCCTGGCCAGCACGGTGCGTCGGGTGCGGCGAACGATCTCCGCCGTGGCGTAGGAGTCCACCGTCCGCGCCGAACGCAGATAGTCGATGTCGCAGTTGAGGATCCGCAGCGCGCTGTTCTCGCCCTGGCCAGCTCCGACGGCCACGCGCGCGGCCTCCTCGATCAGACCACCCAGCACGCCACCATGCAGGGCAGGAATCTGGATATTGCCGATCAGCGCTTCACGGAAAGGTAGATGCAGCCGCAGGCCATCACTCCCACCAAGCACTTCAACGCCTAGATACTGCGCGTAGGAGCGGGCCGGTTTACTGAGGTTCGGCGCCGGAGTGGCCGTCTGCAGCAAGCTCGCAGGCCGTGTGTCGAGTGGCGGCGCGGCGTCAAAACGCCGGCCCCGGGTGCTACGCATGAAGGTGGCATCGCCCGTGGCCAACTGCTCCCGGCTGCCTTCGGCATGCACCAGGCAACGCACGAAAGCCACATCGTCGGTAACGGCCTCGCATCTCGCATCGACGACCAGAGCATGGTCGCACGGCGCGGGCCGCAGGTAGTTCATCCGCAGGTCCAGCGTGGCGATTGGCGTCAGCGTCCGCGTGGCGGCGAATACGGCCAGGCCGGCTGCGGAGTCGGCGAGCGAATAAAGCACGCTGCTGCATATCGATTCGCCGGGTTCATCCAGAAAATGAGCTTGCGGCACCAGACGCATACAGGCCTGCGGCCCTTCTGTTGGCAGGATCGCCATGCCGAGGTCGCGGCTGTGCGGGACGCGCTCACAGAAGAAGCGAGCAAGTGCGACCGGATCGCCCAGAGAGTTGAATCGGGCGTCGGTGGCCGCCATGCTGTCCTCAGGAATGTCAGGCCTCATCGATCGGATGCGACTTCGCTACGCACGTCATCGTCGAAGTTTGACTCTTCGAGACGGCTCATCTGGCTGTAGTGCTGGCGGAAGGTCGTCACCATGCTGGCGAGCGGAACGTCGTCGAACTCGCCGCGCATCGACAGTTATTCCATGTGGCGGTTTCCGGCACGGTCGAGGGGGTGATAGATCGAGTCCTCGCGGCCGTCGAACTCCAACGGCAGCAAGCCGAAGCGTTCGCACAGCTCGATGTTGAACGCCGGCGTCGCCTTGACCCATCCGCCATCAAGCCGGATCGAGGTGTAGCCATGCCAGTAAAAGATATCGGTCTTCATCGTCTCCCGCAGACGCGCCGTGGACAGGTGATTGCGCACATCGGCAAACCCGACTCTGGCGGGGATGCTCAAAGCCCGGCAGGCGGCGGCCAGCAGCACGGCCTTGGTTACGCACCAGCCGTGTCCGGTGTCTAGCACGCGACTGGCCTTCATGCCGTAGGGGGTCAGATCCAGCTGATAGGGGTCGTAGCGGAAGCCGTCACGAACGGCGTAGTAAAGCGCCACGGCCTTTTCACGCATGGGCTGGCCTGCTCTTTCATGCGCTTGCGCGAACCGTATGACCGCAGCGTGGTCGGAATTGATGATGGCGGTGGGACATAGCGCCCCGGAGATGGTTTGCGTCGCGGCAGCGTCCTGGCAATCGCTGGGTCGAAGGGAAGCCGTGGTCATGGGAATCGGAATGGGAAGACGGGCGCGTGGATGCGGCGCTGCATACCCCATCGCTGGCGGCAGAGCCGTCGGCGATGGGGTATAGCCTATTCAAGCTGCCTCGCGGAGCTTCTCGATGGCCTGTTGGGCGAGCGCGTCATTGTCGCGCAGCAGGTCCTGCTCAGAGAGCTGGCTGGCGTTCTTGCCGCCGGCGTAGGCCATCAGGCCAGCCTTCTCGTAGTAGCTCTCCATGCGGGGCGAGAGCAGGCCGATGTATTGGAGATTCGGCACCAGGCGCTGGAACATGATGCTGCGGAACTTGGTCATGGCTGGCGACTCGGCCATCAAGCGGTTCCAGGTCGCGCGCGGAACGCGGTGCGCAAACCACTCGTCGTGGATTTCGTGGGCGAAGAAGCGGTTGCGCATCAGCATCGCCACCTCGAAAGCCCAATCCTCACGCTCGCGACGCTCCGAGGCAGAGAGGTTCTTGGTGAAGTGCTCACGAAGCGCCAAGACGCCATAGTGGACATGGCGGGCTTCGTCCTGGATCACGTAGCGGAGCAGGTTCTTCAGCAGCGGCTCGCCGGTCTGGTTGTACATCGTGGAAAAGGCACCCAGCGCGAGCCCTTCGACCATGATCTGCATGCCGAGGAATTTCACGTCCCAGCGCGAGTCGGTGAGCAGGTCATCGATGATGACGAAGAGGTTGTCGTTGACCTTGTATACACGCTCTATTTTGGTCTCCAGGTAACGCAGAAACACCTCCAGATGGCGCGCCTCATCCATCACCTGGGTGGCGCCATAGAGCTTGCCATCGACCCAACTGACGGCTTCCGTGCATTGCGCAGAGGCGTAGAGCGCGCCTTGCTCGCCGTGCATGAACTGCGACAGCATCCAGGCCGCGAAGTGGTAGTTGAGCTTCTGCTTTTCGGTAGCGTCGAGCTTCACACCCGCAGCCTCCAGCCCATCGAACGGCGCAAACGGCGTGTGGCCGAGGATGGGCGTTTCTGGATTCATCGGATCGACCTGCGTGCTCCAGTCGAGCTGCCATTCGCCGTCCCACTGGTTGGCGACTGCCCGGCGGTAAAGGTCATACATCTCGGGGAAGTCGGTGCCGTAGTTCAGGTCGAAATGCACGGCATGGCCGGATTTCATCGGCACGCAATCGTCGCCCTTGCCCTTGCGCTGCCAGAGGCCGCGGTAAGCTGAGGGCAACATGCTCGCCCCGACCTTGGGGTCGCGAATCTCCGCGACGAGTGAGATGTTCTCCATCGTCTGCGTGACCTTGTTCTGCATCTTGAGCGGCAGGCCGTTCAACATGCGGCCAAGTTTCAGGGCAGCGGGGGTGGCGGTACTCATACGGTTCTCTCCTCCTGGGACGGGGTCGTCTGCGCTGCGGAGGCCCCATACACCTCCAGCAGCGCCGAAATCATGCGTTCATGGCGGATCACCAGCAGCCGGTGGATGGCCGGGATAACGGTGTGCAACAGCGAATCGATCTCAGCCGGGCGCAACTGCTGAACGCGGTCCTTGAACAAAGCGACTTCGCGCTCGAACAGCAGCTTGGCGGCCTGATCGATGTAGCCGATGTCGCGAGGGCTGAAACCCTTTTCGGCGTTGATGCCGGCATCGCGCACCACGGTCCAGAGCCGCAGGCACTCGGCCTCGTCGGCGTCGAGCGCCTCGTTATCGGCAGAGGTGAGCAGCTTGATGTCGCGCAGCTCTTGCAGCTCGCCGGGGGTAAGGCCCAGCTCACCGGCAAGATCGCCTGCGGTCTTGCAGTCGCCGCCGGGCCTCTGCTGACGAAGGTCGTTGAGTCTCAAACGACGCAGGGCTTGCAGCGTGGCGAACTGGTCGGCACTGAACTGAAGTTCCGGCTGGTCGTCGAGAAGGCTCTTGATCGCCTTCAAGGGCAGCAGATGCTCCTCACGCAAGGAGCGGATCAATCGCAGACGGTGCAGGTGTTCGTCGCCGTAGAGGGCGGCGTTGTGCGCGGTCTTGCGGGCCGGTGGGAGCAGCCCTTCACGTAGGTAGAAGTGGATGGTCTCCCGGGTCACGCCCGAGCGCCGAACCACTTCGGCCATCCGGTAGGTGGACTCCGCGGCAGCACTCATCATGCTGTCTCCACGACGGTGATAGTCGCCTGACGATGCGGGTAGGCGCAGCAGGCCAGTGCGTAGCCGGCCTGGCGCTCGGGTTCGGTTAGGCAGTTCGGCGCGTCGGTGGCGACGTCGCCATCGAGCACCTTCACCTTGCAATGTCCGCAGCCGCCCATCGTGCAACTGAAAGGCAGCGCGACGCCCGCGCGCAGACCCGCCTCCAGCAGGGTTTCGCCGGGCCGCACCGTTACCTCTTTCTCTGCCCCCCCCACCCGGAACAGCACCGGATGCGGGTCCTTGGGATGCGGGCGCGATTCACGCGCGAAGGTCGTGAAACGCTCGCTGGCGATGGCCTGTGGCGGAACCCCGAGCGCGACGAGTTGGCGGCGCAGCGAGTCGTTGAAATTATCCGGACCGCAGAGGAAGTAGTGCACCGCAGCACCCGGCGCGGCATCCCGCAATGCGTCGCCGCCAATGCGCCCGCGATGGCCGTCCCAGCCCTTTTCGGGTTTGCTAAGGACGTAGCGGACGTCGAGGTTCTTGTTCCGGCGGGCCAGAGCATCCAGGCGCTCGCGGAACAGAATGTCCTGCTCGCGCCGGTTGCCATAGAACAGGGTGATCGGCGTGGTGCGGTGTTCCTGCCCCAGCAGCTGGTCGAGCATCGCCATCATCGGGGTGATGCCCGAACCCGCTGCAGCAAAGACGTAGTGACCCGGCGCTTGCGCTGGCAGAACGAAGTCGCCACTGGGGCCTGCGAACTGAAGCCAGTCACCCTCGCGCAGCCGCGCGTTCAGGTACGCCGACATCACGCCGCCCTCGACGCGCTTGCTGGTGATAGTCAGCGTGCCGTCTTTCGGAAGCTCGCTGAGGGAATACGCCCGCTTCACCGGCTTGCCATCGATCTGTGCGACCAGGGTCAGGAACTGGCCGGCCCGCACGCCCTCGGGGATGCCGTTGTCTGGAGCAAGCACGACGGACGCTGCACCATTGGATTCCTTGACGATGCGACGCACTTGCGCCCGATGGTGAAGCTGGTCAGGACGGACGAAACGAGCCCAGCGCTTGGCGCTCGGGCGAGGGCCCGAGGAAATCAAGACAGCGTGCTGGGTTGGAGCCTGGGCAATCATCGGCGAAGCTGAATCCTAGTGTGTAGTGTATAGATGCACTATACACTATACTTCATGCGCAAGCAAGTTCAGTACTTCGGGAGGGAGCTCGCGCTTGGGCCTTCATCTCGTCCCGGGCCAGAATCAGCAAATCATGATCTTGAAGCGCGTCCGCCGAGCCAGCTCTCGGTAGGAGGAAGTGGATCGTGTTTCGCCGCTTCTGCACTTACATCAGCAGGTAGTGCGCTAGTGCGCTTGCCCGTTACCTAGGCACCGCCTCGGCCTTGTACGGCGGCTTCTTGGCTCGAACGAGCAGGAAGGCCTGACGATTGGCTGAGCCGCAAATGTCCGCCGTCAAACGTCAGGCTCTCTCCTCATACACGCGCACCTGTCTCACTAGACGCTTTCGTCTGCCCCCATCTCTTCCCTCGAAAGCGAAAAGAAGTCAAACAATTCCCTGTCTGCCAACTGCGAGGGACGAATGTGCTGCATCGAGCGGAAGATGTTGTGCTTGCGCCGCGAATCTACTTTGTCCCACTCGTCAATCATCTTTCGCATTTGGAGTCTTTGCAGATTCTCCTGGGAACCGCAAAGGGTGCAAGGGATGATTGGAAACTTCATGCCGTCAGCGAATCTCTTAAGGTTTCGCTTTTCGCAGTACGCCATGGGACGTATTACTACGTTCCCCCCATCATCACTTTTCAACTTCGGAGGCATCGCCTTAAGCTGCCCGCCGAAGAACATGTTCAAAAACAGCGTTTCGATCATGTCATCCATGTGGTGGCCAAGCGCGATCTTCGTTGCACCAATTTCTTTGGCTACGCGATAGAGAATGCCTCGCCTCAACCGGCTGCACAGACCACACATCGTTTTCCCTTCCGGGACTTTTTCTTTGACGATGGAGTATGTGTCCTGCTCAATGATCTTGTAGGGCACACCAAGCGACTCGAAGTGCCGAGGAAGAACCTCCTCCGGAAAGCCCGGCTGCTTTTGATCCAGGTTGACGGCGATGATCTGAAAATCAATTGGCGCGCGCTTTTGAAGATCCATCAGCAATGAAAGCATTGACATTGAGTCAATGCCGCCACTGATGGCACACATTACAACGTCACCCTCGACAATCATGTTGTAGTCAACAATTGCGCGACCCATGTCTCGAATCAGCGACTCCCGGAGCCGCTCAAAAGTCTTCGACGTTGTAGGCACGAGCGACCTAAGGTCGAGAACGGGAGCTTCGGTGGTTACATTGTTCATTTTCTACTCACGTACTACCTGGGAATTGAATGAGCTTCTGGTCCTTTCGGGCCTGAAGCTGGTCGCGGGCGGCCCTCAATCGAGCGACATGCTCCTTGGCTCTCTGCAACTCTGCTGCTCCTTCGTGGACCCGGAGCATTAGGGTTGCATTGACGGAATCCGCCTCTGCGAGTTGCCTCTCGAGATCGGCCACGCGCTTACGCAGATCGGCGATGACGTTCACCGACGAGGTCTCGGGCGTTGCCGGCCGCATTTTAGCAAGAACCTGCTTGCGGGCATTTACATACTGCGAATCCTCAACGGCGATGAGACCACGCGCTCGGCCTGCTTCTTTCGCCACCGTAGAGAAATTAATCTTCAATCGATGTGCCTTGGCCCTGGCGATGAGGTCCGGATGCGTCGGGCTGCCAGCCTCCAAGCGCAGCAGGGCTTCCAGGAACTCCCTTTCAATCGCAGGGTCGCATTCCTCCCGCTTAGTGCGCCCCATCAGGTGTGCTCCATCTGAATGGAAATCCGTCTCAGTACTGATCTCGCTTGGGCGAGCCGTAGCTGCACGACGCGCGGTGGCTTTTCACCGACACGTTTCGATGCCAGCGCAAGCACTTCATGCGCATCGAGCCGTCGCTGCCAGTAGTCACGATGGTCATGATCAACATAGTAGTGACTGCACCCGGCGCAGACCGACGGCTCCCGGGTGGCCACGTTCGGAGCTTGATTGCTCCAAGACGACGTACCGGCCTTCTCATGACATTTTGCGCCGTCAGGGTTCAAGCCAATGAAGCAGTGCCCGTGGTCGGAGAACCAGATGCGCAGATCGTTCGTGACCACGTAGTCTCGAATGGCGCTGGTTGCTTCCTCCTCAGACTTTCCTTCAACTAGCACGGCAATCTGGCGTCGATGCTCCCTTAGCCGACCCGAGAAGAAGCCCGCCGAGGCCTGATCGTTCTTCGACCAAGCCCTGAAGAGTTCGACGGTTTTTTGAGTCCGGGCGGAGTTGATGTCTTTCAGAAGAACAATGTCGTTTCCGATGTACGCTTCCTCGGTCATTGCCAGGGACAAATGCTTGAACTGCTGTGCGATCGCAGGCGCCATGCGACTATCTACGCGCCACAGGTACTGAGCAAAGTTCTTACGCCATTGGCGAGGAGCGACACATCCTCCCATGGTGTCCTTGTACGCACTCAAATCCTCGCCACGAGCGCTAGTCGCCGGTAACGATGCCAGATCAACATTGCGTACGATGAACTCACGCTGGGCATCCCGAATCGAGTGAAGCTGCATCGGCGCGACTGCCGAGGCCGGCTCATCGAATGGGCGGAACCCCAGTTGAACGAACGACAGCAGCAAGGATGTGCGAACCTCCTCCGGCGCCCCTTCGCACTGCCGCCAAGGCCTGTAGAGCCTCTCAAGAATCTGGACGGCGCGCACAGGCGGCGGGATGTAATCAGAGCCCCTGGGCCGCATGCCGATCAGCCACTCTGTCTCTTCAGGCATCGGGCGAAGCTTGTAGGTCGTACCCCGCAGAAAGAACAGATCGTTCAGTCCCGTCTGGGACGTTCTGATGCTTATGCAGGAGGGAAGCTGGGATGCTTCACCAATCCCGGACTGGAAGCTTCCCATCTCACTGATCCGGACCCCGGATTCGCTTTGAATGACGTGTATGCAGGCATCTCGCAGATCATCGATGGTAGCTGATACCTTTCTCCCGACATTGAGATTCCGAACTCGCGGTTTGAAGAGGTTGCCGTCCCATGAAAGCTCTTCCTGCCGTTCTTTTATGGTTAGCCAAGGCTTGGTGTCGCCGATCAAGATGGACGACTTCCATTTCAACATCGACAATCGGGTGGATCGTATTCGACTCTGGGCGTTCCTTGATCGGTCCGAGTATCTCCAGGAGAAATGATCCTCGGCCAGCCGAATCACGTCATTTGCCATCGGTCCGATCCAGCGATGTGCCGCATTGAGAATGGAAAGGGCGACCTCCTCGGGGACCGGCTGGACGCGTTCATCGATCTTCGCATTGAGCCGTCGAGCCAACTCGCTGCCGGATAAGCCATCGAGAGGGGCCTCTGGAAGTGAGCCATAGCCTTCCTTCTCCATGTAGGGCTTCTGGGTCCAGAGTAGTTGTAGAACCGATACTGCAGTCCTGACGGCAGAAACTGATAACTCGCGCCCGTCCTTCTCAATCTCGATTACATAGTCCGAAAGGAAGTTCCATGACGCTGAGTTGGTAAGCTGACAGAGATCGGTGAAGTCGTGCTCCGCCATCCATCGAACTAACGGCCGCCAGATGAAGCTATGTCGATGAAGCGTTTGCGCCTTCTTCGGAAGTCCCTCCTGTGGAGCCTTGAGAAGGCTCCACACAAAGCATCGTAGTTCCTCGCGCAACAGCTCCCATCGGCTGTCGACAAATGCAGACCCATCAGGCATATCGAAGTCCCACTTTACGCTGCAGAAGCTGGCGTGCAGGTTCTTCAGCTCGGAGTCCAGAAACCAGACCTTGTCTGCCCATTCCGACCGTCTTGAGACCCTACGACTGTGTCTGGCATCAGCTTCATTCCGCTGCTGAAGCGTGTCTCTTGCGGCAGTGCTGTTCATTAGTCGATCGGCGGCAACGGTGTAAGAATGAGAATTTCGCTCTTTGCGAGGGTTTCCGGACGAAACTGGGGCAGCCAGAATTGATCAATCCGCTTCAATCTCGGCGCCCAAGTACTCAGCCATCGTTGAGCTGGAATTTTTGTCTGAGCATTGAGAATGAGCTCGCGGAGCTGGGTAACCCTCTTAGCGGATGCAGGGGAATCAATGTCGAGTTGAGCGTGGGGGCATACGGGGCATCCGCCATATTCCGTGCATAGCTTGCCGGCCACCTGCCCCACCATCGGGGAGTGGAATGGATCGAGACACCCCCAGCCAGGCGTTGCAGCGCCTACGTCGTGTGCATCATCTTGACTCGATCGAGCGTCGATAAGGCCGTCGGATTCAACCCACCGGCTGCGCAGCGCAATGCCGGCCCCGAGGCGCTCCCATTGTCGCTGTCGCTCCGCGTCGGAGGTGTAGGATCGATCGGTCGTGTCTCGGCTTCGGTGATTAGCGGCCACCTGCGAGGCACGAATGTCTCCATCAAAGAGGACGCGTACCTGTTCCAGCGAGCTGGGCCTCAGTTGCTTGAAGACGAACTGGTCAAGTCCATGGTCGTCGCAGAACTCCCGGATGGCGGCCCCTACAGAAAAACCTGTGACAGCACGGACTCCGGCCTCTTGTCCGTCAAGGAGCTTGTCGCTGAACAGAAACAGTCGGTCCTTACACCAAGGCTTGGCGCTCATACGTAGTCGCGCCGTCCACCTGATCAGCTGACCGTACATCGCATGCGGATTCGCAGCATCTTCCGAGATGCCGCATGTTCGGATTTGGGACCGCCTGGATTTGGTCTTGTAGGGATTGGCCCAGAATCGTTCACTGCCGAGCACCGACACCGTCCTGAAGTTGCTCACCTTTGCGTTTATCGCGGTAGAAGGGTTGTACGAAAAGTACATCGCGTACAACAGCAGGTAGGGCACGAGCTGGCGAGTTCGCGAAGGATAGAGGCTCTCAGCAAACTGTTTCACCACAGACGCGTTTGCTGCTCCGCCAAACAGGTAGTCGTACAAAGCCTTGTTTCGAAGCGACAGCTCCTCCCGGGTGCAGATGGCACCGGTGCCGTAAGCTGTCAGCAAAGCCCCGAGTGCTAGCGTCATGCTTTCGGAGAAGACGGCCGGCGTTTCCGCTTTCGCGGACACCTTGAAGAGTGCATATTCTCGAACCGCGTCAGCGCTCATGCGTTCGAATTCGGCGAACGCCATCCGCCGTGACACCACTTCCTCCACTGCGGCGATGTATACCTTTTCCCAGAATTCGTTATCCAGAACTCTCGTGGGCTCGTAGAACTTCTTGGGATCCGCCATCACCGGAATTCGAAGGCCCGGTGGGAATGAGCCTTTCCACAGCTCATGTCTGCGCATCGTACGGATAATCCCCGTGAGGGCGCGGTACTTACCTTTCTGGGTGCCCTTCTCCCAAACTGGCTTTCCGTTTTCTTCACGGCCGCACCACGCGAGAAACTCCTGAAGGAGTTCGGTCGTGATCCCTTCCACGGATATCGATTCTCTAGAGGTGTGCTTCAAGAACTCGATGAAACCGGTGCGCAGCGAAGTCCCGAGGACTGACCTCGTCTTTACTTCACTTCGACGCCCTATCAGCACAAACCCCTGCGAAAGAGCCTCCTGCAATTGAGGAACAGCCGCTAGAAAACTTAGATCGATCCGCTGTTCACCTTTGGATTCCAACGGCGTGGGAAAAGTGGCCGTCAGCACGAGTCCACTCGGATGCATCGCCAGCTCTGGGAATTTATCCTTGTAGGCGGACGCCAGTGTCGGCTCTTTAGCTCGTACTTGGTCGTAGCGGGTCGGCTTCATGCAGCAGATCGGATCGCATTGAAGTGCCGAACTACGGCATCCGACACCTGGCCCTCGAAGACTGCGCAGGGGCGCAGATAAATGGCCAGAGTCGTGGCTAGGCTCTTATGCCCTAATAGCACTTGAACGATTTTCCAGGGCTCATGAATTCCAGCGGCATACTCGGCGTAGTAACGCCAGATTGCGAAAGTGTGCCGCAGAGCATGGAAGGTGAACTGAGGCGCTTGCGCAGAATAGGCCGTGCCGGTTTCGGGATCAAAGCGCGGGGCTTCGATCACTCTGCCAGACCGAAGCACTGCCAGCCTGAACGCCCTGTCAATCGTGTCGTTGCTAATGGATCGGCCAGCATTGTGCTTTGCCGACACGCCGTTCACGAACAGTCGCTTGGCATCGTTAACACCTGCATCCGCAAGCCGGGCTATGGCTTCCACTCTTTCCGTATCAACGTATGTCCTAAGTTCTCTGATCAGCCAATTCGGCACCTCGACCTTCCGTGCGCGGAGGCCTTTGGTCTTGGAGATTGGCAGCAGGCAGGCTCCATGCTCGATTGCGTGATCTGGGTGGAGGTTCAGTATCTGAAGTAGGGTGAGATGAGAAATCTCATCCCTACGCATTCCGGTGTTTAACGCGAGCTCCGCAATTAGCCGGTCTCGGGAACTATCGCTTGACCACGTCTTCTCACTTGGCAACGGTCCAAGCTCTGCAAAGACAGCAAAGACATCTTGATGTGAAAGGGCTAAGACGTGATCGTCTTCGCCTGACGTTGCGCCAGGCATCAGAGTGCCAGCGTCCCTTACTTTCGCACGCACACCAGGCTGCTCAGAATTACTTGAGTAGTCTGTAGTGGAGAGGTCCACGGAGCAGTCAAGGATGCCTTTGGCACTTGCCCACGCGTAGAAGTTGCGAACTGAGCCGATGCGCTTCCTGATCGTCTTTCTCTTGTATCGCTCATGCGTGAGCGGCGATACAGTCTGCTCCATGATGTCTGCGTAGTATCGAATGTCAGTTTCATCGATGGCATCCCATGGCGTTTCGTGGGCTCGCAGGTAGGTCCACCAATCCTTGAGATCATTTGCGACGCTCAGCGCGCTGGCAGGCCGCTTCCGATACTTGTCGTGTACATAACGCAGCACCGGTTCCACAGGTATGCGCGACTGACGGAACACTAGGATGGGAAACCCGGGGGGCAGGGTCAGGCCGTCCCCGATGCGCTCAGTTGTCCCTTTGGAGAGCCTGACCGCCTTTACTACCTCGGTTTCCTGGTTCTCTGGCAACACCATTACCCCACGCCCTGAGACTGCTCAGGGGTGAAGGCTAGCACAACTGGTGAACAATTTAGATCGCGTAGAACTTGCCGCCGGAGAGGCAGACCATCACGCGGTCGCCATCGACGATCATGTTGTAGTCCATGATCGCCTGTCCCACCTGGCGGCGCAGGCGCTTGTTGAGCTTGTTCTGCTCCAGCTGGAGCATGCGGGCGTCCTGCTGGACATCGCGGGCGACGGCGGACATCGGTACAGCCTTGTTCGAGGGATAACGTCCTTATTGTGGCACGCCCGCTCCCCGGGTGGCTTTGGCTCTGCCGTCAGCCCGCCGGACGGCCCAGGCGCCGCTGCAGTTCGGCCTCGTCCAGGCCGTCGATCTCCAGCAGCTTGTTCGGCTGGCTCTCGCCCCGCAGGACCCGGATGCGGGACTTGGGCAGCCCCAGAAACCCGGCGAGCAGGGCCACCACGGACTCGTTGGCCTTGCCCCGCTCAGGCACGGCGGTGACGCTGATCTTGAGCGTGTCCCCCATCCAGCCGGCCACGGCGTCCCGGGAGGCTTTGGGGCTCACCTTGATCTGGAGTCGGGCCACGTTCAGCGGGCTTCTGTTAGCATGGCTACCCTTATTTACGCGCCAGGGCCGCACCATGCAAGCCGCAGAAAACTCCGTCGTTTCCATGCATTACACGCTCACCAACAACAAGGGCGAGGTGCTGGACAGCTCCCAGGGCGGCGATCCGCTGACCTACCTGCACGGCTCCGGCAACATCATCCCGGGCCTGGAGAAGGCCCTGACCGGCAAGCAGGTCGGCGACAAGCTGCAGGTCACGGTGGAACCGGCCGAAGGTTACGGCGTACACGACGAGGCCCTGGTACAGCAGGTGCCCAAGCGCGCCTTCCAGGGCGTGCCCAACATCGAGCCGGGCATGACCTTCCACGCCCAGAGCAGCCAGGGCCCGATGCGGGTCACGGTGACGGCGGTGCAGGGTGACATGGTCACCGTGGACGGCAACCACCCGCTGGCCGGCGAGACGCTGAACTTCGACGTGGAGATCACCGAAGTGCGCGCCGCCACGCTGGAAGAGATCGCCCACGGACACGTGCACGGCCCCGGCGGCCACCACCACTGAGTCGAGGCAAGGCAAGTAAAAAAGGGCGCCGATCGGCGCCCTTTTTTCGTTCAGCGCGCCAGTTCCGGCGCGTAGCGGGCGTCCCAGTTGTCGCGCTGCCCAAGCAGGCGGCGGTCCTGCCACATGACATAGGCCTTGGTGCGCAGGGCCTTGCCGACATCGCTGACCGCCAGGTCCAGGCTGCTGGCCATGCGCAGCTGCCCGCTGGTCCATTCCGTGCGCCCGGTCTTGCTGCGCGGCGCCTGCGGGTACTGTGAGCGGAAGGCCTTGGTATAGGCCTGGGCATCGGCAGGCCGGAATTCCGCCTCGAACAGCCGGTCGTTGAAGAACTGCAGGGTCAGGCCGCCGACCTGGCCGAGATGGCGATACTCCTCGAGCTCGATCCGGTCGATATCGTAGGGCGGGTACTCCTCCGGCACCCGGCGGTGGTTGGAGGTCAGCCGCGGCTCGTAGCCGGCCTTCTCCAGCGCCGCCGTCACGTTCTCCACGCTGGCGTAGCTGCGGAAGGCCATCAGGTCGATCACCGAGGTCTCGACCCGCGTATAGGCCTGGTAGTCGGAAACCTGATGCGACGGCAGCTCCTCGATCACCTCGACCGTCGCCGGGGCCGGCTTGGCCGCCGGGGCGGCAGGAGCCGGTGCCGGCGCGGGAGCCGGGGCGGGTTCGGGCTCGGCCACCACCACTTCAGCCACCGGGGCAGCCTCGGGCGGCGGTGCCTCCGCCGCAACCTCCACCGGCGCCGGTGCCTTGGGGCCGGCATCGCCTTCCAGGAAGCTGCGCCCCCACATCGCCAGCGTGATCAGTATCGCGCCGCCGGCCAGCCAGCGCAGCGGACGCCACTTGCGCCACCAGTCGGGCGGGGAGAAACGGTCCTTTTGCTGCGGCTTGCGGAGGGTCTTTTCCATGGCCCCGCGATTAGAGCCTGTCGGCCCGCAGGCGGCAACTGGCGTGCCTGTCGACGCGCCAATCTCCGGCAGGCCTGTGCGAAACGGCCTATACGCGCGGGCGTGGCCCGATGCGCAGGTGGATCAGCCCCAGGTGGATTTCGCGCATGAAGAACAGCAGGCCGGAAATGAAGGCCAGCATCGCCGCGATGAACAGGAAGGCCACCACCGCGAAGGCATTGAGGTCCAGCACCGCCGAAATGAACAGCGTCACCACCACCAGCGCCACCAGCAGGGCGCAGCCCACGCAGGAGCCGATGGCCATCTGCAGGTAGCGGGCGCGGCGCGCCAGCACGCGCAGCTGGGCCTCATAGGCGATATCGGGCGTGGCCGGGTCGGCCGGAGCGGGGTTCTGCTCCTCCAGCTTGCGTGCCTTGTCGATCACGCGCGCCAGCCGGTTGGTCAGCACGCCCAGCATGGAGCCGATGCCGGCCAGCAGGAACACCGGCGCCACCGCCAATTGAATGGTGTGCGCGATCGACAGGACCTGGCCTTCATCCACCATGCCGCAATCTCCCTCAGTCCTCGGGCTCGTAGCCCAGGTTGGGCGCCAGCCACTTCTCGGCCTCGGCCAGCGTCCAGCCCTTGCGGCGGGCGTAGTCGGCGACCTGCTCGCGGTTGATGCGGCCCAGCACGAAGTACTGCGACTCGGGGTGCGAGTAGTACCAGCCGCTCACCGCCGCGCCCGGCCACATGGCATAGCTCTCGGTCAGCTGGATGTCGCAGTTCTTCTCCACGTCCAGCAATTGCCAGATCTTGCCCTTCTCGGTGTGCTCGGGGCAGGCGGCATAACCCGGCGCCGGGCGGATGCCGGCGTACTTCTCCTGGATCAGCGCCTCGTTGTCGAGATGCTCGTCCGGCACGTAGGCCCAGAATTCCTTGCGCACGCGCTGGTGCAGGCGCTCGGCGAAGGCCTCGGCCAGGCGGTCGGCCAGGGCCTCCAGCATGATCGCGCTGTAGTCGTCGTGCTGCTTGCGGAACTCGGCCACGCGCTCGGCGCAGCCGATGCCGGTGGTCACGGCGAAGCCGCCGACGTAGTCGTGCAGCCCGGTTTCCTTGGGCGCCACGAAGTCGGCCAGGCAGCGATTGGGCACGCCCTCGCGATGCTCGCCCTGCTGGCGCAGGTTGAGCAGGCGGGTGGCCACGGCCTGGCGCGTCTCGTCGGTGTAGACCTCGACGTCGTCATGTCCCACCTGGGCCGCCGGGAACAGGCCGAACACGCCCGCGGCGCGCAGCCACTTCTCGTCGACGATGCGGTCCAGCATCGCCTGCGCATCGGCGAACAGCTTGCGCGCCGGCTCGCTGGTGGCGGGGTTGTTGAGCAACTCCGGGAACTTGCCCTTCATTTCCCAGGCGATGAAGAACGGCTGCCAGTCGATGTACTCGCGCAGTTCGGCCAGCGGGTAGTCCTTGAACACCTTCACGAACTGCGTGGCGTGCTCGTGGTGGTGGTCGCAGGCCGGGCCTTCGCAGACGTCCTTGGCCTGCTGCAGCAGCATGCGCGGACGCGGCGGGCGGTAGCCGCTCCAGTCGATCGGCGTGCGGTTGGCGCGGGCCTTGTCCAGCGACAGGAACTTCTCCTGCCGGTCCTTGGCAGCGTGGCGCTCGCGGATCTGGTCGTATTCCTTCTTCAGCTCGGCCAGCAGCTTCGGCTTCTGCTCGGCCGACAGCAGCGCCGCCGCCACCGGCACCGAGCGCGAGGCATCCTTCACCCACACCACCGGGCCATGGTAGGCCGGGTCGATCTTGACCGAGGTGTGCGCGCGCGAGGTGGTGGCGCCGCCGATCAGCAGCGGGATGTCGAAGCCCTGGCGCTCCATCTCCTTGGCCAAGTTCACCATCTCGTCCAGCGAGGGCGTGATCAGGCCCGACAGGCCGATGATGTCGGCCTTCTCGGCCTTGGCCGCGTCGAGGATTTTCTGCGCCGGCACCATCACGCCGAGGTCCACCACGTCATAGTTGTTGCACTGGAGCACCACGCCGACGATGTTCTTGCCGATGTCGTGCACGTCACCCTTGACCGTGGCCATGATGATCTTGCCGTTGGCGCGCGATGCCTCGCCCGGCTTCTTCTCTGCCTCGATGTAGGGGATCAGGTAGGCCACCGCCTTCTTCATGACGCGGGCGGACTTCACCACCTGCGGCAGGAACATCTTGCCGGCGCCGAACAGGTCGCCGACCACGTTCATGCCGTCCATCAGCGGCCCCTCGATCACCTCGATAGTGCGCTTGCCCTCCGCCACCAGCGAAGCACGCAACTCCTCGGTGTCGGCCTCCACGTACTGGTCCAGGCCCTTGATCAGCGCGTACTTGATGCGCTCGCGCGGCGACTGCTCGCGCCAGGCCAGGTCTTCCGCCTTGGCTTCCTGCTTCTCGCCCTTGAAGCGGCCGGCGATCTCCAGCAGGCGCTCGGTGGCGTCCTCGCGGCGGAACAGGATCACGTCCTCGATGCGCTCGCGCAGTTCCGGGTCGAGCTGGTCGTAGACCATCAGCGCGCCGGCATTGACGATGCCCATGTCCATGCCCTCGCGAATGGCGTGGTACAGGAACACCGAGTGGATCGCCTCGCGCACGTGGTTGTTGCCGCGGAACGAGAACGACACGTTGGACACGCCGCCGCTGATCTTGGCATGCGGCAGGTTCTGCTTGATCCAGGTCACCGCCTGGATGAAATCCAGGCCATAGAGGTTGTGCGCCTCGATGCCGGTGGCCACGGCGAAGATGTTGGGGTCGAAGATGATGTCTTCGGGCGGGAAGCCGACCTGGTCCACCAGGATCCGGTAGGCGCGCGAGCAGATGGTCTTGCGGCGCTCCAGCGTATCGGCCTGGCCCTCCTCGTCGAAGGCCATCACCACCGCGGCGGCGCCGTACTTGCGGCACAGGCGCGCCTGCTCGATGAACTTCTCCTCGCCTTCCTTCATCGAGATGGAGTTGACGATGGGCTTGCCCTGCACGCACTGCAGGCCGGCCTCGATGATCTCCCACTTGGAGGAGTCGATCATGATCGGCACGCGCGCGATATCCGGCTCGCTGGCGATCAGGTTGAGGAAGCGCACCATGGCGGCCTTGCCGTCGAGCATGCCCTCGTCCATGTTGACGTCGATCACCTGCGCACCGGCTTCCACCTGCTGGCGCGCGATGGCGATGGCGGTGCCGTAGTCTCCGGCCTTGATCAGGTCGCGGAACTTGGCCGAGCCGGTGACGTTGGTGCGCTCGCCGACGTTCACGAACAACGTGCTTTCGCCGATGTTGAACGGCTCCAGGCCCGACAGGCGGCATTCCACCGGAGGCTTCGCAAGCTCGCGCGGCTTGACGCTGGCCACCGCGCGGGCCATGGCGCCGATGTGGTCGGGCGTGGTGCCGCAGCAGCCGCCGACGATGTTGACCAGGCCGGACGTGGCGAACTCGGCAACGATCTCGGCGGTGTCCTCCGCCTTCTCGTCGTACTCGCCGAAGGCATTGGGCAGGCCGGCGTTGGGGTAGCAGGACACGTGGCAGTCGGCTAGGCGCGACAGCTCGGCGATGTAGGGTCGCATGTCCTTGCCGCCCAGCGCGCAGTTCAGGCCCACCGCCAGCGGCTTGGCGTGGCGGATCGCGTTCCAGAAAGCCTCGGTGGTCTGGCCCGACAGGGTGCGGCCGGAGGCGTCGGTGATGGTGCCGGAGAGGATCACCGGCCAGCGCTCGCCGCGCTGCTCGAACAGCGTCTCGCAGGCGAAGATCGCCGCCTTGGCGTTGAGCGTGTCGAAGATCGTCTCGATCAGCAGGATGTCGGAGCCGCCGTCGACCAGGCCATTGGCCTGTTCCAGGTAGGCGGTGACCAGCTCGTCATAGCTGACGTTGCGGAAGGCCGGGTCGTTGACGTCCGGCGAGATGCTGGCGGTGCGGTTGGTCGGGCCGATGGCGCCGGCGACGAAGCGCGGCTTGTCCGGGGTGGACAAGGCGTCACAGGCCTGGCGGGCCAGCTTGGCCGCTTCCAGGTTCAGCTCGTAGGCCAGCGCCTCCATGCCATAGTCGTGCAACGCGACCGTGGTGGAGTTGAAGGTGTTGGTCTCGATGATGTCGGCCCCCGCCTCCAGGTACTGGCGGTGGATGCCGAGGATGATGTCCGGCTGGGTCAGCACCAGCAGGTCGTTATTACCCTTGACGTCACGATGCCAGTCGCGGAATCGTTCGCCACGGTAATGGAACTCCTCCAGCTTGTGCCGCTGGATCATGGTGCCCATGGCGCCATCCAGGATCAGGATGCGGCGCCCGAGCAGTTCTACGAGGCGGTCTTGGCGGGCGTTCTGGGACATGGCGGGCACTGGAACTGAAAGGAAAATTATATCCGTTAATGCGGATGAGCGGATAATGACGCTCTTTTCACGATTCCATACCTGATGCATAGTTCAGGTTGGCGAGCGTGCGTTCCCGGCCGATATGCGTTCGCATCGGCTACGGTGACGTAGCGTATGATTTTCAATCGATTTTTTGATCGCAACATGGGCGTTTTCGCCAAACGATGGAATGGGGCTCCCCAGACGGGGTACGAGGCGGCATGAGTGCTCAGGTCCATTCACTGTATCCCGGCCAGCAGGGCGCCAACAGCCTGACGCCCGAGACAGCCGGAGAGTTGCTGCGCGAATTGCGCGGCCTGGTGATGCGTGGGCTCGGCGATCGCCTGGGCCGCATGTTCAATGGCGCCGACGACCTGCTCTTCGACATGAGCGAGCGCGCCGCCAACAACGACCAGCAGCGCGTCTACTTCGACACCATGCGCGCGATCCGCCTGGGCCGCGCCCGCATCGCCGAGCACTACGAAACCCGCATCCGCGAATCCTTCGACACCCTGCACGCCCAGGTCGTCGGCGAGCAGGCCGACCCTGGCGAGATCGACTTCGAGAACCTGGCCCTGCTGGAAAGCGAGGACCTGGAAGAGTCGATCACCCTGTCCAACATGTCGGGCCGCGCCGAGGCCGCCTACCAGAACGCCTTGTTCGAACTGGAAAAACGCCTGGAATGGCTGGGCAAGCACAGCCCCCTGCAGCTGCCGCTGACGGCGATCGGCCCCACCGGCTTCTGCGATGCCTTCCGCGCCGCGTTGAAGGTGCTGGAGATCGAGTTCAGCATCAAGCTGGTGCTCTACAAGCTCTACGAGCGCCTCGTCATCGGCGATCTCGGCCCGCTTTATGGCGAGATCCTGGGACTGTTCGACCGTTTCGGCATCCATCCCGAGAAGAAGGCAGCCCCGCGCAAGCCCAACCCGGCCATGGCCGGTGCCGGCGGCGCCATGCCTGCCGCAGCGGGTTTGCCGCCGATCAATCCGCCGGGTTCGCTGCCCTCGCTCGACGAACAGACGCTGGGCCTGCTGCAGCAGTTCGGCGCGCAGTTCCCCGGCCTGGGGGGCGCCATGGGTGGCGGCGCACTTCCGGGGGCCGGCATCGGCGCCATGGGTGCCGCGGGTCCCCTGGCGGGCGCCATGGGCGGCGGCGCAGCCGGCTACGGGGCCGGCGGTGGCGGCTATAGCGGCGCCAACCCGTCCTATGCCGGCGCGGTGCTGGGCAATGCCTACGCCGACGCCATGCTGGCTTCCGAGCTGATGTCCGCCGCGCGCGGCCAGAGCGTGCAGGGCCTGGACCCGGGCCATGCCTGGGCCATGACCCAGCGCGCCGGCCTGGTCGGGCGCATGTTCAACGAGATCGTCTCCGACCCGAACCTGCCCCGCGGCGTCACCGGCGCCATGGAAGACCTGCGCTTCCCGGTGATCAAGACCGCGCTGTCCGACGTCAGCTTCTTCTCCGATCCGCAGCACCCGGTGCGCTCGCTGATCAACGACCTGGCCTCCATGGCCGCCTCGACCCGTGCCGGCGGCTCGCCCGCGGTACAGCGCTTCGAGGAGCTGGCGCGCAAGGTCAAGCAGCAGTTCGACCTGAACGCCGAGACCGTGCGCCCCAAGGTGCGCGAGGCCACGCCGCTGGAAGAAAGCGACATCGAGCGCTTCCTGGACCAGCAGATCGCCCAAGGCCGCGAGCGCCGCCAGGCGATCGTCGAGAAGGTGCGCAAGGTCGTCTCGCAGGAACTGGAACTGAACACCCTGACCCAGCCGGTGCCCGAGACGCTCGAGCCGCTGCTGCGCTCCGGCTGGGGCCCGATGATGGCCATGCGCCTGCTGCGCCACGGCCATGACAGCGAGCTGTGGCGTGCCGGCATGGAGCTGCTGCATCGCGTGCTGTTCGCGCTGAACCCCAAGTCCCCGAATGCCCGTACCTCGGCCCAGCGTGAAGCGCTGCGCCGCGACATCGGCGTGGCCCTGGCCGAAGTCGGCATGGCCGAGGACCGCATCGACCCGCTGCTCAATGGCCTGGAACAAGCCCTCGACGACGTCAACCACGACGCCGAGGAAGCCATCAAGAACCAGGCCCGCGAGGAAGCCGAGGCCGCCGAGGTCGCGGTGAAGAAGGCCAAGGCGAAAGCCAAGGGCAAGAGCAAGGATCCGGACGCCAGCGCGGAGGTACCGCCCCCCGTCAAGGCAGCGGAACCCGAGCCCGCCACGCCGGCCGAGCCGGCGCCCTCGAGTGAACGCCTGCTGGAGCAGCTGCTGCAGATCGGCAGCTGGTTCCGTGTCTACGACCGCAGCAACCACGACACCCGCTGGCTCAAGGTCACCTCCTGGTACCCGCAGACCCAGCGCGTGTCCTTTGCCGAGTTCGACGGCAAGAATGCGCTGACCCTGCACACCAAGGACCTCTTCGAGGACCTGCTCACCGGCCGCTCCGAACCCATCGACAGCGCGCCGACCACGCTGAACCTGCTCAAGACCCTGCGCGAGCAGAACCAGCCGCCGGCCCCGGCCGCCGAGACTCCCGCACTCTAGGGAGGGCCTGGACCCGTCGAGAAATCGGCGGGCATCTGGCTTGGCCCTTGGCCGCCGGCAGGAGCGCCCGCTCACGCCGAGGGTCCCCGACGAACGGATCGGACCCGCGTCAGCCCCGCCTTTTTGCGCACCCCGCGCCTTTCATCCGGGTGCCGCTACCGTTCATTTCGGTGGAATTAACCGTTTGGTCCGTTCGTCCGTCGCCGATGCCCCGTCGTCGGCCGCAGGCGTTCTGCACGATTGAAGGGGGTAGGCTTTGTCTCACGGCAAACGAAGAGCCCCGCAAGCGCCCCCCGGCCCCGGCCTCTTCGCCCGCCTACCTCTCCCCCAACCCGGATCCCCAACCACCGGGTTCTTGAACGGCTCGGTGCAAACCGGGCCGCTTTTTTTGGCCTGACAGTTTTAATTTATATAAATAAGATATTTTTATTTATATAAAATCAATACCCGGCCAGCTTGGCCACGACCCGGCGGGTGATGGCCCCTGGGGTCAGCCGGATCGCCAGCGCCATCAGCCTGGCCTGCAGGCCGACCACCCAGTGGGTGCGCCCCAGACGGCGGGCGGCCCGCCAGACGGTCTCGGCCACGTCCTGCGGCGTCAGCCGCACGCCCATGGAATCCAGGCTCTGGGCACTGCCGGCGCCCACGGCGTCGATCATCGCGGTACGCACGAACAGCGGCCAGATATCCATCACCGCGATGCCCAGCGGCTTCCACTCCACCTGCAATGCCTCGGTCAGGCCGCGCACCGCGAACTTGGTGGCGGAATACACCGCCAGCGACGGCGCCCCGTAGATCGCCGAGGCCGAGGCCATGTTGATCAGGCGGGCGCCCGGGGTCTGCTGCAGGTAGGGCAGCGCGGCGTGGGCGCCGTTGATGACGCCCTTGAAGTTCACGTCGACCATGGCGTGCTGCTTCTCCAGCGCAATCTCGCCGAAGTGGCCACTGGCCAGGATGCCGGCATTGTTCAGCAGCACGTCGAGTCGCCCGCCGCTGGCCGCCGTGAAGGCCGCCAGCGTGTCGCGCCAGCCCTGCGGGTCGGTGACGTCAAGCCTCGCCGCCCAGCCCTGGGCGCCGAAGCGCGCCGCCAGCGCCTGGGCGCCGGCCTCGTCGATGTCGCAGACGCCGACGAACCAGCCCTCGCGGGCAAAGCGCTCGGCGCAGGCCCGGCCGATGCCGGCAGCGGCGCCGGTGACGAGAATGGCGGGGCGCGCCGTCGAGGGCTCAACTAGGGGTGCCATTAGTCTTTACCTTTCGTCATTTAGGCTGCCGAGCATGAGGCCCCGCAGGTTCCGTGGCGCCATCCTTGGCGGGACCTGGGCTGGCCCATTTCACCCCGGCCCATGTCTGGCTTAACGCAAAGCGACATCGAGTCGCTTCGCGCCGTGGCCAAACATTCCATGGCCGGGCGTTCAATGACGCAGGCGATGCCATTTAGGCATCGCCAAAGCGCGTCATCTCACCCAACGCTCTTTCAACCAGCCCGCGATGCCCGCCAGCGATTCGTCCGCCGCGCGCAGCAGGCCCGCGTGGACCTGGAACACGTGCCACATGCCGTCCCAGCGCCGGAACTCCACCTCGACACCGGCCGCCTCGGCGGCTTCGGCCAGGCTCTCGGCGTCGGAGCGCAGGATCTCGTTGCTGCCGACCTCGATGCGCAGCGGCGGCAGGCCGGAGAGGTCCGCCGCCAGCAGTTGCACCCGCGGATCGTCCTCCGCGATGTCGCCCCGGAACTCGGCCGCGCTGAGGCGCGCCCAGGCTGGCGTCAGCATGGGATCGCTCGCCCCCACGCCGCCGATGCTCTCGCTGTCCAGGCGGGTGTCGGTCCAGGGCGACAGCAACACCGCCGAGGCCGGCAGCGGCAGACCGTTGTCGCGCAGCGCCAACAGCAGCGACAGCGTCAGGTGTCCACCGGCGGAATCACCCGCCACGGCGATGCGCTGCGGCGCCACGCCGTGGTCCAGCAGGGCGCGGTAGGCGGCCAGCGCGTCCTGCAACTGGGCCGGGTAGGGATGCTCCGGCGACAGGCGATACTCCGGCAGGTAGACCGTGGCGCCGGTAAGCCGTGCCAGGCGTCCGCTGATGGCGCGGTGCGTGCGCGGCGAGCCCATGAAGTAGCCGCCGCCGTGCAGGTACAGCAGCACGTTGCGGTTCAGCGGCCCGGGGGCGCGCACGCGCTCGGCCGGTCGGCCGCCCAGGGTGGTGGACTCGTAGCGGCAGTCGCGCGGGGCGAGATTGGCCTGGGAGGCCAGCTCCAGCCAGCGCCGGCGCAGGCCGATCGGCAGGCGCGGATTGAAGGCCGGCTTGATGGCGCGGCGCAGCACCTGCGGCAGCACCCGCTGCATCGGGCCCATCAGACCTTGCCCTTCATGAAGCGCGCGATCAGCGGCTGGTAACCGATACCCAGCAGGCGGGCCAGGCCACCGATCACCACCGCGTCGCCGCCCACCAGGATGCGCGGATTGTCGGCCCGGATGCCCTTGACGATGATCGCGGCGGCCTGCTCGGGCGTGGTGCGGGCCAGCTTCTCGAACTCGCTACCGAGGTCGCGCTCCTTGTTGGACTCGCCCTTGCGGGCGGTGCGCGCGATGTTGGTGCGGATGCCGCCGGGGTGCACGCAGCTGACCTGCACCGGGTGGCCCTGCATCATCAGCTCCAGGCGCAGGCACTCGGTATAGCCGCGCACGCCGAACTTGGCGGCGTTGTAGGCGCTGTTGCCCGGCGCGGCGATCAGGCCGAAGACGCTGGAGACGTTCACCAGATGACCCTCGCCGGACTCGATCAGCTGCGGCAGGAAGGCCTGCGAGCCGTAGGTGACGCCCCAGAAGTTGATGCCCATCAGCCATTCGAAATCGGCCCAGGAGGTCTCGGATGCCAGGGCCGCCACGGCGACGCCGGCATTGTTGATCACCAGGTTGGCGTTGCCGAAGTCACGCTTCACCTCCTCGGCATGGGCGTAGACCGCCTCGCGCTTCGACACGTCCAGCACATAGCCCCGCGCCTCCACGCCGATCGCCTCGCAGGCGGCGACGCTGCCGCGCAGGCCGGTCTGGCTGACGTCGGACAGGGCCAGGCGGCAGCCGGCGCGGCCCAGTTCCAGCGCCAGGGCGCGGCCGATGCCGCTGCCCGCGCCGGTGATGACGGCGACCTTTCCTTTCAAATGTTTCATTTTTCTGCCGCTCCCTGAAATTTGGCGCCGATCTTGGCACGGTTTCAGCGTCCGAGCCTGGGCCGGCCGCCGTCGCCCGGTGTCATTCCGGCAAACCTTGACCCAGTGCCGGGTCTGCTAAGATTCGCCGCCCTTTTTTCCTTTAACGACGGTTGGAACCAGCAATGCGCAAGTGGCGCTGTCTGATTTGTGATTTCGAATACGACGAGGCCAAGGGTCTCCCGGAAGAGGGCATTGCCCCGGGCACGCGCTGGGAAGACATCCCGGACAGCTGGACCTGCCCGGATTGCGGCGCCTCCAAGGCTGATTTCGACATGGTCCCGGCGTGAGCGCCCCGCTCACGATCCTCGGCAGCGGACACGCCGGCATCACGCTGGCCCGCGACCTGCGAAAGCTGGCTCCTGACCTGCCCCTGCGGCTGATTACGCGCGAGGACGGTCACTATTACTACAAGCCCGACCTGTCCAAGGCCTTCGCGGCCGGCAAGGATGCGGACGGCCTGATCAAGAATCCGCTGGAGCAGCTCGTCGAGCAGCTCAAGGCGGAGGTCCTGGTGCGCAAGGACGTCACCGCCATCGACCCCGCGGCGCACGCCGTGCAGGTGGACGGCGAGTGGCTGCCCTACTCCAAGCTGGTGCTGGCCACCGGCGCCGACGTGGTGCGCCTGCCGATCGCCGGCGATGCCGCCGCCGAGGTGCTGTCGGTCAACGACCGCGAGGACTACGGCCGCTTCCGCAGCCTGCTCAAGCCGGGCGCCAGCGTGCTGATCATCGGCGCCGGCCTGATCGGCTGCGAGTTCGCCAACGACCTCGCCGCCAGCGGCCATGCCGTGCGCGTGGTCGATATCGCCGCCTGGCCGCTCAGCCGCCTGCTGCCGGAGGCCCAGGGCCGCGCGCTGCAGGAGGGCCTGGGCAAGCTCGGCGTGACCTGGCAGCTCGGCGCCAGCGTCGCCAGCCTGGACCGCGTCGGCGGTTCGGTCGAGGCGCGCTTCAGCGACGACAGCCGCGCCACGGTGGACGTGGTGCTGTCGGCCGTGGGCCTGCGCCCGCGTACCCGACTGGCCGCGGACGCCGGCATCGCCTGCAAGGCCGGCATCGTGGTGGACGACCACCTGCAGACCTCGGCGGCGGACGTCTACGCCCTGGGCGACTGCATCGAGGTCAATGGTCGCCTGCTGCCCTACATCCTGCCGATCGCCAACGCCTCGCGCGCCCTGGCGGCCACCCTGGCCGGCACGCCCACCAAGGCCAAGTTCCCGGCCATGCCGGTGATCGTGAAGACCCCGGCCTGCCCGACCCTGGTCAATCCCCCGCCGCCGGTCGCCGGCAGCTGGGAAGTGACCGGCACCGCCCCGGATCTCGAAGCGGTCTACAAGGACGAGAGCGGCAAGCCGCTGGGCTTCGCCCTGACCGGCGCGGCCACGTCCAAGCGCAGCCAGTACGTACCCCTGATGCCGGCCATCCACGAGCCGGCCTGACAGAAAAACCCGAAGGATTGCCCGATGTCCCAGTTCGACCAGGTCAGCGTTCTCAAGAAAGCCAACGTCTATTTCGACGGCAAGTGCGTCAGCCACACGGTGCTGCTCGCCGACGGCACCCGCAAGTCGGTGGGCGTGATCCTGCCCGCGACCCTGTACTTCGGCACCGCCGCCCCCGAGATCATGGAGCTGATCGACGGCCGCTGCCGCGTGCGCCTGAAGGGCGAGGCCGACTGGAAGGACTACGCCGGCGGCCAGTCCTTCTCGGTACCGGGTGACAGCGGCTTCGATATCGAGGCGCTGGAGCCGGTGCACTACGTGTGTCATTTCGGTTGAGGCAAGCAGGCAATGCCTGAATGGCATTGCCCGCATTGCCGAACGCCTGGCCATGGATGGCGCGCCTGAAGCAAGGGCCAGCCGCCCCTCACCCCAGCCCTCTCCCCGCAAGCGGGGAGAGGGCGCTTGAGATGGCGGCTCACCCGAAAGAATGGCGTCCAGCGTCCTGGGCCTGTGATATTGAAGCACCCCCGGATCGGCCCAAGGCATTGATCCGGCCCGAAAAACCTCTTGCTGTAAACGGGTTGCGCTTCCGCTAAACTCGTCGCCCTGCCGCAAACGCCGGGCGACGATTCGGCGTGCGCATCGTCCAGTAGCTCAAAAAACGTACCTTGGGAGTGATCATGCCGGTCAAAATCGCCGTGCTGAAAGAGACCGCCGCACGCGAAAAGCGCGTGGCGATGGTGCCCGCCGTGGCCGAGAAGCTGGCCAAGCTGGGTTGCGAGATCCACATGCAGTCGGGCGCAGGCCTGGCCAGCAAGATCCCCGATACGGCGTTCAAGAACGTCAACTTCGCCGCCAACCCGCAGGGCCTGGTGTCGGACGCCGATATCGTGGTGTCCGTGCAGCCGCCGACGGCCGACATCGTCAACGCGATGAAGGACGGCAGCATCCTGCTCTCCTTCGTCTACGCGCACCGCGAGCCGGAGCTGACCAAGCTGCTGCGCGACAAGAAGATCACCAGCTTCGCGATGGAACTGGTGCCGCGCATCACCCGCGCCCAGTCGATGGACGCGCTGTCCTCGCAGGCCGCGCTGGCCGGCTACTACGGCGCGCTGCTCGGCGCCACCAGCATCTCGCGCATGATGCCGATGACCACCTTCGCCACCGGCTCGATCCGCCCGGGCACCATCCTGGTGATGGGCGTGGGCGTCGCCGGCCTCTCGGCCATCGCCACCGCCCGCCGCATCGGCGCCAAGGTGGAAGGCTATGACGTGCGTCCGGAAGTGAAGGAGCAGGTCGAGTCGCTGGGCGCCAAGTTCATCGACACCGGCGTGGATGCCCGCGGCACCGGCGGCTACGCCCGCGAGCTGACGCAGGAAGAGAAGGACAAGATCGCCGCGGTCGTCACCAAGCACATCCAGTCGGCCGACATCATCATCACCACCGCCGCCATCCCGGGCCGCCCCTCGCCGAAGCTTATCAGCAAGGCGCAGGTCGACGGCATGAAGAACGGCGCGGTCATCATCGACCTCGCGGCGGAAGGCGGTGGCAACACCGAGTACAGCCAGCCGGGCGAGAGCATCCAGGTCGGCCAGGTCACGATCAACGCGCCGCTCAACGTGCCGTCGTTGCTGGCCGAGCACGCGTCCGAGCTCTACGCCAAGAACCAGTACAACCTGATCGAGCTGTTCGTGAAGGACAAGGCGATCGCCATCGACTGGAACGACGAGGTGCTGGCCAAGACCGCGCTGACCCACGGCGGCGAGATCAAGAACGAAGCGGCCAAGAAGGCCGTGGAAGGCTAAGGGGAACAATCATGGAACACGCAACCACCGTGCTGACGGGCTTCGTCGCCCTCTACATCTTCATGCTCGCCGCGTTCACCGGCTACGAGATCATCGGCCGCGTGCCGTCGATCCTGCACACGCCGCTGATGTCGGGCTCCAACTTCGTCCACGGCATCGTCGTGGTCGGCGCGATCTACGCCACGCTCAACGCCACCTCGGTGCTGGAGCAGGCCATCGGCTTCTTCGGCGTGCTGCTGGGCGCCGGTAACGCCGCCGGCGGCTACGTCGTGACCGAGCGCATGCTCGACATGTTCAAGTCCTCCGACAAGAAGCCGGCCGGCAAGTAAAAGGGACGCCAGACCAATGAATGCACAACTCCTGATCGAAGTGAGCGCCCTGGCGGCCTCCTTCCTGTTCATCTACGGCCTCAAGCGCATGTCCTCGCCGGTCACGGCGCGTTCGGGCATCGTCGTCGCCGGCTACGGCATGCTGGTGGCGGTACTGGCCAGTTTCCTCTACACCTTCGGTGTCGCCGAGGCCGCCAAGCCGCACCTCACCACCAACGCCATCGTCGCCATCACCGCGCTGCTGATCGGCGTGGGCTGGGCCTGGTGGAGCGGCAAGAAGGTCGAGATGACCGCCATGCCGCAGATGGTCGCGCTCTATAACGGCATGGGTGGTGGCTCCGCCGCCGCGATCGCCGCGATGGTGCTGCTGGCCACCCCGACCGAAGGCGCCAGCCACGGCTCGCTGCACTACCTGGTCACCGTGTTCGGCGGCCTGATCGGTGCGGTGTCGCTGTCCGGCTCGCTGATCGCCTGGGCCAAGCTCGACGGCCGCATCAACAAGACGCTGCGCATGACCGGCATCCAGGCCATCAACGGCACGATCATGCTGGCCACCCTCGGCATCGGCCTGTACATCGTGTTCGGCGCGGGCGGCCATGCCCCGGCCGGCGTCACCGTGGCCTTCTTCGCGCTGGCCCTGATCTTCGGCGTGATGATGACCATGCCCATCGGCGGCGCCGACATGCCGGTGGTGATCTCGCTGTACAACGCCTTCACCGGCCTGGCCGTGGGCCTGGAAGGCTACGTGCTCAACAACCCGGCGCTGATGATCGCCGGCATGGTGGTGGGCTCCGCCGGTACGCTGCTGACGCTGCTGATGGCCAAGGCCATGAACCGCTCGGTGAGCAACGTGATCTTCTCCAACTTCGGCGCCGCCGGCGACGAACAGCAGGGCGAGATCAAGGGCAGCATGAAGCCCGTGGACGCTGGCGATGCCGGCATCCAGATGCGCTACGCCTCCAAGGTCATCATCGCCCCGGGCTACGGCCTGGCCGTGGCCCAGGCGCAGCACAAGCTCTTCGAGTTCGTGAAGCTGCTGCAGGCGGCCGGCGTGGAAGTGAAGTTCGCCATCCACCCGGTGGCGGGCCGCATGCCCGGCCACATGAACGTGCTGCTCGCCGAAGCCGGCGTGCCGTACGACATCATCTACGACATGGAAGACATCAACGGCGAGTTCAAGGAAGCCGACTTCGCCATCGTCATCGGCGCCAACGACACCGTGAACCCGGCCGCCCGCACCAACAAGTCCTCGCCGATCTACGGCATGCCGATCCTCAACGTCGACCAGGCCAAGCAGGTCTTCGTCGTGAAGCGTGGCCAGGGCAAGGGCTACTCGGGCGTGGAGAACGAGCTGTTCTTCGCCGACAACACCAACCTGGTGTACGGCGACGCGCAGAAGGTCATGGTCGCCATGATCCAGGCCGTGAAGTCGCTGGATGGCGGCGGTCACTGAGCGGTACCGCTGCATAACGAAAAGGCCGCCTTCTGGCGGCCTTTTCGTTTCCAACGTCGAGATCGATCAGGCGATCCAGTCTTCGAGGCGAAGACCGGCCACACGCTGGAATTCCCTGGTGTTGTTGGTGACCACCACCAATCCGCGCGAGCGCGCATGGCCCGCGATCATCTGATCGTATGGCCCGATCTGCGTGCCGGCCTTTTTCAGTTCCGCTCGTATCTGGGCGGTATGGGCCGCCGCCGCAGGATCGTAGTCCAGCACATCCAGGCGCGCGATGAAGCCCTCCACCTGCGCAAGGTTTCGCTGAGGTTGCGCAGACAGCTCCACGCCGTACAGCAGCTCCATCACGGTGACGGAACTGATACACATCTGCGAGTGATGAAGATTGAAGGCGGCCCGCACCGCGACCGGCTTTTCCCGGATGGTGGCGATGCAGAGATTGGTATCCAGCATGTAGCGCAGCATCAGAACGCCTCGCGCTCCTGGTCCGTGGGTTGTTCCCGCTCGGCCATAAAGTCGGCGCTGACACCCGTGCCATCGAACCAGCTGTCCCAAGCCTCTCCGGCGGGGGTGATGACGCGGGCGCGGCCGATGGCCACCACGTCCACTCGCTTCACGTCTTCCGGCAATGCCGCGGCCTTGGGCAAGCGGATGGCCTGACTGCGATTACTTTTGAAGACTGCACCCTGTTCCATTTGCCATGTCCACTTGGGATATACCACTTGATGATACGCGGACAGCAGGATATGTCAATGGGATATACCTTGTGCCGCGGGTACGCGGGTCGAGCTGCCAGAGGTAGGGCCTTCAGCGAATGCAGGGTGCGACGGTGGGCACGCTTCGCTTAGCCCACCCTAGATTAAAGGCGCGGCAGGGCGGCGTTACTCCTGCTGCTGGTTCATCTGCCCGCGCCGCGCCGCGGCCTCGTCGAACTGGCCGCGGATCGCCGGGTAGCGGCGCAGCACTTCGCGGAAGTCGCGACGGTTGAGGGTGACGAAGCGGCAGTAGTCCAGGGCGGTGACGTCGGCCGAGCGCGGGCGGTCGCCGAGCAGGGCCATCTCGCCGAAGAAGTCGCCGGCCTGCAGGCGCACACGCTTGTCGCCCACCGCCACCTCCGCCAGCCCGGACGAGATGAAGTACACCGCGTCCGGCGGATCGCCGATGCGGATCACACGCTCACCCGGCTGGGCCTCCTGCGAGTGGAAGTGCAGGGCCACGACCTCGCGCTGTTCCGGTGACAGTTCCGCGAACAGGGGGAAGCGCTCTACCAGTTCCTCCGGCGAGAAACTCTGGTGTGCCAGCGCGCGCTGCTCGGCCAGCTCGCGGGCCTGTTCCAGCTCGGCTTCCAGCGCGGCGAAGCGCGGCGCGCGCGAGGTTTCCAGCGCCCGGTGCAGGCGCGGGTTCGCCTGGGCTCGTCGGCCCAGCCCGTTGGCGGCGGCGAAAGCCAGCGGGTTGAGCGTGATCGACAGCAGGGCCGCGGCCAGTATCAGGCTGTAGCCCTCCGGCGACAGCAACTGGTAGCTGAGGCCGATGCCGGCGAGGATGAAGGAGAACTCGCCGATCTGCGCCAGCGCGGCGGAGACCGTCAGCGCGGTGGACAGCGGATAGCCCAGCAGCAGCACGATGACGGCCGCTACCAGGGACTTGCCGATCACCACCAGCAGCAACACCGAGGCCACCAGCAGCGGCTCGCGCAGCAGGATGGCGGGGTCGAACAGCATGCCCACGGATACGAAGAACAGCACCGCGAAGGCATCCTGCAGCGGCAGCGAGTTGGCGGCGGCCTTGTGGCTGAGGTCGGACTCGTTGAGCACCATGCCGGCAAAGAAGGCGCCGAGGGCGAAGGACACGCCGAACAGCGCGGCGGAGCCGAAGGCGATGCCGATGGCCATGGACAGCACCGCCAGCGTGAACAGCTCGCGCGAGCCGGTACGCGCCACCTGCTTGAGCAGCCAAGGCAGCACGCGCGGCCCGACCAGCAGCACCACCGCGCCGAAGGCCGAGACCTTCAGCAGCGTCATCACCAGTTGCTGCCACAGCGGGCCGGCCGTCGCCGCGCCCTCGTCGGGCTTGCCGCCGAGCACGCCGGCCAGTGCCGGCAGCAGCACCAGGGCCAGCACCATCGCCAGGTCCTCCACGATCAGCCAGCCCACGGCGATGCGGCCGTTGGTGGAGGCCACGGCATTGCGTTCCTCCAGTGCCTTGAGCAGCACCACGGTACTGGCCACCGACAGGCTCAGTCCCAGCACCAGGCCGCCGCCGAAGCTCCAGCCCCAGAACATGGCCATGCCCACGCCGATGGCGCTGGCCAGCACGATCTGCCCGATGGCGCCGGGGATGGCGATGCGCCGCACCGCCATCAGGTCCGCCAGCGAGAAATGCAGGCCTACGCCGAACATCAGCAGGATCACGCCGATCTCGGCGAGCTGCGCCGCCAGCGCGGCGTCGGCGACGAAGCCGGGGGTGTTGGGGCCTACCAGGACACCGGCCACCAGGTAGCCGACCAGGGGCGGCAGGCGCAGGCGGTTGGCGACCAGGCCCAGGACAAAGGCCAGGACGAAGCCGACGGCGATGGTGGCGATGAGCGTGACGTCATGCGGCATGGAGGGATTCCCGCGGAGGTGGCACGCCAGGGGCCAGGGCCCGTGACACGCCCAAGATTAACCGATGCGCATGACGGCACGAATGACCGGAGTGGACGGCCTGGCGCCGCGCGGCGCTAGAATCGCCGCATCGCAGCGCCGTCGTGGGAGGCAACCATGTGGCAGATCGACTTCATCAGCGACCGCTTTCTTCCCTACCTGCCGGAAGACAGCCAGGCCAACCCCGGCGCCTACGGCTTCGAGCTGGCGCTATGGCTCTCGCAGGAACTGATGCGGCGCGGCACGGTGACCAGTTATCCGCTGGGTGAGGACTGGGGCTGGTTCATCGAGTATCTGAAGGACGACGTGGAGCTGATGATTTGCTGCGGCAGCCCGGCGGAGGCGGGCGAGGGCTATCGTGGCCAGGCGATCGGCTGGAGCATCTACTCCCAGGCACCGGGCGGCTGGTTCAAGCGCCGCTCCGGCCCGGCGGCCAAGGCGGCGGCAGCGCAATTGCTGGAGCAGGTCCTGAGCGTGCTGGAGGATGCCGGCATCGAGGCGGAGCGGATCGAGAGCTGATGTCGCCGGGCGGCAACCGCCCGGCGACGCCTCAACCTGCCGCGGAACTCGTGCTGCGCTCCTGCAGCCCACCACCCAGCGCCCGATACAGGTCCACCAGGTTCAGCAGGCGCTGCTGCCGCGCTTCCACCAGGTCCTGCTCGGCGTCGAACAGTTCGCGCTGCGCGTCCAGCACGTCCAGGTAGCTGGCGATGCCGGCCTTGTAGCGCTGCTCGGCGAGCTGCAGCCGGTCGGCCTGGCCCTGGCGCAGGCGCTCCTGTGCCTCCACCTGTTCCTCGAAGCTGCCGCGCGCCACCAGCGCGTCGGCCACCTCGCGGAAGGCCACCTGGATGCTGCGCTCGTAGTCGGTCACGGCGAGGTCGCGGTCCACCTGCGACACACGCAGGTTGGCGCGGTTGCGGCCGGCGTCGAAGATCGGCAGCGTGATCTGCGGCACGAAGGACCAGTTGCGGCTGCCGGCCTCGAACAGGTCCGACAGCTCCGGCGACGCGCTGCCGATGGCGGCGGTCAGCGAGATGCGCGGGAAGAAGGCGGCGCGCGCGGCGCCGATGCTGGCGTTGGCCGACAGCAGGCGCTGCTCGGCGGCGCGCAGGTCCGGGCGCTGCGCCAGCAGCTGCGAGGGCAGGCCGGCCGGCAGGTTGGCGACGAAGGGCTGGTCCGACAGCAGCGAGCTGCCCTCGCCCTGCGTCACCGGCGCACCCACCACCAGGCGCAGCGCGTTGCCGGCCTGGGCGCTGCGGCGCGTCAGCGTGACGGTGGCGACGCGGGCGGATTCCACCAGCGTCTCCACCTGCTTCAGATCCAGCGCCGACGAAGCGCCGGCTTCATAGCGCTGCCGCGCCAGGGTCAGCGCCTCGCTGCGGGCTTCCAGGGTCTTGCGCGCCAGGTCCAGCTGCTCGCGCAGCGCCAGGTCGGCGAGCCAGGCCTTGGCCACCTCGGCGATCAGCGCGATGCGCGCGGCATCGCGAGCCTCGGCGGTGGCCAGGTACTGCGCCAGCGCGGCGTCCTTGAGGCTGCGCACGCGGCCGAACAGGTCCAGCTCGAAGGCGGTGATGCCCAGGCCCACCTGGTATTCGCTGCCGGTGACGGCGCTGCCGGTCGGGCTCAGCGCGGCCGGCGTGCGGCCGCGCGTGAGGCTGCCCTGTGCGTCGATCTGCGGCAGCAGGTCCGCGCGCTGCACGCGATACAGCGCCTGCGCGCGTTCGGCGTTGAGCACCGCGGTGCGCAGGTCGCGGTTGTTCTCCAGTGCGGTGGCGATCAGCGCCTGCAGGCGCGCGTCGGTGAACATCTCGCGCCAGCCCAGCTCCACCGCGTCCCTGGCGGCGGTGCTGTCGCCGGCCGGGTACTGCGCATCCACCGGCAGCGCCGGGCGCTCGTAGCGCGGCGCCAGCGTGCAGCCGGCCATCGCCAGGGCCAAGGTCCAAGCGCCGAGGCGGAAGATCGTCTTACTCATGGGTCATCTCCCGCGCGAGCGCCGGGCGCCGCGTCACCAAGCGTTTCACCACTACGAAGAACACCGGCACCAGGAACACCGCGAGCACGGTGGCGGCGATCATGCCGCCCATCACGGCGGTGCCGATGGCACGCTGGCTGGCAGAGCCGGCGCCGTCGGCGATCACCAGCGGCAGCACGCCGAGGATGAAGGCCAGCGAGGTCATCACGATGGGACGGAAGCGCAGCTTCACCGCCTCCAGCGTCGCCTCGACCAGGCCCTTGCCCTGCTCGTGCAGGTCCTTGGCGAACTCGATGATCAGGATCGCGTTCTTGGCGGACAGGCCGATGATCGCGATCAGGCCGACCTTGAAGTAGACGTCGTCCGGCATGTCGCGCAGCATGACGCCCAGCACCGCGCCGAGGATGCCCAGCGGCACCACCAGCATCACCGCGAAGGGGATCGACCAGCTCTCGTAGAGCGCGGCCAGGCACAGGAACACGGCGAGGAAGGACAGCAGGAACAGCGCCGGGGCCTGCGCGCCGGAGAGCTTCTCCTCGCGCGACTGGCCGGACCACTCGTAGCCGACGCCCTTGGGCAGCTGGGCGACCATGTTTTCCATCTCGGTCATGGCTTCGCCGGTGCTGTAGCCGGGCGCGGCGTCGCCGGTGATGCCGATGGTGGGGAAGCCGTTGTAGCGCATCAGCTGCACCGAGCCCGGCACCCAGCGCGACTGCACGAAGGACGACAGTGCCACCATCTCGCCGCGGCCGTTGCGCACGTACAGCGCCGTGAGGTCTTCCGGCTGCATGCGCGCCTCGGCCACCGCCTGCACGATCACGCGCTGCTGGCGGCCCTGGCTGGGGAAGTCGTTGACGTAGGCCGAGCCCAACGCGGTGGACAGCACCGCGTTGACGTCCTCGAAGGACACGCCCAGGGCGCTGGCCTTTTCGCGATCCACGTCGAGCTGCAGCTGCGGCGCATCCTCCAGGCCTTCGACGATGACGTTCATCAGCTTGGGATTCTGCCGCGCCATGTTCATCAGCTGGTTGCGCGCCTCGATCAGCTTGTCGCGGCCCAGGCTGCCGCGATCCTGCAGGCGCAGCGCGAAGCCGGTGGCGCTGCCCAGCTCCGGGATCGGCGGCGGCACGATGGTCAGGATCTCGGCATCACGCACATGCGACAGCGTGCCGTTGGCCTTGCCGGACAGCGCCATCGCGGACTCCTCGTCGCTGCGCTCGCTCCAGTCCTTGAGATTGGCAAAGCCCAGCGCGGCGTTCTGGCCGGCGCCGGCGAAGCTGAAGCCCACCACGGTGACCAGGCGCGACACCGCGGATTCCTCGCCGAAGAATTTCTCCACCTGCTCCACCACCTGCTCGGTACGGTGGATGCTGGCACCCGGCGGCAGCTGCACCAGGGTCAGGGTGTAGCCCTGGTCCTCGGTCGGCAGGAAGGAGCTGGGCAGGCGCACGAACAGCAGGCCCAGCGCCACCAGCAGCGCGGCGTAGACCAGCATGTAGCGGCCGGTGCGGCGCAGGATGCGCGCCACCGAGCCGTGGTAGCGGTCGGTAGTCTGCTCGAAGCGGCGGTTGAACCAGCCGAAGAAGCCGCCGCGGCTTTCGTGATGGCCCTTGGGAATCGGCTTGAGCATGGTGGCGCAGAGCGCCGGCGTCAGCGTCAGCGCCATCAGCGCGGAGAACAGCATCGACGAGGCCATGGACAGTGAGAACTGCTTGTAGATCGCACCCACCGAGCCGCCGAAGAAGGCCATCGGGATGAACACCGCGGTCAGCACCAGGGTGATGCCGACGATGGCGCCGGTGATCTGGCCCATGGCCTTGACCGTGGCGTCGCGTGGCGACAGGCCCTCCTCGCGCATGATGCGCTCGACGTTCTCCACCACCACGATGGCATCGTCCACCAGGATGCCGATGGCCAGCACCAGGCCGAACATGGTCAGCACGTTGATCGAGAAGCCCAGCGCCAGCATGGTGACGAAAGCGCCGGTCAGCGCCACCGGCACGACGATGGTGGGGATCAGCGTGGCACGGAAATTCTGCAGGAACAGGTACATCACCAGGAACACCAGCAGCACCGCCTCGAGCAGGGTCTTCACCACCTCCTTGATCGAGATGCGCACGAAGCTGGAGCTGTCGTAGGGGATGTCGTAGCTGAAGCCCTCGGGGAAGTAGGTCTTCAGTTCCTCCATCTTCTCGCGCACCGCATCGGCGGTGGCCAGGGCGTTGCCGGTGGGCGTGAGCTGCACGCCGATGGCGGCCAGCGGGCGGCCGTTGAGGCGCGCGGTGGCGGCGTATTCCTGGCCGCCGAGCTCCACGCGCGCGACATCGCGCAGGCGCAGCACCGAACCGTCGGCGTTGGCCCGCAGCAGGATGTTGCCGAAGGCCTCGGGCGTGGTCAGCTGCCCGGTGACGACGACGCTGTGCGCGATCTGCTGCGTGTCCGGCGAGGGCTGCCCGCCGACCATGCCGGCGGCGACCTGGGCGTTCTGCTTCTCGATGGCGGCGACGACATCGGCCGGGGTCAGGTTCAGGCCCACCAGCTTGGCCGGGTCGATCCACACGCGCATGGCGCGCTCGGTGCCGAACAGCAGCGCCTGGCCGACGCCGGGCAGACGGCGGATGCTCTCGATGACGTTGCGCGAGATGTAGTCGCCCAGTACCACCGGGTCGATCTTCGGATCGTTGGAGGACAGGGTGATGAACAGCAGGAAGTTGTTGGTGGCCTTGTTGACCTGCACGCCCTGCTGGCGCACCGCTTGCGGCAGGCGTGCCTCGACGCGCTTCAGGCGGTTCTGCACGTCCACCGCGGCGATCTCGGGATCGGTGCCCACGCGGAAGGACGCGGTGATGGTCGCCTGGCCGTTGCTCTGGCTCTTGGACTCGACGTACTCCAGGCCCTCGGCGCCGTTGAGCTCCTGCTCGATCAGGCTGGTGACGCTCTCGTCCAGGATCTTGGCCGAGGCGCCGGGGTAGGTCGCCGTAATGACGACGGCCGGCGGCGCGATGGTGGGGTACTGCGAGATCGGCAGCTGGGTGATCGCCAGCGCGCCGGCGATCAGGATGAACAGCGAGATCACCCAGGCGAAAATCGGGCGATCGATGAAGAAACGGGCCATGGCTTAGCGCACCTCAAGAAGAAGTGGCCGCCGGCCCCGAGCCTGTCGAAGGGGGGTACGGCCACTCGTTGTCCTATGCTGGAGAACCCGGCCCCTGCGGCGACGGCCGCAGCAGACCCCGCGGAACAGGCTCCGCGGGCTCGGGCTTTTCCGGAAGACGCCCTCAGGGCGTCTTCTGGGTCTGTTCGGTCGCCGCGACCTGCGAACCCGGCCAGGCCACCGGCTTGACGTCGGCACCGGGCTGCACCCGCTGCAGGCCATCCACCACGATGTGCTCGCCGGCCGCCAGGCCCGAGGCGATCACCCATTGGTCGCCATGCGCGGCCGTTACCTTGACCTCGCGGCGCTCGGCCTTGCCGTCCTTCACCACCCAGACGCTGGCGGCGTCGCCGGCGCGCACCACCGCCTGCTGCGGCACGGTGATGGCGTCGCGCGCCACCGCCTGCTGCAGGCGGGCGCGCACGTACATGCCCGGCAGCAGGCTGCGGTCGGGGTTGGGCACCTCGGCACGCAACGCGATGGTGCCGGTGCTCTCGTCGACGCTGACCTCGCTGAACAGCAGGCGTCCGGGATGCGGGTGCTCACGGCCGTCCTCGGTGAGTATCACCACCTGCGCCGTCTCGCTGGCGGCGCTGCCGCTCTCCAGCGCGCGCTTCAGGCGCAGCGCGTCGCTGCTGGACTGGGTCAGGTTCACGTAGACCGGGTCGATCTGCTGCACGGTGGCCAGCGGAGTGGCCTCGTTCTGGCCCACCAGCGCGCCCTCGGTGACGGCGGCACGGCCGATGCGGCCGCGGATCGGCGCGGTGACGGTGGCATAGCCCAGGTTCAGGCTGGCGGTCTCCAGCGCGGCCTTGGCCAGGTCCACGTCGGCCTTGGCCAGGTCACGGGTGGCCACGGCGTCGTCGTATTCCTGCTGGCTGATGGCGCGGGTCTCCACCAGGGAGCTGTAGCGCTCGGCCTTGAGCCGGGCCACGTTCAGGGCCGCCTGGGCACGGGACAGGCTGGCGCGGGCGCTGGCCTGGGCGGCGCGCAGCGGCGCTGGGTCGATCTGGAACAGGCGGTCGCCGGCCTTCACCTCGCTACCCTCCTCGAACTCGCGCTTCAGCACGATGCCGGCCGCCCGGGCCCGGACCTCGGCCACGCGGGAGGCCTCCACCCGGCCCGGCAGCTCGGCCACCAGGGGGATGGCGCTGGCCGCCACCGTCACCACGCCCACCTCGGGCGCGGCCGGGGCCGGCGGCGCCTCGGCTCCGGAGCAGCCAGCGAGGGCAGTGATGCCTGCTGCGACCAGAACTACTGCAAACGGGGTGCTGCGGAGAAGACGGAGACCTTTCATGATGCGCACTTGATGTCGGGGGGGACGGGGGTATTATATTCATTCATGAATGAATGTAAAATGATGACTCCTGCCCGTTGTGCACCGCAACAGGGGAGGGCCGCCCGCCAGCCGGGGGCGAGCACCCTGGGGCGGATTGCCTGTGAGGATTAGAGGTCGATGGCCAAGCGCAGTAAGGAAGATGCACTGGAAACCCGCGAAAGCATCCTGGATGCCGCGGTCCAGGTCTTTCACGCCCGCGGGGTGTCCCGCCCCTCGCTGTCCGACGTGGCCGAGCTGGCCGGCGTGACCCGCGGCGCGGTCTACGGCCACTTCAAGAACAAGAGCGACCTGTTCGACGCCCTTTGCGAGCGCGTCCGCCTGCCCACCGAGATCGTCTGCGAGGGCCGCCAGATGATCTCGGAGGACGACCCCCTGGGCGAACTGCGCATCACCTGGCTGGTGATCCTCTACAACGCCGTGGGCGACTGGCAGATGATCCTGGACATCATCTTCCACCGCTGCGAGATCGTGGAGGACAACGGCCGCATCCGCGAACGCCTGCTGGCCGGCCACGACGAGGCCGCCGAGCAGATCTCCGGCCTGCTGACCCGCGCCGTGGCGCAGGGCCAGCTGTCGCCGCGGCTCGACATCCCGCTGGCCGCGGTCATGGCCCATGGCACACTCGCCGGCCTGCTGAGCAACTGGCTGCTTGCGCCGAAATCCTTCGACCTGGCCGCCAACATGGAGCGCTGCATCGACGTGGTGATCGAGACCCTGCGCCACAACCAGGCCCTGCAGAAGCCGGACTGAGGGCGGCGGCACGTTGCAGTGGGCCGCGGCTCGCGTCAGCATCCGCGCCATGGAACCCACTCAAGCCCTCGACATCCTCCACGCGCTCGCCGCCGGCACCGACCCCGCCACCGGCGAGGTCTTCCCCCCTGACAGCCCCTACCAGCAGCCGGACGTGCTCGGCGCGCTGGCGCTGGCGGTGAACACGCTGCAGCAGGCCGCCAACGCCGCGCGCAAGAACCAGAAGCTGCCCGCCGCCACCGGCAAGCCCTGGACCGCCGAAGAAGACCAGGCCCTGGTCGCCGCCTTCGAATCCGGCAGCACGCCCAAGCAGCTCGCCACCGCGCACGACCGCACCAACGGCGCCGTCCGCTCGCGGCTGATGAAGCTGGGCAAGCTGGACGTGCGCTAAAGCTCGCGCGCCCTCCCGCATCGGCACGACATGAGCGGCAAGAGCCGCGTACTGGTGGTAGAGGACGACGCCGACACGCGCGAGCGGCTGTCGCGAGCGGTCGCGGCCGATCCGGACCTGGCGCTCTGCGGCCAGGCCGGCAGCTGCGCCGAGGCGCGCCGGGCCTTCGCCGCACAACAACCCCAGGTGGTGCTGATCGACCTCGGCCTGCCCGACGGCCACGGCGCCGCGCTGATCCGCGAGCTGTCGGCGCAGGACTCCAGTGTGCTGTTCATGGTCATCACCGTGTTCGGCGACGAGGCCCACGTGATCGAGGCCATCGCCGCCGGCGCCAGCTCCTACCTGCTGAAGGACGCCAGCGCGCCGCAGGTGGCCCGCGCCATCCGCGAGATGCTGGCCGGCGGCTCGCCGATCAGCCCCGGCGTGGCGCGCTACCTGCTGCAGCGCCTGCAGGCCCCCGCTGCGCCGAAGGCGCCAGACACCGCGGCCGATCCGGCCACGCGGCTGTCGGCCCGCGAGAGCGACGTGCTCAACCTAGTGGCCAAGGGCTACGCCTACGCCGAGATCGGCGCGGCGCTGGATATCTCGGTCAACACCGTCGGCTCCCACGTGAAGCAGATCTACCGCAAGCTGGCCGTGCGCTCGCGCGGCGAGGCCGTGTTCGAGGCGATCCAGCGCGGGCTGATCGGCGATCTGTCCGGCAGATGAAGCACCGGCTGCTTTCTCTGCTTGCGCTGACCGCCGGCGTCATCATGGTGATGGCGGCCATCGCCTTCTGGCATGCGCAGGGGCCGGACGCGGACGACGGCCAGCGACTCAGCTGGCAAGTCTTGCCGCAGGACGACGCCCAGCACTACCAGGCCGACGCCCGCCTGCCGCCACTCAGCGAAACCTGGGCGCTGTACCTGCAGAGCTACAGCGGCGAAGCGCTGGTGCTGATCAACGGCATCCCGCTGCGCAGCGGGCGCATCGCCAGCCCCGCGCCGGCGGTGGGCGGTGCGCCGCCACTGCTGCTACCGCTACCCGCCGAACTGCTGAGGGCGGGCGACAACCGCATCGAGATCCGCCTGCAGGGCCGGCCTGCGGGCAGCGGCTTCGTCGGCGAGGCCTGGCTCGGCCCGGAACAGCGGCTGGCGCCGCGCCACGCGCAGCGCCTGTTCCTCAGGCACACCGCACTGGTCGCGCTGATCGTCTGCGCCTTCGTGCTGGCCTGCGTCAGCCTCGCGCTGTGGCTGCGCCGCCGGCAGGAGCGCATCTATGCCTGGGATGCGGCGGCCTGCTTCACCGGCGCCGCCTACAGTGCGCTGCCGCTGGCCACGCTCGCCTTGCCGGCGCAGGCCGTCGATGCAGCGATGATGCTGCTGTACTTGTGGTTCGTGGTCTCCGCCGCCTGGCTGGGGCTGTGCCTGTCGGGGCGCGACCAGCCCCGCACGCGGCGCATCATCGGCATCGCGTCCTGGGGCGGCTCCGCGCTGATCCTGCTCGCCGCGCTGGCCCTGGGCGCCTCGGGCTTCCGCCGGGCGCTGCCACTGGTCTACATGGCGATCATCGGGCTCGGTACCTACACCACGCTGACGGTGTTCTGGCGCCAATACCTCGCGCGCTGGGATGCCACCTCGGCCTGGATGCTGGGCGCGGTGATGTGCATCTGCATGGCCTCGTTGCACGACGGCGCCCTGCTGCTGGGCCTGATCGGCCCCGGCGATGGCTTCTGGCTGGCCTATGCCGCGCCGCCGCCGATGATCGTCTTCACCGCGATCCTGCTGCGTCACTTCGTGCAGGCGCTGTCGGAGTCCGAGTCGCTGAACCGCGAGCTGGAGCAGCGCGTGGCCGCGCGCGAGGCCCGCATCGCCGAGGACTACCGCGCCCTGCAGCGCGCCGACCGCGAGCGCGCCGTGAGCACCGAGCGCGAGCGCCTGTTCGGCGACCTGCATGACGGGCTCGGCGGCACGCTGATGGCGACGCTCTCGCGCCTGTCCAACGAAGGCGCGGCCGACAGCGCGGCGGCGCGCGGCGTGCAGTCCGCGCTGGACGACCTGCGCCTGGCGCTGACCTCGCTGCATCCCGAGGAGCGCTCGCTGCGCGCCGCGCTGGCGCCGCTGCGCGAGCGGCTCACCGCGGCCGGCGAGGACGCCGGCCTGGAGGTGCGCTTCGAGCTGCGCGGCCTGGCGGACTCGCTGGAGCTGCCGCATACGCAGACGCTGCAGCTGCTGCGCATCCTGCAGGAGGCCGGCATGAACGCAGTGCGTCACGCGCAGGCGCGGCGGCTGACCCTGCGCCTCGCCGTGGCCGACGGCCTGCTGGAAGCGCAGGTGGACGACGACGGCATCGGCCTGCCCGCGAACGCGGAACGCCCCGGCCACTACGGCCTGGCCAACCTGCGCCGCCGCGCCGCGCAGCTCGGCGGCCACATCGAGTGGCAGCCGCTGTATCCGGGCACGCGCGTGCTCCTGCGTTTTGCACTGGACGGCGCCGCCTGAGACGCCGCCTGAGAACTGGCGCACGCAGTCACCATTTCATGTGATATCTGCCTCCGCGAGGGCTGGCTATAACGACCGCCAGCCCTCCGCGACGCCGCGTTCCAGCGATCCGGTCGGGTGCCCCCCGCATGCCGCGAGATCGCCATGAGCTTCCTTACGCCGTCCCCGTCCCGCCCCGCTTCCGGGCTCCGCCGCCTGATCATCCTCGCCGCCGCCATGCTGCTTGGCGCCTGCGGATCAGGAGGCGGTGACTATGCCGCGCCGGCCGCTGCGACACCCGCGCGCGTGGAGATCGTGCAGACCGGCCTGCTGTTCAGCGAGCGTGGCCAGACGCGCCAGCTCGAGGCCCGCGTCTTCGACGCCGACGGTGCCCGCCTGGATACGCCGGTGACCTGGATTTCCAGCGACCCTTCCGACATCAGCATCGGCGGCAGCGGCCTGGCTCGCGCCGAGAGCCGCAGCGGCTCCACGCAGATCGTCGCAGCCGCGGGCGAGCTCCGCTCCCTGCCGCTGCTGGCGGTGGTCACCACGGTGGCCGCCGGAGCCGTACTGGTGGATGACTCGCAGGTGCGGCGCGGCGTGGTCGAAACCGATCCCGAGGCAGAGCCCAGCCTCGACAACACCTATTCGGTGGTGCTGTCCGGCATCGAGCCGCCGGCCGCCGGCACGGCGGTGATCGGCACCGGCTCCCAGCCGATCGCCGGCCGCGTGGTCTCCACGCGCGCCGTCGAAGGCGGCACCGAGGTCACGCTGCGGCTGGCACCGCTGCGCGAGCTGTTCCCGGGCCTGGAAATCCAGCAGCGCTTCGATCTTTCCAAGGCCGAGGTCATTGTCCCCGCCGGCATCTCTGAGTCCTACACGGTGGAGCGCGAGGGCGACACCTACCGTTTCACCCCGCGCAGCACGGTCGCCCGCTCCGCCGCCAAGGCCCTGGGCGCGCCGGCCGGCACTCGCGCGCTGTTCGACAAGGGCTGCGAAACCAGCCTCAACGGCGCCGGCTTCGGCGACGGCGCCGCACCGCCCTTCGTGTTCAACTCATTCCCGGTGCTGAGCTTCACCTTGTCGCCGGCACTGGACCTGCTCTACACCGAGGCGCGCGGCCTGGAACGCCTGCTGCTCACCGGCGAACCCACCTTCCGCTTCGACGCCACCGTCCGCGCCACGCTGGCCTTCGAGGGCAAGGTGGAGTGCAAGGCGGAGCTGCTGCTGTTCCGCGTGCCCGTGGGCGGCGCGCTGTCCGCGGTGGTCAGCATCCTGGTGCCGGTGGGCGTCGGCTTTGAAGTGGCGGGCAAGATCACCGTGGCAGACGTCCAGCTTGGCCTGAACAGCACCGTCAGCAACAACCTGGAGATCGGCCTGCGCTGCAACGGCGACTGCGAGTTCGTCGCCGAGACCAGCAACTTCCGCTCCACGCACACGCCCAAGGTGAGCCTGCCGGGTGTCGAGGATTTCCGCGTGGCACCGGAGTTCTCCGCCTTCGGCTATGCCGAGGCCGTGATCGGGAATCCCTTCCTGAACTCGCTGCGCTTCGAGGCTTTCGAGGTGAAGGCGGGGCCGAAGCTGGAGGGCAAGTTCGCGCCGGTGGCCACGCAGATCGCCGCCACCGATTTCAAGTCCAGCTACAAGCTCTCGCTCGGCGTTGCCGCCGGCTTCGGCGACGACATCGAGCAGGTGCTGAACCTGCTGGGCATCGTCGAGGTGGGTGGTGAGGTGCTGGAGCTGACCACCGACCTGGGCACCTCGCCCACCGGCGTGCTCACCGTGGATCGCGACCGCTTCGTTACCGGCGAGACCTCCGACTTCCAGCTCAAGCTGGATGCGCCCACGGTGGAGTTCCTGGGCCTGTACAACATCAAGGAGATCCTGCTGGTGCGCAATTCCGGCGGGCAGCGCGAGGTGGCACGCGCCACCGCCTCCAGCGGCCAGACCACGTTCGATTTCAGCTTCGTCTCGCCCAACGCCGGACAGACCAGCGAGTTCACCGCCTTCGTGGTCACGCGGCTGCTGCCGCTGGACCTGCTGGCCCTGGAGCTCGACACTGCGCGCGCCAGCAACGCCGTCCCGGTGGCGACGAACGACCGGCTCAGCGTCACCCAGGGCAGCAGCGGTGACAGCGTCGCCGTGCTGGACAACGACAGCGACGCCGATGGAGACACCTTGCGCGTCAGTGCCGTGACCCAGCCGGCCAACGGCCAGGCCAGCATCACGGCCGAAGGCACGCGCGTGAGCTACAAGCCCCAGACCGACTTCGTCGGCACCGATCGCTTCGACTACACCGTGGTGGACGACAAGGGCGGCAGCGCCAGCGCCACGGTCACCGTGGAGGTGCAGCCGCGAGCCGAGTCGGTGGCACGCCTGGACGCCGTCCTCAGCTCGACCGGTGCGGGCGCCGTGGCCTGCGGCACCACGCAAGACCCGGAGTGCCTGTTCCGGGGCTCCACGCAGGATGAGGAACGGGAGAACGACCGCAGTACCGGCTTCAACGGCAACCAGCAGACCAACGCCGCCGCGCAGCAGTCGTCGGGCGATGCGAAGGGCAATGCCAGCGGCAGCGCCCAGGTGCTGCTCGACCGCTCCGATGGCACGGTGAGCGAGATGATCCTGAGCTGCACCGGCAACGGCGACTTCGGCGCCGGCCGCGAGACACCGGCGAGATTCGCCGCCTCGGCCAATGTCCGCAGCACCGCCAGTGTCGACTTCACCATCGAAGGCGAGGCCGGCATGGACTACACGCTGAGCCTCAGCGGCGTGGACGTTGCCGCGCCCCAGCGGCCCAAGCTGGCCAGCGCCACCGTCAGTGCCGCCTTCCAGTCCAGGAGCAGCACGCTGTTCAGCGCTGCCCGCAACAGCGAAGGGTCGGGCGACGAAAGTGGCAGCCGTAGCGGACGGCTCGGTCCGGGTACCCACACGCTGTCCATCATTTGCGGCAGTGGCGGCCGCGACGGCCCCGACAGCGGCTGGGTCGGTGGCGGCGCCTTCAATCATTCGCAGAAGATCGAGTTGCGATTGAGCCCTTGAGGCCATCGCCGCAGAGTGAGAGCGTCTAGCGCTCGCGCCGTTCGTAGCGGTCGTGCACCGTCGTACTGATGAAGCGGGTGAGCCCGCGGCCACGCGCGGCCAGGCGCTTCATCAGTACGATGTTGTTTGCCCCGGCGCTGGCGTCGGTGTAACGGTACGTGGAGCCGTTGCGGAAGCGCACGCGGATGTAGTCCTCTCCGGCTTCGTAGGCCGTTACACCCGCATTGCCGCCGAGGTTGGCATAGCGCTCCATCGCCGCATGCTCACTTCACCCGGAAGCGCATCTCGCCGATCAGCTGCCCGCCATCGGTAATGACCTGCACCTTCCAGTCACCCCGGCAATCCGCCGGGAAGCCAGTCTTGCGCGTCCAGGCGCGGTAGCCCTGCTCGCGCCCGCCTGCGATGTGCAGCGGGATGCGGTCCACCTCCCGGCCCTCGTGCACCCAGCGGTGGAACACCTGCTCGCGCAGGCCACGCGGCGCGCGGATGGCGCTGAAGGCATAGAGGCCATTGGCGTTCAGATCGGCCACGCTGATCTCGCGGACATTGCTGCCCGGGGTGCGTGCCGCCTCGTCTACCTGCTGGCTGATCACGCCCTGGTTGATCCACAGCGTCACCGGCGGCACCCAGGGGCCGTAGAGCCAGGCCAGCACACCCAGGCCCGCCGCGCCGGCGAAGGACGCGAACCAATGGCGCAGCCGTCGCCGCTCGGCGAGCTGGGCCAGGCTCGGCACCGCCAGCACCGCGACCGCCAGAGCCGCCCAGGCCAGCGTCTCCGTGGTCGTCAGGTGCACGAAGGTCGGCAGCAGGATCAGCGTGGCCACGTAGACCGACAGCGCGTGATAGGCCAGGAACATCGCCGGGCGCCCGGTCATCTGCCGGTGGTAGATCGGGTCCCAGCAGGACGCCAGCGCCGCCAGCCCCACCGCCACCGTGAACAGCGACTGTGCCGAAGCCCAGGTGGTGGTATGCAGCAGGAAGGGCAGCGAGAAGAAGAAGGTTTCCTGGTGGATGCCCTGCGTGACGAAGCGCAGCAGCCAGGGCGACGACTGCGCCCACTGCGGCCGCAGCCGGCCCAGCCACTGGCCCAGCGTGCCCTCCGCCAGGATCATCAACCAGCCCAGCAGCAGGAAGCCGGCCAGCCACAGGCCCATCACCTCCTGCCGGTTGATCAGGAAGAAGCTACCAACGCCCAGCACGAAATTGGCCGGCGCCCACCAGCGCCGGCAGCGCCACAACCAGCGCTCCAGGCGGGGCGCGGTGGGCGAGGGAGCGGCGGGGGCGGGAGTAGGGGCGTCGGTCATCGGCGGAGTGTAGCGGGCAACGGCGCCGCGCCTTCTGGGGATCACCAGCATCCCGGTGTAAGCTGAACCCTGACTGACTCCAGGGATCATCATGAACACGCAGGCCGTGCCGGGACAGGGCTTCAAGTACTACGACTTCCTGCTCGGAGGCATGGTCGCGGTATTGCTCTGCTCCAACCTGATCGGCCCCGGCAAGGTCTGCACCGTCACGCTGCCCTACTTCGGCGAGTTCGCCTTCGGTGCCGGCAACCTGTTCTTCCCCATCGGCTACATCTTCGGCGACGTGCTCACCGAGGTCTACGGCTACGCTCGCGCCCGCCGCGCCATCTGGGCCGGCTTCGGCGCCATGCTGTTCGCCACCCTGATGGCCGCCATCGTCGTCGGCATGACCCCGAGCCCCCACGAGCCCTGGAACGCCACCCTGCAGCCCGCGCTGGAAGTGGTCTTCGGCAACACCTGGCGCATCGTCTGCGCCAGCATGCTGGCGTACTGGGCCGGCGACTTCGTCAACTCCTATGTCATGGCGCGCATGAAGGTCCGCTTCGGCGGCCGCCACCTGTGGATGCGCACCATCGGCAGCACCTTCTGCGGCCAGGGCGTGGACTCCCTGATCTTCTACCCGCTGGCCTTCTACGGCGTCTGGACCAACGACGCCCTGCTCGCCGTCATCGGCTTCAACTTCGCCTTCAAGCTCGGCGTGGAAGTGGCGATGACGCCGCTGACCTACTTCATCGTCAACCGCCTGAAGAAAGCCGAGGGCGTGGACACCTTCGACACCGACACCAACTTCACGCCGTTCTCGCTGCGCGATGAAGGCGAGAACCGGCGGTGATTAGATCGGTGAGTACAAAGGTTTAACTCTGTACTTTAGAACTGAACTCTGTACCTCTAAGGGAAACTATGTACCCAGCTGGCATGCCCGAAATCAGATTAACTAGTAATGGACTGATATGACCGAAGTAAAAAAAGTGATCGCCGAACTTCGCGAGGATGCTGCCGAGGTCGGTAAGCTCCCTTGGCGCAGCGATGCTGTTGCCGTTCGTGATGCGGCCGGTCGGCACATCGTCTACCCGGAAAGTGCTGACGTCGGCAGCGCCCTCGCCAGCCTATCCGAGGTTTTGGCGCGCGCCGAAAGCACCCCACAGCAGATTGACCAAGCGCTTCAAGCCGCTCCGAGGCCACAAGGGAATGGCAAGGAGGGTCCCGCCGGGCTTGTCGTCGACAACGTGGGGACTGTCTGTAAGCCAGACCTCTGGCCGGTGTTGAAGCGCGTCCTCGAAGGTGGCCCGCGCCTTCGTGCCGCGGCGGAGGTGGATGAGTTGCGAGAATTAATTCCCCCAGATCTTCCCAACGCACCGGTAAAGCAGCTCGGCGGCAAACTGCTTTAGCGTGACAGTAGCGTCAGGAGGTGAGCCCGTGGATTTAGCTCGGCATTTTAGGGTGGAACTCTGCATTTTTAAGAGAAACTCGGTATCGATCTAGCTGCCCCTCCCATTTGACGGCGCGGGTCAACGCCCCTGGGATCTACTGCAGGGTTCAGCCGCATTGTCGCTAACGGCCCTTGCCTATGTATGACGCCTATCGAGTTCTAGTGGAATTGAGGGGTGATCAGAGTTTCTTGCAGAGCTCGTGTCCTTGAGGGAACTCATTCATGATGAGCCGTGATTCGATTGGCCGTCGAATCCCCATTACAGGCTCGCACACTCTACTTGGCGTGTAGGTGCCATCGCCATTTGCAGTAAACCGATTCCAACAGACCATATCGCCTGTGGACACTCTTTCATCGGGAAGTTGGCGCTCGATAAACCAGGGTTGGTAACACATACCCGCCTTCACTTTGACGAACGTGTAGGCGTAGGAATCGAGACTTTTTGCGCCCCATTTTCCCCACCGGTAGACCACAGAATACTCCCCCGGTGGCACTTTGATGCCGATACCCATTGCGTTGGGAGTTTCCTGGCCATTGATGGATTCAATCCGAAAGATGCGCTCCTGCCCCGCGTACGAACTGACACCGATTAGGCCCAGGCCCCCAGGCGAAGTCTGATAGCCAGGCATCGATGGAGCGGCACAGGCTGAAGCAAGTACCGAAAGCCCTGTCGCAAGGACAGCCTTCAGCCCCCATCCCGTCATTTCATCGGCGCACCGTTGATATGTTGGACGTCTTGATTCCCCCATCGCTCTCCCCCTGATTGGGCTTGTTGAATGTGCCGTGTCTCAAGTACCAGCGGCCTAAAGACGCGCCTTAGTCCGATTATTAACGATAGTTAATAGACAGTCCAAGCCTCTGGTTTGAGGCTTGCCGGATGGCGAAGAGTCGAAAGCCGGGGCTGAGGCAGGTGCTGGCGGCAAACGTCCGTCGGGAACGTCTCGCCCAGGATTTAAGTCAGGAGGCGTTAGCTGACTCAGCCGGACTTAGCCAGACGTACGTCAGCCTCGTCGAATCCGGAAAGCCTGCGGCATCAATCGATGCCATTGAGCAGCTTGCGATCGCGCTCGCTATCGAGCCCCACGAGCTACTTCGCCGGTAGCCCCATCGTGTTTACTCTGAGCCTGACGACTGAATCAGGTTCACAGGCACTGTGCCAGTGCCTGTGCCGCACACCTTGATTGGCAGCCCCCGCCTTCTGCCCCAGTAGGCCCCCTAGAGTGGATGGGGGCCCATCGCTGCCGCGTACTGAGCGAGTCATCGCTTCTGCCACGCGCATCTATACTGGCCGACGTAAGGAAAAGTGGGCAGTAGAGGACCTGGGGGAACAATGAATACCGAAGACGCTGTGACATCGATCCGCGGGGCTCTTCAAGAGAGGGCGGTGAGTCCCCTTGCAGGTACATGGGCGCTGTCCTGGGCAGTCATCAACTACAAATTCTTTTTGATCGTTTTCTCCGAGCTCGAGGTCAACGCGAAGATGAACATGATTGAAGCAGTGGTTTTCTTGCCTGACTGGGCAAATTGGCAGCGTCTGCTGCTCTACCCGTCCATTAGCGCGATCTTCTTCATCTTCGTGTTTCCCCTGTTATCGCGACCTGTTTACTGGTGGTGGCTGAAGCAGCGGACCGAGCTGCTCACGCTGAAGCAAAAGACGGAGGGGAAGGTGTTGCTCACAGCGGAGCGAGGGCAAGAAATCATGGACGAAGCTCGTGTCTCTAAGGCCAAATCGAAGATGAAAATCCGAGAGGTTCAAGAAGAAAATGATGCCCTGGTTGTTCAGATCAACAGGCTTGAGGAGAAGAACTCCCAGTGTTATGCGGATCTCGCCCGCTCGCGTGAGTTGCTGTCATCTGGAACCTGGCCCTCCAAATTGGCGGATATGGTCGCGCCGCCAGGCGTGTATCGAGATACGCTCTTGCAGATTGAGCGAAGTCAGCCCGCGGACGGGTCGCCAGCGATCATAGAACAAATCTTTGGTGACCACGCATCACCCATGCGGGCGGAATGCCTCCGCGCATTAAGCGCAAGAGGGCTGATATCTTATGGCTTGGATGTGCCGCGTACGGCTGCAATGACCAGCCTCGGTCAGGCGGTCTGCGAGACGATTCGAGAGAAGGCCCACTGAAGCCTCTATCGCAATCACCGCTCCGCGCGCCCCATATCTGCGGCGGCTTCTCGTGCACGTGACATCGCCCTGCCTAGCACCCTATCCACCAAAGCATTTCCTGTCATCGGAGATGCCTCCCACGCCTCCGCGTCGATATACACCTGCTTGCGCGCACCCGTATCCAGGATCCGGCCTGGCACGATGCCCTTCTCGACCCAAGAACGAATAGTCCTGAGATCCGGCGCGCAGCCCTCGGCGAAGTAGCGGCGGGCAAACTCGGGCGGGCCAATCAGCTTCACGGGGCAGGTTGCCCTTCGCCCGTTGCGCCTGGGTTTGCATGCGCTGGTTGATCACTCTTGGGGACATAGTTCGGAATGGCTTGTTCGCATTCCATTGATTATGACTCCCTTGTCCTGGATAGCATTCGCCTGATCATCTCGCAAAAATCGCTAAGGCCAAAGGCCGCCATGTACCTCTCACGCATTTGCTTGAGAGCCGCGGACCTGGGTATACCTCCCGGCGACGTGCAGCTCACTTCCAGGGGCGATTCACCGACTACGAAACCTGATCCACTACGCGCACGATGTTGATTTGATCGGTATCCGTAGGGCTCGGCGCGACTGGTGCAGAACTTGTGACACCACGGTAACTCCGCGCTAGCGCGACGGCCAGATCGTCCGGTCGCCAAATCGGTCTACTTGATCATTGGCTTACTCGATTCCGTTAGGCTGAGGTGATGCACTCACCTTCTAGCCGCGACGTACGTGCATGCGTTTATACCGCCACCAAGCCCGATTCACGCGGCGGCTCATGTTCTGCCAAGTAACGTCAGCGCTGCCGATGTCGCTCCACCAAGAACAGCCGCAATTGTGGCGTTTTCAAGAAGGTGCCGCAGTAGCCCTTTAGCCGCAACTTTCTCTGCGTGAGACGCATTGGAAGCCTCGATCTTTTCAATGAGGCCAACTAGGCTGTTGGCAATGTTTTGCACATTGTGATCGCCAATCTGAATGCCTTGAGAATTAGCGATGTTGATCGTCGTTCTGGGGCTTGGAGCAGCGGCCAATGAGCTTTCCTTACGAAGCTTCAGCGTCCAATGCGGCGGGATACCGCCTAGGCCTGAGCTGTAGTTTGCCTCAAGGATCGTGAATTTCTCGTCCTTACCGTTAGGAAGAGGCCGAATTAGCTGCCACCCTTCCTCGACATCCAGAGCGACATCGAATATTGACGCGGAGAACCCACCTTTGGACCCCACTGAAGTCTTGTACGGTCCAATTCGTTCGCCAGATGCTTTTTGGATAAATACCGTATCGTTATGAAGAGCAGAGAATGGGTTCATGTGAGCATCCCCCTAGTGAGCATCGAAATCCAACTTGTAAACACGTTTCCTCCTTTACATCCGGCCTCTGACATTGCGCACATGTCGATCGGAATCGACGGCTAATCGCTCTGCTGGATTAGTGACTCGAGTGCGCGGCGAGGGCTGTACTTCACTGCGCTTTGAGTTTCCTTCTTGCCCTCGAGCGCTTGCAGGCGCTGGTCGGTCTCGTATAGCGCGGAAGATTCGATCGGGTCAGATGCAGAGAGAGATATTTCGAGAGATTTTTGTTTAACTTCGTTGGATACCAGTTCAAGCATAGATTGCAGCTCTGGCGCCTGTGTGGTTGGAAGAACCTTGATTCGCTTTCTAATCAGCTCCAATGTCCGAGACACATCCGGCGCTCCTAGCCGTGCCTCTTCCCGACACCAGTGCAAGGCCGCTAACAAGAACGAGGGGCGATCCTTTTCTTCCAAGAATTGGCTCAAGCTCTGTGCATAGAACGACTCGCCCAAGCTTGCATGGCCACTTCGATAGGCGATCAGTCCGAGAGTAGCCCTCAAGAATGGGACTGAGCATCCATCATCCTCGGCGCTCGTGAGATGTGCGATCTGCTCAATCGCCGAGACAACATCTTGTAGCGCTCCTTTTAGCTGGCCTGTGTACGCGCGCCCCACTGCTCTGTTATTCAATAGGCTTGGATTTCTCGGATTGGCTAGCAATCCTGCCGAAGATATCGACTCCATCAGCGTGAAGTCGGCCTTCCCCGTTAACTCGACGTAGAACGATCCAAGAAGTGCCGGGCGGCTGGAGTATGGCTCTATCCGCAACCATTCCTGGCAGTACGCGACGACCGACTCCCATTGCCTATCGTGACGGGCACGCCACGCTAAGGCCTCCCCAGCATTAACATGCAGAGGTTGACTGGAGAGAATGCTGCCGATCTGGGGATCCTTTTGGTGAGCCCATTCGATCTGAGCGAGGGTATTGGCAGTGGGCTGAACGGCTCCCATTGCGTACCATTTTTTTGCGCGCTTTACCGCACCAGCTTCATGTTCTATTGAAGCTATCGCGGCAGCGAGCTCCGTGGCGTGCGCGGGGGCAATGGAGCCCGATTCCAAAAGCTTTCGAGCGCGACCAATGTTCTTCGATGTCTTGCCAGTTACCGTAGTAGCAGCAATTTCACAAGATAGGAGCCAGGGGTCAGCGGACAGGCCGGGATGTCTACGAACCAATTCAACGGCTTCGTCATCCATATCTGCATGCACAAAAAGTCGGCAGGCGGTGCGATATAGATACCGGTGCGGTCCCGCCAGCTGCAAGGCAATACGCATGCAGCGAATCGCCTGCTCCGTTTGGCCGATTAAAACATAGTTACGAGCAAGCTCAGCCCACTGCAATGGCTGGCGTCCTTCATCAGCCAGAATTCGTTTGATGTTTGCAATTTGCTCACGCACTACCTGCTCGGTGTGCAAAAGCGGAGGAGCAGTTGAAGCACTAGTCCTGAGCTGTGTAGAAACCCGCTGTCCGATTTTGCTGGATGCATAAACGCGACTGGCCGCCGCTGCAAACTCAGGCCGCCCCGCCATGACCGCGGAGAAATGAAGATCGGCTGCCGTGTAGAAATTGCTATTGTTTTCGAACTTTCGCTTCAATTCCTGAAGCCACCATTCATCTCTAGAGCTCAAGCGCCGAGGAGATTGCCCAAAGACGCGTTCTCCGGTCTTGGCCGCCTGCGCTGGCGTTAACCATTGTGGAAGCATCCGGCGTTCCGAGACTTCCTTAGGCAGTGCCACTTGGTTAACTCCGCTGATTTAGGCGCGTCTGAACGGCCAAACGGTTGAAAAGGCTCACGTACCGTTCCAAGGAGTACTGCGTACTTTCGCAGAATGTGGTCCTCGGCGTTCCACGCTTTGCCGGATCAGGATGGCACAGCTCGAGCACCGCCTTCGTAAACGGCTCACAAATTGATTCAGGCAGAATAGCTTTTGTGAACTCCGGGATGAGCTTGAAGTGATGCTCGATCAAGTCTGGGAGCACTTCCGAATAGCTACTGCCGGTAAATACATCAGGACGAAGCTCTGCGGGAATGCCGTGAAGCACGACGGGAGTGACCGGTACGCCCACTACCATAGTGAAAGCAAAGCAGCCGACCAGGAACATGTCGCACCCGATGCGGCGCTGATACCAAGTCCCGGCAGCTCCGTAGAGTCGCTCATACGGGGCGTAGGTAAGCTCTCCGACACAATTCAGCGCGTCGTGTGGGGGCGCCTTCCGTTCTGAACAAGAAGCGCTCCCAAAGTCGGTCATCTTGAGCGTATCCCGTTCACCTTTAACGATCACGGCGTTGCTCGGCTTGACGTCTTGATGCGCAATTCCGGCGCCGTTCAGCTGTCGCACTGCTGAAATGAGGTCGCGAATCACAATGAGCTTGGTGTGGAGAGGAATTGTCTCCTCGCCGGGAGGGAAAGCATCGCGGATAGTCCATTCCGCATGTTCGCAAACGATGTAATGGACCGGCTCTCCGCTAACCGTGACAACGCCTTTCTCGATGAAGCGAGTAGCACGACTCAGCTTCTTTCCGTTGCAGTACTCCAGGACCTCTGCTTCGTTGATGAACTCATCGAGCATCCACGAGAGCTCTTTGATGTTGCCTTGAATCTCACGATGCCTGAAATCAAACGCCTTAATGAAGACGCGCTCATGGCTTTTGGAGCATTCGCCGAGGTAGCAACTCGATCGTGACTGTCCTGTGCCTCCAGGATTCCGATGGCGGGCCTCGAGCACTTTCCAGCGTCCGTTAAGGACGTGGCCCTCCAGCAATTCGGCTGGCCCCAATCCAACAGTAGGGCCGCTCACTAGTCGCTCTCCAGAGAGCCCTTGAAATAGGATCCGATCACCAGCGTAGCCAAAGACAGGCCGCCAGTTTTCGCGAAGTCGAAGAGATTCTCGAACAAATCGCGACGGTCCTCAGGACCCCAGGCCAAAAGTGCTATGGAGATGAGAAACAGGAGGAAAACGCCCGACAGGATGCGCCTGGCGAGATCGAACCGAGCCCGATCCTTTGGGCTCAGCTCTTGCGCGTTTCCAACGTTCTCTGCGAGTTCTTCTAGATTCACATCACCGCGTGAATCGGGTTCGCTTTTCCCCATACCGCCTCCTTCCTTACGGAATAATTATTTCTCGCTCTTTTACTGCAGCCTCGTCCTTCAGAATCAGCTTCTCTCCGTTCTGATGGGCTTTTTGAACAACCTGATACAACGCGACCGCTCGCTTGACGATCTCTGCCTTTGACGATGCGCCGGTCGCAGCCTTCAACTCTTCAATGGTCTTGGTCATCTTCTCGTCGAAGCGGAAGGTGGTGAGGGTTGAGGACATGACAAATCTCCGGGTTAGGCGCACAACAGTGATACATATTATATGTATGACCTGTGCGATTTCAACATCGGTACTATGCAGACTATATATACACCCCTAGTGATGAAAGGTTCCCGAGGGGCGATAACTGGCGGCGCCGCATAAATGCGGCCAGGAGCTGCGAACCCTGTCGATGCCTGAAATGTGCACATTAAGCCCGCCGGATGCATAACTGCCACACATGGTCTATTAAGCGCCTTAAAGACTCAGCTGTGGTCTTTATCCGTGCTACGGAGGTTTGTATCCCTCTACACAACACGAGTACCATGAGTGGTACGTTAAGACGACTAACGTACCAGGGGTGGCATGAAGACTCACAAGATCAAAAGTCGCGCCGAAGCAGTGCTTAGCGGCAACGATAAGGACATCCTTGTGTCCCTAGGCATCGGCATCCGTGCACATCGGGTAGCTGCAGGCTGGACCCGCCTTTATATGGCTGATCGCCTGGTGATCGGAGTCCAGACCCTGGCCCGGATGGAGAAGGGCGACCCCCGAATCTCCCTCGGCTACTACTTAGCCGCCTGCCGCCTGGTGGGCCTGCAACTGATTGATCCGTTCGACCTGACCCGACAGAGCGAGCACCTCAACCTCGCGCGAATCCGCGCCCGCGGCAAATCTGACGACGAGAGCCGCTTCCTATGACCAACAGTTGCATCGTCTGGTCCGACCTTGGTGGCCAATTGGTTCGTGTGGGCTTGGCCGAAACCCGCGGCCGCAGTGGTGTCTTCAACTATGTCGACGCGTATGTCCAGGACCGAATGCCGGCCATCGATCCCATCAACCTGCCGCTCGCGTCCCGCAGGATCTTCACGACCTCGGGGGTTGCCAATGTCTGGGGGGTACTTAACGACGCGGGGCCCGACAGCTGGGGCAAGAAGGTCCTGAAAGTACTGGAGCCCGATTGGTTAGCGGGCGCCTCGCCAATCGACATCCTGATCAAATCCAGTGGCCGCGGCGTGGGCAGCCTGATGTTCACCGAGAAGGTCAACGACCAGCCGGTACGCCAGCGGGGCATCAGCCGCGCGGATCTCAACGCCGCGGCCGAAGGCGCGCACACCGTTGAGATTGGTGAGATTCCCCGGGCACAGCTGCGCGAGCTACTGCGGGCATCCGTGTCCGCCGGCGGCATGCACCCCAAGATCGCCGTGACCGACCCCGACGGCAGCGAATGGCTGGCCAAGTTCCGTTCCGTCGAGGACATCGTGGACACGCCCTGTGTCGAAGGCGCGTCCATGCAGCTGGCGAAGCTCTGTGGAATCGATGCCGCGGACGTGCTCTGCACGGCCACCGCAGAACGCTCCTCGCTACTGGTGCGCCGCTTCGATCGCGAGAACGGCATCGAGCACTACGCCAGTGCGGACGCTCTGTTCAACCGTGATCGCCTGGCCGGCGACCGCCGCGGTACCTGGGCCAGCTACGCCGGGGTGGCCAACTTGCGTCGCCAGCTACCGGGGCACGGCGTGGGTGAGGACCTGAGGGAGCTGTTCCGCCGTATGGTGTTCAATGTGATCATTGGCAACACCGACGACCATGCGCGTAACCACGGCTTCGTGATGAACACCCGCGGACAGTGGCGGCTGTCCAAGGCCTTCGACGTGCTGCCCAACTTCAGGAATCAGAACCGCGAGCACGCGCTCGAAATAGGTCCGCGTGGCACGGAAGGATCTTTCGAGAACGTGATGGAAGGAGCGGCGGACTTTGGGCTCGACGCAGCCGCGGCGGCGGGTATCGTGCAAGAGGTTGCTGCCGGCGTTCGCGAGCACTTCCCAGGGTTGCTCGATCAGGCCCGCTGTCCGCCGGCCGACAAGACCCTTTCAATCGCCCGCTGCCACTACCCGCCGGCTGACCTGTAGCGCTGCAGGCTAGTGCCGGGGTTATGGGCGAAACAACTCTAATGCTCGCAATCTCGATAACAAGGCATGGGTACCAGGGACTGCCGCCATGGTATGCGGAGGAGCCGGAAATGCCGCTTCGACGTTAGCGCGGAGAGACGCTCAAGTGCCTGATGAATCGTCCAATTTGCGGCGCTCGCCTCTCCGCCAAATTAGAAGTACCAGGGGTCCACTCAATGGAATCCCAAAAATCATCATCACTAAATAGAGGAAGTAAGTTCCGTTCCCACGCACCCTCATATCCAATCGCAGTTTCCAGGCTAGTATCCAGCCCCAAAACGAAAGCAAAAGAATGGCATAGAAGATCGCACTGACGGCGTCGCCCCACGCCGTAAATGGTTGGCCTTTTGGCGCAACAAACCAACCAATGTAGGCGCTGAGAAGAAGAAGCAGCGCCCAGGCAGCACCGACAATCTTTAAGTACATTTTAACCCCTGAGGCTGGGCGGAAGGGACTACCAGCTCCGCCCTCGAAGGACGGAGCTGGTCAACGATGCCATCCAGCGCCAATTGAATGTAGCCATTAGGAGCCCGGGGCGTCGCCAACCCTCTCGCGCCCCCAAAGATAGAGCGCGAGGGGCCCCGACAAGGGAAGCCAAAGGATCATCATGGCTAGGTACAAAACGTATGCCAGTCCTCCGCGCTTCTGCATGACTGACAGGAGCTTCCACGCACGAATCCAACCGAAGAATGCAACGAGCAGCAGAAGACAAAACGCAATAGCGAATGCCAAGTCCGTTTCAGGAGGGGGCTCCGCCCCAACAGGAACGGTCGATCCAACATAGATCGGAATACTTAGGCAAACGAGTGCAAGCGCGACGACACTTCGAAGGTATATTTTCAATTTCATTTAGCAACCCACCGCTGCGCAGTAAATCTTATTGGTATCCACAGAGTAAGACGCTTCAAGTCCGGGACCAGAAATTGTGAGACCAAAGCTCACGCTCGAATCCGGATTCCAATTAGCATTTGTTTCTCGAATAGTCACTGACCTTATGTCAGTAGGAACCCATTTTCCATTTGTGTAGCCAATCCCGTCCCAACCTCCAAACGAAAGACCATACGATTGACCCTTATACGTAAAGGTCACCACATTGATATCTAACGTTTGGTAAAAGCCAAGCCCATTTTCGTCCACGCCTATGCCGCCAGCAACCTTGGGGCCAAATGAAAATTCGCCAGGTCCAGCGGTGATCGTTCCGTGGAATGCCATCGCACCTCCCACTCGCACGGAGAAGGCACTAGCGTACTCCTTGGCTTTGATTGCAAAGGATTCTCCATACTCACGTGCCTTCTCAAGGAAGTGCTTTTCGTCATTGAAGGCCCGGGAGAAGGCACCGGTTACCGCTCCATTAGCAAACTTTCCTCCTCCCATGGCCGATGCAGTTCCACCGACAACTGCAGCTGCGGCAGTCCGTGCAACACTAATGCCGGAATTTCCGCGGTCGATCCTATCGATACCGGGAGCAAAGGCTTGCGTGAATCCGCTCGCAAGAAATCCATGGCCGAACTTTCCGCCAGATGCCACGGATGACAATCCTCCAACCCCACCGTGAGCAATAACCTTCAAGAGACGTTGATCTGAAAGCATTCGATATCGACTGAATGCCTCACCCACTCCGAAGAACGCAAGCGCGGTCAGCCCACCCACCAGGCCTGCCTGCAAGTCACCTTGGCCCATAATGAGGCCGCCAAAGAATCCTCCAGCAAACTGCGCACCCCAGCTTCCAAGAAATGGCAACAACTCAGGGGCAAAAACCGCGATAGCGATGGCAAGGAGTGGCCTCCACAAGCGCTTCAATTTCTTGAAGAGACTCTTTAGGAAGTATCCACTAGGGTCGGTGTACTTCAACGGATTATTTTGAACGTAGCTGTATCGGTTCAATCCTTGTGTCGATGTCAAAGACTGAACATGCGGATCCGCACTAAGGAACCGCCCGGTTAGGGTGTCGTACACGCGGCCATTCATATGGATAAGCCCCATGGCGGCGATGTGTTCGTGCCCCGTGTAACCTCGCTGCAGAAGCGATTGCAATCCGCCAGGGGCTAAAAGACCCGGATCAATGATTCCCAAAGGCGTGATGTCAACTTGTCTCCCAAAAGGCTCGTAGTGATACCGTTTTGCAATTCGTCCTAGACTATCGGTGACTACATCGATGCTGCCAAGCGCGTCCTGGTGATAATACTCTGCGCGCCGGACGCTCACCGATCCGGTGTCAACCACAATCCTGCTTCCCACCAGACGATCACCGGCCATCAGAAAATAACGATGTTCGGTCTGAACAGCCCCACCGCCCTGGCGGGTTGTGCGCTCGTAACCGCCAGGTACATATATCGTCAGGTTGTTGTTGTTGATTGCAGAGTCTGACTTACTGATCCGATTTCCATCCGGACCATACGTGTAGCTAACATTGCTGCCGTTTCCTACTAAGTTGATCGGACGATTATCCGAATCCCAGGAGAACGACCGAGCACCGCTACTCGTAATGTTGCCATTCGCGTCATGCACGAGCGCGCCGACCCCGCTAACATTGTTCAATCGCTTCCGCTGAAGAACGCCCTCCGTGACATAGGTGTAAGCACGCGAAACCCCATTCTCGCTAACGCTCGAGAAGTTACCGGCTGCATCGTATGCATAGACGAATGACTTGTTGAGCGGAACGCTCGAATCATTGTGCGAGATAGTGGCACTTGTCAGACGATCAAGCGCGTCGTAGCCGTAATTTGCCGTAAGGCCAATGTTAATATCCCAACGGCTACGAACATTGTTCATCGCATCGTAGCTGTACCCAACGTCCTGTATCGTGCCGTCGCTAATCTCGCCCGTGCGAATGGTGAGCAACTGGCCTGTACCTGGATCGTACTCACGGTTGGTAAACACACCATTTCCGTAGACCTCAACATTGGGTCGCCCTTCCGCATCTAGAGATCCCGCGCGCCACCACACAATGTAGTTGGGATCTGACAGACTCTTCTGAGCCATTGCCAGTTGCCGGCCGAATCGCGCCGCTGCGTCTTGCTTAACCTTGGCTTGAGCTTGGCGTTGGGCTGCTAATTGACGATGCTGCTGCGCTTGCTGCTTTAAGGTGTTTATCTGACCCTGGACTGATGCCAACGCCTGGGTAATAAGAACTTGCGCCTGTTGAAGCTTGTCCGCCTCATTCGTCAAGAAAGCTTGAGCAATTGAATCCGCCACATCTGCAAATGCGGAGTCCGCAGCAGCTCGTTCGTTTAGCCCATTCGAGACTACGGTCAGATAGCTGTTCCAATAGGTCGAGGAGTAATATGGATCCGCAATAAGATCGAGATAGAACTCCGCCACCTCAGAGTAATAGGCGGCTCGCCGATCGTATTCCTCCCCTAGGCTTGAAAACATCTCCGCATTTTCACGAAGCGTTTGGGCCTCATTACGTAGCGCAGTCACCTGCGCCTGAACATTTCCAGGCAGCACCGAAAGCGAGGCGATCTGCGACTCCGCCAGGACCGCGGCATTGAGCGAATCCAGAGCTTGTGTGTGCCAGTACAGTGCATCTGACTGATTCTGACTGATGATTGGCGTCAACTCACTGACTCGATCGGCGAGGCCGGCATCGTTGTACAGTTCGCCGCCCGTTTCCTTGGGGCTCCTTAGCGCTTCAAGGTATCCATTGGAATTGAAGACGTTCTCCGTTATGAAGCCCCCAGGCCGGGTGATCTTCCAAGGTCTATTCTGTTCATCGTACAGCGTAGCAATCGTGAATACCGATGCCGCCCCGGCCGCAGGAATTGTGGTGTCTACCTGGCTGACGAGAGACAGGGCATTGTAGGAAATGGATTGAATATAGCCCGTTGGTTCAGTGACGGAAGCTAGCAGACCAATTCCATTTGCCGAAGTATCATAGGTCCAGATCGTCGGGTTCTGACTACCATGGTCATAGCGCTTAATCATGCGCCCAAGGACGTCATACTCCATTCTGATCGTCTTTTGCTTGGCATCGGTTTGACGCTCAATTTCTCCAAAACTGTTGTAGCTATACGCCCAGTTTCCAGTTGCTGGGTCTGAGACGGCGATCTTGCGGCTATGAAGATCGTATTGAACTGTACTAATTTGTCCGACCGGATCAGTGGTCTTGATCAAATTACCAACACTGTCGTACTCATAGTTGGTGCTGGCACTGGTATTTCCCTCCTCCACACGCACGGTCTTTCCGAGTGCATTTCGATACTCGATTCGGGAAACGCCAGCGGCATTGGTAGCCGTTGAGCTGTGGCCATTGTACGAGTAGCTGGTAACCGCACGACCGCCATCCGGGCCCGGCGCATCCAGTGAAGTGATGCGATTAAGCGCGTCGTACGTTGTCAAAACCTTTGGTGCTGAGTAGCGATCAAATGAAGGACGTCCCGCTTCCACCGTGCGTCCCTGTTCATCAAACCGGGTGTACTCAGACACGTATCGGCCGTCCAATGAGGCATGCGATTTTTCAATCGTACGGCCAAGCAGATCTTGGTGGGAAATAATCGAGCGCCCAGAAGAATCCGATTCGACGATGGTTGTCACGGCATTCGGCACCGTGCCACCGCTTGCCCAGCCATGACTGATCTTCTTCCAGACTTCGCTGCCAGAGAGGTTGTATGAAACCTTCCGCTTTACCCGACCAAAGGTGTCGTACTCCGTTAGCGTTCTTTGTCCATTGACGTCCACGGCCTCGACTACGCCACCATGCGCCAAGCTCAGATCTTGGCGGCTGCTGTGATTCAAGGCATTCAGGGTTTCCGCGCGCAGTCGATCGCCCTGGATTGAATAGGTTGTCTTTGTTGTCCTGACGGGTAACGCCACACCCTGGCTATCGAAGCCCGACACGGAAACCTGCGACTTATTGCCCCAGGCGTCATACTGATAGTCAGTGCGGAGATACCGCGGAGTTCCAACGGCGTCGGGCTCGACAACTTCACTGGTCAATAGGCCGGTTGATTGGTCATAGATGAATGACGCCGACTTCGCTATTGGTGAGGCCCAAGATGACTCGTGAAGAACATCGGAGCGAGTAAGGCGGCCGAGATTCCAAACAAGAAATTGGTTGGTGTATGTGTTTGTCGTAGTGACCCGCGACCATGTCGTTAAGGGCGCCTGACCATCCCGCGTCGTTGTTACAAGTTTGCCGAAGTTTCCGTATGCATCCACTTGCTGCTGGAGTGTTGTCGTTTCGACAAGCGGTGCACCAAGCAAGTCGTAGTTGGTTTCCGTAGTGGCGCTTGCGTAAGGGAACTTCGTCGATGGCGTCGGATCACTGGCCAGATAGAAGTTCACCCGACGCTCGACGAGCGTTCCGTTCGACAGATGCCGCTCCAGCCTCTTAATCATTCCGCTAAACGGGAACTCCGTCATGTACTGGGTGACTTCATAGTCTCCAGTTAGCAAGTCCCGAGTCGTTTCGTACTCGAATCCCTGAGGGCCACGACCAGCGGTGTTTATGTAGAAATTTACATAGCTATATCGTGTTCCACGCATATCCTCAGGCGCGCCGGCGCCATGCGATGTTTGGACCTCAAAGACAAGCTGCACTGGAATAGACGTGTTGATATTAGGCCATTGGGTCGCAGGGCCCTTTGTGTATACCGCTTCATCAGTCGCGGGCAGGTACGAGATGGATACAAGAGCTCCCGTTCCTGAACGAATTCGGCTTATTGCCAGTGGAGTGACCTGATGTTCCATCGAGTAAGCGCTAGCTGCACTCGTTGCAACAGTGGTCTTGAACATAGCCGCATTTCCACCTGCGGCATCCGTTGAAAGGATGTCTTGGAGGCCATCCCCGTTAAAATCCGCCGACCAGAACTTCCGATAGGAGGCATTGTTGGAACTCGCTACACTAAGTTCCCTAAATACATATGTGCTGCTTGAGGTCGGCATGTACGCGACCAGTTGATTCGCCAGAATCGTGACAATATCTGTACGCCCATCCCCGTTAAAATCCCCCGTCCAAGTGTTATCAGGGAAGTAGAACTGATGGGATGAGACGTTGTATGTGGGTGCTGGCGTCCCAGGACGTTCGCTGGCGGGGCGAACAGTATTGATCACATTGCTTGAGCTGCAATATGCAAATTCAATGTGGCCATCGCCGTCAAAGTCGCCTATCCACCGCAGCTTAGAGTTACCGCTAATTGTGGCTCCAAAGACCCAGCTGAAAGTCTTCGTTAGTGGGTTAGTGATAATGAACCAGAGCTGGCTTCCAGAAACCGTGGCAAAGTCCATTACCCCGTCACTATTGAAATCTCCCGCATAAGTTGCCCCGGCCCCACCCCAGGAGGCGCCGCTGACATTCGGATGAGACCACGTCTGGGCTGTGAATGTGGTGCCGGTGGAGATATGCACCCTTACTGAAGTGCCCGTGAATGCCACTAGGTCCATCCGGCCATCGCCGTTCATATCGGCTGCAAAAAGGCGCTCCGAGGGCCCCCAAGCCGAACTGGTGGTCGTAGTGGTATAACCGACGAAGGCACTATCTCGAACCTGCTTAAGCAGGATATTCGACCCGGATATGCCGACGATATCGGTGCGTCCATCACCATCGAAGTCGCCGTATCGGATCCATTTCGAATCAGGCAGATCAATGCCGACCGAGTAGGGATTTGCATTGAAGTTTCCGTCAGCGCGGCCTAATTTTATTTCGACGTTCGTGCCATTGGGCGAGGCAAGGTCCGCTCGTCCGTCGCCATTGAAGTCTCCCATTGAACGATAGGCCTCGGCACCCCAAGGACCAGGTATCGAGACGGATTTGCTGGCGAGTCCCACTGCGGTGTCGTTCCAATCGAATCGAGTCGCTGGAACACAGTCCGTCATCTGCGCCCCTGCACATTCTTGAATCGATGTGAGCAGTGATGCGCCCGAACGGGCTGATTGCGCATATCCGAAGGAGTAGCTCCGAATCAGATTGCCTTGGACACGCATCTCGATCCGGTCGAGTCGCTTTCTACGCTCTACCCTTCGCTGCACTGCGGCATAGTGTCGGATGTCCTGGCGGTCCGAGTAGAGAAACCGGACCGAAGCTAAGGGAGCACCGCCGGTTGGATTTCCGGTGTACTGAATTTCCGATATCAGCGTTTCCGCTGTATCGGACGAAGCCGGCATCGTTAGAGGGGGCCTTTGGTAGGAGAAGGTAATGTAGTTTCCGGCGGCGTCTTCGATACGGTCTGCCATCCATGCAAACGCCGTAGTGGTTCCGGACAGGGTAGAGCGTGATGCTGCCGTGCTTCCGTAGGTAATCGTCTGCGCGGACTTCGTCTTAACTGTGAACGACTCGGGACCGCTCGACAGGTACGTCCAACCATTCGCAATGATTCTTGCGAACGAATCGATCTCGGTGCGCATCACGAGCTGAGTAGTGCCGTAGCTTCCACCGGTTCGTACCAGCCGCTGACCATCTAAGCAGAATCTCTTATCTGCATTGGCCGTGTTAAGGGAGACAGGTGAGAACTCATTCTCCTGAGCTACCGTCTTCGCGCAAAGGGAAATGGAAGATAGGCCGGAAATTGACCAGCCTTGTCCAAGGGGGCCATCTCCCGCGTGGCTGCTATAGCTTAAAGAGAGTTCCGGTTGCATCTCTCCGAGGCCGGGGGGCAAGGAGAGGGGAATGGTGTATGTAGCCGCACCACGCTGGACGGCAAACTGCCCTGCCGTTTCTCCTGCAATATCCGCGTTCGCCGGGAGTGTTGAGAATGCTGTGAGGACGGCGATGGCCGTAAATAGGACGTTCTGCTTTTTCACTTTTTGGACTCCACATCGTGCGCATCGGCCTTTAACGACGCGACAACTGCGTTATGTCCTTTTTCGCTCTGTATGACTTGAAGCTGCCGCACTCGCTCCAACTGAGGTTTGGTACTCGCGACTCTCCTCTGCGCCTCGGCAATCATTTCGGCAGATATCGCTGCCGGCGGAGGACCCAGCTTTTCGAGCGCTAGCCGATCCACTTCTTCGAGTCCCAGCACCTTCGACGTAGGTATTTTCTCTACATCGGAGCGATTGTCCTTCTTACCGGCTGAGCTCACACCCCCTCGAACAGAGTCCGGCGCCAAATGCATTACTGCTGCGACAACTAGCATCGCTCCCAGAGAAATGGCGAACTGCTTCCTTCGCTTAAGAAGCCAAGTCGAGATACTGCGTGTTTGCATTGAAGAGCTCCATCGAGGTGCCGGGATGCTCTTACAGTTTTGACCAGACTCAGGGACTCTTCCGATCAACGGGCGTCGTTAACGGATGAAGAAGAATCGGCGTGCTGATCACTAACGCGCCACCTAGATGAACTGAGGAAAAAGTCTCACTTCCTTCGTGCGTTCTGCACTAACAGCTTCGCTACATGGATTTTTTCGTCCATCGAAGTTGGGGCTTTCCTGGAAAAGCGATAATCATGTAGCCGCGCCTATTGGTGTCTATTCGAAGGCGAGCAAGGCTCAAAGGTAGAAGGGATCGGAATTCCATTCTGCG
>JASBRP010000040.1 GCA_030149365.1 Solimonas sp.
CTCGGCGTTGTCACACCCTGGGGTTACCGATTCGTAAACTGCCCCCACCCCCCCCCCCCGGTTTCGGGGCCGGGGGTGGGGGTGTGGGGCCGGCTTGGCTCTTAGCTGAAAGCGTCGCCCCTCACCCTAGCCCTCTCCCCGCTTGCGGGGAGAGGGGACTAAAAACGAAAAGGCCCGCTTGCGCGGGCCTTTTCGATACTGCGGCAAGGCTTACTTCAGCAGCGACAGCATCGCCGCGCCGAGGTCGGCCGGGGAGCGCACAGTCTTCACGCCCGCGGCCTCCAGCACCTTGAACTTCTCGTCGGCCGTGCCCTTGCCGCCGGAGATGATGGCGCCGGCATGGCCCATGCGCTTGCCCGGAGGCGCGGTGACGCCCGCAATGTAGGCCACCACCGGCTTCTTCACGTGGCCCTTGATGTACTCGGCCGCCTCTTCCTCGGAGGAACCACCGATCTCGCCGACCATGATGATGCCTTCGGTCGCCGGGTCCTTCTCGAACAGCTCGATGACCTCGATGAAGCCGAGGCCACGCACCGGATCGCCGCCGATGCCGACGCAGGTCGACTGGCCGAGGCCGTTCTGGGTGGTCTGGTGCACGGTTTCGTAGGTCAGCGTGCCGGAACGCGACACGATGCCGATCTTGCCCGGCTTGTGGATGTGGCCCGGCATGATGCCGATCTTGCACTCGCCCGGGGTGATGACGCCGGGGCAGTTGGGGCCGATCAGCACGCTGCCCGGGTACTGCGAGCGCAGCGCGGCCTTGACCTTGACCATGTCGTTCACCGGGATGCCTTCGGTGATGCAGATGATGACCTTGATGCCGGCATCGGCCGCTTCCAGGATCGCGTCGGCGGCGAACGGCGCCGGCACGTAGATCATGGTGGCGTCGGCGCCGGTACCGGCGACGGCGTCATGGCAGGTGTTGAACACCGGCAGGTTCAGGTGCTGGCTGCCGCCGCGGCCCGGGGTGACGCCGCCGACGAGCTTGGTTCCGTAGGCGATCGCCTGTTCGGAGTGGAAGGTGCCCTGCTTGCCGGTGAAGCCCTGGCAGATGACCTTGGTCGCTTTGTTGATCAGGATGCTCATGAGGGGGATTCCGGCGGATTAGGCAGACTGGGCGAGCGCGACGACGGTCTTGGCCGCCTCGGTGAGATCGCTCACGGGGGTGATCTTGAGGCCACTGGCGTTCAGCATGTCGCGACCCTTCTCCATGTTGGTGCCCTGCAGGCGCGCCACCACGGGGATTTTCAGACCAGTCTGCTTGCAGGCCTGGATGATGCCCTCGGCAATCAGATCGCAGCGTACGATGCCGCCGAAGATGTTGATGAAGATCGCCTTGACCTCGGGCGAGCGAGTGATCAGCTTGAAGGCCTCGGTGACCTTCTCCGCCGTGGTGCCGCCGCCGACGTCGAGGAAGTTGGCCGGCTTGCCGCCGTGCAGCTTGACGATGTCCATGGTGGCCATGGCCAGGCCGGCGCCATTGACCATGCAGCCGATGTCGCCGCCCAGGGTCACGTAGTTCAGGTCGAACTTGCTGGCTTCACGCTCGGCGTCGTCTTCCTGCGAGGGATCGCGCATGCCGGCGATCTCCTTCTGGCGGTACAGGGCGTTGGCGTCGAAGTTCAGCTTGGCGTCGAGGGCCATGACATTGCCCTCGGTGGTGATGATCAGCGGGTTCACTTCCACCATGCTGGCATCGCACTCGGTGGCGATGCGGTAGAGGCCCTGCATGATCTTGGTGAACTGGTCGACCTGTTCCTTGGTCAGATCCATGAAGAAGCCCAGCTCGCGCGCCTGGTAGGGCTGCAGGCCAGCCGCCGGGTTGACGAAGATGCGCTTGATCTTCTCCGGGGTGTGGTCGGCCACTTCCTCGATGTCCATGCCGCCAGCGGCGGAAGCCATGAACACGATGCGCTCGCGGGAGCGGTCCACCAGGCCGGCGACATAGAGCTCGCGGGCGATGCCCGAGGGCTTCTCGACCCAGACGGTGTTGATCGGCAGGCCGGCAGCGTCGGTCTGCTTGGTGACCAGCTGCTGGCCGAGCATCTTCTTGGCGGCTTCCTCGACAGCGTCGAAGCCTTCAACCAGCTTCACGCCACCGGCCTTGCCGCGACCGCCGGCATGGACCTGGGCCTTGACGACGAACTTGTCGCCGCCGAGCTGCTTGGCGGCTGCACGGGCCTGCTCGGGGCTGGCTGCCAACTGGCCCTGCGGGACCGGAATCCCGTAGCGCGCGAAAATTTCCTTGGACTGATACTCGTGCAGATTCATGCAGATCCCCGTAGAGAAGGAGGTGGGCGGTCAAATCAAGGGCCGCGCATTCTGGCGCAGCGACTACGCGAAGGCAAAACACCGTTCGGACGAGGCGGAAATATCCAGCCTCGGCAGGTCGTTATAAAAAATACACATAAATTATTTTTGTTTACCTTTTATTCTCGTTTTCTACCGGGATGGCGCCCTGCCCTACAATGCAGGCTCGCCCCCTTCGCCGAACCCCGATGATCCTCCGCCTGCTTCTGCTCGCCGCCCTGGCCTGGATCGCCTGGCGCCTGTTCCAGCACTTCACGCGCGCGCAGCCGCTGCAGCGCCCGCCGCAGCAGGATCAGTTCGAGGCGATGGAACGCTGCCAGAAGTGCGGCACCCACCTGCCGGCCAAGGCCTTGTCGCGCGACGGACGCTGCGGCCGCTGCAGCGAATGACGGCGGGGACCTCCGCCACACGCCCCGAAGACTGGCGCGTCCTCTCTGCGCTGGGGCTCTACCGCCTGTCGCTGGTGAGCCTGCTGCTGGTGCTGCACCAGAGCGGCTTCGGCGCCAACTTCTTCCAGCAGTACCACGGCGACAGCTTCCGCCTGGCCTGCTACAGCTACGCCATCCTGGCGCTGTTCCTGTTGCTGCTGGTGGTCTACCGCTCACCGCGCCTGCAGGTCCAGGCGCATGTGCATTTCGCCGCCGACCTGGGCATGGTCACCTGGCTGGTCTACGCCACCGGCGGTGTGCCGCAGGGCCTGGGCGTGCTGCTGCTGACGCCGATCATCGGCTGCAGCCTGATCCTGTCGCCACGCATGGCCGTGCTGCAGGCCGCCATCGCCACGCTGGCCATGTTCGGCGAGGAAACCGTCCGCCAGTTGCAGCAGCTGCGCTTCGACGCCTCGGACTACACCCAGACCGGTGTGCTGGGCCTGATGCTGTTCGCCGCCAACATCGCTGCCAACACCGTGGCGCAGCGTGCGCGCCGCAGCGAGGCCATCGCCGAACGGGTGGGCAGTGAATTCGCCAACCTGTCGCGCCTCAACGAAAGCATCATCGAGGCCATGCAGACCGGTGTGCTGGTGGTGGACTCGGGCCTGAACATCCGCACGGTCAACGCCGCCGCGCGGCGGCTGCTGGGCCGCAGCGCCGCCATCGGCCGGCCGCTGTCCGAGGAACTGCCGCGCCTGGAGCAGCAACTGCGCCTGTGGCAGGACAACGATCCCGGCGCGCTGCAGCCCTTCAGCGAGAATCCGCACGGCCAGGAGCTGCTGCTGCGCTTCTCCCGCCTGGGCTGGGGCACGCAGGCCCCGCTGCTGATCCTGCTCGACAGCGCCGGGCAGCTGCGCGAACAGGCCCAGCAGATGAAGCTGGCGGCGCTGGGACGCCTGTCGGCCAGCATCGCCCACGAAATCCGCAATCCGCTGGCGGCCATCACCCATGCCGGGCAGTTGCTGGCGGAATCCAGCGACATCAGCGGCGAGGACCAGCGCCTGCTGGGCATGATCCAGCGCCACTCAGGGCGCATCGACAAGATCGTGCGCGACGTGCTGGAGCTATCGCGCCGCGACGATGCGCGCCAGGAGACCCTGGTGCTGCGCGACTGGCTGCAGCGGACCATCGCGATCTACCAGGAAGGCCACCCGCAATCCTCGCGCGCGCTGGACCTGCTCGACGTGCCGGGCAGCCTGCAGGTGCGCTTCGATCCGGGCCACTTGCAGCAGGTACTGTTCAACCTCTGGGACAACAGCTTCGAGCACGGCGCCGCCGGCGGCGGCCCGCCGCGCGTGCTGATGCACGCCGAGCGCCTGGACAACGGCCGCATCTACCTGGAGATCGCCGACAACGGGCCGGGCATCTCGCAGGAGCTGTCCGACAAGGTTTTCGAGCCCTTCTTCACCACCCACAGCGCAGGAACCGGCCTCGGCCTGTACCTCGCCAGGGAAATCTGCGAATACAATCACTCGCGGCTGCAGCTCGTGCCGCAGACCCGGGGTGCCTGTTTCCGCATCCTGTTTTCGATGGAACCGCGAGAATGAAAGGCGCAGCCGCACTGATCGTCGACGACGAAGCCGATATCCGGGAGCTGGTGGAGATCACGCTGTCCCGCATGGGACTGAAGACGCGATCCGCCGCCAACCTGCAGGACGCCCGCCGCCTGCTGGGCGAGCAGGCCTTCGATTTCTGCATCACCGACATGCGCCTGCCCGACGGCAACGGCATTAGCCTGGTGCAGCACATCCAGAAGCACCACCCGCAGACGCCGGTGGCGGTGATCACCGCTTATGGCAGCTCGCAGGCGGCGGTGGAGAGCCTCAAGGCCGGCGCCTTCGACTTCGTCTCCAAGCCGGTGGACCTGCAGTCACTGCGCAAGCTGGTTGACGCGGCGCTGAAGCTGCGCGGTCGCGAGGAAAAGGCCGGCGGCGACGATGGCGGCCTGCTGGGCGAGCACGACAGCGTGCGACAGCTACGCGGCATGATCGACCGCCTGGCCCGCAGCCAGGCGCCGGTGCACATCGCCGGCGAGTCCGGCACCGGCAAGGAGCTGGTGGCGCGCCTGATCCACAGCCGCGGGCCGCGATCCTCCGGGCCCTTCGTGCCGGTCAATTGCGGCGCCATCCCCTCGGAACTGATGGAGAGCGAGTTCTTCGGCCATCTCAAGGGCAGCTTCACCGGCGCCCTCAAGGACAAGCCGGGCTTGTTCCAGGCGGCCGAGGGCGGGACCCTGTTCCTGGACGAAGTCGCCGACCTGCCGCTGCACATGCAGGTCAAGCTGCTGCGCGCCCTGCAGGAGCGCGCCGTGCGCCCGGTGGGCAGCGAGTCCGAGGTGCAGGTCAACGTACGCATCACCTCCGCCACCCACAAGAACCTGGGCGAGCTGGTGGCCCGCGGCGCCTTCCGCCAGGACCTGTTCTACCGCCTCAACGTGATCGAGGTGCGCACGCCGCCGCTGCGCGAGCGTGCCCAGGACATCCCGCTGCTGGCCGACCACATCCTGGCAAGGCTGGCCCGCGAGGTCGCCCTGCCCGGCCGGCCGACGCTGGATGCCGACGCCCGCAAGGCGCTGCAGGCCTATGGTTTCCCCGGCAACGTGCGCGAGCTGGAGAACATCCTGGAGCGCGCCATCACGCTCTGCGACGGCGAGCAGATCACCGCTGCCGACCTGCAGTTGCGCCACACGCCGGGCGCGGAAGCCGGCCCCGCCGGCGGCGCGCTGGAAGACCAGATGGAAGACATCGAGCGCAAGGCCATCCAGGAGGCCCTGGAGAAGGCGCGCTTCAACAAGACCAAGGCGGCGGAGTTGCTGGGGATGTCCTTCCGCTCCCTGCGCTACCGCATCAAGAAGCTCGGCATCGAGTGAGAGTCAGCGAATAAACCTGCTGCACGGCCCGATCTTGCATCTCCGGTGCTCGCCGTACTTCAGTACGGCTCCGCTCCTCGATGCAACCTCGGACCGTTCGCGACGGTTTCTTCACTGCTCTCGGCTAGAGCAGTGAAGAAAAATCACGCCGTCTGCAGGCCGCACTCGCGCTTGTCGTCGCCCTTGGTCGGGTCGTAATAGTCGAGGTTGTCCGGCAGGCCGTGCTGCTTGAGGTATTGCCACAGGTCCTTGGAGGTCCAGTGCAGGATCGGCGCCACCTTGATCACGCCACGGCCGTCCAGCGACACCGGATCCATGCCGGCGCGGTGGGCGGTGTCGCCGCTGCGCACGCCGGTGATCCAGATTTTCGGCTGCAGCTCGCGCAGGGCGCGGCGGAACGGCTCCAGCTTCACCTCCTCGGTGAAGCGGTCATGCTCCGGGGTATCCAGCGCGGGAACGTCAGCCCCCTCCACGGCTTCGCGGTGGGCGCGCGAGCGCAGCGGCTGGTAGATCAGGCGGCGCAGCTTCAGCTGCGCGGTCACCTGGTCGGCGAACTGGTAGGTGGCCGGCGTGTTGTAGCCGTTGTCCATCCACACCACCGGGATATCGGCGCGCTGGCGCGTTACCAGGTGCAGGATCGCGGCCGAGAAGGGTCGGAAGTTGCTGGTGATGATGGCACCGGGGTCCTGGGCCAGCGCCCAGGCGATCAGCCCTTCGGGGTCTCGCCCCAGGTCGCGGTTGACGGCTTGCAGGTCCAGGCTCATGTGCAGCTCCAGCGGTATTCGGCAGTACAGACCGTAAATTATAAGCCGCCGTGCCAGAATCAAGGGCAATTGCATAAAGACCACTATGAATATGACTTCCGCTGCTAAGAACTACGGCGATCTGGACCTGACCGAGGATCGGCGCCCCGGCCAGCCCACCTGGCGCGGGCGGCGCACCCCGGACGGCGAGCCGACCCTGCATTTCCTGCATGGCAACGGCTTCTGCGGCGGGGTGTACTGGCCTTTCCTGCAGCCCTTCCTGCCCCGCTACGGTCTGTTCTGCAGCGACATCGAGGGCCATGGCGCCAGCGAGGCAGCGCCGCGCTTTTCGGGCGTGGCGGCCGTGCTGGAACGCGCCCGCGCGGTGATCGCCGCGCAGGGACTGGACCAGGGGCCGCTGATCGGTGTCGGCCACAGCTTCGGCGGCGCGCTGACCTTGCGCCTGGCGGCGGAGCACCCGGGGCTGTTCCGGGCAGTGGTGCTGCTGGACCCGATCGTGATGCCCGGCCCGATGTGGGCCGCCGTGCGCCTGGGCAGCTACGTCGGCCGTCACCCCATGGCAGCGGGCGCGCGCCGCCGCCGCGAGCGCTGGGCCAGCCGCGGCGAGGCGCTGGCCCGCCTGCAGGGCCGCGGCATCTACGCCGGCTGGACCGCGGAGGCCATGCAATGCTTCGTGGATCATGCCCTGCGCGATACCGGCAACGGCGAGGAGGTGACGCTGGCCTGCCCGCGCGAACTGGAAGCGGAGATCTTCGAGCAGCCGGTCTGGCCCTGGCGGGCCTTCCGCCGGCTGCAGTGCCCCACCCTGTTCATCAGCGGCCAGTCCAGCTACGGCTTCTTCCCTTGGGCCACGCGGGTGGCGCGGCGCATGGCGCCCCAGGTGGAGTTCCTGACCCTGCCCGGCGGCCACTGCTTCATGCAGGAGGACCCGGCGGCCACGCAGGCCGTGGTGGCGGACTTCCTGCGCCGCCAGGGGCTCTGACACAAAAGCTTCACCAATCCTTCATCTTCACTTCACCGCGCCGGCGCAAGCTGAGACGCATGAAAAAGGAAGATGCGAGCAACGAGGCAAAGACCCACTACCGCACGATCTGGATTTCCGACGTGCACCTGGGCACGGCCGGCTGCAAGGCCGACCACCTGGTGGATTTCCTCAAGGCCCACACCTGCGACACGCTCTACCTGGTCGGCGACATCGTCGACGGCTGGAAGCTCACCGGCGGCTGGTTCTGGCCGCAGGAGCACACCAATGTGGTCCGCAAGATCCTGACCAAGGCCAAGCGCGACACGCAGGTGGTCTACATCACCGGCAACCACGACGAGTTCCTGCGCAAGTTCGTGGACTACCGCCTGGAGATCGGCAACATGCGGCTGGCCAACGAGGCCATCCATATCACCGCCGACGGACGCCGCCTGCTGGTGACCCACGGCGACTTCTTCGACGTGATCACGCGCTACCACAAGTGGATTGCGATGGCGGGTGACGCGCTGTACGAGAACACCATGCGGTTCAACTACTGGTTCAACCGCGGCCGCTCGCTGCTGGGCATGCGCTACTGGTCGCTGTCGGCCTTCGCCAAGCAGCACGTCAAGACCGCGGTAAGCGTGGTGTCCACCTTCGAGGAATCGCTGGCCCGCGAATGCCGCCGCCGCAAGCTCGATGGCGTGGTCTGCGGCCACATCCACCATGCCGAGGCCCGCAACATTGACGGCGTGGATTACTACAACTGCGGCGACTGGGTGGAGAGCTGCACCGCCCTGGCCGAAGACCAGAACGGCAAGATCCACATCATCCGCTGGGTGCAGCTGGATCACCTGAATCAGGCTTCGCCCAAGGTCACCCCGCTGCGCAGGCCGGTGCCGGCCGCCGCCTGAGCGATAAAACCCAGCAATAACCGGGGTTTCCAACCGCTGTCGGAGGGGTCGGCTAGAATGTCGTGAAAGACCGACACGGACCGGCCCATGCCCAAGAATATCCGGCTCAAGAACATCCGGGGGACTGCTGTCGCCGCCGCCCTGTCGGCGCTGGCCCTGGCCGCCTGCCACTCCAGCGACCCCAGCTCCGGTGCGCCCGGCGGCGGCAGCCGCAGCAACGCTCCCGCACGCTGCACCAACTTCGCGCCGGACGACTTCGTCACCCGCAACGACCTGGCGCCCGGCAGCCGCCGCAGCGACGCCCAGCTGATGCTGCGCTTCCTGCAGTTCACCGACGACCACATCATCGACGACGAGGGCCAGGCCATCAACGGCGCCGGCTTCCTCGATCCGCTGCTGCCGACCTTCGAGTCCGCCATGCGCCTGCAGCAGGAGTACTCGGATGAAGTACTCAACGACATGATCCGCGGCGTCAACGACTGCCATGCGCAGTACCCGGCAGAGTTCATGATCGTCACCGGCGACAGCGCCGACCTGACCACGCTGGCCGAGACACGCCGCTTCATCGACAACCTCGACGGCACGTTCGATCGCCTCAGCGCCTTCGAGAAGCGTTGCAGCGAGGGCCTGCCGGAGGGCTCGGTCGCCGCCACCTGCACCCGCTTCACCGGCCGCGGCGTGGCCGACACCCAAAGCGTGGATCCGAACCCGGACGACCCCACCTACCAGCTGCTGGCCACCCGCACCGTGCGCCAGATCCTGGATGCCACCACCGCCTCGCTGACCGGGCGCGCCGCCGACGGCTCGGTAGACCCCACGCGCCAGACCACCACGCGCGCGCCAGGCATGCCTGAAGTGCTGCGCTGTCATGCCGGCGATGCCGGCTGCATCAACGACAAGCTAGCCATGCCCTGGATGGTCGCCTTCGGCAACCACGATGGCTATGTCCGCGGCACCCTGGCGCTGCCGCAGGACGTGCTCAACGCTGCCCTGTTCGTCGCCGGCCGCCGCTACCTGGCCAACCAGCACGAATTCATCGATGAGTTCTTCGAGACCGACGCCCTGCCCGGCCCGGTCGGCCATGGCTTCCAGCACGCCGACATGGCTCGCCGTCTGGACGACGACCTGCGCAACGATGGCTACTACGCCTTCGACGCTGCCGGCGGCCGCTTCCGCATGATCGTGATGAACACCATCATCGACGGCCACGACTCGCGCATCCCGGGCAACCTGCTGCTGAATCCCTTCGCGCTGTCCGACGGCAGCATCGATGCCGCGCAGTTCGCGTGGATCCAGGCCGAGCTGGCCACGGCCTCGGCCCGCCGCCAGCTGGTGATGGTGTTCAGCCACCACCCGGACCTGACCTTCGCCGAGTTCGGCATGTTCGCCCCGCTGGTGCCGATCGAGGTCACCGCCGCACAGCTAAACGCCGAGCTGGCCAGCCATCCCAACGTCATCGCCTGGGTCGCCGGCCATACCCACGTACACCGCATCCGCCCCTTCAAGGTGGAGGACGGCATCGGCTCCAACGGCAGCATCGAGGTACCGGTGGACTGCAAGGGCCCGGGCGCCTGCACCGGCTTCTGGCAGATCGAGAGCGCCTCGCTGATCGACTTCCCCCAGGAGCAGCGCCTGATCGAGGTCTTCGACAACGGCAACGGCAGCGGTACCATCCGTGCACCGGTGCTGACCCATCGCCTGGAGGGCCCGCGCCGGCTCGCCGAGAGCGATGACCGCTGCGCCTTCTACCTGACCGATCCCGCCGCCGTGGCGGCCGCGATCACGGAAGCCAACCTCGGCGCCCTCTGCGCCCAGGGCGGCGTGCGCGTCGGCACCGCCACCGACCGCAACGTCGACCTGATGTTCAACATGCCCGACTGACGGAACCTGCCATGCTTTTTTCGTTCTTCCTGTCTCTTCGTGCCGCCGGGGTCAAGGCCAGCCTCAGCGAGTTCCTGGTGCTGCTGGAAGCCCTGTCCAAGAACGTCGCGATCTTCTCGCTGGACGACTTCTACTTCCTCGCCCGCACCTCGCTGGTCAAGGACGAGACGCAGTTCGACCGCTTCGACCGCGCCTTCGCCGCCTACTTCAAGGGTATCGAGGCGCTCACCGGCGAACTGTTCGCCAGCGTGCCGGAAGAGTGGCTGCGCCTGCAGGCGCAGAAGCTGCTGAGCGATGAGGAAAAGGCCAAGATCGAAGCGCTGGGCGGCCTGGACAAGCTCATGGAGGTGCTAAAGCAGCGCCTGGAAGAGCAGAAGGAGCGCCACGAGGGCGGCAACAAGTGGATCGGCACCGGCGGCACCTCGCCCTTCGGCAACGGCGGCTACAACCCCGAGGGCGTACGCATCGGCGGCCAGGGTGGCGGCAAGACCGCGGTCAAGGTCTGGGAGAAGCGCGAGTTCCGTAACCTGGACGACAGCATCGAGCTGGGTACGCGCAACATCAAGGTGGCGCTGCGTCGCCTGCGCCGCTTCGCCCGCGAGGGCTCGCCGGACGTGCTGGACCTGGACGACACCATCGCCTCCACCGCACGCAACGCCGGCTATCTCGACATCAAGATGGTGCCAGAGCGCCGCAACGCGGTGAAAGTGCTGCTGTTCCTCGACGTGGGCGGCTCCATGGACCCGCACGTGCGCGTCTGCGAGGAGCTGTTCTCGGCCGCCAAGACCGAGTTCAAGCACCTGGAATATTTCTACTTCCACAACTTCATCTACGAAACGGTGTGGAAGGACAACAACCGCCGCAACGGCGAGCGCATCCCGCTCTACGACATCCTTCACAAGTACACGCCGGACTACAAGGTGATCTTCGTCGGCGATGCCACCATGAGCCCCTACGAGATCGTCCAGCCCGGCGGCAGCGTCGAGCACTGGAACGAGGAAGCTGGCGCCCTGTGGTTCAAGCGCGTGATGGATATCTTCCCGCACCTGATCTGGCTCAACCCGGAGAATCCGCAGTACTGGGAACACACCCAGTCGGTGCAGATCACCCAGGAGCTGCTGGGCCGGGAGCGCATGTTTCCCATGACCCTGTCCGGCCTGGAGCAGGGCATGAAGAAGCTGGCCCACTGACGCACGCCTTGCCGCCGTCCATCATTACCAACAACAAGAGGGGAACACCATGTCTGCACTCGTCGCACTGATCGGCTTCACCGCCTGGACCCTGCTGCTCGTCTTCCTCGCCGTCAACTGGCGCGGTATCGAGATCCTGCGTGGCGTCAAGGCCGACTCCTGGACCCGCGGCGCGGAACGCGAGCGCCCGAGCATGGTCAAACGCATCGAGCATGCGCACTTCAACTGCCTGGAAAACCTGCCGATCTTCGCCGCCATCGTCCTGGTGGCCTACGCCATGGGCAAGCAGCCGGTGGTCGATGCCCTGGCCTGCGCCGTGCTTGCCGCTCGCATCGCCCAGAGCGTGGTGCACATCCTCGGCGTCTCGCACTGGATGGTCATGCTGCGCGCCACCTTCTACCTGGCGCAGATCCTGATGTTCTTCTACATGATGTGGGGCCTGGTCGCTTGAAGCCTTCCACCCGACGCCGCGTCCGCCGCTGGGCCCTGATCTCGATCGGGGTCTTCGCGTTGGTGATCCTGCTGGGCAACCGCTGGGTCATCAACTCCAGCGACGGCTACATCACCGACAAGTGGGCGCTGCTGCCGGACAACGACGTGGGGCTGGTGCTCGGCACCAGCCCCTTCCTCATCTCGGGCAAGACCAGCCCGGCCTTCCAGGGCCGCATCGACGCGGCCGCGGAGCTGTACCGCGTCGGCAAGGTCAAGCACCTGATCGTCAGCGGCGCCAACCCGGATGAGACCTACAACGAGCCTCGCGCCATGCGCAAGGCGCTGATGCAGGCGGGCGTGCCGGAGGATGCCATCACGATGGATTTCGCCGGCTTCCGCACCTTCGATTCCGTGGTGCGCGCCAAGCAGGTCTTCAAGCTGACGCGCATGACCATCGTAACGCAGAAGTACCACAGCTACCGGGCGGTGTTCATCGCCCGCAAGTTCGACATCCCCGCCTACGGCTTCATCGCGCCCGCCAACGCCGACGGCCGTCCGGGCAACCGCCACCCCATGCGCGAGGTCTTCGCCCGCGTCAGCGCGATCCTCGACATCTTCGTCCTCAACACCAAGCCCAAGTTCCTGGGCGCGCCGGAGGCCGTGCCGCTGGCGCCGGAGGCCGAGGGCGCCTGAAAGCAGTGCGGTCTTCCAGCCTGTGCAAGAGCCCGCCATCCGGCGGGCTTTTTTCTGGCGCGGCCCCGGCCCGGTTCAGTCCCGGTGAAGCACCAGTGCCAGCGCGGCCAGGGCGGCGACCGCCACCGCGGCCGACCACCATTTGCCATGGTGATCGATCCGGGCCGCATCGGGATCATCGACGCCGATCAGCCGGGCCCAGCGGCCGACCATGCGGGTAGCCATGAAGTAGCCCGTCATGATCAGCAGGGCATCCAGGAGCAAGAGCTTGGCCAGGTGCAGCTTCAGCGCGATGAACAGCGGCCCCAGCATCAGGGCCAGTGCGGCCAGGCGCCAGGAGTGGCGGACGAAGAAGCCGCGCCGGCAACCGCGGCAGCGCGCCGCACCCGCGCGGGTGGAGAACGCCAGCGAGAACAGGGACAGGCCGCTCTGGCGGCACACCGGGCATTGCTTTCTCATGCTGGCAGACCCTGCCCGGCTCCCAGCCCTCAGCGCGAGGTGCTGAAGCGCTCGCGGTTGTCCTCGGGAATCTCCGGGACGCGCAGCGGCACGATCACCAGTTCCTTGCCGCGCAGGCTCAGCTGGCGCTGCATGGCCAGGGGCATCTGGTTGTGCAGGAAGCGGGTCATGGCGTGGTCGTGCTCGAACATCAGCTGGCTGGCGAAGCAGAGGCTGTCGGGATACTCGGCCAGCACCTGCTCCAGCAGCGACGACAGCTCCTGCAGTGGATCGTTGCCATAGGCCTGGTAGCTGGCCGCGCGCAAACCACGGCTGGCACAGTAGCTGGTGAGATAGCGCAGGGAGTTGTCGATGCGTACCTGCAGCGACTTGATCGCGCCGCTGCCGTCGAAGCTCTGTTTGTCCACCTCGCCCACCGAGACGAAGAGGAAGTTGCGGAAGCGCTCGGGGAACTGCTTGCGTGCCCACTCCAGCATCACCATGGCCGCGCCACGGTTGCTGCCCACCAGGAACACCGCCGTGGGCGCGGCCTTGTCCTCGGGAAGGTTCTCGGCGTCGATGTCCCAGGTCGGGCGCGGCGCGAAGTGGTTCTCGATCAGCGCCATCTGCTTCGCCACGCCTTCGTAGTGCCGGTGGATCATCAGGCCCAGGCCGGCCACGCTGCCGGTGATCAGCAGGGTCACCCAGCCGCCGTGGGCGAACTTCTCCACCAGCGTCACCAGCAGGATGAAGGCACAGACGACGAAGCCCAGTGCCGACAGCAGGAAGGAACGCAGCCAGGGCTGCATAAAGCGGCGCTGGTCCAGCCAGTGGCGGCAGAGTCCGGCCATGGCCAGCGTGAAGGTGATGAACACGTTGATCGAGTAGAGCACCACCAGTAGGTGCACGCTGCCGCGGCTCCACAGCAGCACCGCCAGCGCGGCGGCGCCCATCAGCAGCACGCCGTTCTGCGTCACCAGACGGCTCGACAGCTGGCGGAACTGGCGCGGCACCCAGCGATCGGCCGCCATGTTGGCCAGCACCGCCGGGCCACCCAGGAAGCCGGTGTTGGCGCCCACGAACAGCAGGCAGGCCTCCAGCACCAGCACCCCCACCAGCAGGCCGTGCGACAGGCCCGGATCCTCGAAGCCGAAGCTGTCGATGATCATGCCGAAGGTCACAGCGTTGAGCGTCTGGCCGTGCACCGGCTTGGCGTCCCACAGCAGGTACAGCAGCAGGATGCCCGAGGCGACGAAGGCCAGCGACAGCGCCATGTAGAGCATGGTCAGGTGGCCGGTACGCACGCGCGGCTCGGCCAGCATGTTGACGTTGTTCGACACGGCCTCCAGGCCCGTGTAGGTGCCGCCACCCAGGGAATAGGCCTTGAGCAGCAGCGCGATGGTGAACATCCAGCCGGCCGTGCCCGCCAGTTCATGCGTCTCCTGCACGGTCTGGGTGAACAGCGTGTCCAGCACGTCCACGTGGTGGTAGATGCCGTAGACGATCAGGAACAGGTGCGACACGAAGAAGCCCAGGAACAGCGGCAGCAGCACGCGGATCGATTCCTTCATGCCGCGCAGGTTGAGCCCCAGCAGCAGCAGCAGGGCCAGGACCTGCGCCGGCAGCTTCCAGTACAGCCAGTCGCGCGGCAGGAAGCTGAAGATCGCATCCACGCCGGCGGCCACCGAGATGGTGATGGTCAGCACGTAGTCGATGATCAGCGCCGAGCCCGACACCAGGCCGGCGTAGGGACCGATCAGCTTGGTGGCGGCCTTGTAGCCGCCGCCGCCGGAGGGGAACAACTCGATCACCTGGTTGTAGGCCAGCGCGATCACGAACACCGTGACCGCGGTGGCGATCACCAGCCACAGGCCGAGGTGGGAGTGCTCGCCCAGCGCGCGGAAGGCTTCTTCCGGACCGTAGGCGCTGGACGACAGGCCGTCGGCGCCCAGGCCGACCCAGGCCAGGAAGGCCACCAGGGCCAGGCTGTGACGCGTGCGGGGATCGAGCGGGTCGAGCGGACGCCCGACCAGGATGCGTCCCAGGCCCTGGAAGAAATGCTTCATACCGGTTCCGGCGCGGCGGCAGGCCCGGGAGCGGGCACGTTCACGGCCGAAAACGGCGCGAGATTACTCCTACGGCGCCCCGGCGTCAGCTTTGACAGGTGGCAGGATTTGGGACAGCTCTGGCATGGAAAAGCCCGGTCCGGCGTTCTTCCGGACCGGGCTGACAGAACGCCGACTCCTCAGGGGGGGCAAGCCAACAGTATCTGGTCAGGATCGTTGGTCGCGCGATCCTTGACGCTGGCTCCGAGCAGAGCCGTCAGGTCGACCTTGCCGTCGGCACGCAGCGAGATGCGATTGCGGCTGAAAGCCAGAATCTTGTTGCCGCTATTTTCCAGGTAGCGGGTGTTCGAGGCCGCATAACTCTGCTCGTCCACCCATTCCTGATAGTCGGCACCCCTTTTCACTGTGTACTTGAAGGCTACGGCATCACCGGTACCGGTCTTGTCTACCGTCAGGCGCATGGTCGCGCACTTGGCGGGGTAACCACTGTTGTAGCTGGTGTCGTCCTGTACCACGGTGAGCACCACTGGCGTCTTGCTCACGGCCAGATCAAAAAAGTCGAGAACGTTCTGCGGCAGCGGACGCTTCTCTGCAACGACATAGGAAGTCGAGGACGTACCATTGCCCAACTCCGTAAGCGACAGCTTGAAGCCTACCACCGCATCGCCGTCCACGTAGATGTAGAGATCCTGGACATGGGTTGCATCGGTCTTCTTGCTAACCCGGTAACGCGGCTCGATGGAAGCGGTTTCGTTGAAAATCTCGTACTCCAGGTCGCTGGCCTGGAACAGGTACCGGTCTCCGTCGACCGCGATGCTGTCGCTGGCGATTACCACCGTCAGGTTGTTGCCCACGGTGAAATTGATCGGACCGCTTTTGTCGACGATGCGCGTCGTGTAGCTGCCATTGAGCGACGCCGGCAAGGTCACCGTCACCTTGGGCTTGGGCAACTGCCCGAGGAAGCGCGGGATGCCCGAGACGCCCGCCTGAGAGGCGTCGCCGACGTTGATCTCATTGAAGGTACCCCGCTCGTTGTCGCTCAAGGCGTATTCGATCTTCTTGACGGCGTCCAACCAGATGATCTCCGGCAAGTGCGGCTGGCCACCGAACTTGCGGAAGTACGGGTTAGTCAGCGTCTTGCCATCGATCTTCAGCGTGTTGTCGGAGCCGATCACCACCGGTACCTGTTGCTTGTCGGCAAACGGGGCGCCCACCACCGGCTTGTTGGCATTGTCGGTGGCCAGGTTGAAGGTCAATGTGAAGCTGCCGACCAGGAGGGAGCTGACCGTACCTGGCACCGTCCCTTCGGGCGTCCCGCCATCCGGCTCTTCCTCTGCCGCCGGCGGTTCGAAGTCATCCCCCTCCTCCACCACCTGCACCAAGAGGTCGGCGTAGTTGGTTTCCGCCTGGCGCAGGCGATCGGCCAGCGCCTCCAGCAATTGGTCATAGGCGTTGCTGGCGGTCGGCGCAAACGGGGTGGTGACCGGGTTGAGGTTGGCCGGCACGCTGTAGCCGGCACCGCGCAGCTTGCTCAGCAGCGTATTGATCGCAGGGGTCAACTCATCCAGATCCGGCGGATTGGCGGCGTTCACGGCATTGAACCAGGCCACCGGATTGGAACCGCTGGCCAGCGCCACCGCCAGATCGGTCAGCGGGGTGAGGTTCACCGTGCCGCTGCGGCTGGCGAAGCTGTGCAAGGACTGCGTGTTGGCGGCACCGCCCACGGTGCCGCCACTGACCTGCAGCGCGCAGGGCAAGGCAGAGGACGGCAGTTCAATGCTGTAGCCGCCGTTGGCGGCGCTGGTGGCCGAGAATGTCTGGCCGCCGCTGCACTTGGCGGTGATCGCGCCCCCGACGATCGGCGCACCCACGGCGGCGGTACCGGCCAGGGTGGCCGTGCCGCCGCCGGTGCCCTCGGGGCCGCCGTCATCCGTGTCCGAACAGCCCACTGCCGCCAGTGCCAGCACACCCGCCATCGCGGCGCGCCAGATGCGCGCCGACCAAGATCCCTGCAACTGCATGTCCGTCCCCTGTTTCGGTGTGGAGACCAACATGCCGGGGAACCCACTCCCGCCTCACCCCCCGGATGAGGTGTACCCCCCCGTTTCGGGGGCATGCGGGATGCACGTGATGCAGGCCTCAGACCTTGGCCAGCTCTCCCGCCAGGCGAGTCGCATGCTTGGCCACCAGGCCGTAGATCGACAGCTGCGGATTGGCGCCGATGCTGGTGGGAAACAGCGAGCCGTCGAGCACGTGCAGGTTCTCCAGCTGGTGGTGCCGGCCGTGGCTGTCGGTGACGCTGGTCTTCGGGTCGCCGCCCATGGCGCAGCCACCCATCAGGTGGGCGCTGAACAGTCCGGTGCGGAACTTGACCATGCGCAGCTTCTCGACGTGGCGCAGGGCGTCGCTGGGGTTGTCGGTCCAGCGCGCATCCAGGTGCACCTGGCGCACCCGCTTGGCCCCGGCCGCGAACTGCAACTCGGCCATGCGCCGGTAGGCCTCGCGCATGCCCTTCCAGAGGTATTCGCCAATGTCGTAGTCCAGCAGCGGCTCGCCGGCGTCGTCGATCCGTACGCGTCCGCCGGGCGCATCGTCGACGAAGCCATCGCGCAGCAGGGCCAGCCCGGCGCTGAGATGCGGCAGCCGCCCGACCTCGGCCTCCAGCTCCGCGCCGAAGCGGCCGAACATGGTGGACAGCAATGCCGGCATCATCGGCGGCACTTCCAGCTTGAAGCCGCAGTCGCCGGTGGCGCCGTGCTTCCACTGGAAATGATCGCTGGCAATGGACTGCGGCGCACCGTAGTAGCCATCCACCTTGCCCGGCATCTCGGCCATGCTGAGCACCACCGGGTGCACGCAGGTGTGCAGGCCGAGTTGATCATGCGGATCGGGGGCCTCGCTGCGCAGCAGCAGCGCCGGCGTGTTGATGGCGCCGCCGGACAGCACGTAGTGCCGGGCGCGGATGCTGACGCGGATGCCGCTGGGCGACAGCGCGTCGGGCTTGAGAGCCAGCGCATCCAGGCCGGCCACACGCCCGTCTTCGAGACGCAGCCGCTGCACGCGCAGGTGGTGCACCAGCTGCGCACCCTGCTTCAGCGACTGCGGGATGGTGGTGACCAGCATCGACTGCTTGGCATTAGTGGGGCAGCCGGTGCCGCAGTAACCCAGGTTCCAGCAGCCGCGCACGTTGCGCGGGATAACATGCCATTCCCAGTCCAGCTTGGCGGCGCCATCGCGCAGCACGCCGTTGTTGGCATTCGGCGGCATGCCCCAGGGCGCCACGCCGAGCTGCTCTTCCATGCGCTGGAACCAGGGCGCCATATCCTGCTCGGAGGCTTCGCGCACACCGTGCTGCGTGGCCCAGTGCTTCAGGGTTTCCGGCGGCGTGCGGAAGCTGGAGGTCCAGTTGACGGTGGTGGTGCCGCCCACCGCTCGACCCTGCAGAATCTGCAGTGCACCATCGGAGCTGGTGCGCCCGGCACCCTCCTGGTACAGCGTGGCGTAGGCGCGCGCCTCGCTCATGTCGCGGAAGTCGCGCGCGGTCTGCAGCGGCCCCTCTTCCAGGATCAGCACGCGCAGGCCGGCAGCACTGAGGATCTGCGCGGCGGTGCCGCCGCCGGCGCCGCTGCCGACGATGGCCACGTCGGCCTCCAGCACCTGATCCTGGCTGAAGGTGGATGCATCGCGCACGTTCCAGCCGCCCGCGATGCCATCGGTATAGATGTCGTTGATCGCCATGGCGCCCTCAGGAGTTCAGCGACTGGTAGGCCCAGGCCAGCGGGCCGGGATAGCCCATCTGTGCCCAGCCCTCCGGCTGGGTGTAGTGCGCCGTGCAGCAGAGCTTGTTGAACGCCAGGTAGCCGGCATTGAACAGGCCTACGCGGCTATCACGCCAGCGCTCCAGGAAGGCCGCGACCTGCGCCGGGGTCGCCTCGCGCCAGGGCTCGGCGATGCCGGTGGTGAGCCAGCGCGTGGGGCGCAGGTGCAGCAGATCGAACAGCTTGAACACCTCACGCTGGGCCGGGGCGCCGAGCCGCAGCACGGCGTCGTCGATGCGGGCCAGCAGGCCGTCAAGCGGCGCGTCCGCCGGCAGGCTGCCGGCCAGCATCACCGGTAGCACGGCACGGAACAATTCCACGTCGGCATCGCGCAGGCAGCGCAGGCCGGCGGCCGTGGCGCTCTGGCGGCGCGAGCAGCCGGTCAGGCCGGCGCCGAAGCTGGAGACGGTGAGCACCGTACCGGCGGCCAGGCCCAGCTTCAGCAGGGAGCGCCGGCTCAGCGCCGCGGGGGATTCAGTCATCGGGGTCTTCATAATTAAACGATCGGATTATTCTAGCCAAAAAAAGGCGAGGCAGCCTCTGCGGCCTGCCCCGCCGGGGTCAGAACTGGAATTTCACGAAGGCCTGCGCCGTATCGCGATCCTTGTTGAGATTGTACACGCCGCCGCCGAAGTTCCAGGTGTAGCCGAGGTTGAAGGAGAACGCCGACTTGTAGCGGGTCTCGACGGTGATGTTGGCCTGCTTGCGGCCCTCGACGAAGTTGCCGGCCAGGCCCGGAGCGGTGCCCTTCACGTCGTGCTTCCACACGATCTGCGGGGCGACGCTGATGCCCGGCAGCACCGACTCGTAGCGGATCAGGCTGATGATGACGTAGCCCCAGGACAGCTTGTCCGGGAAGCCCTTGAGCGACTGCTGGTGCGGGTTGAAGCGCAGGCCGTCGGGGCCGATCACGCAGTTCGGGCTGCTGGAGCAGGCCTGGGCGGAGCCGTCGGCACCCGAGCCGTCGGCGCCGGCGCTGGCATGCAGGTAGGTGCCCGGTGCCTCCAGCTGCAGCACGTCGAGGTCCGGCAGGCCCGGCACCCAGGTGGCGCCGGTTTCGAACAGCATCAGCACCTGGTCGGCACCGATGGGGTTGTCGGTGGCGCCGGCCACGTAGGTGCCGCCGAGATTGAACTGGTAGGTGTCGAACTCTTCCCAGCCGCGCACGTAGCCGGGGTTGTTGCGATCCAGCGGTGCGTTGCGGTCGCTGCCGGCGTTGGTGCCGATGACGGTGCCGCGGTAGGGAATCAGGAAGGACGGGAAGGAACGGCCCGAGCTGGTCATGTGGCCCACCAGCAGGTCGTAGGTATCGCAGGCCGGGGCGCCGGGGCTCTTGCAGTCGTGCGCGTCGCTGGAGCCGTAGGGGCCGAGCGTGCCGTCCGGCTGGGTGCCCACGCCGCCCAGGTTCGGGCCCATGCTGGTGGCCAGGGCCAGCAGCTGCTGCAGGCGATCCGCCAGCACCGCCGTCAGGCCCGGCTGCGCCAGCAGGCCGGTGATCACGCCGGTCAGGTTGCCGGTACCGGCGCACTCCACGACCGTGCCGTTCACCGGAACGCCGCAGTTCGACAGCGTCGGGCCGAAGGCCGAGAACACCAGGTCTTCCAGGTCCACCTGCAAGGGCTCGTCGGGGCGATAGGCGACTTCGCCCTGGATCGAGAAATCGCCCAGCGTGGTGTTGAAGCTCAGGCCGAACATCTTCTGGTCTTCGGGATATTCCAGCTGGATGCGCAGCGAGTCGAAGTTGACGGCGCTGCCGATGTTGCGGCGGCCATCGTCGCCGTTCTGGATGCTGTCCGGACCGCCATAGGTCGGCAGCAGCGCCGAGACCAGCGGGATGCCTGGGCAGGCCAGCAGGAAGCCGACCGTGCTGGTGGTGTTCTTGCTGCAGGCCTCCGTCACCGAGTAGGCGCTGACCATCGGCAGGCGCGAGTGGTAATTGGCGAAGTAGAAGCCCAGCTCGGTGCCGGCGTTGAGCCACTCGGCGAAGTACTTCAGCGAGGCGCCGTACTGGCCACCGTTGTCCGGGTTCTTGTCGGGCAGGCGGTAGGCGGTCTGCGAGGTGTTGGTCAGGCCCGACAGGGGATTGTCGAGCAGGCGGCCGAGCTGCTCCGGATCATCGGCGCCGGAGCCGAAGCTCAGGTTGACGTGATCCACGGCGTTGTAGCTGCCCAGGTCGACGAAGGAGTAGAACGAACCGGCGGCGGGAATCTCCAGCGGCACCCATTCGTACTGGTAGAAGGCTTCCAGCGTGGTGTTCTCGAAGGGCTCCATCGACACGTAGGCCATGCCCACCGGCTGGAACACCTCTTCCACCTGGAATCCGGTGCGGTAGAAATTGTTGGCGTTGACCGGGTTGATGGTGTTGAGCGAGCTGAACACCAGCAGCGTGGACTCGCCCCAGTTGAGGTTCTGGCGGCCGAGCTTGAAGGTCAGCTGCTTGTCGTCCCACAGCGGCAGCTGGCCGTAGAAGTAGGCGTCCAGCAACTGCAGGTCGGTGCCGATCTGGCGCAGCGTCTCGCCGTCGTTGCGCTTGGAATACACGTCGCCACCGGGACCGTAGAGGATGTAGCAGCCGATGCCCGGAGGCCCGCTGCGGCCCGGCGGACAGGGGCGCGAGTCGTTGCGCGGCACCAACGGCAACACTTCCGAGCCGCCCGAGGTGGCGTTGCCCACCTGCAGGTAGTTGTCGCGGGTGATGCGGTTGGGGTTGTGGTCGGTGAAATCGTTGTTGATGAAGTCGTAGAAGTACAGGCCCTTGACGAAGATGCCGAAGTCACCGAGCGAGGCGGTGAAGTCCTGCGTGATCTTCAGCGGCGCCTGGACGATGTCGCCCTTGTCGTAGTTCAGATTGCCGTCGTCGGCGTTGATCGTGTACTGGCCGGGGAACTGCGCCAGCCGCTCGGCGGGGAAGGTCTGGTCCTTGAACAGGCCCTGGCAGGACTGGTAGTAGGACCTGCCGGTGGCGGTGCGGCCGCAGAGATCGCGGTTCAGGCTGGCCTTGCCCACCAGGTCGGAGCTGCGGTCCTCCATTCGCCAGGAGGCACCGGCCGTGATCGTGGTGTTGAGCACGGCCTCGATCTGCTCCCCGTCCTCGCCCCAGGGCAGCGAAAAGCTCAAGGCATTGGCGGCACCGGACCAGGCCAGTACCAAAAAGGCAGCAAACGCCGTCAGGCTGCGTTCGCCGCGGCGCGCAATCGTCATTCCCATTGTTCTCCCCCGTCGCTTGGGTGTGGCCGGCATGGGGCCGGCCTCTGGCTGAAGCGTTCGCGGTGGCCGGCCTCAAGGCCCGTCACCCCACGATTGATCTTTGTGGCCCGAATCTATCGGGAATCGCGCTGCGGAATCAACTTGAGCTCCTGCGCGCAAGCGCCGGAGGGCGGTCGGATTCGGCCGGCTCAGGCGGCGTGGCAGGCACGCCGCAAGCCGCCGGGGTGCTCGACCACGGGCGGACGGCGGCTGCAGGGCTCGAAAGCCTGCGGGCAACGCGGCTGGAAGGGGCAGCCGGCGGGCAGCTGCAGCAGGTCGGGCGGGGAGCCCGGGATGGCCGCCAACGGCACGTCCAGCGGCGAATCCAGCCCGGGGCGTGAGTCCAGCAGGCCGCGGGTGTAGGGGTGGCCCGGCCGCGACAGCAGGCGCTCCGTCGGGCCGCTCTCCATCAACTGGCCTGCGTACATCACCAGGGTGCGCTCGCAGAGCTCGCCGACGATGCCGAGGTCATGGGTGATCAGCATCACCGCCACGCCGAACTCGCGGCGCAGCTCGCCCAGCAGCTCCAGGATCTGCGCCTGGACGGTCACGTCCAGCGCGGTGGTCGGCTCGTCGGCGATCAGCAGGCGCGGGCGGCACAGCAGGGTCATGGCGATCATCACGCGCTGGCGCATGCCGCCGGACAGCTCGTGGGGGTACTGCGAAAGGCGCCGCGTGGCATCCGGGATGCGCACCGAGTCCAGCATGCGCGCCGACTCCGCCAGGCCCGCCACCTGGTTCATGCCGCGGTGCTGCACCAGCACCTCCGCCATCTGCGTGCCGATGGACAGGTAGGGGTTGAGGCTGGTCATGGGGTCCTGGAACACCATGCCGATCTGCGCGCCGCGGATGCGGTTCATCTGCGCCGCCTTGAGGCCCAGCAGGTCCTGGCCGTCGAAACGGATGCGGCCGCGGACGCTGGCATTGGGCGCCAGCAGGCCCATGATCGCCATCGCAGTCTGCGACTTGCCGGAGCCGGATTCGCCGACCACGCCGAGGGCCTCCCCTGCCCCGATCTCCAGCGACAGGCCGTTGACCGCGCGCAGCTCACCCTCCGCCGTGCGGAAGCTGATTTCGAGATTTTCGACTTCGAGCAGCGGCATCGGTAGGCCCTTACCTGTCCTTGGGGTCCAGCGCGTCGCGCAGGCCGTCACCCAGGAAGTTGAAGCACAGCAAGGTCACCGCCAGGAAGCTGGCCGGGAACAGCAGCGGCCAGACGATGGTCTCCATCTCGCGCGCGCCGTCGTTCACCAGCGCGCCCCAGCTGGTCATGGGCTCCTGCACGCCCAGCCCGAGGAAACTCAGGAAGGACTCCACCAGGATCACCTGGGGGATCGTCAGCGTGGCGTAGACCACCACTACGCCCATCAGGTTGGGCACGATGTGGCGGCGGATGATCTGCCCCGGCGGCGTGCCGGAAACGATCGCCGCGTCGATGAACTCGCGGCGGCGCAGCGACAGGGTCTGGCCGCGCACGATGCGCGCCATGTCCAGCCAGTTGACCGCACCGATCGCCACGAAGATCAGCAGCAGGTGGCGCCCGAACAGCACCATCAGCAGGATCACGAAGAACATGAAGGGCAGCGCATAGAGCACGTCCACGATGCGCATCATCACCTGATCCAGCCGGCCGCCGTAGTAGCCGGCGATGGCGCCGTAGGCCACGCCGATCAGCAGCGACACCAGCGTGGAGACGATGCCCACCATCAGCGAGATGCGGCCTCCCACCAGGGTGCGGGAGAACAGGTCGCGGCCGACGCTGTCGGTGCCGAACAGGTGGCCGTCATGCAGCGCCGGCGCCGCGCCCCATTCGCTGTCGAAGTCGATCTCGTCATAGGCATGCGGGCTGAACAGTGGCCCCAGCAGGATCGCCAGCAACAGCAGCACCAGCACGCCGCCGGCCACCAGCGCGGCGCGGTTGTGCCGCAGGCGCCGCCAGGCGTCCTGCCAGAGGCTGCGGCCGAGGACCGGTTGCGGGAGCCGGCTCATGGCGTGATGGGCCTGGTTGAATTCATTCCGCCCTCACCCGCGGGTCGAGTGTGCCGTAGAGCAGGTCGACCAGGAAGTTGAACAGCACGATCAGCAGGCCGTAGAAGATCACCACACCCAGCACCAGGGTGTAGTCACGGTTGATCGCGGCCTGCACGAAGTAGCGGCCCAGGCCCGGGATACCGAAGATCTGCTCGATCACCACCGAGCCGGTGATGACGCCCGCCGCCGTGGGCCCCAGGAAGGACAGGATCGGCATCATCGCGGGCTTGAGCGCGTGGCGCAGGATCACGCGGTGTTCCGGCAAGCCCTTGGCGCGAGCGGTGCGGATGAAGTTGGAACGCAGTACCTCGATCATGGAGCCGCGCATCAGCCGCGCGATGTAGGCGATCTGCGGCAGCGCCAGGGCCAGCACGGGCATCAGCATGTCCTGGTAACGCCCTTGCTCCCAGCCGCCCGCCGGCAACCAGTGCAGGGTCACCGCGAACAGCAGGATCATCAGCGGTGCGATGACGTAGCTGGGCAGCGAGATGCCGGCCATCGACAGGGTCATCACCGACCAGTCGCCGAAGCGGTTCTGCCGCATTGCCGCCCAGATGCCGGCGGCACCACCGATCAGCAGTGCCAGCACCATGCTCGACAGGCCGATGGCCAGCGACACCGGGAAGCCCTGGGCGATCAGTTCGCTCACGGAAAAGCCGGCGTACTGGAACGAGGGGCCGAGATCGCCGCGCAGCAGGCCGCCCATGTAGCGCAGGTATTGCTGCCACAGCGGCTCGTCGAGGTGGTAGGCCGCGTTGATCGCCGCCTCGATCTCCGGCAGCAGCGAACGCTCCTTGTCGAAGGGGCCGCCGGGCGCCAGGCGCATCATGAAGAAGGCCAGCGTGATCAGCACCAGCAAGGTGGGGATCGAGGCCAGCAGGCGGCGCATGGCGAATCGCAGCATCTCAATAGCCCTCGATCCGCATGTCCCTGGAGTAGTGGTAGTCCAGGATGTTGTCCTGCCACTGCCGGACCCAGGGCTTCACCAGGTTCTTGGAGGTGTAGAAGGTCAGCGGGATGTACGGCAGCTCCGACAGCAGGATCCGCTCCGCCTCCTCCAGCATCGCGCGGCGACGCACGGCGTCGGTCTCGGCCGCGGCCTGCGCCAGCAGCGCGTCGTAGCGCGGGTTGCTCCAGCCGGTGTCGTTCTGGCCGTGGGTGCTGTGCATGATGTCCAGGAAGGTGGTGGCATCGTTGTAGTCGCCAATCCAGGCCGAGCGGAACACCTGGGTCTTCTTCTTCAGCTTGCGGGTGTTGAGGAAGACCTTCCATTCCTCGTTGGCCAGCGTGCTCTTCACGCCCAGCCACTGCTTCCACATCGCCGCCACGACCACCGCGACACGCTTGTTGTTCTCGCTGGTGTTGTAGCGGATCTCCACCTCGGCCGGGTTGTCTTCGGAGTAGCCGGCCTCGGCGTAGAGCTTGCGCGCCAGTGCCAGGCGCTGCGCCTGTGTCCACGTCGCCCAATCCGGCGTCTGCGGCGCCACGCCCTCGGTGCCCGGGGGCACCCAGCCATAGGCCGGGATCGACAGGGTGTAGAGCACCTTGTCCACGATCACATCGCGGTCGATCGCCAGGCTCAGGGCCTGGCGCAGCTTGACGTTGTCCTTGAACGGCGGCCGGGTGACGTTGTAGCCAAAGTAGGAAATGCCGAGATACGGCCCGGTCTTCAGCTCGCCCTTCAGGTTCTGCCGGATCCAGGGCGTCTGTATCACGGGATAACCCGTGGCCCAGTCCAGGTCACCCGCGCGGTAGGCCTTCAGTTCCGAATTCACATCCTCGGTCGAATAGAACATCACCGTGTCGATGGAGGTCTTGGCGTTGTTCCAGTAATAGCGGTTGCGCTTGACCCGTACATGCGACTGCACCACCCACTGGTCCAGCAGGTAGGCGCCATTGCAGACCATGTTGCCGGGCCGCGCGAACTGGTCGCCGTGCTTCTTCAGGCTGGGCCGATGGATCGGGAAGGTGGTGGTATGCGACAGCATGCCCAACAGGTAGGGCGTCGGCCCGCGCAGGCGCAGCAGCAGGGTGTGATCATCCACCGCCTCCACTCCGAGGGCATCGGGCGGCTTCTTGCCGGTGACGACCTCAGGGCCGTTGATCAGCGGCTCCAGCATCTGCGCATAGGAGGAACCGGTCTTGGGATCGGCGGCACGGCGCAGGCCGGCGACGAAGTCCTCCGCCACCACCGGATCGCCATTGGACCAGCGCGCGGTCGGGCGCAGGAAGAAGATGTATTCCAGTCCGTCCGGGCTGATCTCCCAGCGCTCCGCCGCTCCGGGCACGGTCTTGCCGGTGGGCGAGACATTGGTCAGGCCCTCGCAGAGGTCGCGCACGATACGCGAGCCGTCCACCGTCTCGGTCTTGTGCGGATCCAGGGTCTGCGGCTCGGCGCCGTTGCCGATGCGCAGCACGTTGCCCGCCGGGCCCGCCGCCTGCAGCGGCAGCGTCATGGCCAGGGCCAGGCAGGCCAGGCCGCGGCGGATCCGCTTGCGGGAGAGGGGGGAGAGCATTGTGACTTTATATTTTATTTTGCTATTTATATTGGCCAAATAATCACATCACACCGGACTGGCCGGCTTGGGCTTGCGCGAGGCCAGCGTCACCAGCACCACGCCGGCCAGGATCACGCCGGTGCCCAGCCACTGCATCGGCGACAGCCGCTCGCCCACCAGTGCCCAGCCCAGCACCACGGCCACGGCCGGGTTGACGTAAGCATAGGTGCCGAGCACGGCCGGCGTCACCTGCTGCACCAGCCAGAAGTAGGCGCCATAGGCGACGCAGGAGCCGAACAGCATCAGGTACAGCAGCATCCATGCCGCCGAAGGCGTCATGTGCCAGCGCGCCGTCTCGCCGGAGGCCAGGCCGATACCGGCCATCAGGCTGCCGGCGATCAGCATCTGCATGGCGGCGCCCGCCCAGGCGCTGCAGTCCGGGGGGTGGCGCCGCAGGTAGACCGAACCGATGCCCCAGGCCATGGAGGCCCCCAGCAGTGCTGCGTAGCCCAGCGGCGGCGCGGCACGCAGCTGCAGCCCACCGCCCACCAGCACCGCCACGCCGAGAAAGCCCACGCCGAGGCCGACGATGGCACTGCGGCCGATCGGCTCGCCCCGGGCTCCGAAGGTGCCAAACCAGGAGATCCACAGCGCGCTGGTGGCCACGATCAGGGCGGCCTGGTTGGATTCCACCCATTGCTCGGCCCAGGTCACCAGGCCGTTGCCCAGCACCAGCATGGTGACCGCCGCCAGGCCGATGCTGCGGTAATCCTGCCAGCGCGTCGGCAGCTTCTGGCCGCGGCTCCAGGCCCACAGCAGCATCAGCAGGCCGGCCCCGATGAAGCGGCTGCCGGCGAACAGGAAGGGCGGCAGGTCGCGCACGCCGATCCGGATCGCGAGGTAGGTGGAACCCCAGACGAGATAGACCGTGGCCAGGGCCAGGGCGACGGCGGAGTTGCGGGACATGGTCATGAGGATACCCTCGAGCGACGTTGTGGCGCCCCGGAACGACAAAGGGCGCCCCAAGGCGCCCTTTGTGAAGTCATGAGATGACTTGAACTGCTTTAGGCGGCAGGAGCCTCGGCCGGGGCGGCAGCTTCACCGCGCGGACGGTCGACGAGCTCGACATAGGCCATCGGAGCGTCGTCACCGGCGCGGAAGCCGCAGCGGAGAATTCGCAGATAGCCGCCCGGGCGCTTGGCGTAGCGCGGGCCGATCTCGTTGAACAGCTTGGTGACCGCATCGCGATCACGCAGGCGCGAGAACACCACGCGGCGGTTGGCCAGGGTGTCGGCCTTGGCGCGGGTGATCAGCGGCTCGGCCACGCGGCGCAGTTCCTTCGCCTTGGGGACCGTGGTCTTGATCAGTTCATTCTTGATCAGCGCAACCGTGATGGCCTGCATCGTGGCCTTACGGTGGCTGGGGCTACGGCCGAACGCGCGGCCTGACATTCCGTGACGCATGGTACTTGTCCTTTAAATGCTTCTTCAGGCGGGCGTCTTGGGCGACGACCAGTTATCGAGCTTCATACCCAGCTCGAGGTCGTGCGCCTTCAGCGCTTCCTTGATCTCGTTCAACGACTTCTTGCCCAGGTTCGGCGTCTTCATCAGCTCCATCTCGGTGCGCTGCACCAGATCGCCGATGTAGTAGACATTCTCGGCCTTGAGGCAGTTGGCCGAACGCACGGTGAGTTCCAGATCGTCGATCGGGCGGAACAGGATCGGCGACAGGTCCTTCTTGCCAGGGGCGGCGGCGGCCTGGGCGGCCTCGGCCTCCAGGTCGACGAACACGGCGAGCTGGTCACGCAGGATGCGGGCCGACAGGCGCACGGCCTCGGCGGCATCGATGCCACCGTTGGTGTCCACGTCCAGGATCAGCTTGTCGAGGTCGGTGCGCTGGGCAACACGGGCGCGCTCCACGGCGTAGCTGACGCGACGCACGGGGCTGTAGCTGGCGTCCAGCTTCAGCACGCCGATGCCACGGGTCTCCTCGTCACGCACCACGCTGGCAGCCGGCACGTAGCCGCGGCCACGGGTGACCTTGAGGGTCATGTTCAGCTTGCCACCGGTCAGGTGCGCGAGCACCAGGTCCGGGTTCACGATCTCGACGTCATGGTCCAGCTGGATGTCGCCGGCGGTGATGGCGCCCTTACCCGACTTCTCGAGACGCAGGGTGGCTTCTTCGCGGGAGTGCATGCGGACCGCGATGTTCTTGATGTTCAGCAGGATGTCGATGACGTCCTCCTGGACGCCCTCGACCGCGCTGTACTCGTGAACAACGCCATCGATCTGTACTTCGGTGATGGCCGCGCCCGGGATGGACGACAGCAGGATGCGGCGCAGGGCATTGCCCAGCGTGTGGCCGAAGCCGCGCTCCATCGGTTCGAGGGTGACGCGCGCACGATGGGCGGAAACGGCTTCCACCTCGATCAGGCGCGGCTTCAGCAGGTCGGCAATCACATTCTGCATGCGGGATACTTCCTCGGCGTATGCGGCCGGTGAATTACTTGGAGTACAACTCGACGACGAGCTGCTCGTTGATGTCCGGCACGATCTGGTCGCGCGTCGGGACGGCCTTGAAGGTGCCCTTCAGGCCCTTCTCATCCACATCGATCCAGTCCGGCATGCCGGCCTGCGAGGCGATCGACAGCGACTCGGCCACGCGGCCCTGGCTGCGCGACTTCTCGCGGATCTCGACCACGTCGCCCACCTGAACCTGGTAGGACGGGATGTTGACCGGCTTGCCGTTGACCAGCACAGCCTTGTGGCTGACCAGCTGGCGCGACTCGGAACGCGTGCGGCCGAAGCCCATGCGGTACACGACGTTGTCCAGGCGGCACTCCAGCATCTGGAGCAGCATCAGGCCGGTGGAGCCCTTCTTGGACGACGCCTTGAGGTAGTAGTTACGGAACTGCTTCTCGAGCACGCCGTACATCTGCTTCAGCTTCTGCTTTTCACGCAGCTGCAGAGCGTAGTCGGACAGGCGCGGCTTGACGGCGCCGTGCTGACCAGGACGGGTTTCGATCTTGCACTTGCTGTCCAGCGAACGGGCGCGCGACTTGAGCAGCAGGTCGGTGCCGGCGCGGCGGGAAAGCTTGCACTTGGGGCCAATATAACGAGCCATGAGGTAATCTCCGGGAGCGGCTTACACGCGGCGGCGCTTAGGCGCGCGGCAACCGTTGTGCGGAATCGGCGTCACATCGGTGATGTTGACGATCTTGAAGCCGGCGGCGTTCAGCGCGCGCACGGCGGACTCGCGGCCAGGGCCGGGGCCCTTCACCAGCACCTCGACGTTCTTCACGCCGTGCTCGGCGGCAGCCTGCGCAGCCTTGTCGGCAGCGACCTGGGCGGCGAACGGCGTGGACTTGCGCGAGCCCTTGAAGCCGGCGGCGCCCGCCGTGCTCCAGGAAATCGCATTGCCCTGGCGATCGGTGATCAGGATGATCGTGTTGTTGAACGAGGCGTGGATGTGAGCCACGGCATCGGTCACGTTCTTCTTAACCTTCTTGCGCTTGGCGGCGGCAGCGTTGTTCTGGGTAGCCATATCAGGTTCCGGGCGCTATCAGGTGGTCTTCTTCATCGCAACCGTGCCGCGGCGCGGACCCTTGCGGGTACGGGCGTTGGTGCGGGTGCGCTGGCCACGGACCGGCAGGCCACGGCGGTGACGCGTGCCGCGGTAGCAGCCCAGGTCGATCAGACGCTTGATGCTCATGGAGACTTCGCGACGCAGGTCGCCCTCCACGATGTACTTGCCGACCTCGGCGCGCAGCTTGTCCAGCTCGCCCTCGGTCAGCGTGCGAATCTGCACAGTGGGATCAATACCCGCACCTGCGCAGATCTTCTGCGCGCGGGTCTTGCCGATGCCGTAGATCGCCCTGAGGGCAATGACGGTGTGCTTCCTATCCGGGATGTTGACACCCGCGATACGTGCCATACGCGAAACTCCTAATACAACCTTATGCCGATAGCGCGAAAAAGGGCGCGATTTTACTGATATTTATCCGAAAAAATCAACCTTGGCGCTGCTTGTGCCGGGGGTCCGAGCACAGGATGCGGACGACGCCGTTACGGCGCACGACCTTGCAGTTGCGGCAGATTTTCTTGACCGAAGCGCGGACTTTCATGATTTGATTCTCAAAATTTGCAGGATCAGCGTGCCGACGACGGACCCAGGGACTTCAGATTGGCCTTTTTCATCAGGCCTTCGTACTGGTGGGACATCAGGTGCGCCTGCAGCTGCGCCATGAAGTCCATCACCACGACCACGGTAATCAGCAGCGACGTGCCACCAAAATAGAACGGGATGCCGCTGAAGAAGCTGCGCAGGATCTCGGGGAACAGGCACACCGCCAGGATGTACGCGGCGCCGGCGACCGTCAGGCGGGTCAGCACGGTGTCGATGTACTTGGCAGTCATCACGCCCGGACGTACGCCGGGGATGAAGGCACCCGACTTCTTCAGGTTCTCCGCCGTTTCGCGCGAGTCGAACACCAGCGCGGTGTAGAAGAAGCAGAAGAACACGATCAGCAGACCATACAGCAGCGTGTACAGCGGCTGGCCCGGCGACAGGGCGTTGGCGACCTGCTGCAGGAAACCACCCTGGGCGCCGTCACCGAAGAACTGCACCAGCGACGCCGGGAACAGGATCAGCGAGGACGCGAAGATCGGCGGGATGACGCCCGACATGTTCAGCTTCAGCGGCAGATGCTGGGTCTGGGCGGCAAAGACCTTGCGGCCCTGCTGGCGGCGGGCATGGTGCACCGGGATACGGCGCTGCGCACGCTCGACGAACACCACGAACCAGGTCACCAGGACCACGGCGATCAGCACCAGCAGCACCACGAATCCGCTGAGCGAGCCCTCGCTGACCAGCTGGGCGGTGGACGCCAGGGCGCGGGGGAAGCCCGCCACGATACCGGCGAAGATCAGCATCGAGATGCCGTTGCCGATGCCGCGCTCGGTGATCTGCTCGCCGAGCCACATCAGGAACATGGTACCGGTCACCAGCGACACCGTAGCCGTGAACAGGAAGCCGAAGCCGGCGTTGATCGCCACGCCCGACTTCTGCAGCGCGATGGCGGCGCCCACGGACTGGAACAGCGCCAGGACCAGGGTGCCGTAGCGGGTGTACTTGGTGATCGTGCGGCGGCCGGCCTCGCCTTCCTTCTTCAGCTCCTTGAGCTGAGGAACGACGGCGGCCATGAGCTGCACGATGATCGATGCCGAGATGTACGGCATCACGCCCAGGGCGAAGATCGACAGGCGCTCGAGCGAACCGCCCGAGAACATGTTGAACATGTCCAGGATGGTGCCCTTGGACTGGTTGAACAGCGCCGTCAGCTGGGCGGGATCGATGCCCGGCACCGGGATGTAGCTGCCGATGCGGAACACGATGATGGCGCCCAGCAGGAACAGCAGACGGCTGCGGACTTCCCCAATCTTGGAGAGGTCCGGGACCATCGATCCCGCCGGCATGCCTGTTGCTTTCGCCATGATGTTTTAGATGAGCTCTAGTCTTGTTTTGACAGTCCGGGCCATGGATGGCCCGGTCTTTTAACAGGGACGTTTACTCTACGATTTACTCTGCGATGGAACCGCCAGCGGCCGTGATCGCTTCGCGCGCACCCTTGGTGACCAGGATGCCCTTGAGCGTGACAGCGCGGCTCAGCTCGCCCGACTTGATGACCTTGGCGGTCTGCGCCGTGGCGGCGACCACGTTCTTGGCCTTCAGCACGGCCAGGTCGATCTCGGTGACGTCGAGCTTGTTCAGCTCGGACAGGCGCACTTCAGCGGTCAGGCCAGCCAGCGGGGAGTTGAAGCCGCGCTTGGGCAGGCGACGCTGGATCGGCATCTGGCCGCCCTCGAAGCCCAGCTTGTTGTAGCCGCCCGAACGGGCGTGCTGACCCTTGTGGCCGCGGCCGGCGGTCTTGCCCAGGCCCGAGCCGATGCCGCGCGCAACGCGCTTCTTGGCGGTCTTGGCGCCCTTGGTCGGCTTGATGGAGTTGAGTTTCATCTCAGACCTCTTCGACGCGGAACATGTGGGATGAGTTGTTGATCATGCCCATGTTTTCCGGAGTGGCATCGACAATGACCGAGCGGTGCAGCTTGCGCAGGCCCAGACCATTGGCATTGTTCTTGTGCATCGCCAGTTTCTTGGCGAGGCTGCGGATCAGCGTGACTTTGAGCTTCTTGGTCGCCATGGCTTATTAACCCAGGATCTCTTCGACCGTCTTGCCACGCTTGGCGGCAATGTCGGACGGAACGTTCATCTTCTGCAGCGCATCCATCGTGGCGCGCACCAGGTTGATCGGATTGCGCGAACCCAGGGCCTTGGCCAGGATGTTCTGCACGCCGGCAACCTCGAACACGGCGCGCATGGCACCACCGGCGATCACGCCGGTACCGTCGGAGGCCGGGCGCAGGAACACCTTGGCGGCGCCGTGCTGGCCACGGATCTCATGCTGCACGGTCAGGCCGCGCAGGGAGACGGTGATCATGTTCTTGCGGGCCTGGTCCATCGCCTTGGCGATGGCGGCCGGCACTTCGCGGGCCTTGCCGTAGCCGAAGCCGACGCGGCCATTGCCGTCACCGACCACGGTCAGCGCGGTGAAGGCGAACTGCTTGCCGCCCTTGACCGTCTTGGAGACGCGGTTGACTGCAACCAGCTTCTCCTTGAAGTCGCCGCCCGACTGGGAATCGTCGTAGTTCATGTGCTGTGCCATGTCTTAGAACTCCAGGCCGGCTTCGCGCGCGGCATCAGCCAGCGCCTTGACGCGGCCGTGATACTTGAAACCGGAACGGTCGAAGGCGACCTTGCTGATGCCCTTGGCCTTGGCGCGCTCGGCGATCGTGGCGCCAACCTTCTTGGCGGCCTCGACATTGCCGGTACCCTCGAGAGCGGAGGCCAGCTCCTTCTCGACGGTGGAAGCGGAAACCACGGTCTCGGCAACACCGGCGGCGATGATCTGCGCGTAGATGTGCCGCGGCGTGCGGTGGATGGTCAGGCGGGGCACGCCCAGCTCGCGGATGTGGGAGCGGGTGCGACGCGCGCGGCGCAGGCGGATTTGGTTCTTGTCTTTCATGACGATCTCTGTTCAGCCAGGCCTTACTTCTTCTTGGCTTCCTTGAGGACGACCTTCTCGGTCGAGTACCGCACGCCCTTGCCCTTGTACGGCTCAGGCGGACGGAAGCCGCGGATATCGGCGGCCACCTGGCCAACCATCTTCTTGTCGGCGCCCTTGATGATGATCTCGGTCTGGGTCGGCGTTTCCACCGTGATGCCCTCGGGGATCGGATAGGCAACCGGGTGAGAGAAGCCCAGCGACAGGTTCACGACCTTGCCGGCGCTGGCGGCGCGGTAACCGACGCCGACCAGCTGCAGCTTCTTCTCGTAGCCCTTGCTGACGCCGATGACGGCGTTGTTCAGCAGTGCGCGGAAAGTGCCCGCCTGCATGTTGTCGGCCTGGATCGACTCCGACTTCACGGTGACGGTATCGCCCTGGACGTCGATTTCGACGGCCTTCGGGACGTTGATGGACAGGGTGCTCTTGGCACCCTTGACGGTGAGCAGGCCGGCAGCTGCCGTGACCTGGATACCGGCCGGGAGCTTCACCGGCATTTTAGCGACGCGGGACATGTTCGTATTCCTTAGGCGACGATGCAGATCACCTCGCCACCCTGACCGGCGGCGCGGGCCTTGCGGTCGCTGACGACGCCGCTGGGGGTGGAGATGATGGCGACACCGAGACCGCCGAGAACCTTCGGCAGCTCGTCCTTGGCCTTGTACACGCGCAGGGCCGGCTTGGAGATGCGCTCGATGCGCTCGATCACCGGCTTGCCCTGGAAGTACTTCAGGGCGACCGTGATGGTCTTCTTGCTGCCTTCGGTGGCGACCTGGAAGTCGGCGATGTAGCCCTCGTCCTTGAGGACGGCGGCGATCGCTTCCTTGACCTTGGACGACGGCGAGGAAATCTGCTTCTTGTGCGCCGTCTGGCCGTTGCGGATGCGGGTCAGGAAGTCGGCGATGGGATCAGTCATGCTCATAGGTTCAACCTCTTACCAGCTGGCCAGCTTCAGGCCCGGCACTTCGCCGCGCATCGCCGCTTCACGCAGCTTGTGACGCGTCAGGCCGAACTTGCGGTACACGCCACGGGTACGGCCCGTGAGCTTGCAGCGGTTGCGCTGACGGGTCTTGGAGGAATCACGCGGCAGCTTCTGCAGGGCGATCACCGCAGCGTCCTTGTCCTCGGGAGAGGCATCGACGCTGGAGATCAGCTCCTTGAGCTTCGCACGCTTCTTGCCGTGCTGCGCGTTCAGCTTGGCGCGCTTGATTTCGCGCTCGATCATGCTGGTCTTGGCCATGACGTTCTCTTACTTGCGGAACGGGAAGTTGAAAGCGTCGAGCAGTGCCTTGCCCTGCTCGTCGTTCTTCGCCGTCGTGGTGATGGTGATGTTCATACCGCGGGTCGCGTCGATCTTGTCGAACTCGATTTCCGGGAAGATGCCCTGTTCGGTGATGCCGAAGTTGAAGTTGCCGCGGCCATCGAAGCCGCGTGCCGAGATGCCGCGGAAGTCGCGGATACGCGGCAGGGCGACGGTGATCAGGCGCTCCAGGAATTCGTACATCTTCTCGCTGCGCAGCGTGACCGTGACGCCCACCGGCATGTTCTCGCGGATCTTGAAGCCGGCGATAGCGATGCGCGAGCGGGTCACCACCGGCTTCTGGCCGGCGATGGCGGTCATTTCGGCGACCGCGGTCTCGATGATCTTGCGATCGCTGGCGGCCTCGCCGACGCCCATGTTGAGGACGATCTTGGAGATGCGCGGGACCTCCATCGTTCCGAGGCCAAGCTTCTGGGCAATCTCGGGGGCGAGCTTCTCGCGATACTGGGTTTGCAGAGTGGCAGTCATGGTTGCGGCCTATTAATCCACCAGTTCCTGGTTGGACTTGAAAACACGGACCTTGCGGTCGCCTTCCGTCTTGTAGCCGACGCGATCACCCTTGCCGGCCTTGGCGTTCCAGAGCATCACGTTGGACGCCTCGATCGGCATGGCCTTCTCGACGATGCCGCCCGCCACGCCAGCCTGCGGGTTGCCGCGCTGGTGCTTCTTGGCAACATTGATGCCTTCGACGACGAGCTTGCCCTCGGCGACGAGCACCTGCTCGACCTTGCCGCGGCGACCCTTGTCCTTGCCGGTGATGACGACGACTTCGTCGCCCTTGCGAATCTTGCTCATTTCATCAGCCCCTTACAGCACTTCCGGCGCCAGCGACACGATCTTCATGAACCGGTCGCGCAGTTCGCGCGTCACCGGCCCGAAGATACGGGTGCCCAGCGGCTCGTTCTTGTTGTTCAGCAGAACGGCGGCGTTGGTGTCGAAACGGATCACCGAACCGTCGGCGCGCTTGATCGGAAAGCGGGTGCGGACGACGACGGCGTCGTGCACTTCGCCCTTCTTGACCTTGCCGCGGGGGATCGCGTCCTTGACCGTGACCTTGATCAGGTCGCCCACGCCGGCGTAGCGGCGGTAGGTCGAGCCCTTGACCTGGATCACCTGCACCGTGCGCGCGCCGGAGTTATCGGCGGCGACGAGGAAAGATTCCTGCTGGATCATGGCTTAGGCTCCGGCGGTCTGCAGCACTTCGACCAGGCGGAAGCGCTTGGTCGCGGACAGCGGACGCGTCTCGACGATGGCGACCAGGTCGCCTTCCTTGCAGACGTTCTGCTCGTCATGGGCGCGCAGCTTGGTGGAGCGGCGCAGGGTCTTGCCGTACAGCGGGTGGCGCTCGATGCGCTCCACCAGCACGGTGATGGTCTTGTCGCCCTTGTTGCTGACGACACGGCCGACCACGCGGTGGCCCTTGTTCTCGGTCTGGGTCTGGTCGGTCATGACTTACTTCACCTGCTGACGCATCAGCGTCTTGACCTGGGCGACCTTCTTGCGAGCGATCGTGATCAGGTGGGACTGGTTCTGCTGGCCGGTAGCCTTCTGCATGCGCAGGTTGAACTGCTCCTTGCGCAGGGCCAACAGCTCCTCTTTGAGCTCGTTCGCGCCCTTGGCGCGGAGAGACTTCAGATATTCCTGGGCTTTCATTACATGATCGTCCGGTTGACGAAGACAGTCTTGACGCAAAGCTTGGTGCCGGCGAGGCGGAAGGCCTCGCGGGCGGTCGCTTCGTCGACGCCTTCCATTTCGTACAGCATCTTGCCGGGCTGCACCTTGGCAACCCAGTACTCGACGTTGCCCTTACCGGAACCCATTCGGACTTCCAGCGGCTTCTTGGTCACCGGCGCATCCGGGAAGATGCGGATCCACACCTTGCCGCCACGCTTGACGTAGCGGGAGATGACGCGGCGGGCCGCTTCGATCTGGCGGGCAGTGATCATGCCGTGCTCGGTCGTCTTCAGGCCGAACTCGCCGAAGCTGACCTTGTTGCCGTTGAGCGCGAGGCCGCGGTTGCGACCCTTCTGCTGCTTGCGGTACTTGGTGCGTTTTGGCTGCATCATGGCAGTCTTCTCCTAATCCTTAGGCAGCAGCCGCTTCCGCGGCTTCTTCCTTCTTGTCGGCGCGGGCGTCAAACACCTCGCCAGTGAACACCCACACCTTGACACCGATGATGCCGTAGGTGGTCCGGGCTTCCGCGGTCGAATAGTCGATGTTCGCGCGGAGCGTGTGCAGGGGCACTCGGCCTTCGCGGTACCACTCGACACGGGCAATCTCGGCGCCGTTCAGACGGCCGCTGACCTGGATCTTGATGCCGCCGGCACCGATGCGCATGGCATTCTGCACGGCGCGCTTCATGGCGCGGCGGAACATGATGCGGCGCTCGAGCTGCTGGGCAACCGACTCGGCGATCAGCTTGGCGTCGAGCTCCGGCTTGCGGATTTCCTCGACCGAGATGTGCACGGCATCGGCCTTCAGGCCCATGATGCCGGCGACTTCCTGCTTCAGCTTCTCGATGTCCTCGCCCTTCTTGCCGATGACGATGCCAGGGCGGGCGGTGTGGATCGTGACGCGGGCGGACTTCGCCGGGCGGTCGATCTGGATCTTCGAGACGGAGGCCTGGGCCAGCTTCTTCTTGAGGAAGTCGCGGACCTGGATGTCCTTCAGCAGGTTCTCGCCGTAGGTCTTGCGCTCGGCGTACCAGTTCGACACCCACTTGGTGGTGATGCCGAGGCGGAAACCGTTGGGATTAACTTTGTGACCCATGAGTGCTCTCTTACTCGTCCGTCACGCGGATGGTGATGTGGCTCGTCGGCTTGACGATACGGTCGGCACGGCCCTTGGCGCGGGGCATGATGCGCTTGAGCACCGGGCCCTCGTCGATGAAGATGGCCTGCAGCTTCAGTTCGTCGACGTCGGCGCCGTGGTTGTTCTCGGCGTTGGCGATGGCGGACTCGAGCACCTTGCGGATCAGACGCGACGACTTGCGCGTGTTGAACTTGAGGATGTTCAGGGCCTCATCGACCTTCTTGCCGCGCACCAGATCGGCGACGGCACGGGCCTTCTGCGGCGACAGGCGGACGAATTTCAGTACGGCTTGCGTTTGCATGATCGTGCTTCCTTAGCCGCCAGACTTCTTGTCGCCATGACCCTTGAACGTCCGGGTCGGGGCGAATTCGCCCAGCTTGTGGCCAATCATGTTGTCGGTGACGAACACCGGCATATGCTGCTTGCCGTTGTGGACCTGAATGGTCAGGCCGATCATGTCCGGCGAGATCATCGAACGACGCGACCAGGTCTTGATCGGCTTCTTGACGCGTTCACCCTGCACCTTCGCGACCTTCGCGAGCAGGTGGTGATCGATGAACGGGCCCTTCTTAAGAGAACGTGCCATGACGGATCCTGGTTACTTCTTCTTGTGACGGCTACGCACGATGAACTTCTGCGTGCGCTTGTTATTGCGGGTCTTGAGGCCCTTGGTCTGCTGACCCCAAGGCGTGACCGGGTGCGGATTACCCTGGCCGGACTTGCCTTCGCCACCACCGTGCGGGTGGTCGACCGGGTTCATCACGACGCCGCGGACGGTCGGGCGGATGCCCTTCCAGCGCTTGGCGCCGGCCTTGCCGTACTGGCGCAGGTTGTGCTCGTTGTTGCCGACTTCACCGACGGTGGCGCGGCACTCGGACGGAACCTTGCGCATCTCGCCCGAACGCAGGCGGATGGTGGCGTACTCGCCGTCGCGGGACACCAGCTGGGCGGAGGCACCGGCGGAGCGCGCGATCTGCGCACCCTTGCCCGGGCGCATCTCGACGCAGCACACGGTGGAGCCGGCCGGGATGTTGCGCAGCGGCAGGGCATTGCCCGGCTTGATCGCGGCATCGCTGCCCGACTGCACGACGTCGCCGTCCTTCAGGCCACGGGGGGCGATGATGTAGGCGCGCTCGCCGTCGGCGTAGCACAGCAGGGCGATGTGCGCGCTGCGGTTCGGATCGTATTCAACGCGCTCGACCTTGGCGGGGATGCCGTCCTTGGTGCGCTTGAAGTCGATCACGCGATACGACTGCTTGTGACCGCCGCCCTTGTGGCGGGTGGTCATGTGGCCGTTGTTGTTGCGGCCGCCGGTCGAGCTCTTCTTCTCGATCAACGGAGCATACGGCTCACCCTTCCACAGGCCCGGCGTGACCACCTTGACCTGGTGGCGACGGCCCGGGGAGGTGGGCTTCATCTGAATGGTAGGCATGTCTCTGCGTCCCGTTAGGCGGCGGCGTTGCTGCCGACGAAGTCAATCTGCTGACCTTCGGCGAGCGTAACGTAGGCTTTTTTCCAGTCCGAACGGCGACCGGTGAAATTACCAAAGCGCTTGTTCTTGCCCTTCATGACCAGCGTCTGCACGCCCGTCACCTTGACATTGAACAGCTTCTCGACCGCTTCGCGGATTTCCGATTTCTCGGCATCGCGGAGGACCTTGAAGACGGCCTGGTTGCGCTTCTCGGCGACGCGGGTCGCCTTCTCGGAGATCACCGGCGCGAGGATGATCTGATGCATGCGCTCGACGTTCATTGCAGCCAAGCCTCCAGCTTCTTCACGGCGTCAGCCGTCAGCAGCACCTTCTGGTGCCGCAACAGCGAGACGGGGTTGAGGGCTTCGACGTCACAGACCGCCACGGTGTGCAGGTTGCGCGAGGAAAGGAACAGGTTCTTGTCGAGCTCGCCGGTGACGATCAGGATGTCCTGGGTGCCCAGCTGTTCGAGCTGAGCCACCAGACCCTTGGTCTTGATCGCGTCCACGGTGAAGGACTCGGCAACCACCAGGTGACCCTGGCGGGCCAGCTCGGCGATGATCGAGCGCAGGGCACCGCGGTACATCTTGCGGTTGACCTTCTGCGAGTGATCACGCGGAACCGAAGCGAAGGTCTTGCCGCCGCCGCGCCACAGGGGCGAGCGGATGGAGCCGGCACGGGCGCGGCCCGAACCCTTCTGCTTCCAGGGCTTCTTGCCGCCGCCGGAAACTTCGCCCTTGGCGAGCTGAGCCTTGGTGCCCGAGCGGCCGGCTGCCATATAGGCAGTGACGACCTGGTGGATCAGGCCTTCGTTGTACTCGGCGCCGAAGACGGCGTCGGAAACGGAGATTTTGTTGGCGCTATTATGCAGTTGAATATCCATAGCCGTTTTTCCCCAGTGGGCCTTATGCCTTCACCGTGGGGCGCACGATGACATCGCCATTCGCAGCGCCCGGCACAGCCCCCTTGACCAGCAGGAGGTTGCGTTCCAAATCGATCTTCACCAGATCCAGGTTGAGAGCCGTCACACGTTCGTTGCCCATGTGGCCGGCCATCTTCTTGCCTTTGAACACACGGCCCGGACTCTGACGCTGGCCGATAGAACCCGGCGAGCGGTGGGAGAGCGAGTTACCGTGCGTTGCGCGACCACCGCCGAAGCCGTGGCGCTTGATGACACCGGCAAAACCCTTGCCGATGCTGGTGCCCGTGACATCAACGGCCTTGACGCCGTCGAACACGTTCACATTGATTTCCGAACCCATCTGGTAGTCGGCGCCTTCGCCGTCGTCCAGACGAATTTCCCAGAGACCACGACCCGGAGCGACACCGGCCTTCTTGTAAATGCCGGTCAGCGCCTTGGTCACGCGGCTGGCCTTCTGCTCACCCACGGCAACCTGCACGGCGCGATAGCCGTCGGTCTCCAGGGTCTTGACCTGAGTCACGCGGTTGGGCGTGCACTCGATCACCGTCACCGGGATGGACGTGCCATCCGGGGTGAACACGCGGGTCATGCCCGCCTTGCGTCCTACAATTGCAATCGTCATGTCCGTATCTCCTTAGTTCAGCGAGATCTGGACTTCGACGCCCGCAGGCAGGTCGAGCTTCGACAGCGCGTCCACGGTCTTCTCCGTGGGGTCGATGATCTGCATGAGCCGCTTGTGGGTGCGGATCTCGTACTGGTCACGCGCGCTCTTGTCGACGTGCGGGGAGGCGAGGACAGTGAAGCGTTCCTTGCGGGTCGGCAGCGGGATGGGCCCGCGCACGACGGCACCGGTGCGCTTTGCCGTTTCGACGATCTCGCGCGCAGACTTGTCGATCAGGCGATGATCGAAAGCCTTGAGCCGGATGCGAATAGATTGGCTGGTCGCGGCCATGCTTGGTCTCAGGTCTTAAAGAACGTGGAACAAAAGGGGCGCGAATTATATTCGGGCCACCCGGAAAAGTAAACAGCTTTTCAAAAGGCTAGGGGCCGGGGGGCTGTTCGCCCCCAGGCCCCTGCCGGTACTTATCAGGCCAGGATCTTGGTGACGACGCCGGCGCCGACGGTACGACCGCCCTCGCGAATGGCGAAACGAACACCTTCTTCCATGGCGATCGGGTTGATCAGCTCAACCAGCATCTGAACGTTGTCACCCGGCATCACCATCTCCT
>JASBRP010000002.1 GCA_030149365.1 Solimonas sp.
CTAGGTTAGAGAGGGTGTCTGCCTCACTTCTGCCGGTGGAAGAGTGGAAGAAGTCGCTATGGCTTTTTGACCAGATGATGCCCGAGGTCCGCTTTAGAAAGAATGACTTCGAAGGAAAAGTGAGTGAGGTCGCAAGGCTTAGAGAAGAGGCGATTTTGAGTGTTTACGCACAGTCAGGGCTTGACGGGGTCGTGTGTCTTAGTCGAGAGGCTAAGTCGTCATCAAGCGTCGCTTCGGCTGTAGCGCGGACAATGTCTCCTGAGGTTGCCGGGGATTATGTACGCATCGCCGCTAGCAGTGCAGATGACCTCGGAAAGCTAGGGCCTTGGGCGGTAGTAGATGGCCTATCTGTACACGGATGGGAGTGGCTAGAAAACCTTATCAAAGAGCTCAGAGGTCAATGTCCGCCTGGTAGGATTGCCGAACTATTGAGGTTCCTGCCGACATCGGCTGAGACAATCCAGTATGTGGAGTCCCTTGGGGCTGATGTCGCCTTGAATTACTGGGCGTTAAGGGAGCCTTGGTTTCCTGACTGTGGAAAGGAAACTGTCAAGGATTCCATCAAAAAAATGCTTCCCTTAGGGCGGGCCGCAGAGCTGCTTTCCTACTGCGAGAGCAACAGCAGGGACTTTGAATCAAAGGAACTCCTCGAACTTCTAGATCAGACCCTGAAAGATCTAAATTCTGGAGAGTATGGGGTAAACAAGGTTTCTGACTATGCGGTGACTGAAATCCTTGAAGCGGTTCGAAAGCGTGGTGATGTTGCTATCGAGGAAATAGCCAAGCGAGAGTTTTCATTTCTTCCGATGCTGATTGCCCCAGGAGGAGACTGCGGGCCTCTATCGCTTCTGGATGCCCTGAAGGATGATCCAGAACTCTTCGTTGAGCTAATTAAGTCTGCGTACTATCGCGACGACCAGGTGCGTGAAGCAGACCAAGAGGGATCCAAGATTCCTCCCGACTATGCTCATCACCTATTGTCGGCGTTTAGAGTCCCTCCTGGCACAGACGCTGATGGGAAGATTGATGGAGAGAAATTGGCGTCATGGATCCAACGGGCTTTAGCTGCGGCTGAGAAATGCAATCGCAAGGGCAGCGCCGCCAGAGAAATTGGCGAAGTGCTGGCTTACGCCCCCAAGGATCCTGGTGACGGAATTTGGCCGGCCGTGGAAGTCAGAGCCGTTCTGGAAATGGCAGACGAAAACATGGCCGAAGGATTTCTTAGAGAGGCGGCGAGCCGCTACAGTTTGTCTACTCGGGGAGTCTATGAAGGTGGCAATCAGGAGCGTGTGCGCGCCGCGGAATATAGACAGTGGTCTGCGGCCCTGTTGGAGGCGTGGCCCGGAACGGCGCGTTTATTGGCTCGAAATGCAGACTTTTGGGAATCAGCGGGTCGGCGGCACGACGCAGATGCTGAGAGACGAAAACTCCAGTTCGATCGGTAGGGAAGAGCCGTGTCGGGCTAACCCTATAAGTAGTGTCCGATGAGCGGGCTCTTTAGTATCGATTCGCCCGAGCGGCTTTACGAAAAGGTCAAGCAAGACTTTGTCGCGTTCTATAAAGATCCGACAATCGATGGGCTGTTTCAGGTGCTTTTCCCTTTGTATCACCTGCGCGAATGGATATGTCCCGGCGGCTATCGCACCTACAAGGGAAAAGCAGTTTCGGCCAGGAATGCCGGTGAGGTTCTTTACTCGCACCTGGAGTCTCTTCCTGAGTACAGCACTCTGCGTTCCCTGTGCAACCATGCCAAGCATCTCAGCGACCCAGGCTTAAATGCTCGAACGGAAGTGTTGGAGGGATTTCGTGTGGGCCTGGGTGGATGCGGCGATAGCTTGGGTGTTACGCACTTTGTTGTCGAAAACAGGGACGTGCGAGATGTGCTCTCGCCGGTGTTCAGGGCATATCGAAACTACTTCGAGGGGGAGCTGCCAACTGGCTCCTAGAGGCAAGTACCGGGGTTTCATGGTCGCCATGAGTTCCCTTGACACTTTTAACTTGCGGCGCGAGGATGAGGACGCCATGCGCTGACCCGCAGGGCATTTCTCAACTGAGCCTGACGGCTCAAACACTAAGGTGGAAACCATGACTGACATCGCTATCGGGTCACTACTCGATTCTCTTGGGGCGCACGCCTCACATCTCAATGACGCCTCTGACGACGCCAATCGACTTCTTGAGTCGATCGAGGATCGCATCGTCAAAATGAACATCGGCTTGGAGGTCTGGTATCGCTACCCGATCTTGCGTGAAGATGCGACGGGGGACTTCGGGCCAAGCAGTATTAGCCAACAAGTGGTGCAACTCTTCGGCTTTGCCAAGGTAGAGGGTAAATGGTGCTTGGCTGTAAAGCCCATGCGGCTGGTAAAAGGCTTCTACGAAGGCCAGATGGATCAGGCATATGAACAGCCTTTCGCCGCGGGAGCTCCAACCCCTTTATTGAAGGCCTCCAGGCTGCACCGGCTAGCGGCTGTCGATGTGCTGGCGCCATTTCTGGAGCAATTAGGCGAGCATGTGCAGTCGGTGGTGAAAAGCATCGACGGTGCAGCCCAAAGTGTTCCTAAAAGGCCGCGGCGGGTGGAGGAAACTGGAATTTAGCCGTGCTCTTGGCCCTGACCACTTAGGGGTCAGCCAAGGGGTCAGGGCCAATATTTGGAGTTAATATTTAATATTAATCAATAGTTTGATGCACATTTTTGGAGTCCCGTGGGGACGCCAAGATTCACCAAAGCCCGGCTCTGCTGGGCTTTGTCGTTTGTGGGGGTGAGAACCCCAGAGGGGTTCGACCGATCCGCCTAGAGCGGATCGGAGCGTAGCCCTGAGCGCCAGCGAAGGGTTTGGCCCATGGATGGGCCAAACAATCCCCGTGGGGACGCCAAGTTTCACCAAAGCCCGGCTCTGCCGGGCTTTGTCGTTTCTGCCCCTTGGAACCCTGCAGCCTGCCCGCAGTCACAGGCTTGGGCCGGCGCCGCCGGCGTGATTGGATGTTCCAAGGAGGGAACATGTCTTTCGCCATCTATATCGTCGGTTTCCTGATCCTGATTGGCGGCCTGGCCTACGGCGCCGTGCTGCTGCACGTGCCCCAGGAATGGATCGTGGTGGGCAGCATCGTGCTGCTGGGCATTGGCCTGCTCACTGGGGTGAAGTCCACGCGCCAGAAGGATCCTGCACCCTGACGGTGCGCGGTCCAGGCTCCGGGCAAAAAAACTCCCGCGGTCTTGCGAGCGCGGGAGCAAGGTGCGAGAGAGGCAGGCGCCTCTCTGGAGGAGATCGTCTCGGGCTGCACTGTGATGGATCAGCCGCCCGGCTACCGGGATATGGAGCACGAATCGTGCCGTGAGTGACGGCTGCGTCACATTCCGACGGCCATTCTGCGCGGCCGCTGTTGCGGCCCCGTGTCAGTTCGTGGAGCCGGAGCGCGGCTGCAGGCTGCTGGCGCGTTCCTTGATCTGCTCCAGGACGCGAACACAGATCTCCATGTCCTGGGGGTCAATGGCGCCGTACAGCTCGCGGCGCAGGATGGCCACCTGGGTCTCGATGTCGGCGCAGGCTTCCTTGGCGCGGTCGGTGAGGACCACGTGGTAGGCGCGCCGGTCGTTGGGGCAGGACTTGCGCTGCAGCCAACCGTCGGCGCTGAGGCGGTCCAGCATGCGCACCAGGGTAGGGGACTCGATGCCAAGCTCCGCCGCCAGGGCGGACTGCGTCAGGGGCTTCTGGGCGCGGTGCAGGGCCAGGATCGGCTGCCAGCGGGCCTGCGACAGCCCGATCGGTTCCAGGCGCGAATCCAACAGGCCGCGCACGGTCCAGAACACGTCGCGTACCAGCGGGGACATCCTCTCTTCCGGTTTCATTTCATCCTCCAGCCATACTGCATCTTTATTATTGCACGCTAATCGTTAGCATGCTACTTTAATATTCATCACGCAAATCATTGCAGCCGCTATATCGTAAGCCGCCGGGTGGCTTCCGGTGCGATGACCGTGCAGGGAGTACAACATGAACAAGTCTGCATTGAGCCGTTCCCTCATTCCCGTGCTGCTGCTGGCTGCACTGTCTGCCTGCTCGGGCAAGCCGGAGGATGCGGGGCCCAAGCCGGTCGCGGTGGGGGTGGTGAAGGTGCAGCCCAAGCCGGCCACCATCACCTCGGAATACGTCGCCAAGGTCGAAGCCTCCAACACCGTGGAGATTCGCTCGCGCGTCGGCGGCCTGCTGGAGAAGCAGTCGGCCGTGGAAGGACAACTAGTGAAGCGCGGCCAGGTGCTGTTCCAGATCGATCCGCAGCCCTTCGAAGCGGCACTGGCGCAGGCCAAGGCGGCGCTGGCCGAGGCGGAGGCGGGGCTGCAGCAGTCCGACCGTGACCTGGCGCGCGTCAAGCCGCTGGCCGAGATCGACGCCGTGAGCCAGCAGGAGCTGGATTCGGTGGTGGCGCGCAACAGCGCCAATCGTGCCGGCGTGGAAGCGGCCCGCGCGGCAGTGAAGACCGCCGACCTCAACCTGGATTACACGCGCATCACCTCGCCGATCGACGGCATCCTGGGGCGCACGCAGATTCGTGTCGGCGGCCTGATCAGCGCCAGCACCTCGCTGCTGACCACGGTCTACGCTCCCGATCCGATGTACGTGAACTTCAGCATCAGCGAGCGCCGGATGATCGAGCTGCAGCGCCGCCTGGACCTGCATGCGGGCGATCCGGTGCGTACCGATGGCGTGTTCAAGATCATCCTGGCGGACGGCTCCAAGTATCCGCAGAAGGCCAAGCTCAACCTGATCGATGCGGCGGTGGACGAGTCCACCGGCACGCTGCCGATCCGCCTGGAGGTGGAGAACCCCAGCCGCACGCTGCTCGCCGGCATGTTCGCGCGCGTGGTGGTGGTGGCCGACCAGTTGCCCAGCGCCCTGCTGGTGCCGCAGCGCGCGGTGCAGGAACTGCAGGGCCGCACGTCGCTGTGGATCGTGGGTGCGGACAACAAGGCCGAGAAGCGTGACGTCACCATGGGCGCACGCATCGGCAGCGACTGGATCGTGACCGACGGCCTGAAGGCGGGCGAGACCATTGCCGTGGACGGCACGCAGAAGCTCAAGCCCGGCACGCCGCTGGCGCCGCAGCCCCTGGAGGCTCCGCCGGCTGAAACGGCCGAGCCTGCCAAGCTGCCGGCCGAGCCGCCCAAGGCTGGAGCCCAGCCGTGAGCGAGTTCTTCATCAACCGTCCGATCTTCGCGACGGTGCTGTCGATCATCATCACGATCGCCGGTGCCATTGCCCTGACGCAGCTGCCGATCGCGCGCTATCCGCAGATCACGCCGCCGTCCATCGTCGTCAGCACCAGCTTCCCCGGTGCGGATGCGGCCACCGTGGAGCAGTCCATCGCCGCGCCGATCGAGCAGCAGGTCAACGGCGTGCCGAACATGCTCTACATGAGCTCCAAGGCTGGCAACGACGGCTCCTACAGCCTCAACGTCACCTTCGACATCGGCACCAACCAGGATCTCGCCGCGGTAGAGGTGCAGAACCGCGTGGCCATCGCGCAGCGCCAGTTGCCGCAGGAAGTGGTGCGGCAGGGTGTTACCGTGACCAAGCGCCAGCCGCAGATCCTGCTGTTGGTGGCGGTGCGGGCCACCGATCCGAAATACGACTACCTGTTCCTCAGCAACTACGCCACGCTCAATGTCTATGACGCGCTCGCACGCATCCCCGGCGTCGGCCAGGTGGTGGTGCTGGGCGGCCGCGACTACGGCATGCGCATCTGGCTCGATCCGGAGAAGATGGCGCGCCTGGGTGTGACCACGCAGGACGTCAACAAGGTGCTCAACGAGCAGAACGTGGTGGCGCCCGCGGGCACGGTGGGCGCGGAGCCCGCGCCGCCGGGGCAGGAGAAGCAGTACGCGGTGAGCGTGCGCGGCCGCCTGACCGATCCGGCGGACTACGAGAACGTGGTGGTACGCGCGCGCAATGACGGCTCCATCGTGCAGCTCAAGGACATCGCCCGCGTCGAGCTGGCGGCCACCGACTACAGCCGTTCCAGCCGCCTCAATGGCGAGCCGGTGGCGAATATCGGCGTCTACCAGTTGCCGGATGCCAATGCGCTCGATGTCGCCAAGGGCGTGCGCAAGACCATGGACGAGTTGTCGCACAGCTTCCCCCAGGGCATCGAATACTCGATTCCCTTCGACACCACGCTGTTCGTGTCGGAGTCGGTGTACGAGGTGGAGCACACGCTGGTGGTCGCGGCCATCCTGGTGCTGGCGGTGGTGTTCCTGTTCCTGGAGAGCTGGCGCGCCACGCTGATCCCGATGCTGGCGGTGCCGGTGTCGATCATCGGCGCCTTCAGCGCCTTCGTGGCCCTGGGTTTCTCGATCAATACACTGACCTTGCTGGCCCTGGTGCTGGCGATCGGCCTGGTGGTGGACGACGCCATCGTCGTGGTGGAAGCCGTGGTGGAGAAGATGGACTCGCATGGCCTGTCGGCCCGCGAGGCCACCAGCCAGGCCATGCGCGAGGTGTCGGGGCCGGTGATCGCCATCGCCCTGGTGTTGAGCGCGGTGTTCGTGCCCGTGTCCTTCCTGGCGGGCCTCACCGGACAGTTCTATCGCCAGTTCGCCCTGACCCTGTCGGTGTCGGTGCTGATCTCGGCACTGGTGGCGCTGACCTTCACGCCGGCGCTGTGCGCGCTGTTGCTCAAGCCCAGTGCCGAGTCGCACTGGCATGGTCCGATCGGGCGCTTCTTCAGCGCCTTCAATCGGGGCTTCGAGCGGGTCACGCAGCGCTATACCTCCACGGTGCGTGGCGCGATCCGGCGCGGTGCGGTGAGCCTGCTGGTGTTTGGCGTCGTGCTGGTGGCGGCGGCCTTCCTGATCGCCAAGCGGCCGGGCGGCTTCCTGCCGGACGAGGACCAGGGCTACCTGATCACCGCCATCTCGCTGCCGCCGGCGGCCTCGCTGCAGCGCACCGACGAGGTGATCAAGAAGTATCGCGAGATCACCGCGAAGATTCCGGCGATCCAGAACACGGTGGCGATCAGCGGATTCAACCTGCAGGCTGGCATCACGCAGTCGTCCTCGGCCACCGTGTTCCTGGCGCTGAAGCCCTGGCACGAGCGCGGCAAGGGTGAAAGCGCCAAGGAAATCCTCGGGCAGCTGATGAAGGAGACGTCGTCGATCCGCGAGGCCACCTTCCGCGTGCTGAACCCACCCTCGATTCCCGGCATCGGCCAGGCCGGCGGCTTCGAGTTCGTGCTGGAGGACCGCAGCGGCGGCAGCATGGATCGCTTCGTCGGGGTGCTGAACGATTTCATCGAGCGTGCCAACCAGACGCCCGGCCTGGAGCGCGTGTTCACCAACTTCAATCCGACCACGCCGCAGGTAGAGTACGTGGTGGATCGTGAGCAGGCCAAGACGCTGGGCGTGCCGCTGTCGGACATCTTCGGCTCGCTGCAGACCTTCCTGGGTGGCAGCTACATCAACGACTTCAACCTGTTCGGCCGCACCTACCGCGTGACCGCCCAGGCGGAAGGCCTGGCACGTGCGACACCGGATGCGGTGAACCACCTCTACGTGCGCACCGACCAGAACGCGATGGTGCCGCTATCGACCGTGGTGCAGATCCGCAGCAAGTCGGGGCCTGATTACATCGAGCGCTTCAACGTGTTCCGCGCCGTGACCGTGCAGGGTTCGGCGGCGGCGGGTTACAGCTCCGGAGACGGCATCAAGGCGATGGAAGATCTCGCCGCCGACCTGCCCGAAGGCTATGCCTACGAGTGGACGGGCGCGACTTACCAGGAGAAGAAGTCCAGCGGACAGGCGCCGTACATCTTCGCCGCGGCGATGATCTTCGTGTTCCTGGTGCTGGCGGCGCAGTATGAAAGCTGGATCGTGCCCTTTGCGGTGCTGCTCGGCATTCCCTTCGCCGTGTTCGGTGCCTTCGCGGCGCTAGCCTGGCGCGGCATGGCCAACGACATCTATGCGCAGATCGGCCTGGTGATGCTGATCGGCCTGGCGGCCAAGAACGCGATCCTGATCGTGGAGTTCGCCAAGCTGGCGCATGAGCGCGGCATGGAGCTGGTGGAGGCCGCTGTCGAAGGCGCGCGCCTGCGCCTGCGGCCGATCCTGATGACCTCGTTCGCCTTCATCCTCGGCGCCATCCCGCTGGTGATCGCCACCGGCGCCGGCGCCGGTGCGCGCATGGTGCTGGGCACCGTGGTGGTGTTCGGCATGCTGGCGGCGACGCTGATCGGCATCTTCCTGGTGCCGGTGTTCTACGTGCTGCTGCAGGGCCTGGCCGAGCGCTTCGGCAAGCCTCGGCCACCGGCAATGCATCACGCTGACGCCCATGGAGAGACGGCATGAAGAAGACCGTGTTCCGCCTGAATGCCCTGGCCGTCGCGGCGCTGCTCAGCGCCTGCGCCCTGGGGCCCGACTACCAGCGCCCCGGCATCGAGACGCCGGAGCGCATCCGTGGTGATGTCGCTGCCACGCAGGCGTCCTATGGCGACCTCGGCTGGTGGGAGGTCTACCAGGACCCGGCATTGAGCGCGCTGCTACGCCAGGGCCTGGATCGCAACCTGGACCTGCGCATGGCCGCCGCCCGTGTCGAGCAGGCGCGGGCCGCCGCCGGCGTCAGCCGCCTGCAGCAACTGCCGCAGATCGACGCCAGCGGTTCGGCCGCGCGGCGCAAGCTGTCGGAGTCCTCGGTATCGCCGGGCGCCGACCGCCTCGGCGAGCAGGCCTCCGCCAGCGTTGCCCTGTCCTGGGAGCTGGATCTGTGGGGGCGCCTGCGGCGCCTCAACCAGGCGGCGCGCGCCGACCTGCTGGCCAGCGAGTACGCCCAGCGTGGTGTCGCCAACAGCCTGGTGGCGGACATCGCCACGGCCTATTTCAGCCTGCAGTCCTACGACCGCCGGCTCGACATCACGCGCCGCACGATCACTACGCGCGAGGACTTCCTGAAGCTGACGCGCGCGCAGTACGAGCGCGGCGTGGTCAGCGGCCTGGATGTGTCGACGGCCGAAGCCCAGCTCGCCACTGCGCAGGCCAATCTGCCGGCGCTGGAGCGCAGCGTGGCGCAGGCCGAGAACCAGCTGTCGCTGCTGCTGGGCGGCAACCCGGCCGGTATCGTGCGCAGCGTGTCCGACGCCACAGCGGCGCCGATGCCGGAAACCCCGGCGGGCCTGCCGTCCAGTCTGCTGGAGCGGCGCCCGGACGTGCTGCAGTCGGAGCAGTCGCTGGTGGCCGCCAACGCGCGCATCGGCGCCGCCAAGGCGGCCTTGTTCCCGACGCTGTCGCTGACCGGCAGCTATGGCGTGCTCAGCAGCGACGTCTCCAACCTGTTCAGCTCGGGCGCCGAGAACTGGTCGGTGGGCGTGGGCCTGCTGCAGCCGCTGCTCAACGCCGAGCGCAACCTCTACCAGGTGGACCTGGCGGATGCGCGCAAGCGCGAGGCCCTGCTGGGCTACGAGAAGACCGTGCGCAACGCCTTCCGCGAGGTGGCGGACAGCCTGGTGGGCCGCGAGAAGTCACAGGCCGTCTTGCAGGCACAGCAGCAGCAGGTGGACGCGTTGCGCCGCGCGGTGGACATCTCCAAGGCTCGCTACAAGCAGGGCTACTCGTCCTACTTCGACGTGATCAGCGCCGACCGCGACCTGTTCAACGCCGAGCTGTCGCATGACGCGGCGCGCCTGGATGCGCAGCTGTCGCTGGTACAGCTGTACCGCTCGCTGGGCGGCGGCTGGCAGACGCAGGGGCAGGGCGGCGACAATACCGGGCAATAAAGCCCGACAGATTCCGGACGAAGCCATGAACGCCACGTCACTCCCGCCGGCCCAGGACCTGGGCTACGGCATCACCTGCATCGACACCCTCCAGGAGCGTCCGGGCCTGGCCTGCTGCTACCTGGTGGGCCGCGACGGCGAGTACGCCTTCATCGAGGCCGGCACCGCCCATGGCGTGCCGCGCCTGCTTGCCCTTCTGGCCGATCGCGGCATCGCCCGCGAGCAGGTCCGCTACGTCATCCCCACGCACGTGCACCTGGACCATGCCGGCGGCGCCGGTGTGCTGATGCGCGAGCTGCCGGCGGCAAAGCTGGTGGCGCACCCACGCGGCGCGCGCCACCTGATCGACCCGTCCAAGCTGATCGCGGGTGCCGAAGCGGTGTACGGCAAGGCGGCTGTCGGCGAGATGTACGGCGAGATTGCCGCGATCCCCGAGGATCGCGTCATCGTGGCCGGCGACGACCATGTGCTGCCGCTGGGCAAGGGCGAGCTGCGCTTCATCGATTCCCCGGGCCACGCGCGGCACCACTTCAGCATCTGGGACGAGACCAGCCGCGGTTTCTTCACCGGCGACACCTTCGGCCTGTCCTACCGCGAGTTCGACGGCCCCGGCGGTCCTTACTTGTTCCCCACGACCACGCCGGTGCAGTTCGAGCCGGAGGCCTGGTTCGGCACGCTGGACCGCTATCTCTCCTTCAAGCCCGAGCGCATGTTCCTGACCCACTTCAGCGTGGTGGAGAACGTGCAGAAGCTCGCGGCCGACCTGCGCGAGGGCCTGCAGCGCTACGTGGCGCTGGCCACGCCGCTGCGCGCGGCACCGCAGCGCCACGAGGCCCTGCTGGAGGCGCTGAACCAGGACGCGCTGGCAACGCTGAAGAAGCTCGGCAGCACCATGCCGGAGGCGACGGTGCGCGAGCTGCTGCGCTTCGACACCGAGCTGAACGCCCAGGGCCTGGAAGTCTGGCTCGACAAGCCGGCGGCCTGAACGATCAAAAGCGGCCACGCTTGTCGTAAGCTCGGGCAAACGACAGGGGAGCGCCGCATGACCCATTTGATCCCGGTGGCGGAAGGCATCTGGTGTGCCGCCGCGCCGCAGACCTTCATCGCCTTCCACATCGGCACGCGCATGACCGTGGTGCGCCTGTCTGGCGGCGGGCTGCTGCTGCATTCGCCGGTGCCGGTCACGCCGGAACTGCGCGCCGAGATCGACGCCCTGGGGCCGGTGAAGCACATCGTCTGCCCGAACCTGTTCCACCACCTCTACGCCGGCCAGGCCGCCGCGGCCTGGCCGCAGGCCCTGCTGCATGGTCCGGCCAAGCTGCACGCCAAGCGTCGCGACCTGGCGTTCCAGGCCGTGCTGACGGACCAGCCGCATGCCGACTGGGCGGCCGACTTCGAGCTGCTGACGATCGAGGGCTGCCTGCTGGGTGAGACCGTGTTCTACCACCGGCCGACGCGCACGCTGATCGCCGCGGACCTGGTGGAGAACTTCAAGGATGCATCGCATGCGCCGACGCGCTGGTACCTGAAGCTCGGCAGCCTGCTCGGCAACGTTGGCTGGCACCCGCTGCTGCGGCTGGTCTACGTGCAGCGCCGCAAGGCGCGCGCCTGCATCGATCGCCTGCTGCAATGGCCCTTCGAACGCCTGGTGCTGGCGCACGGCGAGGTCATCGAGCGTGATGCGCGCGAGCAGGTACGGCAGGGGATGAGCTGGTTGAAGTGAAGCGGCGCGCTTTCAGCTGACGCAACCCGCGCGGCGAAAGCTTCGAGCGAGGAACCCTGAAAACGTCATGCCGACGGAAGTCGGCATCCAGTCCTGGCATGAGTAGCCACCGCGTGACTGGATGCCGGCCTTCGCCGGTATGACGATGAACAACTAGCGCCGGCCCGGCGTGCTCGGGCGGATGCTGACGGCACCGCGGCAGCGGTCGCTGACATCGCGGCCGCATTCGCGGAAGGCGAATTCCTGGTTGAGGCAGATGCGCACCTCGCTGAGCCAGCGGCTCTTGCAGCTCAGTGCGATGCCCTCGGCGGTCAGCCCGGGATTGGCCTTCATGAAGTTGCGCTCGATCTCCGCCACATTGGTGGTGATCGGCTTGGCCGGAGCGGCATAGACCTCCGGAATCACGATGCGGCGGCGCGCCCGCTCGGTCTGGAGGAAGTACTGCTTCACGTCCAGTCCTGTGCAGGCACCGTGCTTGCGCCACTCATGGTCGATCAGGCGCTCGCTGGGCATCAGCGGCAGCATGCGCTCCACCAGGTTGGCCGGCACGCGATCCACGCGCTTGCAGTCGCGTGGGTAGCCGATCTCGTACTGCGGCCACAGGCCGTGCACCACGAACTGGTAGGCGCGCTCGCACTGCTGTTCGCCGTCACTCTTGGCGGACGCGCAGTACTCCGGCGACCAGGACAGGGCCAGGATCCAGTAGTCGAAGGAAGCGGCCGCCTTCGCAGGCGGCGCCTCCGCACGGCAGGCCGCCGACGAGACTGCCAGGCACAGGCCCAGCAGCAGCTTGGCGAGCGCCCGCATCAGCCGGCCTTCTGGCCGGCCAGGAACAGCCAGGTCTCCACCACGGTATCCGGGTTGAGCGACATGGACTCGATCTTCTGGTCGAGCAGCCACTGCGCCAGTTCCGGGTGGTCCGAGGGGCCCTGGCCGCAGATGCCGATGTACTTGTTGTGCTTGCGGCAGGCGGCGATGGCCATGCTCAGCATGGCCTTGACCGCTTCGTTGCGCTCGTCGAACAGGTGGGCGATCAGGCCGGAGTCACGGTCCAGGCCCAGGGTCAGCTGGGTCATGTCGTTGGAGCCGATCGAGAAGCCGTCGAAGTACTCGAGGAACTGCTCGGCCAGCACGGCGTTGCTCGGCAGCTCGCACATCATGATCAGCTGCAGGCCGTTCTTGCCACGCTCCAGGCCGTTGGCCTTGAGGATCTCGACCACCTGGCGCGCTTCGTCCGTGGTGCGCACGAAGGGCACCATGATCTTGATGTTGGTCAGGCCCATTTCGTCGCGCACGTACTTCAGCGCCTGGCATTCCATCTCGAAGCAGGGGCGGAAGGATTCGCTGATGTAGCGCGAGGCGCCGCGGAAGCCCAGCATCGGGTTCTCTTCATGCGGCTCGTAGCGGCGACCGCCGACGAGGTTGGCGTATTCGTTGGACTTGAAGTCTGACAGGCGCACGATCACCGGCTCCGGCGCGAAGGCGGCGGCGATGGTGGCGATGCCCTCGGCCAGGCGCTTGACGAAGTAGTCCACCGGGTTGCCGTAGGGCGCGATCATCGGGTCGATGATGCGGCGCACGTCGGCGGCCTGGGAGTCCAGCTCCAGCAGCGCCTGCGGGTGGATGCCGATCTGGCGGTTGATGATGAACTCGAGGCGAGCCAGGCCCACGCCCTTGTGCGGCAGCGAGGCGAAGTCGAAGGCCTGCTCCGGCGTGCCGACGTTCATCATGATCTTGACCGGGATGTCCGGCATCTTGTCCAGCGCGATCTCGTCCACCGCGAAGTCGATGTGGCCGGCGTAGACGTTGCCGGTGTCGCCCTCGGCGCAGGACACGGTCACTTCCATGCCGTCCTTGAGCTTCTCGGTGGCGTCGCCGCAACCGACCACGGCGGGGATGCCCAGCTCACGCGCGATGATCGCGGCATGGCAGGTGCGGCCACCGCGGTTGGTCACGATGGCGCTGGCGCGCTTCATGATCGGCTCCCAATCGGGGTCGGTCATGTCGGTGACGAGCACGTCGCCGTTCTGCACACGGGTCATCTCGGCGATGGAGGTCAGGATGCGGACCTTGCCGGCGCCGATCTTCTGGCCGATGGCGCGGCCGGTGCTCAGCAGCTCGCCCTTGCCCTTGAGCTTGTAGCGGCGCAGCGTGTTGGCCGCGGCGCGCGACTGCACGGTCTCCGGGCGGGCCTGCAGGATGTAGATCTGGCCGTCGATGCCGTCCTTGCCCCACTCGATGTCCATCGGGCGACCGTAGTGGTCCTCGATGATCAGGGCCTGCTTGGCCAGTACCTCGATCTCGGCGTCGTTGAGGCTGAAGCGGTTGCGTTCCTCGGTCGACACCGGGGTGAACTCGACGGTGCGGCCGAGCTTGCGGTCGGCCGAGTAGACCATCTTCTTGGCCTTTTCACCCAGGCCGCGCTTCAGGATCGCCGGGCGGTTGGCGCGCAGGTTGGGCTTGTAGGCGTAGAACTCGTCCGGGTTGACGGCGCCCTGGACCACGGCTTCGCCGAGGCCGTAGGACGAGGTGATGAACACCGCCTCGCGGAAGCCGGACTCGGTGTCCATGGTGAACATCACGCCCGAGGCGCCCTTGTCGGAGCGCACCATGCGCTGCACGCCGGCCGAGAGTGCCACGGCGGCATGCTCGAAGTTGTGGTGCACGCGGTAGGCGATGGCGCGGTCGTTGAACAGGGAGGCGAAGACCTCCTTGATGCCGTGCAGGACGTTGTCGATGCCCTGGACGTTGAGGAAGGTCTCCTGCTGGCCGGCGAAGGAGGCGTCCGGCAGGTCCTCGGCGGTGGCGGAGGAGCGCACGGCCACCGAGATCTCGGCGGTGGACTCGGCCAGCAGCTTGCCGTAGGCCTCGCGGATGTCCTTTTCCAGGGCGGCGGGGAAGGGCGCCTTGATGCAGGCCTCGCGGATCGCCTTGCCGACCTTGGCCAGCTCGACCACGTCCTCGATGTCCAGCTTGCCCAGCATGTCGTTGATGCGGGCGGCCAGGCCCTCATGGGACAGGAACTCGCGATAGGCGGAGGCCGTGGTGGCGAAGCCGTTGGGCACCTTGACGCCACTGGCGGCGAGGTTGCTGATCATTTCGCCGAGGGAGGCATTCTTGCCGCCAACAATCTCGACGTCGTGCATGCCGAGTTCGGAGTACCAGAGGACGTTTTGGCTCACGTTCTTTCCTGTTGCGTAGCTAGGGGCGTGCGAAGACCGCACGTTATGGTTTATAAGGGGTAAAACCACACAAACTATTGAAACTCAACACAATGACGCCGCTGCGCCACGTTTTCTTCGTTTCCGACGGCACCGGTATCACCGCCGAGACCCTGGGCCACACGCTGCTGACCCAGTTCGAGGCGGTGGAATTCAAGACCACCACGCTGCCCTTTGTGAATACGCCCGAGAAGGCGCGCAGCACGCTGGACTTCATCAACTTCATCGCCAAGGACGCCGGACTGCGGCCGCTGATCTTCAGCACCACGGTCAACGACGAGGTGCGCGCTATTTTACGCACCGCGGAGGCGCTTTTCCTGGATTTGTTCGATTTGATGATCCATACCATCGAATTGGAGCTGGGGGTGGCCTCCACCCATGCCCAGGGCCGGGCCCACGGCATGGCCAACCAGCAGAAGTACAACTCGCGCATTTCGGCGATGAACTACGCCATGGAGCACGACGACGGGCAGTCTACCCGCGACCTGGCCCGGGCCGACGTGATCCTGATCGCCCCCTCGCGCTGCGGCAAGACCCCCACCAGCCTCTACCTGGCCCTGCAGCACGGCCTGTTCGCCACCAATTTCCCCCTGACCGAGGACGACCTGGAGCAGCAGAAGCTGCCGGGCAGCCTGAGGGGCCTGGAGAACAAGTGTTTTGGCCTGACCTCGGAGCCCGAGCGGCTGTCGCAGATCCGCAGCGAGCGCCGGCCGGGGTCCAAGTACGCCTCCCTGGCCCAGTGCGCCTATGAACTGCGGCAGGCCGAGCAGCTCTATCGCCGCGCCCAGGTGCCGTTCCTGAACTCCGCCAACATGTCGATCGAGGAGATCGCCACCATGGTCATGCAGGAAAAGAACCTGCGTAAGCCGACGTTCTAGGGACCTTGTAGGAAAAATCTCTCTCCTGGCGCTTTTTGTCATCCGGACGTCATGCGGCTGACATACTCTTTGCGGGATAGCAGCCTCCCCCAAGCCACTGTTTTTCCGGAGAGTTTCGACATGACCCGCCTGATCGCGCCGGCCTATGGCCCGGTGTCGCGCCGTGATTTCCTGCGTACTGTGTTCTGGACCGCCGGCGCCGCCGGCACCCTGGGTCTGGCGGGCTGCAGTGGCAGCAGCGATTCGATCGGCGGGGGCGGCCCCTCCGGCAAGAGCCGCTTCGCCAGCATGGGCCCCTTGCAGGCCCCGGACGCCAACGGCCTGCGCCTGCCGGCCGGTTTCAGCTCCCGCGTGATCGCGGTGTCCGGCCAGCTGGTGCCGGGCAGCCTGAACCTATGGCACACCTTCCCGGACGGCGGCGCCACCTTCGCCACGCCGGACGGTGGCTGGGTGTACACCTCCAACTCCGAGTTCCCCTTGATCGGCGGCGTCGGCGCGGTGAAGTTCGACGCGCAAGGCAACATCGTCGATTCCTACCGCATCCTCAATTTCACCAACATCAACTGCGCCGGCGGCAAGACGCCCTGGGGCACCTGGCTGTCCTGCGAGGAAGTGGATACCGGCCGGGTCTACGAATGCGATCCGCAGAAGGCCGGCAACGGCACGGTCCGGCCGGTGCTGGGCACCTTCAAGCACGAGGCCGTGGCGGTGGACCCCGAGCACCGCCAGCTGTTCCTGACCGAGGACACCGGCAGCGGTCGCTTCTACCGCGTGACCCCCACCGAGGCCGACTGGCCGGTGGGCGCCGAGCGCCCGGCACTGCAGGAGGGCAAGCTGCAGGTGCTGCGCTTCTCGGAGCTGGCGGTGAACCAGTACCCGCCGGAGGATTTCGACCTGAGCCGCCCGCGGGCGGTGGTCTGGGAGGACGCCGTGGACCCGGGCAGCGCCCAGGCCGGCGTGCGCGATCGCCTGGGCGACGCGGCTCCGGGCACGGTCTTCAAGGGTGGCGAGGGCCTGTGGTACTTCAAGGGCCTGGTGTACTTCTCGACCAAGAGCGACAACCGCATCTGGTGCCATGACACCCGCGCGCAGACGCTCGAGGTGATCTACGACTTCGACAAGGCCACCGGCGAGGACAAGATCCTCAGCGGCGTCGACAACCTAACGGTCAGCGAGCACGGGGACGTGCTGGTGGCCGAGGACGGCGGCGACATGCAGATCTGCGTGATCCTGCCCAACCGCCGCGTGCTGCCGCTGCTGCAGGTGACCGATGCCGACGGCAAGCCGGACCTGGAATCCGAGATCACCGGCCCGGCCTTCTCGCCGGACGGCAAGCGCCTGTATTTCAGCGCGCAGCGCAGCGGGCGCGTGGGGCGCGGCGGCACGGGCATCACCTTCGAGGTGACCCTGCCATTCTCGGCCTGCCCCAGCGGCATCTGCCCCTGAGCCTGTGCCTGATCATTCTGAATTTCGATTACTGGGGAAAGCTGCATGTCCGGACCACGCCGTCGTTCCACCCGCCGCAAGAGCGGCCTGAGCCGTCGCGACTTCCTGCGCCGCGCTGGCGGCGTTGCCGCCTTCGGCGCGCTGCCGATGCTGCCGGGCTGCGGCAGCTCCGATCCGGTCGGTGCCGGCGGTGACGCCGAGTTCCTGCACGGGGTCGCCAGCGGCGACCCGCTGTCGGACCGCGTGATCCTGTGGACCCGCGTCACCACGGCGGCCGAGCGCGCCTCGGTGAGCTACGAGGTGGCCAGCGACGCGGATTTCCGCAGTATCGTCAGCCGCGGCAGCTTCATCACCGACGCGGCGCGCGACTACACGGTGAAGGTGGACGCCGCCGGCCTGCAGCCGGCCACCACCTACTACTACCGTTTCCAGGCTGGCAAGCAGACCTCGCCGGCCGGACGCACGCGCACGGCGCCCTCGGGCGCCGTGGATCGCCTGCGCGTCGGTGTGGTGTCCTGCTCCAGCTATGCCCACGGCTATTTCAATGCCTACCGCAAGCTGGCGCAGCGCGCCGACCTGGACGTGGTGCTGCACCTGGGCGACTACATCTACGAATACGGCACCGGCGAATACGGCAGCGTGCGTCCGTACGAGCCCGACCACGAAATCCTGACGCTGTCCGACTACCGCACGCGCCACGCCTACTACAAGCGCGAGGCCGACGTGCAGGCGGTGCACCGCCAGCATCCCTTCATCACGGTCTGGGACGACCACGAGACCGCCGACAACAGCTGGCAGGGCGGCGCCGCCAACCACACCGAGGGCGCGGAAGGCGAATGGGCGCTACGCAAGGCCTGGGCGATCCAGGCCTATCACGAGTGGATGCCGATCCGTACGCCGGACCAGGCCAACCTCGAGCGCATCTACCGCAGCTTCCGTTACGGCGACCTGGCCGAGTTCACGATGCTGGACACCCGCATCATCGGACGCGACCTGCAGGCCTCGCTGGTGGATGCCGGCAGCATCAACGACCCGGATCGCCAGCTGATCGGCGAGCCGCAGCGCAACTTCCTGGCCACCACGCTGGCCAACGCCGGCGAGGTGAAGTGGAAGTTCCTCGGCCAGCAGGTGATGTTCGGCCAGCTGCGCGTGGGGCTGCCGGAGTTGTCCCTCGTGACGGAAATCCCGGTGCCGCAGCTGCAGGCGCTGCTGCAGGGCCTGCCCCTGGTCAGCACCGGCGGCCTGGTCATCAATACCGACCAGTGGGACGGCTACCGCCCGGAGCGCCAGCGGGTGCTGGACCTGATCTCGGGCCTGGACCTGGACAACGTGGTGGTGCTCACCGGCGACATCCACAGCTCCTGGGCCATGGACATCTCGCACGATCCGAACAACCCGCTGGTCTACAATTCCATCACCGGCGACGGCTCGCGGGCGGTGGAGTTCGTCTGCACCTCGGTGACCTCGCCGGGCCTGGAGCCGCTGAATCCCCTTGCCGGTGCGCTGCGGCTGCTGAACCCGCACATGAAGTACGTGGACGTCGCCCGCAAGGGCTACCTGCTGCTGGACATCGTCCCGGAGAAAGTCACCGGCGAGTTCTGGTACGTGGACACGGTGGAGTCGGTCAGCGAGAACGAGAGCTTCGGCACGGCTTTCTCGACGGCGGATGGCAGCAATCGGCTGAGCTCGGCGGGGCAAACGGAGCCGAAGCCGGTGGCTCCGGCGCTGGTGGCGTAACCTTTCCCCTCGCCCGCGCGCGGGAGAGGGGTAGGGCAACGCATGGAGCGGTTGCCGAGAGAGGGTCTCTGTAGATCATGCAATGATTGGCCTTTCGCCAATTTACAGAAACCCTCTCCCGCCCTGCGGGGCTGTTGGCTCAGTGGGGAGCGACATTGAGTCGCTCCCCACTGAGCCAACAGCCTCCCGCAAGCGGGCAAGGGGACAGAAGCTTTAAAATCCCGCCATGTCCGCCTATTCCCCCCGTCTCAGCCGCCTGATCGAAGCCCTGCGCCGCCTGCCCGGCGTCGGGCCCAAGTCGGCGCAGCGCATGGCCTTCCACCTGCTGGACCGTGACCGCCAGGGCGCGCAGCTGCTCGGCGAGACCCTGATCGAGGCCTTGGGCGGCATCGGTCGCTGTTCCAGCTGCCGCATGTTCTGCGACGAGGGCGAAAGCTGCCGCTACTGTTCCTCCTCGCGCACGGGGGCGGGCCAGCTCTGCGTGGTGGAGTCCCCGGCCGACCTGATGGCGATCGAGAACGGCACCTCCTACCGTGGGCGCTACTTCGTGCTGATGGGGCGGCTGTCGCCGCTGGATGGCATCGGCCCTGACGAACTGGGGCTGGACCGGCTGCAGGCGCAGCTCGCGGCGGGCGACGTGCAGGAAATGATCATTGCCACCAACCCCACGGTAGAGGGCGAGGCCACGGCCTACTACTTAGCGGAGATGGCGCGCGGGCAGGGACTCAAGGTGACCCGCATCGCCCATGGCGTGCCGATGGGCGGGGAGCTGGAGTACGTGGATGGCGGCACGCTGGCGCATGCGCTGAGCGGGCGCACACCGGTCTGATCGCGAGAGCCCCGCAGGAGCGGCCGTTGGCCGCGAATTGCCCCATCGCGGCCAGCGGCCGCTCCCCCGGAGGCGGTTATTCCGCCAGCAGCTTCTCGATCTTGGCGGCGCAGATGAAGTCGTTCTCGGTGAGGCCGTTCACCGCGTGCGTCCACCAGCTGACCTTGGCGATCTTGTAGCCGAAGTCGATGTCCGGATGATGGTTCTCGGAGTGCGCGATCCAGGCCACGGCGTTGACGAAGGCGGTGGTCTGGTAATAGTTGCGGAACGTGAACTCGGCGCTGAGCAGCTTGCCCTCGCGCAGCAGGCGCCAGCGTTCCGGCAATTGCTCCTTGAGCTTCATGCAAGCCGCAAGGTCCAGCGGCTTGGCCTCGCCCTCGCAGGAGACGCAGCGCTTGGAGGCGAGGTCGGACATGGGGGCTCCCCTGGATTAAGATGGGGGATTATCGCCTAAACTGCCCTCCGACATGCCTGCCCATGCTTCCAACCTGATCTGGATCGACCTCGAGATGACGGGGCTGGTGCCCGAGCGCCACCGCATCATCGAGATCGCCACCATCGTCACCGACCAGAACCTCAAGGTTCTGGCGGAAGGCCCGGTCCTCGCCGTGAAACAGAGCGACGAGGAACTCGCGGCGATGGACGAGTGGAACACCCGCCAGCACGGCGGCTCCGGCCTGACCCAGCGCGTGCGCGACAGCCTGCTGGACGACGCGACGGTGGAGCAGATGACCCTGGACTTCCTGGCGCAGTGGGTGCCGGCCGGCAAGTCGCCGATGTGTGGCAACTCCATCTGCCAGGATCGCCGTTTCCTGGCGCGCTGGATGCCCCGGCTGGAAAAGCACTTCCACTACCGCAATCTCGACGTGAGCACGCTCAAGGAGCTGTGCTCGCGCTGGACGCCGGCCATCTCCAAGGGCTTCGTGAAGTCTTCCACGCATCTGGCGCTGGACGACGTGCGCGATTCCATCGCGGAGCTGCGTTACTACCGCCAGAACTTCCTGATCGCCGCTGCACAACCTGCCACGGAGGCTCTATGAACATCCGCAAGATCCTCGCCGCATCGCTACTTGCCGCCGCCGTCTCGCCGGTCCTGGCGCAGCAGGGCGACTACGTCAGCTTTGGCGCGGGCGCGCTGGTGTTTGACGAGGTCTATGTCGGCAACGACGCCGATGTGATCGGGCTGCCGTTCGTGCAGGGGCAGTACGGCGACTTCTTCCTGCAGGGCCTGACCCTGGGCTGGTCCTTCCTGAAGGAGGAGCGTTACCGCGTCTCGCTGCTCGGCAACTTCCGCCTCAACAGCCTGGAGGCCAGCGACCTGGATCCACCACTGGCGATCAACGAGCGCAAGCGTACCTTCGAAGGCGGCGTGGGCCTGACCATGCCTTTGTCGGAGCACCTGGTGCTGGATACCCATGTGCTGGCCGACCTGCTGGACCGCCACGGCGGCTATGAAGTGGGCCTGCGCCTGTCGCGCCCCTCGATCATCGGCGACTTCGTGCTGGTGCCCAGCGTCGGCGCCAGCCTGCTGAGCGAGGACTTCACCGCCTACTACTACGGCCTGAAGCCGGGCGAAGCCGGCTTTACGGCGGGCTACGAGCCGGGCAACGTGGTGGTGCCGCAGCTGGGCCTCAGTGCCTTCTACCCGCTGAACACGCGCTGGACCCTGACCAGCCTGCTCGGCGCCCGCTACCTGGGCAGCGACGTCGAGGATAGCCCGCTGGTGGATGCGGAGTGGGAAAGCACGCTGTTCATCGGCGCGAGCTATCGCCTGCCGCTCTGATCAAACCCTAACGTAGGTTGGGGTGAGCGCAGCGAAGCCCAACGGAACGGCCACCGCGATATTGGGGGTTTCACCCCAACCTACGACACGGGATGTAGGAGCCAGCTTGCTGGCGACTCCAGGACTCGCGGTCGCCAGCAAGCTGGCTCCTACAGGTCCAGGGTGCGGTCGAGCCCCATTGTTGCTCCGCGCTGGATTTTCAGCGCTCGACCCCGCTACCTGAGCGGCAGCGTCGCCGTGACCTTGCCGCCGCCCAGGGCCTCGGAGCGGCCCAGGTCCAGCTGGCCTTCGTAGGCCTTCACCAGCTCCGACACCGCGGCCAGGCCGATGCCCTGGCCGGGCGTCTGGTCGTCGGCGCGCACGCCGCGCTGCAGCAGCAGCTCCGGGTTCTCCGGGAAGCCGGGACCGTTGTCCTCGACGATGAGGCTGCAGCGGTTGTCCGCCACGCGGCTGGAGACGCGCACCTGGCCGTTGCCGTACTTGACGGCGTTGTCCAGCAAATTCCCGATCAGTTCGTAGAGGTCGCCCTGGTCGGCGCGCAGCTTCAGGTTGGGGGTCAACTGCAGGTCGAAGTGCGGGTCCTTGTCGGCGTAGACCTTGGTCAGGGCGCCGGAGATCTTCTCGATCAAGGGGCGCACGCGCAGCGGCTTGCTCAGGGTGCGGGTGCCGGCGGCGGCGGCGCGGCGCAGCTGGTGGTCCACGATGCGCTGCATGCGCGTGACCTGCTCCTGCAGCTGCTCGCGCTGGGGCGAGGCAAAGCCGCGCTCCTGCGCCATGCCAGACAGCACTGCCAGCGGTGTCTTCAGGGTGTGGGCGAGGTCGCCCAGGGCATTGCGGTAGCGCAGCTGCTGGTTGCGCTCGTTGACGATCATGGCGTTGAGATCGTGCGTCAGAGGGCGGATCTCGTCAGGGTAGTGCCCGGCGATTTCGTCCTGCATGCCGGCCTCGATCTCCTGCAGCTCGCGGCCCAGGCGCAGCAGCGGCGCCAGGCTCCAGCGCTGCAGGAACAGCAGCGTCGCGGTCAGTGCCATGGCGGTGCCGCCGAGCCAGCCCCAGAGCGTGCGGCGGAAGATCGACATCTGCTCGCGGTAGCCCTTGGTGGTTTCCAGCACCACGATGTTGTAGCGCCGCGGGTCACGCGCCAGGTCGATCCAGCGCAGGCCGAAGCTCAGGGAGAAGACGTCCGGGTTGGTCAGCCGCTCGAACTGCCACTGGCCAACCTCGGTCAGTGCCGGGGCCGGCAGGTCCAGGAAGGCGGCGGAACTCCATACGGCATGGCCGCGCTCGTCGAACAGGGCGGCGTCCAGACCCGACAGCGGCTGGCGCAGGCGCGGGTCTGGCACGGCGTCCAGGGCGATGCTGAGCTCGCCGTCCTCGCGCGGCGCGGCGGAGCCGAGCAGGGCATAGACCAGGCCCTTGAGCTTCTCCTCCTCGGCCGTCAGCAGGCTGCTGCGGAAGGCCTGGTCCAGCGCATAGGCGGTCAGCGCCACGAAGGCCGTCAATACCAGCGCAGACGCCGTCAGCAGGCGTCCGCGCAGCGAATTGCGGATTACGCCCGGGATCGGCAGGCGGGCGAGTTTCAGGCGCGTGGCAGGTCCCAACGGTAGCCGGCGCCGCGCAGCGTGGTGATCGGGTTGTACTGGCTGTCCGGATCGAGCTTGGTGCGCAGGCGGCGGATGAAGACCTCGATCACGTTGCTGTCGCGCTCCTCGTCCTCGGTGTAGAGGTGCTCGGTCAGCTCGGACTTGGAGATCACCTTGCCGGCATGGGTGAGCAGGTACTCCAGCACGCGGTACTCGAAGCTGGTCAGTTCCACCGGCTTGCCGTCCGCCTGCACCGACTTGGCGGCGGTGTCGAGCACATAGGGGCCGGACTCCATCTTGGACTGTGCCCAGCCGCCGCTGCGGCGCAGCAGGGCGCGCACGCGGGCCAGCAGTTCCTCGCGGTGGAATGGCTTGACCAGGTAGTCGTCGGCGCCGGCTTCCAGGCCCTCGACCTTGCTCTGCCAGCCGTCGCGGGCGGTCAGGATCAGGATCGGGAACTTGCGGCCGGCCGCGCGGGCGCGGCGGATGATGTCCAGGCCGTTGCCCTTGGGCAGGCCGAGATCGACGATGGCGACGTCCGCGGGGTATTCCTCGGCCATGTAGCCGCCCTGTTCGCCGTCGGAAGCGGAGTCCACGGCAAAGCCTTCTTCCGAGAGGAAGTTGACGACCTGGGCCTGCAGGGCCGGATCGTCCTCGATCACCAGTGCGCGCATGTTGTTGGAGTTCTAGTGGCTAATCAGGGGAAACGTGAACGGTGCGGACCTCACCGTCCTTGAGCAGCTTCACGCGGTAACCGCCGAAGCCGTCCTGGTCGATCGCCAGCACGCGTCCACCGTGCTTGCGCTGCGCGCGATCGGCGGCGTCCCGCATGGTCATCCCCTTGGCAGGCCCGGCATTCCGGGCGCCTCGGTAGTCCATGTTGGCCCGCTCGTTCCGCGGCTCGGCCGAAGCCGAACCGGCAACCAGGGCGCCCAGGAGTATCAGTAACAGGGTTCCACGGCCGCGCATGGGCTTACTGTAGCCTTATCGCGGTGCTACGGCCACGGTCGCGCACCGGCAGGCGCTCCCCAGGCTCGTAGGGCAGGCGCGTGTCGTAGACGCGGCCGTCGTAGTGGTACCGCACGTCATAGCCCTCGACCCGCTGCTCCTTGCGCCAGGCCGTCACGGTGCGGCAAGCCGCTTCCTGCTGGTCACCCAACTGCTGCGGCTCATCGCATTGGCGATGCCGCTCGGCGACGCGCACCTCGCCGTAGACCGGCCGGCTGCTGATCACCTGGGCGAAGGCGCTCGGATCATCGGCGGGCAGGGCGGTCATCGGCAGGCAGGCTAGGATCAATAGGGCGAGGGTCTTGTTCATGGCTGGCAAACGCTAGCCTATGAAACAGAAGCTGAATTCTCTCTTAACTCGTTGGGCTGAACGCGGGCTTAATGAAGCGCCATCCGGTCTCTCTGGGCCACTGCCGCGGGCCTACTTCTGGGAGGTGGTGGCGAACTTCTTCAGCGTTGCCGGCGAGAAGTAGCCGGGGGTCTCCTCCCAGTCGTATTCGATCAGCTTCTTTTCCTCGTTGGTGAGGTTGGTGGCGACGTAGCGGCGCGATTGCAGGTCGTAATGCACTTGCACGCCGTTGACCACCACCGGCACGTTGGCGAAGGCGATGGAGTGCGACTCCGCGGTGCGCCAGAACTGGTTGCGCTCGTCGTAGATGTCCTGGGCGTGGACGATCCAGGAATCCTCGTCGAGGTAGAAGGTGCGCTTCTTGTAGCGGTGGGCGAAGCCGGCCTTGACCTCCGCCTCGATCACCCAGACCCGGTGCAGCTCGTAGCGCGCCAGGTCCTGGTTGATATGGCCCTTGCCCACGATGTCCTTGTACTTCACCGCCGGGTCGTAGAGCTTGTAGCTGTTGTAGGGGATGATCATCTCCTTCTTGCCCAGGAGCTTGATCGTGTAGCGGTCCAGCGGACCATTGAACATGTCGATCTGGTCGTGCGTCATCAGGCCGTCGAACAGCGGGTTGTCGTAGCCCACCTCGCCGATGCGGCGCGCGCGGCCCACGCTGTTGTTGTAGACCCAGACGCCGGTCTGGTCCTTGATGCGGTCCAGCGGCACGTGCAGCAGGTGTGCCTCGCCGGCTTTGTTGGGCGGCGACACCACCTTGGTCAGGGCATAGACGTTCATGCCCTTGAGCGTGTCCGCCGTGGTCTTGGGGTTGTTGTAGACGAAGCTCAGTTCCAGGTAATCGCGCTCCACCACGTAGGAGCCGTCGGCATTGGTCGCGGCCATGTTGAGGAAGCCACGGAAGCCCTTGGTGTTGTAGCGCAGTATGTGGTTCCACATCACCTCGGTGCCGTTCTTGGGGATCGGGAACGGATAGCCCTGGGTGGTGCAGCAGAAGCCGTAGCCGTTATTGTTCAACTCCACCGTGGTGGCGTTCTTCTTGGTTGCCTCGTAGAACCACGCCGGGTAGCTGGCGCTGCGCCGGGTGGGGTAGACCAGCATCTTGTAGCTGGACGGGAAGGTCTTGAACAGCTGGCGGTGGCCCTCGGTCAGCTGGTCCTTGTGCTGGTCTGCGTTCTTGGCCGTGATGGTGTACAGCGGCCTGTCGGCCGCGTAGGGGTTGCTGCCGCGCGGCATGGGATTCTGCGGCAGGCCGCCGTCCCAGGCGGGGATGGTGCCGGCGGCATTGCCGGCGGCTTCCGCGCCCATCGGCGTCAGTTCCTTGCCCAGCTTGGCCGCCTCGGCCGCGCTGACCTTGGCCTGGGCGGGCAGGGCGAATGCCGCCAGCAGGGCGGCGAGGGCAATGATCGGGCTTCTTTTCATGGCGTCTGGCCTCCTCGGCCGTGCGCGGGTGCTGTTTCTTCTTCGATTGTGCCGCCGGCCGAAGGTTCTTGTCTTTCCTGACGCAGCACGGCCCAGGCCAGAGCCGGCAGCAGCAGGATGGCGCCGAACAGGTTGGTGGTGAACATGAACAGCAGCAGCAGGCCCATGTCGTGCTGGAACTGCAGGTCGGAGAACAGCCAGGTGACCACCGCGATGATCAGCGACAGCGAGGTGAAGATCACCGCCTTGCCGGTATGCCGCAGTGCCTCCAGGTAGGCCTGGCGCAGCGGCAGGCCGCTGGCCAGCATCGTCGCCAGCACGCTCCAGAGGTAGATGCCGTCGTCCACGCCGATGCCGACGCCGAAAGCGGCCACCGGCAGGGTGGCGGATTTCATGCCGATGCCGATGGTGGCCATGCCGCCGTAGGTCAGCAGCGAGCACAGCACCAGTGGACCGATGATGCAGATGACGCTGGCCAGCGAGCGGAAGGAGATCCACACGAAGATCAGCAGGGTCAGGTGCACCCAGACGATCACCACGATCTCGCGGGCGCGGATTTCCTCGTTGGTGGCGGCCATCACGCCGACGTTGCCGGACGCCAGCTGGAACTCCACGCCGCTGTCGCGGTTGGCCTCGTCGAAGGCCTTGGTGGCGTCGACGATGCGCTGGATCGTCTCGGCACGATGGTCGCGCGTGAAGATCAGCACCGGCATCACGCTGCAATCGGGGTTGTTGAGCCCCAGCGAGGACGGCACCATGCCGGCGACGTTGCCGAAGCCCTCCTCGTTGCGTGGCAGCACGCGCCACTTGGGCGCGTCCTCGAACCAGGCGCCGCGAATGACGCGCGCGAGCTGCGGCAGCGCCAGAACCGACTGCACGCCCTCGGTGTTCTGCATGTGCCAGGCGAAGCGGTCGATCGCTTCCATCTTGTCCGGCTTGACGCAGCCGTACTCGCCGGCCACCGCCAGCACCTTGAGCAGGTCCACGCCGATGGCGAAGTTGGAGACGATGGCCTGGGAGTCGCGGTTGTAGCGGCCGTCGGGCTTCAGCTCCGGCACGCCGACCTGCTGGTCGCCGATGGTCAGCTGCGGGTACATCCAGACCGCCCAGGCCAGCGACACCAGGGCGATGCCGATGGTGGGGATCGCGAACTTGCGCTCGGCGAAACGGGCCAGCTTGCGCCACAGCCGGTCGCCGAGCTCAACGCGCCGCTGCTGGCGCTGTCGGAACTGCTCCACGTCCGGTAGCGACACCCAGGTCAGCACGATCGGCAGCATCACCTTGTTGGTGACGATCACCGCGGCCATGCCCAGCGCGGCGTTGATCGCCATCTCGCGCACGATCTCGATGTTGATGAAGGCCAGCGTGGCGAAGCCGATGACGTTGGTCAGGATCGCGACCGTGCCGGGGATGAACAGGCGGCGGAAGGTCTCGATGCTGGCCTCCAGCGGATCGCGCTGGTTGACCGCCACCTCGTTGCCCCAGCCGTTGATGTACTGCACGCCATGGGACACGCCGATCGACAGGATCAGGAAAGGCACCAGGATCGCGAAGGGGTCCAGGCCGAATCCGGCCAGGTGCAGCAGGCCCAGTTCCCAGATGACCGCGGTGATGGCGGCGGACAACGGCAGCAGCGACAGCCGCCAGGAGCCGCAGAAGGCCCACAGCAGCAGCATGGTCAGAACCAGCGCCACGAAGAAGAAGCCCACCACCTCCAGGCTGGCGTCGGTGACGTCGCCTACCACCTTGGCGAAGCCGATGATGTGGACCGTGAAGCTGGGATCGTAGTCCGGGTTGGCGGACTGGCGTAGCGTGAGCTCGCTGCGCTTGACGGCGCGCAGGGATTCGTCGGCCCGTTCGCGGTCGGCGTTGATCTGGAAGAAGCCTGGGGCCCAGGCAGGCGCCGAGTATCGCGTGGACACGACCTCGCCGGCCTTGTAGCCCTCGATGTCGCGCTGCGCCACCCACTCCCAGCGCTGCGGGCTGGCGTAGCGGCCGCGGATGCGCTCCAGCTCGCGCGCCACCCAGCGGTAGTCCAGCTTCTCGCCGGTGGCCGGATCGTGCTCCAGCAGTTCGCCCACGATCATGGCGCCGTTCTGGTCGGCCGAGACCAGGCGGCCGATGACGCCGGCCTTGGCGACGTTGCCGCGGATCAGCTGCAGGGTTTCCGGCGTCGGCTGGTAGTTGCGCGGTACCACGTCGCCCGAGCCGAAGCCGCCTTCCACCACCTCGATGTAGCGCACGCCCGGGGTGAACAGCGAGGACACGCGCGAGCGGTCGACCCCGGGCAGGAAGAACACGTCGTCGGTGATGCGGCGCAGGTGTTCCAGAAAGCGCGCCTCGTAGATGCCCTGTCCGTCGGCCGGGTCCTTGCGGATCAGCGCGATGGAAATCAGGTTGGCGCCACCGAAGGCCTGCTCGTATTGCTTGAACACCTTCATGTAGGGGTGTTCCAGCGGAATCTGCTTCTCGAAGCCGGCGTCGGGCTTGAGGTGCATTGCCGAGATGGCCATGCCCACCGTGATGGCGATCAGCGCGACGAAGGTCAGGCGCCGCCGCCCGTACACCAGAGCGATGAAGAACCGCAGTATCGAATCGGCAGTGATTGCCACCGGGCTCCTCCGCAACGCTGCTGCCGCCGGTCTTGTGGAAACGTGGCGGCCGGGTCCGGGTGGGTCCCGGATTCAGGAGCTCATTGTGGTCAGAGCCGCGGGCAGGCTCAAGCGCGGCGGTCCGCTCAGGGCGGTGTCGCTGTGCGATTTGCAGGGGCCGCGATCACCTTGGCCCCCTTGGAGACCTTCTGCAGCCCGGAGGTGATGACCGTCTCGCCGGCCTTGAGCCCGCTGCTGACTTCGGCGCGGCCCGGGTCGCGCTGGCCGAGCTTGATCTCGCGCTCCTGGGCGACGCCCTCGTTGACGACGTAGACGAACTGCTGCTCGCCGCGCGGGAACACGGCCTGCTCGGGAACCACGACCACCTCGTCGCGGACGCCGGTCTGCAGCCGTATGCGCGCGAACAGGCCGGGACGCAGGCGCCCGTCAGCATTCGCCAGTCGCGCGCGCAGGCCGACCGAGCGCGTGGTGTCGGCCACGCGAGGTTCGATGGCGTAGACCTCGCCGCGGAAGCGCTCGCCCGGCCAGGCGTCGAGCTCGATGTCCAGCGGCTGGCCGGCCGAGAGCTGCGGCAGCGCCAGCTCCGGCACGCGGAAGTCGATCTTGACGCTGGACATGGCCTCCAGGTTGACCAGTGCCTGCCCGGGATTCACATAGTCGCCGGGGCTGACCTGGCGCAGGCCGGCGACGCCGGCAAAGGGGGCGGTGATGCGGGTCTTGGCGAGCTGGGCCTGGGCCAGCGCGAGGCTGGCGGCGGCCGAGTCCTGGGCCGAGGACAGGGTGTCGCGTTCCTGCTGGCTGATCAGCTTGCGCTCGAACAACTCCAGGCCGCGCTGCTGGTTGCGTTGCGTCAGGCGGTGATCCGCGACGGCCTGCGCAAGCTGGGCGCGGTGCACGGCGTCATCCAGCTCGAACAGCAGCTGGCCCCGGCTGACCGGGCGGCCCTCCTCGAAGCCGATGCGGGCGATCCGGCCGGCGATTTCCGGGCTCAGCGTCACCGATTCGTCCGAGCGGACGCTGCCTACGGCCACGATCTCGCGCGACAGGCTGGCGGTGCCGATGGTGGCCATCTCCACCGCCACCGGCGGCTTGGCCGCCTTGGCCGGGTCGGGCTGGCCGCCCTCGCTCTTGTTGCAGGCGCAAAGGCCCAGGCAGGACAGCAGCAGCAGCGTCGGGAGGCGACGGAGGATCATCGGGGGTGGGTCTTGGCTGCGGCTCGGCGGATTTCCCAAGCTTAGCAAGCTTTGTGACCTGCCCTTATTGCGATTCCCGAAGACGGTAGCCAACCCCGGGCTCGGTCACGATCAGGCTGGGTCGCTCCGGATCGGGCTCCAGCTTGGCGCGCAGCTGGCGGATGTAAACCCGCAGGTACTGTACGTCGGCCTCCAGCTCGCTGCCCCAGACGGCTCGCAGCAGGTGGCGATGGGTCAGCACCTTGCCGGCGTGCAGGACCAGCTGCTGCAGTATCTCGTATTCCTTGGGCGAGAGGTGCAACGCCGCTTCGTCCAGCAGCACCTGGCGCCGCACCAGGTCTACCGCCAGGCGGCCGTTGCGGTAGACCGGCCGGGCGCCCTGCTGCTGCAGGCGATGGCGCAGCGCGGCGCGGATGCGCGCCATCAGCTCCTCGGCGCCGAAGGGCTTGGTGACGTAGTCGTCGGCGCCCTCGTCGAGCGCCTGCACCTTGCCGGCTTCGCCGTCGCGGCTGCTGAGCACGATCACCGGCACCGGCGACAGGCCGCGGATGTCGCGCAGCAGGTCCAGGCCGTCACGGTCCGGCAGGCCCAGGTCCAGCAGCACCAGGTCGGGGCGCTGCTCGCGCACCGCCTGCAGGGCATGCGCGGCATTGCCGGCCTCCAGCACCTCGAAACGGTGTGCACCCAGCGTGGTGCGCAGCAGCCGGCGGATCGGCACTTCGTCGTCCACCACCAGGATCTTGCCGGCATCCATCACGGGGTCTCCGCCAGGGTCACGAACAGCGAAGAGGGCAGCTCGATCTCGAACACGCTGCCGCTGCGCTCACGCCGGTTGCGTGCGCGGATACGCCCGCCCATGGCATCCACGAAGCCGCGGCAGACCGCCAGGCCCAGGCCGATGCCCGCGCGCTGGCGATCGCCGCCGCGGATGCGGAAGAAAGGGTCGAAGATGCGTTGCAGGTCGGCCTCGGGAATGCCGGGCCCTTCGTCGCGGACCTCGATCGATACGGCGTAGCGGTGCCGCTGCACCGAGACCTCGATGCGCGAGCCCTCGGGCGCGTACTTGCCGGCATTCTCCAGCAGGTTCACCAGCACCTGCTCCGTCAGCACGAAGTCCAGGGTCAGCATCGGCAGGTCCGGCGCGTAGGCGGTGGTGACCGTATGGCGCTCCAGCAGGCGCGCGGTGCGCTGCAGGGCCGAGCCCACGATCTCCTGCAGGTCGCAGCTCTCGCGCCGTGGCTGCAGGGCGCCGGCGTCGAGCCGGGTCATGTCCAGCAGATTGCCGACGAAGCGGTGCATGCGCTCGGTCTCGTCCTGCGCGGTGGTCAGCAGCTCCTCGCGCTGCGCCTCGTCGTACATCGCGCCGTAGGAGCGCAAGGAGGAGATCGAGCCCATGATGCTGGCCAGCGGGGTGCGCAGGTCGTGCGAGATCGAGGTCAGCAGGGCCGAGCGCAGCTGCTCGGTCTCGGCCAGCATGCGGGCCTGGTCGATCTGCCGGGCCAGGCGGATACGCTCCACGGTGATGGCGGTGAGGTCCGCGATGGTATCGACCATGCGCCGCTCGGGCGGCGTCAGGCGCGCTGCCGAATCACTGCGCTGCACGCCGAGCACGCCAACGGTGCCGGCCGGGGTGCGCAGCGGCACGAACAGCCGGCTGGTACCGGGCAGGGTGTCGGCCCCGTTGCCGGTCGCCTCGCCCTTGTCGAAGCACCATTGCGCGGCCGCCAGGTCCTTCTCGTCCATGCCGCCCTCGGCCTGCAGCCGCTTGCCGTCGTCGCCGGGCAGCAGCATCACGGCCTGCAGGTCGAGGATGCGGGCGGCTTGCGCGGTAGTGACGCTGGCGAGATCGTCGAGCTTGCGCAGGCCGGCGAGCCGGCGCGTGAAGTTGAGCAACTCGGCGTTGTCGTAGGCCTGCTCGCGGGTGGCCAGGGCCTGCTGGCGCAGGCGTGCCATCAGCTGGCTGACCACCACCGATACCGCGATGAAGAACACCAGCGACAGCACGTTGGCGGGATCGCCCACCGTGAAGGTGTAGCGCGGGCCGAGGAAGAAGAAGTTGTAGGCGGCGGAGCTGGCCAGTGCCGCGTAGAGGCTGGGCACCATGCCGTAGCGGGTGGCGCTGAGCATCACCGCGGCCAGGAAGATCAGGGCGACGTTGTGGACCTGCGTCACGGCATGCAGCGACCAGCCCAGGCCGGTGGCCGCCGCCACCAGCAGGGTCACCGGCAGCAGCGCCGGCAGGTTCCAGCCCTCGGTGCCGGCGCGATGGCGTGGAGAACGACGGCTGTCCGCCTGCGGATCGGCCACCACGTGGATCGAGATGTTGCGCGCGCGCCGCACCAGCTGGTCCACCACCGAGCCGTGCAGCAGCTCGAACCAGCGGCTGCGCCGAGACTTGCCGCTGACGATGTGGGTGATGTTGTGCTCGCGGGCGTAGGCGAGCAGGTCGCCGGCGATGTCGCTGCTGCCGGCGATCGACAGGGCATTGCCGTCCAGCCGCTCGGCCAGGCGCAGGTTCTCCGCCACCTGGTCGCGCTGTGCCTCGTCCAGCTGCAGGCTGCGGGCGGTCTCCAGGTACAGCGCGGTCCAGGGCGCATCCAGGCGATCGGCGAGGCGCTTGGCGTGACGCACCAGGGCCTGCGAGCCCGGCGACTCGTTGACGCAGACCAGCACGCGATCGCCGGCCGGCCAGACCTCCTCGATGCCTTGCGCGCGGCGGTGATGGCGCAACTGGCCATCGACCTGCTCGGCGGTGCGACGCAGCGCCAGTTCGCGCAGCGCCGTGAGGTTGCCGGTGTTGAAGTAGCCCTGCAGGGCGCGCTCGCCGGCGTCGCCCTGGTAGACCTTGCCCTCGCGCAGGCGCTCGATCAGCTCGGCCGGCGTGGTGTCGACCACCTCGATCTCGTCGGCCGCGTCCAGGATCGCATCCGGTACCGTCTCCCGCACGCGCACGCGGGTGATGCTGGCAACGACGTCGTTGAGGCTTTCCAGGTGCTGGATGTTGAGCGTGGACCAGACGTCGATGCCGGCGGCCAGCAGTTCCTGCACGTCCAGGTAGCGCTTGGGATGACGGCTGCCGGGAGCATTGGTATGCGCCAGCTCGTCCACCAGCACCAGCTGCGGGCGGCGCGACAGGATGGCGTCGAGGTCCATCTCCTCGAGCTCACGCCCTTCGTAGGGCACCCGCTGCCGCGGGACCAGCGGCAGGCCTTCGACCAGTGCCAGCGTCTCGCGTCGGCCATGGGTCTCCACGATGCCGATCACCACGTCGGTGCCGTCGCGCCGCTTGCGGCGTGCCGACGACAGCATCTCGTAGGTCTTGCCCACGCCCGGCGCGGCGCCGAGGAACACCTTCAGCTTGCCGCGCTGCTCGCGTTGCGCCCGTTCCAGCAGGGCGTCGGGCGAGGGGCGGGCAGGTTCGGCGTGGGCCGGATGGTTCATCGGCTCATTCTATGCACTCCACCGGGCGCCGGGCAGGCCTTCATGGAGCGGTCGGCTGTTCCGCGTCGAGGGCGAGGTTCAAGGTCAGCACGTTGACGCCGGCTTCGCCAAGGAAGCCCAGGCCGCGGCCCTGGGTATGCTCCCGTATCCGCAGGCGCAGGTGGTCCGGCGACAGGCCCCGGGCCGCGGCGACGCGCGCCACCTGGTACTCCGCGGCGGCGGGGCTGATGTGCGGGTCCAGGCCGCTGCCGGAGGCGGTCAGCAGGTCCGCCGGGATCGCCTGCCCGGGGTGTGCCGGGCCCAGGCGTTCGGCATCGGCCCCGATGCGCGCCAGCAGCGCCTTGGAGCTGGGGCCGTAGTTGCTGCCGCTGGACGAGGCCGCGTCGTAGCCGCTGGCGCCGGCGCCGGAGGGGCGTCCCTGGAAGTACCGCTCACCAGTGAAAGCCTGGCCCAGCAGGGCGGAGCCCACCACCTGGCCGTCTCGCTGCAGCAGGCTGCCGCCGGCCTGCTGCGGGAAGGCCGCGGCGGCGATGCCGGTCACGGCCAGCGGGTAGATCAGCCCGGTCAGCAGCGTCAGCAACAGGAGCAGGACCAGGGCCGGGCGCAGGATGCCGGGCTGCGGAGGGGTATCGTTCAGGACATGGATACGCATGGGGTGGCTCCTCAAGCCAGGCCGGCAGCCGCGACCAGCAGGTCGATCAGCTTGATGCCGATGAAGGGGACGACCAGGCCGCCGAGGCCGTAGATCGCCAGGTTGCGGGACAGCAGGCGCGCCGCCGGCGCGGGCTTGTAGGCCACGCCGCGCAAGGCCAGCGGAATCAGCGCCAGGATGATCAGTGCGTTGAAGATGATGGCGGACAGGATCGCGGACTGCGGCGAGGCCAGGCCCATGACGTTCAGCGCGCCCAGCTGCGGGTAGAAGGCGATGAACAGCGCCGGGATGATGGCGAAGTACTTGGCGACGTCGTTGGCGATGCTGAAGGTGGTCAGGGCACCGCGGGTCATCAGCATCTGCTTGCCGATGCCGACGATCTCGATCAGCTTGGTGGGGTCCGAGTCCAGGTCCACCATGTTGCCGGCCTCGCGCGCCGCGGCGGTGCCGGTCTGCCTGGCCACGCCGACGTCGGCCTGGGCCAGCGCCGGCGCGTCGTTGGTGCCGTCGCCGCACATCGCCACCAGCTTGCCCTTGGCCTGCTCGGCACGGATCAGCTCCAGCTTCTTCTCCGGCGTCGCCTGGGCCAGGAAGTCGTCCACGCCGGCCTCCGCGGCGATGGCCGCGGCGGTCATGGGGTTGTCGCCGGTGATCATCACGGTGCGGATGCCCATGGCGCGCAGCTCGGCGAAGCGCTCGCGGATGCCGCCCTTGACGATGTCCTTGAGCTGCACCACGCCCAGCACGCGTCCGTCGCGCGCCACGGCCAGCGGAGTGCCGCCGGTCTTGGCGATGCGTGCCGCGATCTCGTCCAGTTCGGGAGGGATCGCATGGCCGGCCGGGTGGGCCTTGACGTAGTCCTTCACGGCGTCGATGGCGCCTTTGCGTATCTGCTGGCCGTCGACATCCACGCCCGACATGCGCGTCTGCGCGGTGAAGGGGATGAACTTCGCGTTCAGGGTCGCCATCTCGCGGCCGCGCAGGCCATGCTTCTGCTTGGCCAGGATCACGATGCTGCGGCCCTCCGGCGTTTCGTCCGACAGGCTGGAGAGCTGGGCCGCATCCACCATCTCGTGTTCATAGACACCCGGCAGCGGCAGGAACGCGGTGGCCTGGCGGTTGCCCAGCGTGATGGTGCCGGTCTTGTCGAGCAGCAGGGTGTCGACGTCGCCGGCGGCTTCCACCGCACGGCCCGACATGGCCAGCACGTTGAAGCGCACCAGGCGGTTCATGCCGGCGATGCCGATGGCCGACAGCAGCGCGCCGATGGTGGTGGGGATCAGCGTGACGAACAGTGCCGCCAGCACGATCACCGAGACCTGACCGCCGGCGTAGGTGGCGAAGCCCGGGATGGTGGAGACGGCCAGCACGAAGATCAGGCTCATGCCGGCCAGCAGCACGTTCAGCGCGATTTCGTTGGGCGTCTTCTGGCGCGCAGCGCCCTCCACCAGCGAGATCATGCGATCAAGGAAGCTGGACCCGCTGGCGGCGGTGATGCGCACCTCGATGGTGTCGGATAGCACGCGCGTGCCGCCGGTGACGGCGGAGCGGTCGCCGCCGGCCTCGCGGATCACCGGGGCGGATTCGCCGGTGATGGCGGACTCGTCCACCGTGGCCACGCCCAGCACCACGTCGCCATCGCCGGGGATGATCTCGCCGGCGGCGACACGCACGCGGTCGCCGACGCGCAGCTCGGTGGCGTTGACCGGCTCGATGCGTCCGTCGTGCAGGCGGTTGGCCAGGGTCTGGGTGCGGGTCTTGCGCAACTCGGCCGCCTGGGCCTTGCCGCGGCCCTCGGCGATGGCTTCGGCGAAGTTGGCGAACAGCACGGTGAACCACAGCCAGCCGATGACCTGGCCGGAGAACAGCAGTTGCCCGGCACCGGTGACGGCATCGCGCAGGAACAGCGCGGTGGACAGCGCCGCCACCAGCGCGGTGATGAAGATCACCGGGTTGCGGGCCAGCTTGGCGGGTGCCAGCTTGCGCAAGGCGTCCCTGGCCGCCGGTGCGAGCAGGGCGCGGTCGAACAGCGATTTGCTTTTCTGTGTCATGGAGGAAACCTCAGTAGCTGCTGCCCTGCAGCAGCGCGAAGTGCTCGGCAATAGGCCCCAGCGCCAGGGCCGGGAAGAAGGTCAGCCCGCCGACGATCAGCACCACGCCGACCAGCAGCGCCACGAACAGGCCGTTGTTGGTGGGGAAGGTGCCGGCCGAGGGCGCCACCGTGTTCTTGGCGCCCAGCGAGCCGGCGATGGCCAGCATCGGCAGGATGACGGCGAAGCGGCCCAGCAGCATCGCGATGCCCAGCGTGGCGTTGTAGAACGGCGAGTTGGCGGTGAGTCCGGCAAAGGCGCTGCCGTTGTTGGCGGCGGCGGACGTGAAGGCGTACAGCATCTCGCTGAAGCCATGCGGACCCTGGTCCTGCAGACCGGCCAGCCCGGCGTCCAGCACGCTGGCCAGCGCGGTGAAGCCCAGGATGCACAGCGGCGAGGCCAGGATCGCCAGCACCGTCAGCTTGACCTCGCGCGCCTCGATCTTCTTGCCGAGATATTCCGGCGTGCGGCCCACCATCAGGCCGGCGATGAACACCGCCAGGATCACGAACAAGAGCATGCCGTAGAGGCCGGCACCGACGCCGCCGATGACGACCTCGCCGAGTTGCATGTTGATCATCGGGATCATGCCGGCCAGCGGCATCAGGCTGTCGTGCATGGCGTTGACCGCACCACAGGACGCGGCCGTGGTGACCACGGCGAACAGCATCGAGGCGGCGATGCCGAAGCGGGTCTCCTTGCCCTCCATGTTGGCGTCCACGCCGGCGGCCTGCAGCAGCGGGTTGGGGACGCTCTCGGCCCAGTAGGCCGCGGCGATACCCATCAGGAACAGGATGCCCATCGCGCCGAAGATGGCCCAGCCCTGCTTCTCGTCGCCGACCATGCGCCCGAACACGTTGGTCAGTGCGGCGCCGATGGCGAAGATCGAGAGCATCTGCACGAAGTTGGTCAGTGCGGTGGGGTTCTCGAAGGGATGCGCGGAGTTGGCGTTCATAAAGCCGCCGCCGTTGGTGCCCAGTATCTTGATCGCCTCCTGCGAGGCGATGGGGCCTTGGGCGATCAACTGCTTTGCGCCTTCCAGCGTGGTGGCCTCGCTATAGGGCAGCAGGTTCTGCGGCACGCCCTGCCAGACCAGGAACAGCGCATAGGGCAGGCACAGCGGCAACAGGATGTAGAGCGTGACGCGCGTCAGGTCCGCCCAGAAGTTGCCGAGGGCCTGGGCCTGGCGCCGGGCGAAGCCGCGCGCCAGTGCAATTGCCAGGGCGATACCGGTGGCGGCCGATACGAAGTTCTGCACCGTCAGCCCCAGCATCTGGCTGAGGTAGCTCATGGTGGCTTCGCCGCCATAAGACTGCCAGTTGGTGTTGGTGACGAAGCTGATGGCGGTGTTGAAGGCCAGGTGCGGGCTCAGCGCCGGCAGGCCTTGCGGGTTCAGCGGCAGCCATTGCTGCGTACGCAGGATCAGGTACAGCAGGATGAAGCCGGCGAAGTTGAAGGCCAGCATCGCCATGGCGTAGCCGGCCCAGGATTGCTCGCGCTGCGGGTCGACGCCCGCGGCCTTGTAGAACAGGCGCTCCAGCGGGCCCAGCATGATGGACAAGCCATGACGCTGGCCTTCGACCACGCGAAGGATGTAGCCGCCCAGCGGGCGGATCAGCAGGATGATGAGGCCGCAGAAGACGAGGATCTGCAGCCAGCCGTTGGCGGTCATCGAAAGACTCCCGGATTCAGAAACGTTCCGCGCGGATCAGCGCGTAGAGGAGGTAGAACAGCGTGCCCAGGGCCACGCCGCCACCCAGCAGGTAGTCGAAGGCCATGGTCAGAGTTTCCCCGCGCCCTTGGTATAGAGGACCAGCAGTGCGAAACCCAGCACGCCGAGTCCGAGAAAGATGAAGTCGCCCATCGAGAAGCTCCTGGACCGCGATGATTGCGGCGCGGCCATTAAGCGCGCCGCGGCCGTAGGAATTCGAGGAAGGACCGGCGGTCCGGACATAAAGGAAAGATAAAGATCGCCGGTGCTCGCCAGCGCCTAGATGAAGCGCTCGGCCTGCCGCGCAAGGGCGGCGGGCTCGCAGGCCTGCGCCACCAGGTAGACCTGGCGGCCGGGGGCGGCGCCCAGGACCAGGCCGGCGGCGATGGCGCCGGCACCGATGGCGGCGATGGCCAGGCGTGCCGGGCCCTGCCAGGCGGAGAGGAATTCGGAGAGTGCGGCGAGGCCGGCGTGATCGTTGCGGAAGGCGAGGCGGGCGAGTTGCCGGCCGTCGCGGCGGACGTCGACCTTCACCTCATGCGGCTGGATGTCGATGCCGACGCAGAGCGCGCTGTCCATGTGCGGGTACCTGTGACGGGGCGGATCGCCCCGTGGCACAAGGTAGGGACAGCGGTATAAATTGGGGGTGAAGAACGGCGGCCCTGGCATCAAGGCCGCATAAAGACCGCCGCTCAGGCCAGCTGGTCGACCAGTTTCACCGCGTCCGGCGACTTGGCATAGGCGCGGAACAGGGTGCGGGCCAGCACGCGAAGCTGGCGGTTGACCTCGTCACGCGTCAGGTGGCGCAGCGGCAGCACGCAGGCTTCCACCAGCGAGATGATGGCGCGCGCCATGTCGTCTAGGTCCTCGCCCAGGTCCATGCTGCCCTGCTGCTGGCCGCGCTTGAGGGCGTCGTGCAGCACCTCGATCGCGGCGGCCTCGAAGCTGCGCTGGGCCGTGAGGATGTGCACGGTCTCCGGCGTGTCGGGGATCAGCCAGTAGCCGCCGATGCCTTTCTCGATGCGCGGGTCCTGCAGCAGCCGCGACAGGCCACCGAACAGGGCCACCACCGCCTTGACCGGATCGGGCTCGGCGCGCATCAGGTCGAAGATGTAGCTGTCGAAGATCGTGTGCAGGCGCTTGAGGCAGTCCAGGTACAGGGCTTCCTTGCCCTGGAAGTGCCAGTACAGGGCTCCCTTGCTGAGCTTGGCGGAGGCCGCGATGTCGCCGATCGACACCCCCTCGTAGCCATATCGGCCGAACAGTTCGAAGGCGCAGTCGCCGATGACCTTGAGCGTGTCGAACTGTTCGTGGGCGGGCTTGCGGGGCATGGGACCTGTCGGGAGTAAAGGGTTATGTTTATGGTAAGTCTCAAGAAATTCTGAACGATTCCGCTATTCTTTGCCTGTGGCCGCCGCAATTCCCATCACCGAGCAGGACCTGGACCGAGCCGCCGCCTTGCTGCGCGGCGCCCGGCGCGTGCTGGCCATTACCGGGGCGGGCATCTCGGCGGACTCGGGCCTGCCGACCTACCGCGGCGTGGGCGGGCTCTACGACGACGCCGGCACCGAGGATGGCCTGCCGATCGAGGAAGCCCTGTCCGGCGACATGTTCCGGCGGCGCCCCGAGATCTGCTGGAAGTACATCCACCAGATCGAGCGCAGCTGCCGCGGGGCCCGACACAACGCGGCCCACGAGGCGCTTGTTGCAATGCAGCAAAATTTTCCGCAAATGACTGTGCTGACCCAGAACATCGACGGCTTCCATGTCGATGCCGGCTCGGCGGACGTCATCGAGATCCACGGCAACCTGCGCGAGCTGTACTGCGTCTGGTGCGGCACCGCGCGTGAGGTCTCCGACCTGTCGGGCATCGGCACGCTGCCGCCGCGCTGCGCCTGCGGCGGCGTGGAGCGCCCGCGCGTGGTGCTGTTCGGCGAGATGCTGCCGGAGCCGGCGCTGGAGCGGCTGCAGGGCGTGCTGGAGCAGGGCGTGGACGCGGTGCTCAGCATCGGTACCACCAGCGTGTTCCCGTACATCGCCGCGCCGGTGTTGATGGCGCGGCGCCTGGGCGCGCCGAGCATCGAGATCAACCCCGGCAGCAGCGAGGTGTCCGGCGTGGTGGACCTGCGGCTACGTGCACGCGCCATCGACGTGCTGCCGGCATTGGCCCGGAGGCTTTCGTCGTGAGCAACCTCGCACGCTGGTCCGAGGTCTGGGAGGAGCTGGGCCTGAAGGCCGACCCGGAGCTGCACGCCGACCTGCGCCTGCGCTATTCGAGCTCAGCGCGGCATTACCACACGCTGCATCACCTGATGGAATGCCTGGAGCTGTTCGCCGAGACGCGCGCGCTGGCCGAGCACCCGGCCGAGGTGGAACTGGCCCTGTGGTTCCATGACGCGATCTACGAAGTGAAGCGTCACGACAACGAGATCCGCAGCGCCGAATGGGCCCAGCGTGCCCTGCGCAAGGCGGGCGCGGATGACGCCCTGGTGGCGCGCATCTACGAGCTGGTGATGGTGACGCGGCATGAAGGCCAACCGGTCACCCCCGACCAGCAACTGTTGTCGGACATCGACCTCGCGATCCTCGGCGCGCGCCCGTCGCGCTTCGACGAATACGAGCGGCAGGTGCGCGAGGAGTACAAGCACGTGCCGTCGCCCACCTTCAAGGCCGTGCGTCGCCAGATCCTGCAGGGCTTCCTGGCGCGGCCGCGCATCTACCACACCCAGTGGTTCCACGACCGGCGCGAGCGCCTGGCGCGAGGCAATCTCGAGCGCTCCCTGCGGCAGCTTTCGCGTTGGCGCCTGTCGCCGCTGTAGGCCGCGTCCACGGCCGCAACAGCCGGCCGCATCCGGAGTAACCAACACACCTAGCCGGTTGCGGAGCGGGCGCCGGGAATCCTGCTTCGCCTGCGCCGGGATTCCGTCACCGCCGCGACGGAATCCCGGCAAAAGCAGGATTCGTTCCCGCAGCTCCTCTCGCGACCGCTTGAACCGCTTGTCGGCGATTCACTGCCGCCAGCGGAACCGGTTTGTCGGGGCGTTGGCTGGGCCCGCGTCACCATCGCGATAACGGGATTTGAGGGCAGATACCGGCGGGTCGCAGGGCTGTTTCCGGAAAACTTGTGCTCGATCCGTTCTTTGTAAGCATTGGATTACAAAATATCAGCCCAAGCTTACATTTCGGTGCTGCTCACCAGCGGCGCGATTGGCCTCGGAGCCCGTTGAAACACCGACAGGCGAACCCTGACGATATTTCATCCTGTCGCATGTGGATTGTTTGTGACCTGGCGTACCCCCAAGGGCTGCGCCGACACCATGAACACCCTCTGCAGGATTTCGCCGAACCTCCACCACCGTTCGCTCCGCAGCCTGCTGGTCCTGGGCCTGTTCGCCGCCGGCGCTACCCTGATGGGTGCGGCCCGGGCTTCCGACGGCTATGTATACGAGCAGGACGCCAACATCGCGGTGGGTGAAGGGGCGGGCGGCGCTACCTACAGCCGCCGCCTGGGCAACGACGGCAACTATGAGGTGCAGGCGAGCTTCCGCAGCTTCTCCGGCGATCCGCTCAGCGTGGCCTTCCGCTTCCCGGCACGCAGCAGCCACGAGTCGGCGCAGGAGTTCGGCGTCTCGGTGGAGGAACTGGACGCCCTGATGGCCGCCTGCCGCGCTCGCGCCGGTTGCGACCAGCAGGAGTTCAATCGCCACACCTCGCGCTACTACCGCGACCACGCGCTGACGCTGAGCCAGGAGCGCGCCGACCAGGCGCCGCGGCTGCGCGTGGACGTACCGCGGGTGGTGGAGCGCAACCGCAGCCGCGTGAAGCCGGTAGCGGTGGCGCTGCGCCGCCTGGCCGCGCAGCAGGGCCGTGACACCGAGTGGATGATGGAGGCCGCCATTGCCCTGGTGCAGAGCGGCATGGTGTATCGCCAGCCGGCCACCTGGGATGGTGGCCGCAAGATCCTGGGGTTCTATCCGCCGATGCGCGCCCTGGAGCGTGGCTACGGCGACTGCGACACCAAGTCGGCGCTACTGGCGGCCATCCTGCAGAACCTGTCCAACAAGCCCCTGGTGGGCGTGCACGTGCCGCAGCACTACCTGCTGGGCATGGCCGGCACGCCGCGCAGCGACCAGGCCTACATCGTCCACCAGGGCCGTCCCTACGTACTGGTGGAAGCCGCCGGCCCCGCGGCGCGCCGGCCGGGCGAGGTGTCCAAGGCCACGCATGCGGCGCTGGTGCTGAAGAAAGGTATCCGGGTCGATCCGATGATCTGAGGTCTGGTGGGGAGTCGCCGCTGCGCCTCCGGTGATCATGGCCACCGGCTGCGCAGCGGTCTTTTCGTCGCTCCGGCATTTTCCTTAACCCCATTTCCGGCGCGGCTCCGTTTACAGGTTCAACACCCCGAAAACGGAGCCTGACGATGCGTTGCCAACCCCTGCTGTTGACCCTATCCACTGCCAGCATTGTGCTGCTGGCCGCCTGCACGAATACCTCGGGCTATCACGACAGCATCGCCACCGGCGAGGCGTCGCCGCCACCCGCGGAGATGGAGGCTCGTGAGCAGGCCCAGGACATGGCCGCCGCCAAGGCCCAGGTGCAAGCGGCCGGAGCGGGCGCCGCCAGGATGAAGATGACGCGCCAGGCCATGGCCATCGCGCCGGCGGCGCCGCTGATGGCCATGCCGATGCCGCCCGTGGAGGATCGCGAGACCTACGCCAAGGTCGAGAGCAACCCGGTGAAGCTCGTGGCCGAGCAGCCGGTCTCCACCTTCAGCATCGACGTGGACACCGGCAGCTACAGCAACGTCAGGCGCTTCCTCAACGGCGGCAGCCTGCCGCCGCAGGACGCCGTGCGCGTGGAAGAACTGGTCAACTACTTCGACTATGACGATCCGCTGCCGAAGGATCGCCGCCAGCCGTTCAGCCTGCACACCGAGATCGCTCCGACGCCGTGGAACGAGAAGACCCGGCTGCTGCGCGTGGCGATCCGCGGCTGGCAGCCGACCGGCCCGCGTCCTGCGTCCAACCTGGTGTTCCTGGTGGATGTCTCCGGCTCGATGGAAGACCCCAACAAGCTGCCGCTGGTGAAGTCCTCGCTCAAGCTGCTGACCCGGCAGCTCAACGCGCAGGATCGCATCAGCCTGGTGGTCTATGCCGGTGCCTCGGGCGTGGTGCTCGAACCCACGCCGGGCAACGACAGCGCCACCATCGAGAGCGCGCTGGAGCGGCTCAGCGCCGGAGGTTCCACCAACGGTGGCGAAGGCATCCGCCTGGCCTATGCCATGGCGCAGCGCGCCTTCATCCCCGGCGGCAACAATCGCGTGCTGCTGGCCACCGACGGTGATTTCAACGTCGGCACCACCGGCTTCGAGCAACTGATCGACCTGGTCAAGGAGAAGCGCAAGGGCGGCGTGGCACTGACCACGCTGGGCTTCGGCGGCGGCAACTACAACGACCGGTTGATGGAGCAGTTGGCCGACGCCGGCAATGGCAACCATGCCTACATCGACACGTTGGCGGAGGCCCAGAAGGCGCTGGTGGAGCAGCGCGACGCGACGCTGACCACCATCGCCCGCGACGTGAAGATCCAGCTCGAGTTCAATCCGGCAGTGGTCAGCGAGTACCGCCTGATCGGTTACGAAAACCGTCAGCTCAAGCGTGAGGACTTTGCCAACGACAAGGTCGATGCCGGCGAGATCGGCGCGGGCCACCGTGTGACCGCGCTGTACGAGATCGCGCTGGCGGGTGAGGGCGGTGAGCGTGTCGAACCGCTGCGCTACGGCGCCAGGGCCAAGGTGAAGGCCGCCGGCGAAGAGCTGGGCTTCCTGCGGCTGCGCTACAAGCGCCCGCAGGATGGCATGGACGCGGCCAGCCTGCTGATCGAGCGCCCGCTGTTGCGCCGTGATGTTCGTGACAGCCTGGACGGTACCAGCGACGCCTACCGGCTGTCGGCCTCGGTGGCGGCCTTCGGCCAGTTGCTGCGCGGCGGCCAGTACACCGGCAGCTTCGGCTACACTCAGGTCGAGCGGCTGGCGCGCGATGCGCGGGGCCGCGACAGCCATGGCTATGCAGGCGAGTTCCTGCAGATGGTCAAGCTCGCGCAGGGTCTGTCCACCGGCCAGGCGCGGGCGCAGATAGGAGAGTAGCGACTGGAAGCGGCAGAGAGCGGGGCGGGGTTCGCCGACACGGCGGCCCCGCCCGGCGACGAAGAGCTGATGCTGCAGTACCGGAACGGAAACATGGCCGCGTTCGAGACGCTCTATCGCCGCCACAAGGATCCGCTCTGGCGCTACCTGCTGCGCGGTGCCGACGACCGCGAGGCCTGCAACGAGATGTTCCAGGACGTCTGGTCCGGCGTGGTCCGCGGCCGTGGCAGCTGGGAGCCGCGGGCCCGCTTCACCACCTGGCTGTACACCCTGGCGCATAACCGGCTGGTGGATTACTACCGCCTGCGCAAGCTGGCCACCGCACCGCTGGAAGAGGCGGATGACGTGGTGGGACCGGAACACGAATCGCCGGATGCCATCGCCCGCAACGCCCAGCTGCGGCAACGCCTGCTCGATACGCTGGCTCAGTTGCCGCAGGAGCAGCGCGAGGCCTTCCTGTTGAAGGAGGAAGGCGGATTGAGCCTGGAGGAGATCGGCCAGGCAACCGGCGTGGGACGCGAGACGGTGAAGAGTCGTCTGCGCTATGCGCTGGCCAAACTGAGACAGGAGCTGAGCGATGTCTGGCCCTGAGCGCAAGGCACCCGACGACAAGCTGCTCGAGGACTTCCTCGAGGGCCGCAGCCCCGCCAGCCGTGCCTGGCGCGAGGCCATGCGCGGTGAGTCGGCACCGCCGGAGCTGGACGATGCGGTGCTGGGCATGGCCCGCGAGGAGATCAAGACGGCTGCCGCTCGCCCCGCGTCGCGCGACCGCTTCCGTGACCGGCGCTGGCCGTTCGCGCTGGCTGCTGTGCTGGTGCTGAGCTTCAGCACGCTGCTGACCATCGTGCAGGATCCAGTGGCACACAAGGACGCGATGATGGTGGCGCCGGACGTGGTGCCGACCGAGGCCGTGATACTGCCCGAAGCGGCCGCGCCGGTCGCCGCGGCCGAGGTTCAGGCCGAAGCGCAACAAAGACAGGCTTTCGAAGCCGAACGAAAATCCATGCAGGCGCAGCGCCGGATGGAAGACCGGCCGGCCAAGCCTTCGTCCGCGCCGGCTGCCGCAGATGCAGCGCCCAGCCCCGGGAGCTACGCTGATGCCGTGCAGGAGCCTGCGGCGAGTGCAGCATCCGCTGGAGCGGAGGCCGAAGCCCTGTCGGCACCTGCGCCCGCAGCGGCTCCGGCCGTACCACCGCCGCCCCCCGCGCCGGTGATGGAAGAAAGCCGGGAGGCCGCCCCCGCCGAACTGAAGGCGGCACCGGCAGCGGAACTCCGCCGACGTGTGCTGTCGTCCGACTCCCTGGGAGCAGCGAAGCTCAAGCGGGAATCTGCCGTGCCTGAAGCGGCGCTCGCGGAGCTCGAGCGCATTCGTCGGATGCTGGTGGAAGGACGAGAAGATGAGGCGCGGCGTGCCCTGGAAGCCTGGCGCAAGGACTGGCCGGAGCGGCCGGTGCCGGCGGACCTGCAGCGCCTGCTGGACTGAGCCACCGGCTCAGGCCGGCCCCAGAAGCTCCGGTGTACCCAGGATCGCGTTGAGTCGTGCGCAGATGCGGGTTTCCATCGGCCGCGCCAGCAAGGGCAGGCCACGGAACGGCAGGTACTGCGGGTGTTCGCCGAACTCCACCTTGGCGTTGCCGCGCGCGCCGCGGTAACCCTCGGCGATGACCGTGCTGTGGCTGCGCAGCACCTGTCCCTGCAGGATCGAGAAGCTGTTGTGGCTCAGGTCCATCTGCCACTGCAGGTAGCTGCGAGGTGCGGAAACCTCCAGCGCCGCGGTGCGCTGGCCGTCGATTTCCATGCTGGCCAGCCCGGTCTGGCTACCCAGTGCGAACTCAGCGTGCGCCAGCAGGCGCGGCAGGCCATACAGCTGCACGCCCACGTCACGCGCGCGGGCGCGATCCACGGTGGAGCCCAGCGTAAACAGCCCCACTGCCGGATCCCGCCCACCGTGGAACGCCTCACGCAGCAGCGACCAGCCCGGCAGGCGCCGCGGAGTGTCGAGCAGCATCGGCGTGGCGATGTTCAGCTCCTGGTAGCGGCCCAGGCCGCCTCGGTGGACGTGGTAGGCCGAGATCAGCAGCACGCCATGCCAGGGGGTCAGCCGTGCTGGCGTCAGGCGCGTGGTCTGCGGCAGCAGCGGGCGCAGGCTGGCCAGCGGCACGGCAAAGGCGGCGGAGACCATGCTGACATCGGTATGGAGCATCGGGAAGCGGTTCGGCGGTCCGTACCACCCCGACCAGTCGATCTCCACCAGCGGCTGTCCGGCCAGGCCTTCGACCAGCTTGGGTGCGATCAGGTTGTCGCGCCCCTCGGCCTCGTCGGCCAGCAGGGATTGGGTGGACGGTGCAATGCCGTCCTTCAGCCGCGCCCGCAGCTTGCCCGGCAGCTCCACCGGCGAGACGCGCGGCAGTGCAGGCAGGCGCAGCATCAGGGGTTCCTCATCAGGCGCGCGGCCAGCCAGGCCAGCACGGGGCGAGGCGTCAGGCGCGTAAAGAAGGCCGACAGGGCATTGAACCAGCCCGGCACCACCAGATAGCGCCGGGCCAGCATGGCGCGGATGCCGGCCTGCGCGACGGCTGTGCTGCTCATCATCGTGGCGTTGTGGAACCAGTTGCGCTGCTGGCCCGAAACATCCAGGAACTCGGTGGCGGTAACGCCCGGGCAGATGACGCTGCAGGATACGCCGCTGCCGCGCAGCTCGAAGTTGAGGGCGTGGCCGTAGTTGAGCACATAGGCCTTGGCGGCGCCGTAGGCGGCATAGCTGGGCGAGGGCTGGAAGGCGCCGGTGGAGGCGACCTGCAGGATATAGCCGTCGCCGCGCCTGACCATGTCCCGTGCGAACAGCTGGGTGAGCTGGGTCAGGGCCACCACGTCCAGTTGCAGCATCTCGGCACTGCGGCGCGGAGGCAGGTCCACGTCACGGCCGAACAGGCCGAAGCCGGCATTGTTGACCAGGATGTCCACCTCGATCTTCTGCTGCCGCAGCAGGTCGTGCAGAGCGCGGGGCGCCTCCGGCTGGGACAGGTCCAGGGTCACCACGGTCACGTCAGTGCCGTGCGCGGCCTTGAGCTCCTGCTGCAGTTGCTTGAGGCGGTCCTCGCGGCGGGCCACGACCACTAGGCGGCAGCCGCGGCTCGCCAGCTCGCGGGCAAAGTCCACTCCGAGCCCCGAAGAGGCTCCGGTGACCAGCGCAGTCTTTCCCGCAATGACGGAATCCGCCACGGCTCCCCCTGAATGATCGTTTGACGGCAATTCTTGCATGTGGCGGCGGCGCGTGCCGCAATCCGGCCGTAGCCGGATTCTCCAATCCCTGTCAGCAGATGCCGTCCACTCCTCAGGAGTGGGGAGGCTCCGGGTTCCCCGACTCTTCATGGGCCAGCCGGGCGGCGTGGCGGCCCGGCGAGCCGGTGGCGCGGCACAGTGCGGAGTAGGAGGCCGGCACCACGTACAGTGTCAGCACCGTGGAGAACAGCACGCCGAAGAAGATCACGATGCCCAGGATGGCGCGGGCCTCATGGCCGGCTCCTGTAGAGAAGATCAGCGGCACGGCGCCGGCCATGGTCGCGACCGAGGTCATCAGGATCGGACGCAGGCGGATTCGGCTGGCCTCCATCAGGGCCTCCTCGAAGTCCCGGCCGGCGTCACGCTGCTGGTTGGCGAATTCCACGATCAGGATGCCGTTCTTCGCCGCCAGGCCGATCAGCATGACGATGCCGATCTGCGCATAGACGTTGAGCGTGATGCCCAGCGTCCACAAGGCTCCCAGCGCTCCGAACACCGCCAGTGGCACCGTGGTCATGATCACCAGCGGATGGATGAAGCTTTCGAACTGTGCGGCCAGCGCCAGGTAGACGATCAGCAGGGCCATGCCGAAGGTGAACAGCAGGGCACTGCTGGATTCCTTGAAGTCGCGCGACTCGCCCTTGTAGCTGAGCCGGACCTGCTGCGGCAGTTCCTCGCGGATGATGTCTTCCATGTACACCAGCGCCTGGCCCAGGGTGTAGCCGGGCGCGAGGCTGGCACTGATGGTGATCGAGCGCAGCCGGTCCACGCGGTTGTAGGTGGTTGCCGCCGCCTTTTCCTTCAACGTCACCAGCGAAGTCAGCGGCACCAGGCTGCCGTCCGACTGCGAGCGCACGTAGATGTCCGACAGGTCCTGGGGCGTACGGCGCTGCTCGTCGGGAGCCTGCAGGATGATGTCGTACTCCTCGCCACCTTGTTCGAAGCGCGTCACCACGCGGCCGCCCATGAAGGTTTCCAGTGCGGTGGAAATCGCCGACACCGACACCCCGCGATCGCCCGCGCGGTCCAGGTCCATGTCCAGCTCGATCTGTGGCTTGGTTTCCTTGTAGTCCGAGTCGAGCCGCTGCAGGCCCGGGTTCTCGGCCGCACGGCTCAGGATGCGGTCGCGCCATTCGGCCAGCTCGCCATAGTCGTTGCCGCCCAGCACGACCTGAACCGGCTGGCTGGCGCCGCCGCGCTGGCCGAAGCCGGCACGCTGGTTGACCACCGCGCGTGCGCCCGGCAGGTCACGCAGGGCCTTGCTGTATTCCTCGCCTATCTCGGCGGAGCTGCGCTCGCGTGACTTCCAGTCGACCAGGGACAGCGACAGGTTGCCGTTGTTGACGTCGTCGTTGCCGCCGCCAACGGCAGGGATGCGCAGCATCACGCGCTCGATCTCGCCCTGGCCGATGCGCGGTGTGATCATCGCCTCGATGCGTTCCATCTCGCGGCCGGTGTAGGCCAGGCTGGCGCCTTCCGGTGCCGTCACCTGGATGATGAAGCCGCCGCGGTCCTCGCTAGGGGCGAACTCCTGAGGGACCGCATGGAACAGCCACCACGTACCCAGGCCCAGTGCCGCGAGCGCCACCCAGGCGAACAGCGGCCGCCGCACGAAGCCGCCCAGCGTCCGGGCATAGGCCTGCGACAAGCGCTCGAAGCCGCGCTCGATGGCTTGAGACATGCGGCCGCCATGGTCGTTCTTGCGCAGCAGCGCGGCGCTCAGTACCGGTGCCAAGGTCAGCGCCACGATCGCGGAGCAGATCACGCTGCCGGCCAGCGCCAGCGCGAACTCGCGGAACAATCGGCCGATGTTGCCTTCCAGGAAGCCGATCGGCACGAATACCGCCACCAGCACAGCCGTGACCGCCACGATGGCGAAGCCGACCTCGCGCGCGCCGCGATAGGAAGCCAGCAGCGGGGATTCGCCCAGCTCGATGCGGCGATGGATGTTCTCCACCATGACGATGGCGTCGTCCACCACCAGGCCGATCGCCAGCACCAGCGCGAGCAGGGTCAGGATGTTGATCGAGAAGCCGAAGGCATGCAGGAAGATGAAGGAGGCCAGCAGCGAGATTGGCACGGTGATGGCCGGGATCAGCGTGGCGCGGGCATTGCCCAGGAACAGGAAGATCACCACGATCACGAACAGCGCCGCATAGACCAGCGTCAGCTCGACTTCATGCAGGGAGGCTTCGATGAAGGAGGAGGTGTCGTAGTTGACCTCCAGCTTCATGCCCTCGGGCAGGTCAGCCCCGATGGTCTGCGTCATCTGCTTGGCCTGCTGGGCCACGGTCAGCGTGTTAGCGGTGGACGTCTTGACGATGCCGATGCCCAGGGCACCCGCACCATTGGCGCGGAAGGCGCCGCGCGGGTTCTGCGGGCCGAGCTCGACCTTGGCCACGTCCGACAGCCGTACCGGGAAGCCGTCCGCGCCGCGCGCCACCACCAGGTTGTTGAAGTCCTCGGCATTGCGGAAGGGGCGGGCGGTGCGCAGGCCGAACTCGCGCTCGGCGGACTCGATGCGTCCCGCCGGCCGCTCCATGTTCTGCTGGCGCAGCGCGTTCTCGATGTCCTCGGCGGTCAGCCCCCGCGCCGCCAGGCGGCCGCGATCGAGCCACACGCGCATGGCGTAGCGGCGTTCGCCGCCGTAGCGCACCTGGGATACGCCGTCGATGGTGGAGAAGCGATCGACGATGTAGCGCTCGGCGTAGTCGGTGAGCTGCAGCGTGTCCATGCGATCCGAGGTGAGCACGAACCAGATGATCGGGCTGGAGTCCGCGTCGGCCTTGGCGATCTCCGGCGGGTCCACCTGGTCGGGCAGGCGGCCGACGATGCTCGACACCCGGTCGCGCACGTCGTTGGCGGCGTCATCGATGTTGCGCGACAGCTCGAATTCGACGTTGATCTGCGAGCGGCCGTCGCGCGAGGCGGAGGTCACCGTCTTGATGCCCTCGATGCCGGCGACGCGGTCCTCGATCAGCTGGGTGATCTGGGTTTCGACGACGGCCGCCGAGGCACCGGTATAGGTGGTGTTGATCGAGACCACCGGCGGGTCGATGTCCGGGTATTCGCGGACCGAGGTCGAGCTCAGGCCGAACAGGCCGAAGACCACCAGCAGCAGGTTGATGACCGTGGCGAGGACAGGACGCTTGACCGAGGTATCGGTGATCCACATGGCGGGCTGCCGGCTGGTAGGGATGGCGCACAGACTGCCCGGCAGGTTCCGGGCTCCACAAACGACTGTGCCGGACGCAGGGTCCGGCACAGTGTGACAGCAGGGGGTATGGCGGGGCTACTGAAAGCCCTCGGTTCAGGGTGTCGCGCCGGCGCCTTCGACGTTGGGATCCGACACGAAACCGATCTTGCCCAGCCCCGCCTTGGCGGCTTCGGCCATGACCTCCGCGATGATCTGGTAGCGGGTCTCGCGGTCGGCGCGCAGGTGCAGTTCCGGCTGCGGCTGCTGCTGGCCGGCCTCGGTCATGCGGGCCACGGCCACGGCCTTGTCCACCGGCTCGCCGTTCCAGTACAGCGCGCCACCCTGGTCGATCGAGAACTCGATCTTGTTGGGCGGGGGCGGCGTGGAGTCCGCGGTGGTGCGGGGCAGGTCGATCTTCACCGAGTGCGTCAGCAGCGGCGCCGTGATGATGAAGATCACCAGCAGCACCAGCATGACGTCGATCAACGGGACCATGTTGATCTCCGCCATCGGCGTGGTGTTGCCCTTCTGTTCGAAACCGCCGAAGGCCATGGCCTTAGGCTCCGGTCTTCAGCTTCACGACATTGCCGCCACCGGCGACCTGCTGGCCGGTGGTGAGGAAGGCGTACAGGTCGTGGGCGAAGGCATCGAGGGCACCGAGCACCACGCGGTTGCTGCGCACCAGGTAGTTGTAGCCCAGCACCGCCGGGATGGCCACGGCCAGGCCGACGCCGGTCATGATCAGTGCTTCACCCACCGGACCGGCAACCTTGTCCAGGGTGCCCGCGCCGGACATGCCGATGCTCACCAGGGCGTGGTACACGCCCCAGACCGTGCCGAACAGGCCGACGAAGGGGGCGGTGGAGCCCACCGAGGCCAGCACGCTGAGGCCGGACTCCATCTTGGTGGTTTCCTCGTCGATGACCTTGCGGATCGTGCGGGTCAGGAACTCCGAGGCGGTGCCGGCTTCTTCCAGGCGGCTGGCGCCGAAACGGGCATGGTGGTCACGCGCGGTGATGGCGTGGTGCGCGAGGTGCGAGAATGGCTCGTCGGCGCGGTGAGCGGCGACGGCGTCATGCACCTGGTCGAGGCTCTTGGAGTTCCAGAAGAAATCGAGAAAGGCCTTGCTGCGCTTGCGCTCGAGGTGGCCGCGGATCGACTTGACGACGATCAGGTACCAGGATGCGATGCTCATCACCAGCAGTACGAACAGCAGGAACTTGCCCACCACGTCCGACTGGCCGATGAAGTGGGCAAAACCGAGGGTCTGGGTTTCCATGAGGCTCCGGGAAAACTCTTATTTGTTCAGTGTGAAAGGCATGGAGAAGGTGACCGTCTGCTCGAACGGCCTGCCGCCTTTCGTGCCCGGCTTGAATTTCCAGCGGCGGACGCCTGAGACGGCCGCTTCGTCGAGCCGGCTGAAGCCGCTGGACTTGGTCACCTTGATCGACTTGGGCATGCCGTCCACGGACACCAGGACGGTCAGTTCGACGATGCCTTCCTCGCCCAGTTGCCTGGAGCGCATCGGGTACGCCGGAATCGGATTGTTGAGATAGGCCGCGTCGAACTTCGGCGGTTCGATCACCGGCTCGGGCTCAGGACCCGGTGCCGGGGGCGGCGCCGCCTGGATCGGCGGCAGCGGCTCGGGCTCCACCGGCTCGGGCGGGGCCTCGATGGCCTTGGGCGCCGGCTCGGTCGACTTGGTGGTGATCAGCGGCTTGGGCTTGGGCTTTTCCAGCGGCGGCGGCGGCTCCGGCGGCAGCGGCTCGGGCGGCTTGACCGGCTCCGGCACCTCGGGAGCGATGAAGCTCACGTAGAGCGGCGCCGGCGAGGCCTGCTCGGGCGCGATCTCCGACAGCGTCACGATGCTCCAAAGGCCCAGCAGGTGGGCGCCGACCACGAGGGCCAGGCCGCCGAAACTCAGCGGACGATCGTTACCTTGGGAAAGGGTAGCCAGCATCGAGGAAGCAGTCGGGCAGCGGCGAAAAAAGCGAAAAGTCCCTGTTCCGGCTGGAACCGCCGGATTCATTGAGAATGTTTCTCATTCTAACTGTGTGCTGCACCGCAGCGCAAGCAAGAAAAGCCAATTGATTAGCTAGCTAGGGATGCTTCATGCAAAAATGCGTCAACGCTATGCCACCACGGTGACATACTCGATTCTGATCGCGGCGGCGCCCCTTTGAGGACCAAGATGAACAAGCTTTCCACGGCGGTTCGTATCGCCCTGGCTGTACTGCTGATCTATGCGGGTTACCTGGCGCTGCTGGCCGCCAGCCTCGGGCCGGAAATCTTCAGGCCCCTGTTCTCGGAGCAGGGCCCTTTCGAGGAAATGAGCATCGTGCTGTGGGTGGCACTGGGCGCCATCCTGCTGTTCCATGACCCGCGTTCGCCCCGGGTCTGGGCACTGGCAGCGCTGGCCTTCGTCTTTGCTGCCCGTGAGGCCGACCTGCACAAGGCCTTCACCGTGATGAGCATCTCCAAGAGCAGGTTCTATGTCAGCCCCGACGTGCCGGTGATGCAGAAGATCATTGGCGGCCTCGTGCTCCTGGCCGTGGTGGCCTTGATCATCTACCTGGCGCGCCTCTGCTGGCAGTACTTTTTCCGCCAGGGTGGTCTGCGCACCCCGGTCGGCCAGGTATTGGTACTGCCGGTGCTGCTGCTGCCGCTCTCCAAGGTGCTGGACCGGTTCTCCAACGGCCTGAGGGAGAGCTTCGGCATCATCGTGCCGGAGTCGCTCAACCAGTTCATTGCTGCTTTCGAGGAGGGCATGGAGATGGCCATGCCGGTGCTCTTCATCGTTGCGCTGCTGCTGTACCAGGCCAGCCGGCGCGAGGCAGGCCAGGCTCAGGCCTCGGTGCTGTCGCGAGGCAAGTAGCCCGGATTCCATCCGGGCCATACGAAGCAGGGCTGCCGATCGGCAGCCCTGCTTCGTTGCGGGACCGGTTATCCGAGGGGGATGAAATCCGGCTTCTCGCGGACGGCGCAGTCCGGGCAGGGCCAGCTGTCCGGGATCTGGGACCAGGGCGTGCCCGGCTTGAAGCCCTCATGCGGGCAGCCTGAGGCCTCGTCGTAGATGTAGCCGCAGTCGCTGCACTGGTAGCGCGCCGCCTGGGTCGTGGCGCCGCCCGTGGCCTCCGGCAGGTGCTCGCCGGGGAAAACCTCCGGATGGCCGTCGTCCAGAGGCTGGCGGTGCCAGCGCGCCATCAGTTCGGCCCGCTTGGGCGGATAGATGTTGGCCAGGCTGAGGTCACCCTTGTGGTGGCGCGCCACCAGCGGATCCATCTGGCGGAACCACAGCCAGGGGATGTAGGCGGGGATCAGCATCGACGCGTAGCCGGACGGCAGCTGCGGCGATTCGTCGAAGTGGCGCAGGGCCTGGAAGCGGCGCGTCGGGTTGGCGTGGTGGTCCGAGTGCCGCTGCAACTGGTACAGGAACAGGTTGGTCACCACGTTGTTGCTGTTCCAGGAGTGTGCCGGCCGGCAACGCTCGTAGCGTCCGCTGGGCAGCTTCTGGCGCATCAGGCCGTAATGTTCGATGTAGTTGATCACTTCGAGCAGCGAGGCGCCGTAGAAGGCCTGCGCCAGCAGGAAGGCCAGGCTCGGCCAGCCGAGCCAGACGGTGAGGCCGCCGAACAGCAGGGCCGTCATGCCCCAGGCCTGCAGGTTCTCGTTGTGGATGCTCCATGCCGACTGGCCGTTGCGGGCCAGGCGATCCTTCTCCAGGTGCCAGGCCGAGCGCAGGCTGCCGAGCATGGTGCGCGGCAGGAAGGCCCAGAAGCTCTCGCCCATCTTCGAGCTGGCCGGATCGTCCGGCGTCGCCACGTTCTTGTGGTGGCCCTTGTTGTGCTCGATGAAGAAATGGCCGTAGGCCACCGGTGCCAGCGTCAGCTTGGCCATCCAGCGATCCAGGCTGTTGGTCTTATGCCCCAGCTCGTGCGCGGTGTTGACGCCGATGCCGTTGATCGTGCCCACGGTGAACATCAGGCCGATCCACTCCCAGGCGGCCAGGCCACCGGTGGCAGCGAGCCAGGCGCCCCAGACCGTCAGCAGGAACTGCGTGGGCAGATAGGCCAGCACGATCGCACGGTAGTAGCGGTCGTTCTCCAGCTGCGCCACGGCAGCCTCGGGCGGATTGCTGCTGTCGACGCCGACCAGGCGGTCCAGTGCCGGGATGATGACGTAGACCAGGATCGGGCCGCCCCACAGCCATGCGCCGTGGCCGGTCAAGTGGTATAGGATCACGGCCAGGGTGCCCAGCACCGGGATCATCGGGCTGAGCAGCCAGAGGGCACGCTTGCTGTCTACCCAGGGTGTGGCGCCCGTGGTCGCCATCGTTGTTGTATTCATGCGCTGCCTCCAGCTCCTGCCACCCGCGAAAGGCCGCGGTGAGCCGCTCCTGGGGGTTCTACCCCTGGGGCGGTGCTATAGTCAAACTCGCGGCGAGCAGGGGGAAGTCGTCATCCGCCGTTGTACCATCGTCAGACGCCGCGACCTGCGCGGAACTCCGGAATACCTATTAAAAACGCCGGCATGGATACGCTGAGCCTGATTCTCGACGACATCCGCCTGAAAGGCGCCGTGTTCCGGCAGTACGCCCTGGTCCCGCAGTGGTCGATGCGGCTGGAGACCCCGGGGCTGTCGAGCTTCCATATCGTTACCGGCGGCCAGGCCTGGCTGCTGCGCGAAGCCGAGGCGCCGCTGCTGCTGCAGTCCGGCGATCTGGTGCTGCTGCCGCGAGGAGTCGATCACCGCGTGCAGGACAACCCGGACTCCAGGATGCCGCCGCGGGACATGCTGCCGGACCTGGATGCGCCCTCGGATGAACTGATGCGGATCGGCGAGGGCACCGTCGGTTGCACCCTGCTGTCCGGCTACTTCCGCTTCGAGGTGGAACTGGCGCGCCCGTTGATGGCCGCGCTGCCGCAGCTCCTGCATCTGAGGACCCTGGCGGCGAGCCCGCCGGTCTGGCTGCGGGCCGGGCTGGAATTCATCGCAGACGAATTCAGCCGGCCACGTCCGGCGCGGCAGGCGATCGTCAACCGCATCGCCGACATCCTGCTGATGGAATTCCTGCGCCATCACGTGGAGAGCCTGCCGGAGGGCTCCGGCAACTGGCTGCTGGCCTTGCGCGACCAGGCCCTGTCGGCCGCGCTGGCGGCCATGCACCGCGAGCCGCAGCGCGCCTGGACCGTACCGGAGCTGGCCGACCTGGCCTGCCTGTCGCGGTCCGCCTTCGCCGAGCGCTTCACCCAGGTCCTGGGCCAGCCGCCGCTGGCCTATCTCACCGAGCACCGCATGCGGCTGGCGGCCTGGCAGCTGCGCTCCGGCAGCCAGCCGGTCGCGCGCATCGCCGAGGCCAGCGGCTACGCCTCGGAAACCGCCTTCAGCCAGGCCTTCAAGCGGGCCTATGGCAGCAGCCCCAGCGCCTGGAGGCGGGAACGGCAGGGGTAATTCCACATCATGGCCGAAACGGACGGTGGAATTGTCATGAACTTGGGGTAAAGTCGGGACGCTAGATGTTGCGGCCGGACTGTTTGGGGCCGTCATCACCACTTGGGTCGAACAATCACCCGGATGGATCCGGGGCAAAAAGGGGAGAGTTGTTCATGCATATGCGGAATGCTGCCGTGCTGGCCATGCTGGTTTCGGCGCCGGCCTTTGCGGTCACCACTCAGGGCTACAATATCCCGTACGCCGGCGTGTTCTACGGCTACGAAATCTCTGACAGCTCCCGTGATTCCGACGGCGCCAGCGGTCTGCAGCTCAGCGTCGGCAGCCCGATCGACTGGGGCACCAACAACTCCATCGAGCTGAGCCTCTACGACGCCGGCCGCAAGCGCGACGTCGATGGCGGCAAGGACTACCAGACCGCGTTCTTCGTGGACCTGGTCCATCATTACGCTCCCACCAACGGTGGTATCCAGGCCGTTCCGAAGTTCACGCCCTACGTCCTCGGCGGCGTCGGCGCGATCCAGGAAGACGTGGGCGGCGATGACCACATGCACCTCGGCGGCAGCGTCGGCGGCGGCCTGTTCTTCCCGCTGCCCTGGCACGGCCTGGCCGTGCGCACCGAGGCTCGTGCGCAGCTCCAGCTCAACGACAAGTCGGTTGCCGGTGAGGACTTCCTGGTCGACTACCGCTTCAACGTCGGCCTGCAGATCCCGCTGTACTTCCTGGCCGAGGGCAAGTTCACCTCCGCTCCGGCGCAGGAGTGCTTGGTCACCGTGGTGGACCCGGTCACCGGTCGCAAGGACTGCGCGGTGGACAGCGATGCCGACGGCGTCAACGACACCGCCGACCAGTGCCCGAACACGCCGGCCGGCGTGGCGGTGCAGGCCAACGGCTGCCAGTAAGCTTCAAGGCTTCACGAAAAAGCCCCGCGAAAGCGGGGCTTTTTCATTGCAGGCCCGGTCTACTCAGGCAGGAGCCTGGGCGCTGGCGGCCAGCTTCAGCACCTCGCCGTAGCCCGGGGGTTCGTCGGCGGCGCCACGCTGCCGCAGCAGGGCATGCAGCTTCGGCAGTCGATAGAAGGGCACCGAGGCCATGGCGTGGTGCTCCTGGTGGTAGTTCACGTTCGCCGGCGCGAAGAACAGGCGCTGCCAGGCGCGAGCCCGGGTCGTGCGCGTGTTCTGGAACATGTCCGCCACCCGCGGCAGCATGCCGTGCTCGGCGATGGAACGGATGCGCACGAACAGGGGGAACGGCGTGATGTAGGCCAGCACCCAGAGCAGGTAGAGCCAGGCATGGCCGGTGGCGGCCAGGATGCCGGCCAGCAGCGCATTGGTCAGCAGCATGCCGCCGGCATTGCGCAGGAAATCCGCCGGGTAGTTCCACCAGCGCCGGCCTTCCTGCGGCAGCTTCTGCACGTCATTGGCCACGGTCCATTTCAGTATCCCGGCGTCCATCAGCGCCAGGCCCAGCATCAACTTCAAGCCGGTGTAGCCGGAGAGGTCCCGCAGCATCTTGCGGCGCAGCGAGGCTGGCGTGGTGGGATAGGACGCGTGCAGGGAAATGTCCGGATCCTCGTCGCTGCCAGTGCGCGTGTGGTGCACCAGGTGGTGGGCACGGTACTTGTGCAGGTTCTGCCAGACCGGCCGCGCGCAGAACCAGTCGCCGAAGAAATCGTTCAGCCGGCGCGTGCGGAACAGCGTGCCGTGGGCCGCCTCGTGCTGGAGGATCGCCAGCGCCAGTTGCCGGCCGGCCAGCAGCGGCAGGGCGAGCAGCACCGTGAGAACACCGGGCCACAGCGCCACCATGGCAAAGCTGGCGACGATCAGGCCCCAGGACAGGACAATGGCCAGAAGGCCGCGCCCGTCGGAGCGTGCCGTCAGTCCGGCGATTTCCTCGGGTGACAGCAGTGAGCGCAGGCGCCGCCGCGTGACGGCGGGTAACTCGACGGGCGTGGAGGTGGGGGCGTCAATCGACATGGCAACTCCGGGAGGAAACCTTTTCTTACTTCTGTTAAATGGATATGACTCTCCGAGTAATATTACTGTTATTGAATTTAATTGCAATTAACGGAAATAAACTGGCAGATGCCGTTCGGCGGCCCTCGCCAGCATTCCGTCATGCACTCGGGCCGGGAACTAAATCTCCGGCGCAGACTCTGAATACCTCCTCTCCCAAGGAACCCTTGGCCCGCCTCGTGCGGGCCGCTCTTTTTGTGCGCCAAAAAAAGAACCCCGCGAGGAGCGGGGCTGGGGAGTGGGCAGGCCGAGGGCCAGCCCAGGGAGAAGTCCGCGCCGGGGGCGTGGGGTGGCTGGACTCTGGCGCGGGACATCCATGGCTTCTGTGGCGGACGTCACAGTCCGGACCGATATCGGGGTTTACCTACGTAGTGACGGGAATCCGGCTGGCCGTGAAGCCGTATGCAGGGAATCCACCACACGCCGGGTCAGGTCACGATGCTGTCGAAATGTCGCCAGGCCCAGGCGGCGGCGCTGGCGGGAATCCCGAACAGGAACAGATGTACCAGCAGCTCTTCCCGGAGCGTATAGCCATGGGACAGCCCCACGGCCAGGTTGGCTGCGCTGGAGGCCAGCCAGAATCCGCCGAAGACCAGTGCGACCAGCGACCGGCGGTTGCCGGGCGCCAGCCAGAGCGCGAGGGCGAGCAGGCCCAGGCCCGCGAGGACGATCAGCAAGCTGCGCATCGGTTCTGTTCCTGTATCGGTCCTTCCGTCTCAGCGCGTGGTGTAGCCGCCGTTGGCGAAGATCGTCTGCCCTGTGATCCAGCCGCCGTCGGTGGCGAGGAAGCGCACGATGGGCGCGATGTCCTCGATCTTCGTCAGGCGCCCGCCGATGGCTTGGGACTTGTGATAACCGACGCGTTCCGGTGTTTCCTGGCCGTAGAAGAAGGGCGTGTCCATCGGGCCGGGGCCGATGCTGTTGACCGAGATGCCGCGAGCGGCGAATTCCTTGGCGGCCGCGCGGGTGAAATGCTCGACCGGGGCCTTGCCGCCGGCATAGGTGGAGTAGCCGTCGGTGAACGCCGCCAGGAGCGACGTGACGACGGTGATGATGCGCCCGTTATCGTTGAGATGCAGTCCGGCTTCCTTGATGAAGAAGTAGGCAGACTTGGCGTTGACGGCGAGCATTTCGTCGTACTCCGCCTCCGTGGTTTCGACGATGGGTTTGCGCAGTACCTTGCCCACGGTGTTGACGGCGATGTCGATTCCGCCGAAACGCTGCTTTGCGGCCAGGAACAGTTCCGCGCAGGTGCCGGCATGGGTCAGGTCGCCCTGGAAGGAGAAGGCGTCACCGCCGGCCTTCTGGATCGCAAGGACCGTGGCTTCTGCATCGGCCTGCGCCCCGGCGCTGTTGTAGTGCACCGCGATGCGGGCTCCCTCGGCGCCCAGGCTGCGGCTGACCAGGCCGCCGAGATTCTTGGCGCCGCCGGCGACCACTACGGATTTTCCCTTGAGCGTTGCATTCGTCATGACGGCTGTTCCTTTGGTGGAGTGTCGTCAGGATTTTGAGTGTCCTGCTATTTCTGATAAAGATGCAAAATTCGAAATAATTGGTCGGAATACACGAACAAACTCCATGGACCGGATCCAGCAGTTGGAAGCATTCGTCAGGGTTGCGGAGACCGGCAGCTTCACGCGCGCAGCCGAGCTCCTGGGCCTGCCGCGGTCCACGGTTTCCACGCTGGTCCAGGCGCTGGAGGCTCGCCTCGGCGTTCGCCTGCTGGATCGCACGACCCGCCGCGTCGCGCTGACCGCGGACGGCGAGTCGTACTACGCTCGTGCGGCACGACTCCTGACGGACTTCGAAGAGGCCGAGGCGCCTTTCCTCGAAGAGGAGGCTCCAATCCGGGGGCGCCTGCGGGTGGATGCTCCCGCGCGCATCGCACGGTTGATACTGGCGCCAGCCTTGCCCGGCTTCTTCACCCGGCATCCAGAGATCGAATTGGAGCTGGGCTCCACCGACCGCGCGGTCGACCTGATCCAGGAGGGCGTGGATTGCGTCCTGCGCGTCGGCGGCTCGTCCGATCCCTTGCTGATCGTCGAGCCGCTGGGCCTGCTGACGCAGCTCAACTGCGCGAGCCCAGGTTATCTGGCCCGGTACGGCGTTCCTCAGAGAATCGAGGATCTCTCAAGCCACTTTGCCGTTCACTACGCCTCGCCTGCCACGGGCGCGCTCGACGAGTGGGAGTACGTCGATGCACAGGGCCGGGCTCGTCGCGTCCCTATGCGGGCCCTGGTGACGGTCAACAACGCCGAGACCTACCTGGCTTGCTGCCTTGCCGACATGGGCCTGATCCAGGTGCCGGCCTATGACGTGCAGCAGGACCTCCGGGCGGGGCGGCTGGTGGAAGTGCTGCCGCAATGGCGCGCGGCGCCGATGCAGATCGCCCTGATGTATCCCCGCCGGCGGCATGGCTCCCGGCGGTTGCACGCCTTCATCGATTGGTTGCGAGAGGTCTTGGTGGAGCCGTTGGGTCTGGGGCGGGACGGCAAGGGGTGAAGGGGATTCGCTGCGGGGAAGCGTTTGAGTTCGATTCCCCTGGAGGCCCGTAAACGGAAAAAGCCACCTTGCGGTGGCATTTTTCTTTGATGGTGGAGGTGAGGGGAATCCCCTCCGCTGCGCTCCGGGCCGGCGCAGGCCAGAGGCCTGCCCGCTCCAGCGGCGTGGAGCAAAACTGTTTGCTCCACGACAGCCCCGCTGGAGCCCCCCGTCCGTACCGGACAGGGATTCGATTCCCCATGGAGGCCCGTAAACGGAAAAAGCCACCTTGCGGTGGCATTTTTCTTTGATGGTGGAGGTGAGGGGAATCGAACCCCTGTCCGTCAGCTTTCCGCCCTTGGATCTACATGCGTAGCCTTCTCATTGATTTTGGTCTTCGGCTGCCGGAGGGGCACGGAACGCCGTCGCTTATCCCCTTAGGTTTTTAGCAGATCGGCCAAGGGCGGGCTTCACTGCGAGTTGATGAGAGTCGACATCCGATTCAGGGGCATCAACACCGTCTGGTCGGACGCTCGCCGGGATTAGGCGGCGAGGGCGTAGTTGGAGTCGTTCGCAACTAGCTTGGTTGCCACGGGATTTACGAGGACATGACACCTCGGCATGCACTTCGGGTTTCCAACCAGCGTCGAAGCCAGGTCACCCCCTGTGAAACTACAGTGTAGCACTTCGACCCTTGATGGGGGCGGGGGTTCCCGGATCAAGGTCTTGGCGACATCAGGTGAACGCCGGCGCCGGGGAGATGCGCTCTTTACGCTGCCAGGAGCGAAGCGAGCCTAGGCGCTCGCGCAGCAGCGCCCCCGGGCGAGTCGGAGCGTCAGAGCGTCGGACTGGCGGGATGGCACTCGATCAGATGACCTAGGCCCGCTTCCTCATGATGCGTTCCTTGTCCCGCTGCCAGTCCCGATCCTTGATGTCCGCGCGCTTGTCATGCTGCTTCTTGCCCTTGGCCAGGCCCACCTGCAGCTTGGCGCGGCCGCGGGTCCAGTGCAGGTCCAACGGGACCAGGGTGTAGCCGGCGCGCTCGACCTTGCCGATCAGCATGGACAGTTCGCGTTCGTGCATCAGCAGCTTGCGGGTGCGGGTGGAGTCGGCGATCTCGTGAGTGCAGGTGTGCTTGCCCGGGGTGAAGTGGGCGCCGATCAGCCAGGCCTCGCGGTTTTTCAGGATGACGTAGGCCTCGGTGATCTGCGCGCGGCCTTCGCGGAGGCTCTTGACCTCCCAGCCCTGCAGCATCAGGCCGGCCTCGTGGCTTTCCTCGATGAAGTAATCGTGGCGCGCACGGCGGTTTTCCGCGATGCGGCGGTCGCCATCTTTCTTGTTGTCTTCCTTCTTGCTCATCGGGGAATTATAGGCGCCACGGGGGATGCGCGTGTCCGGATGCCCGAATTGGGGGCGTTCTGGCCCGGATCAAGGCGCAAAAGCCATCAGGAAGGGTCATGCGGAATGCGTGGTTACCGCTAGACTATCGGCATGAACATCCGCGAGAGCAGTTACGGCTACTGGGGATCGTCGAGCCGCTTCCTGTGGGTGGCCGCCGGTGCCACGGTGGGCATCGGCAACGTCGCGCGCCTGCCGTACCTGATGGGCGAGCATGGCGGTGCGGTATTCCTGGGCTTCTACCTGTTGTGCCTGTTGCTGGTCGGCCTGCCGCTGCTGGCCACGGAATGGGTGCTGGGCCGCTGGATGCGCGACGACGTCATCAGCGGCTTCCGTCGCGTGGTGGACGCGGCAGGCGCTTCGCGCTTCTGGGTGGTGATCGGCTACCTGTCGCTGGCCAGCGCGGTGATGGTGCTGTCCTACTACAGCGTGATTGCCGGCTGGAGCCTGGCCTATGCCGTGCGCGCGGCGGGCGGGGTATTCGACGGCATCGGCGTGGAGCATGCACGCGAGGCCTTCTTCAGCTTTGCCCAGGATCCGGAGCGTGCGCTGTCCTGGCATACGATCTTCATGGTCACGGCCTGCATCATCGTCACGCACGGCTTCCGTGATGGTATCGAGCGGGCCGCGCTGCGCCTGCTGCCGACGGCCTTCCTGGTGGCGATCGGCCTGTGCATCTACACCATGCTCACCGGCAGCACGGCCGAGGCCCTGCGTTTCCTGCTGACGCCGGACTGGCAGAAGTTTGGCTGGCGCGGCGCGCTGGAGGCCCTGCAGCAGGCCTTCTTCACCATGGCGCTGGGTATCGGCTCGATGCTGGCCCTGGGCAGCTATCTGCCGGCACGCGCGCCGCTCAAGCGCCTGGCGCTGGGTGTGGTACTGATCGACACGGGCTTCAGCCTGCTGGCGGGCCTGGCGATCTTCGCGCTGATCTTCAGCGCCGGCGTGGAGCCGGCCAGCGGCGTGGCGCTGTTGTTCCAGGCGCTGCCGGCGGCATTCCCGCCCGGTGTGGTGGGCATCGTGGTGGCATTGCTGCTGTACACCATGCTGTTCATCGTCACGCTGACGGCGGCCAGCGCGCTGCTGGAGACCACCACGCGCTACCTGATGGACCGCTTCCGTACCACGCGCGTGTTTGCCGCCACGTCCAGCTCGCTGCTGATCTGGTTCCTGGGGTTGGGCACGCTGCTGTCCTTTGGCGTGATGCAGGATGTGACGCTGATGGGCCGCAATTTCTTCGGCTGGATGCAGTGGCTGACGGCCAACTGGTTCGCGCCGGCCACGGCCCTGCTGATCTGCATCTTCACCGCGCGGATCATGCCGGAGGAGATGGCGCGTTCCGCCTTCGGCGAGCGCGAGGGCTGGCTGTTCAGCCTGTGGCGCGCGCTGCTGCGCTACCCGACGCGCCTGGCGCTGATTGTCATCCTCGGCTACTCGGCCGGCCTGCTGGACTGGATCGCGGATCTCTGGGGCTGATGGCGACACTGGAACGATCGGCGCTGCTGCGCTTTTCCGCAGCCGCCATGTATGAGCTGGTGGCCGACATTGAGGCCTATCCCGGCTTCCTGCCGGGCTGCGTCTCCGCCGTGGTCGAACACAACGAGGGCGACCGCGTACGTGCGCGCGTGGGTTTCAACGTCAAGGGCCTGAAGGACAGCTTCGCCACGGAGAACCGGCTGCAGCCTGGCCGCAGCATCCACATGCGGCTGGTGGATGGCCCGTTCCGCCAGCTCGATGGAACCTGGGAGTTCCAGGCACTGGCGGACGATGCCTGCAAGGTGACGTTGAAGCTGTCGCTGGATTTCGGCAGCCGGCTGCTGGAAAGCACGCTCTCGCCCTGGATGGATCGCGCGGTCAATGGCCTGATCGAGGCGTTCCGCCGCCGCGCCGAGGCGCTGCATGGCAAGCGCTGAGACGATCCGCGTAGAGGTGGCCTACGCCTGCCCGGGTGAGCAGCTGATCCTGGAGATCGAGATGCCGGCCGGGGCCACGGCCGCGGATGCCGTGATCGCCTCCGGCATCCTGGATCGCTTTGCCGAGATCGACCTGCCCAATGCCCGGTTGGGACTGTTCTCGCGGCCCGTCGCGCATGACGAGCCGCTGCGCGATGGCGACCGTGTCGAGATCTACCGGCCGCTGCAGGCCGATCCCAAGCAGGTGCGGCGCCAGCGCGCCGCCGCTACGCGCCGCAAGTAATCCAGCCTACTTGGTAATGCGCTTCTGCACCGAAGCAGCGGTGAAGAAGTCCGGCTTGTAGTCCGGCGTGAAGTCGTAGGGCTTGTCTTCGTTGAACATCGCCGTGATGAAGTAGCGGCCGCTGTCGAAGTGATAGATCACCTCCGGCGCCGCCGAGCTGGCGAGGATGTTGGTTCCGAACTGCGTGTGCCCTTCCTGGAACTGGTAGAGCTCGCCGCGATTGTTGTAGTTGTCCACCATGACGATGTTCCAGCCGTCCTCATCGAGGTAGAAGCGGCGCTTCTTGAAGGTATGCGCCATGCCGGGCCGCAGCTCGGCGTCCACCACCCACACGCGATGCAGCTCGTAGCGCGGCAGGTCCTGGTTCAGGTGGCTGGGGCGTGCCAGCTGGGAGAAGCGGATGGTATTGCTGCCGATGCGGTGCGAGTTGTAGGGGATGTATATCTCCCGCTTGCCCACGAGCTTCCAGTTGTAGCGCTCCAGGGTGCCGTTGAACATGTCCACCTGGTCGTAGAACTGGCTGCCGTCGGTGCCTTCTGCCGGGTTGTCGCAGCAGACCGTGGGGGCGCGGCGCACGCGCTTGAGCGTGGGCGTATAGAGCCAGGCGGCGCGACCCTCGCTGCCGGTGCCGGCGCGATCATGGACCAGGATCGTGGTGCCGGCCACGCGCGGCGGCGCGATGGTGGCCGACAGGTAGCGCAGGAACTCGGCGTCGCCGCGGTGCAGCGTCACCGGCTTGCGGATCGAGCCGTAGGTGAACTGCACGTCTTCCAGGATCTTGGTCAGCTGGTACTGGCCATTGGGCTGGACGATCATCTGGTTGTTGTAGCGGCGCACGGCATCGCCGCGCCAGCGCAGCTTGTGGTTCCAGATCGGCTCCGGGCCTGACTTGGGAATGGGGAAGGGAACTCCCACGCTGCAGCCGTCCAGTTCATCCGGGCCATGCAGCTCGCAGACGCTGGCGTTGACCTTGGTGGCGGCATAGATCGCCTCCGGCATCGCCACCGGGCGATGCGAGGGGTACACCAGCATCTTGTAGGTGGGGTGCAGGGACAGCAATTTCTTGTGTCCCTCCGACAGGCGCGCCAGCGAGCGCGACATGTTGGAGGCGGACAGCACCAGGATCGGCTGCTCGGAGTCGATCGTGGGGTCGGAGAAGAATTCGCCGCTGAGCTTGCCGCGCTGCTTGCCCGGGGCCCAGGCCGGGATGCTGCCGTCCTGGTTGGCGGCACGCTCGGCGCCCACCGGTGTCAGGGCGCCGCCGAGCCTGGCGGCCTCGGCGATGTCGGCCTTGGCCAGGACCTGGCCGGCCATGAGGAGCAGCGACAGGGCTGCCGCGATCCGCAGGCTGGAACGGTTCATTCTGCTCTCCCCTGGAGCCTCGATGAAGGCGCCGGCCGGCAGGCGCGGCGCCAAGGGAGCGGTCCCTGCCGCTCCCCGGAACCCTTGCTCAGGGCGAGGTACGGTCCGGCGTCAGGATGACGCCCGATTCCTTGCCCTGTTCGCTCTCGACGCGCGTTTCTTCGGCCTGGGCCTTCTTGTCCTCGCGCAGCACGGTCTTCACGTCAGGGTCTTCCAGGGCCTTGTCGGCGTCGGGCGACTTGACGCCCTCCATGCGGGCCACGGTCTCGCCGTCGAACCAGATGCTGACCACGCGCGACGACACCTTGCCGCGGGGGGACTTGTAGTAGCCCACATAGTCCCAGCGGCGGTCCTCGAAGGGACTGGCGGCCACGGGAGTACCCATCAGGAAGCGGACCTGCTCGCGGCTCATGCCGACCTGGAGCTGGTCGAGCTGCTTCTGCTCGATGACGTTGCCCTGGCGGGTGGGCAGCTTGTAGACGATCTGGCAGGCGCTCAGGGCCAGGGCCGTGAGAACCAACAAAATAACGCGCATGGGTTGATGCCTCGTAGGGGAGTGCGATAATACCGGAAATCCTCCCTTTGACAGGCATCCCGTGGAATCGTCCGATCTTCGTAGCGCAGGCCTCAAGGTTACCCTTCCGCGCCTGAAAATCCTGGAGATGCTGGAGAGCCATCCGGCTCGCCACATGTCTGCGGAAGACATCTATCGCAAGCTGATGGACTCGGAAGAGGATATCGGCCTGGCCACGGTCTACCGCGTCCTGACCCAGTTCGAGGCCGCCGGCCTGGTCAAGCGCCACCATTTCGAGGGCGGCCATGCCGTGTTCGAACTGGAGCGCGGCCCCCATCACGACCACATGGTCAACCTCGACACCGGCGAAGTGATCGAATTCGTCTCCGAGGAGATCGAGAAGCTGCAGAAGCAGATCGCCGAGAAGCACGGCTACACGGTGGAGGACCACAGCCTGGTCCTGTACGTGCGGCCGAAGAGCAGCAAGAAAAAGAGCTGAAGGGCTACAGGTCCTTCTTGAGCCCCTCTCCCCCTGTGGGAGAGGGTGAGGGGACGCGCTTTGGCGATGCCTAAATGGCATCGCCTGCGTCACCGAACGCCCGGCCATGGATGGTCGGGCAGGGGTTCAATGGGCGAGCCGAGGTCCCGCCATGGATGGCGTCGCGGAACTGTCTACGCTTTCGCCGCTCTCGCCAGCAAATCCTTCGCATGATTCAGCGCGGCCGCCGTGATCTCCACGCCGCCCTGCATGCGCGCCAGTTCCTCCACGCGCTCCTTGTCGGCCAGCGGCCGCACGCGGGTATAGGTCTGGCCTGACTTCACTTCCTTGGCGATGGCGAACTGGCGGTGGCCCTGTGCCGCGACCTGCGCCAGGTGGGTCACGCAGAGCACCTGGCCCTGCTGGCCACCCAGCTCTCGCAGCTTCTGGCCTACCACCTCGGCGACACCGCCGCTGATGCCGGCATCCACCTCGTCGAAGATCATCGTGGCGGCGCCGGAACGTTGCTGGCCCACGACCTGCACCGCCAGGGACACGCGCGACAGCTCGCCGCCGGAGGCCACCTTGGCCAATGGGCGGGGCGGTTGCCCAGGGTTGGCGCTGAAATCGAATCGCACTTCATCGTCGCCGCTGCTGCGCGGGCGGCCCTCGGCGTCGGTTTCCACGGCGGCCAGGAACTGGGCGTTGGCCATGCCCAGCTGTCGCACGATCGCCGATACCTGCTCGCCGAAACCCTTGGCAGCCTTGCGCCGGGCCGTGCCCAGCTTGGCGGCAGCCTCGCGGTAACGCTTCAGGGCCGCCGTGCGGCGGGCCTCCAGGGCCTCCATCTGGCCGGCGGCATCTTCCAGGCCGCCGAGCTGCTCGCGCAGGCCGGCCAGCTTCTCCGACAGTTCCGCCGGGCGGATGCGGTGCTTGCGCGCCAGGTCGTGGATGTCGCTCATGCGCTGTTCCAGCTGCGCCAGCTGCTCCGGGTCCAGATCCAGCCGGGCGAGCAGGCGGCTCAGGGAATCGGCAGCTTCACGCACCTGGGCCTGGGCGCTTTCGGCCAGGTCCAGGGCCTCGCGAAAGCCCTCATGCAGTGGTACCAGGCCGGTCAGCAGGCCGGAGGCGGTCGCCAGCTGGTCGTAGAGGCTGGCTTCGGCACCGTAGAGCATCTCCTGGGCCTGGTTGCCTTCCTGCATCAGCCGGCCGGCGTTGGACAGGCGGCGATGCTCGATCTCCACCTGCTCGATCTCGCCTTCGCCCAGGTTCAAGGCCTCCAGCTCGCTCAACTGGAAGCGCAGGTAGTCCAGCTGCGCCGGATCGCGGCTGCCCGCCGAGCGCAGGCGCTCGATCTGCTTCTCCACCTCGGAAAGGTCGCGGGCGGCATCACGCACGGCCGCCAGGGCAGGGTCATGACCACCGAACTGATCGAGCAGACCGCGCTGCACCTCGGGGCGCAGCAAGGTCTGGCTTTCGGACTGGCCGAAGATCTCGATCAGCCGCTCGCCCAGGTCCCGCAGCGGGCCGGCATTGACCGGCTGGCCGTTGACGAAGGCGCGGGTGCGGCCTTCGGCGTAGACCACGCGGCGCACCAGGCAACGGCCGGGTTCGTCCTCGTCGACCAGTTCCTGTTCCTTGAGCCAGGCGGTGGCTTCGCCACCGGCGGCCAGCGCGAACTCGGCGCTGACCTCGGCTTTCTCCTGGCCGCTGCGCACCAGGCTGGCGTCGGCACGGCTGCCGACGATCAGGCCGATGGCGTCGATCAGGATCGACTTGCCGGCGCCGGTCTCGCCGGTCAGCGTGGTGAAGCCGCGGCCGAAGTCGAGTGCCAGCTCGTCGATGATGGCGAGATTCTTGATCTGCAGGTGGGTCAGCATGGGTCAGACTTGGAGGCTCAGCCCGGCTCGCGCTGCGCGGGGCCGCGGCCCCAATGAAGTTTGCTGCGCAAGAGGTTGAAGTAGCTGTAATTCTTGGGGTGGATCAGGCTCAGGGGCCACTCGGCCCTGGAGACCTCCACGGCATCGCCGGGCTGCAGGATCTCGCTGGTCTGGCCGTCGCAGGTCAGCATCACGCGGGAGCCTTCGTGGCCGCCCAGCACGATACGCACCGTCTGGCTGGCGCTGACCACGATCGGGCGGTCGGACAGGGTGTGCGGGCAGATCGGCACCAGGGCCAGCGCGTCCAGCGAGGGGTGCACCACCGGGCCGCCGCCGGACAGGGCGTAGGCGGTGGAGCCGGTGGGCGAGGCGATGATGAAGCCGTCGGCACGATGCTGGGAGATGAATTCGCCGTCGATCCAGGTCTCGAACTCCACCATGCGGATGGCCGCCTGGTTGCGGATGACCACATCGTTGACGGCCAGCGCCGGCTGCACCGGCTTGCCGTTGCGCAGGATGCGGCAGCTCAGCAGCAGGCGGTCCTCGCGCAGGTATTCGCCGCGGAAGATCGCCCCCAGGCTTTCGCGCATGTCCTCGGGGGTCACGTCCACCATGAAGCCGAGGCGGCCCTGGTTGATGCCCAGCAGGGGCACGGCGGCCGGGGCCATTTCACGCGCGGCCGACAGCAGGGTGCCATCGCCACCCACCACCACCACCAGGTCGCAGCGCTTGGCCAGTTCGGCGCGGGTGACGAAGCTCACCGGCTCGTCCACCAGGTCGGCGCTGTAGGTGTCCACCAGCACAGTACGATCCAGTTCCGCCAGGTGACGGCACAGGGCATTGAGCACGGGCGCAACCTGGGGGCTGCGGTGCTTGCCGATCACACCGACGGTCTTGAAGTGGGTCATGGGGTGTCTGGAGGCTTGTGCTTTAGTCTTGAGACGGCCGGAAAATACCATGAAACCTCGCGGTCCTGATGCGTTCGTGCTATTGAAATAAGCTTGGAAGTCCTTCATTTTCTGCAACATGTCGAATCCCCTGGACTCTCGCGCCGCGGAGCTGCTGAAGCTGCTGGTCGAGCGCTACATCCACGATGGCCAGCCGGTCGGCTCGCGCACGCTCTCGCGCATGGCCGCGCTGGGCCTGTCGCCGGCGACGATCCGCAACGTCATGGCCGACCTGGACGAGCTGGGCTTCGTCGCGTCGCCTCATACCTCGGCCGGGCGCATCCCGACCACGCGGGGCTACCGCTACTTCGTCAACAACATGCTGGCGCCGGAGCCGCTCTCGGATAACGAGCGCGAGCACATCGCCGACACCCTGGTGCCGCACCGCGCCCGCTCCGAGGCCGACCTGGTGCAGGCCGCCTCGGCGCTGCTGTCGCAGCTGTCGCACATGGCCGGCGTGGTCACCGTGCCGCGCCGCAACCTGGCGATCCTGCGCCAGGTGGAATTCCTGCCGCTGTCGGGCAACCGCGTGCTGGCGATCCTGGTGGTGAACCAGGCCGAGGTGCAGAACCGCGTCATCCACACCGAACGCCCCTACGGCGCCGACGAGTTGGGCCGCTATGCCGCCATGCTCAACGAGCAGTTCGCCGGGCGTGACCTGGTGAGCCTGCGCAATGCGCTGATGAGCGATGCCCTCGACACCCAGAACCGCCTGAACCTGCACCTGCGCGATGCCGCCTCCATGGCCGAGCAGGCCGTGACCGGCGAGCGGGCCCCGGACTATGTGCTGGCCGGCGGCAGCAACCTGATGGGCTTCCAGGAGCTGGCCGACGTGCAGCGCCTGCGCGGCCTGTTCGACGCGCTGGACCGCAAGCGCGACCTGCTGAACCTGTTCGACCAGTGCCTGGGGGCGGACGGGGTGCAGATCTTCATCGGCGACGAGTCGGGCTACCAGGTGCTGGACGAGTGCAGCGTGGTCACCGCGCCGTACTTCGTCGAGGGCCAGGTGGCGGGGGTGCTGGGCGTGATCGGCCCGACCCGCATGGCCTACCGCCGCATCATTCCGCTGGTGCAGGAAACCGCCCGGGTGCTCACCCAGGGCTTGAAAACCGGCGGCTAGGCCCCAAAAACCGCTGTCTGGAGACGCCCGCGGCAGGCGCGGGCGGCCTTTTTTCATTATCCTGCGCGCCCCTGAACGGGCTCCAAACCCGCTAGAAACCCCAAGAAGCCGACATGACTACGCCGGAAACCCAGGTCCCCGCGGACGCCGCGCCGCTGCCCGACGACCCCAACGCCGAGATCGCCGCCCTCAGCCAGGAGCTGGAGCAGGCCCGCGCCGAGGTGGCCGCCGCCAAGGACGCGCAGCTGCGCGCCGCCGCCGATCTCGAGAACACCCGCCGCCGCCTTGAGCGCGACGCCGCCAACAGCCTCAAGTTCGCCAACGAGCGCGTGCTGGGTGATCTGCTGGCCGTGGCCGACAGCCTGGAGCTGGGCCTGAAGGCTGCCGCTGCCGGCGAGGGTGCCGCCAAGGCCCTGGCCGACGGCATGCAACTGACCTACCGCCAGCTGATGTCGGTGCTGGAGAAGCACGGCGTCAAGGTCGTGGATCCCACCGGCCAGCCCTTCAACCCGGACCACCACCAGGCCATGACCATGGCCGAGTCCGCCGATCTGCCGGCCAACCACGTCCTCAGCACGATGCAGAAGGGTTACCTGCTGCATGAGCGCCTGCTGCGCCCGGCGATGGTCGTGGTGTCCAAGGCTCCGGCCGCGGCAGGCTGATATACGGTTGTGCAGTGGCCTCTTGAATCGCCATTTCGCGCCATCAAATAACGCATAAGCAACGAAATTCACGGAGTACCTGAGTAATGTCCAAGATCATCGGTATCGACCTCGGCACCACCAACAGCTGCGTGGCGGTCATCGAAGGTGGCAACGTCAAAGTCATCGAGAACGCCGAGGGCGAGCGCACCACGCCGTCCATCGTGGCCTACACCGACGACGCTAACCCGATCACCGGCCGCGCCGCCAAGCGCCAGGCCGTGACCAACCCGCACAACACCCTGTTCGCGGTGAAGCGCCTGATCGGCCGCCGCTTCGAGGACGCCGAGGTGCAGAAGGCGGTCAAGCACTCGCCCTTCAAGATCGTCAAGGCCGACAACGGCGACGCCTGGGTCGACGTCAAGGGCAAGAAGCTCGCCCCGCAGCAGGTCTCGGCCGAGATTCTGATGAAGATGAAGAAGACCGCCGAGGACTATCTCGGCCACCCGGTGACCGAGGCGGTCATCACGGTGCCGGCCTACTTCAACGACAGCCAGCGCCAGGCCACCAAGGACGCCGGCCGCATCGCGGGCCTGGACGTCAAGCGCATCATCAACGAGCCGACCGCGGCCGCGCTGGCCTTCGGCCTGGACAAGGTCAAGGGTGACAAGAAGATCGCCGTGTACGACCTCGGCGGCGGTACCTTCGACGTGTCGATCATCGACATCGTCGAGGCCGACGGCGAGAAGTCCTTCGAGGTGCTGGCCACCAACGGCGACACCTTCCTGGGCGGCGAAGATTTCGACCACCGCGTGATCGAGTACATCGCGGCCGAGTTCCAGAAGGAACAGGGCATCGACCTGCACAAGGATCCCCTGGCCCTGCAGCGCCTGAAGGAAGCCGCCGAAAAGGCCAAGATCGAGCTGTCGTCGACCACGCAGACCGAGGTCAACCTGCCGTATATCACGGCCGACGCCTCGGGCCCCAAGCACCTGAACATCAAGCTGACCCGCGCCAAGCTGGAGTCGCTGGTGGACGATCTCATCGCCAAGTCGATGGAGCCCTGCAAGATCGCCCTGCGCGACGCCGGCCTCAAGGCCAGCGAAATCCAGGACGTGATCCTCGTGGGCGGCCAGACCCGCATGCCCAAGGTGCAGGAGGCGGTGAAGAACTTCTTCGGCAAGGAGCCGCGCAAGGACGTCAACCCGGATGAGGCCGTCGCCGCCGGCGCCGCCGTGCAGGGCGCCGTGCTGTCCGGCGACCGCAAGGACGTGCTGCTGCTCGACGTGACCCCGCTGTCCCTGGGCATCGAGACCCTGGGCGGCAAGATGACCAAGCTGATCGAGAAGAACACCACGATCCCGACCAAGAAGTCGGAGACCTTCACCACGGCCGACGACAACCAGACCGCCGTGACGATCCAGGTCTACCAGGGCGAGCGCGAGATCGCCTCGGCCAACAAGTCGCTGGGCCGCTTCGATCTCACCGGCATCGCGCCGGCACCGCGCGGCATGCCGCAGGTGGAGGTGATCTTCGACATCGACGCCCACGGCATCCTGCACGTGACGGCGAAGGACAAAGCCACCGGCAAGGAGCAGTCGATCCGCATCACCGCCAACTCGGGCCTCTCGGAAGACGAGATCCAGAAGTTGGTGAAGGACGCCGAGGCCCACGCCGAGGAAGACAAGAAGTTCGGTGAGCTGATCGCCGCGCGCAACCAGGCCGAGGGCATGGCGCACGCCGTCGAGAAGTCGCTGAAGGACCTGGGCGAGGATCAGGTGCAGGCCGACGAGAAGAAGGCCATCGAGGACGCCCTGGCGGCCCTGCGTGAGGCGATCAAGGGCGAGGACAGGGCCGACATCGAGGCCAAGACCACCGCCCTGACGGAAGCCTCCGGCAAGCTGATGGAGCGCGTCTATGCCGCCAAGGCGGCCGAGGGCGGCGCTCCGGGTGCCGAGGCGCCGGGCGCATCGGCCGGTGGCGGCTCCAAGGACGGCGACGTCGTGGATGCCGAGTTCACCGAGGTGAAGGACAAGAAGTAAGCCTTCTGGTCGGGCAAAGGGGTGAGGTTAACGGCATGCCGCCGCGCCTCGCCCCTTGCTCGTTTCTGGGAGAGATCGCGCGATCTATCTCCCTCACCCACCACCCGCGCCGCGGGCGGTCCCCCCTCCCACTGCGTGGGCGAGGGTGGGTTGGTCGACAGCCTGTGGCTGTCGGTACTTGGTTGGGCTTTTGCATTGTGGTTCTTGAAGCAGGGATTGGGGACGTAGCCGGATGAAGCGCGACTACTACGACGTACTCGGGGTCGAGAAAACCGCCACCGAGGATGAGCTGAAGAAGGCCTATCGCAAGCTGGCGATGAAGTACCACCCGGACCGCAATCCGGGCGACAAGGCGGCCGAGGAGAAATTCAAGGAAGCCAACGAGGCCTACGAGGTGCTCTGCGACGCGCAGAAGCGCGCGGTCTACGACAAGCACGGCCATGAAGGACTGCAGCGTGGCGGCCCGGGCGGCTTCGGCGGCGGTGCCGGCGGCTTCTCCGACATCTTCGGCGACGTCTTCTCCGACATCTTCGGTGGCGGCGGCGGTGGGCGCGGTGGCCCGCGCCGTGGCGCGGACCTGCGCTACATGATGGAGCTGACGCTGGAGCAGGCGATCTTCGGCACCACCGAGTCCATCCGCATTCCCACCTGGGGCGACTGCGAACCCTGCCATGGCAACGGCACGGCCGATGGCAAGAAGCCCTCGTCCTGCCCGACCTGCAAGGGCTCCGGCCAGGTGCGCGTGCAGCAGGGTTTCTTCGTGCTGCAGCAGACCTGCCCGCACTGCCGCGGCCGCGGCACCACCATCACCGATCCCTGCAAGAGCTGCCGCGGCGCCGGCAAGATCAAGCGCGAGAAGACGCTGGAAGTGAAGATTCCCGCCGGCGTCGATACCGGCGACCGCATCCGCCTGACGGGCGAGGGCGAGCCGGGCGACAAGGGCGCCACGTCGGGCGACCTGTACGTGCAGATCAACGTGCACCCGCACGATTTCTTCGAGCGTGACGGCAATGACCTGCACTGCACCGTGCCGATCTCCATCGTCACCGCGGCGCTGGGCGGCAAGCTGGAAGTGCCGACCCTGGACAGCCGTGCCGAGATCGATATCCCCGACGGCACGCAGAGCGGCAAGCAGTTCCGCCTGCGCGGCAAGGGTGTACGCTCGATCCGCAGCTCGGCCACCGGCGATCTCTACTGCACCGTGATGGTCGAGACCCCGGTCAAGCTCAGCCGCCAGCAGAAAGATTTGCTGCGCGACTTCGGCAAGACCCTGGAGGGCAAGGAAGCCAGCCACCACCACCCGGAAACCTCGTCCTGGCTGAACCGCGCCAAGCAGTTCATCGACGAACACCTGAAGTAGCCGGGAGCCGCGACGATGCCGTTCAGCGTTCTGCGCAACTTCGTGCTGGGCACCCTGGTGCTGATCATCGCGCTGTTCGTCGGTGGCTTCCTGCTGCCCGACACGGCGCGCGTGGAGCGCCAGGCCCTGGTGCAGGCATCGCCGGAGCAGATCTTTCCGCTGATCAACGGGTTCTCGCGCTTCAACGAATGGCAGCCCTGGGCTCGCATCGATCCGGGCATGAAGGTCGAGCGCAGCGGTCCCGCCGCGGGCGTGGGCGCACGCCAGGCCTGGTTCAGCGAGAACAAGGGCGTCGGCTCCGGCAATCTCGAGGTGATCGAATCCGTGCCCCACGAGCGTGTGCGGATGCAGTTGCAATACACCGGCTTCGATGGCGACAACCAGTCGCTGTTCACGCTGAAGCCGCAGGGCCAGGGCACGCTCGTGACCTGGACCTACCAGACGCGCGTGGGCAACAACATCATCGGCCGCTACTTCGGCCTGATGCTGGACGGCATGGTCGGCAAGGACTACGAGACCGGACTGCTGAACCTCAAGCTGCTGGCCGAGCGCGAAGCGTCCAGGCCCGCATCCTGAAACGCCTCATCCGCCGGGCGTGATGCCCAGGCACCGGTTCCAGGCATCGGCGGCATAGGCCCGCGCCGGCAACGGCGTGCGGAAGGCCTCGGCCACGATCGCCTCGGACTCCTGCGAGTTGAAATCGAGTTGCCGCCGGACCGCCTCGATGGGCTGGCCGGCCTGGGCGTTGGTCCGTGCCACCAGCGCGACATTGAAGTTCCAGATGCAGAGCGTCGGCGTCTGCAGGCGGGTCATCGAATCGATTCCGGCGCTGCGCTGGGCGCAGGTGCGGAAGTACTCCTTCGAGAATTCCCAGGGCGAGCCGAAGTGACTCCGGTACACCGACTCCAGCGCCGCCTGGATGTCCGGCGAGCGGCCGGCGTGGCGACCCCGGGCCTGTTCCAGTGGCAGCCCTTGCAGCTTGAAGGTCGCCATCAGGAAGGCGTCGCCAGCCAGGTTGCTGCAATGCTTTACGCCGGCGAGCTCCGCCGGCGTAAAGCCGGCCGTGGCGGGAGCCGGCTCCTCGGGGGCTTCGGCCGGCGGAGGCGGCGGAGCCGACGCGCAGCCCGCGAGGGCCAGCAGGGCAGCGATCAGGATCGGACGGTTCATGTATTGCGGCGGCCGGGCAGCGGACTCACAGCCCGAGGCTGCGCATCTCCTGGGCCGGCACCGATTCCTCCCACAGCGTGTTGAACGTGCGCAGCTGCTGGCGTGCATCCAGCGGAGCGTGGGGCAGGTACTTGGCGTCGAGCTCTTCGGGCGCACTGCGCAGCAGCAGTGCCTTTTCGTCGGCCAGGATGTATTCGTCCTGCGGGATGCTGCGCTCCGGCGGCGGCTCGCGGAATTCGATGCGGCTGCTGAGCAGGCGGCCCAGCTCCACCAGGCGATGGGCGCCGCGCATCGCCAGTCCCGGCTGGCGCACCAGGGCGCGGACCCTGGCGCGGCGATGCTGCAGCACGAAGCTGCGCACCGTGGCGACGAAGGCCTCGTCGCCGTAGATGCGGCGATCGAGGCCATCGCTGTAGATCACGATGTCCATGCGCGCCGCCCGGGCCACCAGCACGGCGTGCTCGGTGAATGCCGCCACGCCGCTGACAAGGGCGGGAGCCGTTGTCGCGTCGTTGGGCGGCATCGCGTCCATTACGGGAGGGCCTTCAGACGCCCTTGGCCTGCTGCACGGCGTTGCCGGTGTAGCTGCCCGGGGTCATGGCCAGCAGGCGCTGCTTGTCCTCTTCCGGCAGGGCCAGGCCCTTCACGAACTCGCGCAGCTGTTCCTTGCCGACCTTCTGGCCGCGGGTCAGGCGCTTGAGCTGCTCGTAGGGTTCCGGCAGGCCGTGGCGGCGCATGACCGTCTGGATGGCCTCGCCCAGCACTTCCCAGTTGGCATCCAGGTCCTGGCCCATCTTCCAGGCATCGCCCTCCAGCTTGCCGATGCCCTTGGCAATGGCCTGGTAGGACACCAGCGAGTGGGCCACGCCCACGCCGAGGTTGCGCAGCACCGTGGAGTCGGTCAGGTCACGCTGCCAGCGCGAGATCGGCAGCTTCTCCGCCAGGTGCTGCATGATGGCATTGCCGATGCCCAGGTTGCCCTCGGCATTCTCGAAGTCGATCGGGTTGACCTTGTGCGGCATGGTCGAGCTGCCGACTTCGCCGGCGACGGTCCGCTGCTTGAAGTAGCCCAGGGAGATGTAGCCCCAGACGTCGCGGCAGAAGTCGATGAGGATGGTGTTGGCGCGGCTCAGCGCGTGGAAATACTCGGCGATGTAGTCGTGCGGCTCGATCTGCGTCGTCGCCGGGCTCGGGTCGATGCCCAGGCCCTGGATGAACTGCGCCGAGAACGCCGGCCAGTCCACGTCGGGATACGCGGCGTAGTGGGCGCTGTAGTTGCCCACGGCACCGTTGGCCTTGCCCAGCAGCTGCACGGCCGCCAGCTGGTCACGCTGGCGGCTGAGGCGATGCACGAATACGGCCATTTCCTTGCCGACGGTGGACGGCGAGGCCGGCTGGCCGTGGGTGCGGGTCAGCATCGGCTGCTCGGAATAGCTGCGCGACAGGCCGGCGATGGCGGCGATCAGCTTGTCGAGCTGCGGCAGCAGCACCTGATCGCGGGCCTCCTTGAGCATCAGCGCGTGCGAGAGGTTGTTGACGTCCTCCGAGGTGCAGGCGAAGTGGATGAATTCCTTCACCGCGGCCAGCTCGGGGTGGCTGCCGATCTTTTCCTTCAGGTAGTACTCCACCGCCTTGACGTCATGGTTGGTGGTGTCCTCGATGGCCTTGACCCGCTGGGCCTCCTGGATGTCGAAGGCCGAGGCGATCTTTTCCAGCTTCTCCCGGGCGGACTCGGACAACGGTTTGACCTCGGGGATGCCCGGGTGCGCCGCCATGGCCTCCAGCCAGCGGATTTCCGCCAGCACGCGGAAGCGCATCAGGCCGAATTCGCTGAAGATCTGCCGCAGCTTGACGGTCTTTTCAGCATAACGGCCATCGATCGGGGAGACGGCGGACAGGGAAGTGAGGTTCATCGAAAAGACATTTGCTGGGATTTATTGACCATTTTACCAATTAACCCCTGCGGAAGCGTCGCTGGCCCGTTCCCGGGCCTGAAGGGCCAGTTTTGACGCCTTGCCATGGCTCGGCATCGAGCCGTGCCGAAAGCAGGAAAGAGGCCGACGAGCGCGCAAATCACGGCAGGCCCACGGGGCCGCTGCAGTCGCATCCGCCAGCCGATGCACAAGAATCGGCAACTGAGCCGCGGTTCGATCCATGGGGTTATCCGGATTTTTTACTGACCCGCCGGATACTTCCAACAGAGCGATGATCCATTCGGTCGCAGTCGTTAAGCTTATAACCATAAGTGGCATATGAGCAGGAATATATATTCCTTTGTTGGCTGAAGACGTCGTGGCAATTTCCGCCCCCTCGTAACCGAAGGGGCTTCAATGACACGCCGTATTCCTCAAGGCTGGCTGCTGCCGGCCGCACTCGCCAGTTCGTTGTTCCTTGCCGCCTGCGGCGGTGAACGCCAGGCGCCGGCTGACGACGACCAAGCTGCCACCATCAAGGTCAACACTCCCGCCCAGATCGCACAGGAGTCGGCGGACAACTACGACGACAACGTCAACGGCCTGATCACCGGCAAGACGCTCAAGCGCTGGAAGGACAACTGGGAGAAGGAGCGCCCGGCTGGCATCACCGGCAAGCTGGTGATCTTCCAGCAGGCCCAGGGCGTGGCCGGCAAGCGCTACATCAAGCCGGACAACCAGAACGTCTTCACCTACCGCGAAGCCGAATGGCGCGAGTCGCGCTCCAACGGCGTGATCGAAGTCGAGGGCATCGTGCTCTCCGGCGAGAAGGTCGACCAGTTGCTGCGCCGCTATGCCATCGACCCGCGCAAGGACCTGATCCTTTGCACCCAGGGCGTGGGTGGTGGCAGCAACGCAATGAACCTCGGCCGCTGCTGGTACACGTTCCGCTACTGGGGCGTGGACAGCAAGCACCTGGCGATCCTGGATGGCGGCAATGATTTCCTGAATGGTACCTGGGCGGCGGAAGACTTCTCCGATACCACCAGCCCGGTCATCAACCGCACCCTGGCCAGCGTCAAGGACCTGCCGGTCGACAACACCGCGTTGCAGGCCACCTTCGTGGACCTGATCAACGTGCTGCCGGTGGTGGACCGCAACGTCAAGAACGATGGCGTGTTCCTCTGGGACGGGCGCAGCCTGGACCAGTACAGCGCCGGTGAATCCTCCGAGGCGGGCACGCCGCTGGCGGACTACACCAAGAGCTTCCAGAACGGCGGCGCCCGCCAGGGACATCCGCGCGGCGGCGTCCAGCTGAACTGGACCAACCTGATGATCAACGGCGGCACCGGTGGCTTGTTCAAGCCAAAGGCCGAACTGCGCTCCTACATCGAGGGCTATACGGACACCGCCGGCAAGGGCTTCGTGGACGGAACCTATCAGCCGCTGGGACAGGGCAATGCCTACCAGAAGGGCGACACCGTCTACCTCTGGTGCGAAACCGCGGCGCGCGCCGCCGTGGCCAACCTGGTCAGTGTGGTGATCCTGGGCCTGCCGACGCGTCTCTACGACGGTTCGATGATCGAATGGAACTCGCTGACGGCGACGGTCGACAAGGATGGCAAGGCGCTGCTGCCCAGCGACTCGCCCTGGCGCACGGACGAGCTGTCGTTCTCCAGGCCCAACCTGCCGGCCAACATCCAGACGCGCACCAGCGAGACCGTGCTGCCACGGATCCGCGATGCCTATGCTGCGAGCGCCGACGCCATCATCAAGGCGGACAAGGCCTACAAGCAGCCCGCCGACACCGGCAACGGTGGCAACAATGGCGGGAATAACGGCGGCAACAACGGTGGCGGCGGCGGCGTGGTCCTGCCGCCCAACCCCTGCGGCGGCTGATATCTGGACGTGCCTGCCCGGGGTGACCCCCGGGCAGGCGGTCCGGCCAGGCTCATGAGCGTGTCCTCCATGCGCATATCGGCGGTGCTGCTCGGTCTCGCCCTGCTGCTGCCCGGTGGTTTCGTCTGGGCGCAGCCCGGCGAAGCGCAGCCGCAGATGTCGGCGGTTGTGCCCGAGGCGGAGCCCGCCGTGCAGACGACCAAGCGCAGCCGCCTGCGCTTTCGCGGCAACGGCCCGACTTGCATGTGTGCCGACGGCCTCAGCGAACGAGACATCCGCAAGGCCGAGACCGCCAAGCCGAATCCATCCTCCACCCAGTCCACGGATCACTAAAGAGAGATCGCTGTGAACAAGGCATTCATCCGCATCCGGACCCGTCTGGGCTCCGTGTCGCGCCTCGGCCTCAAGGCATTCGGCCTGTGGCTGCTGCTGCTCGCCGGCGGCATTCCGCTGTACCTCGGCTCGGGCCCCGCTGAAGAACCTGAAGAGGTCGCCGCCTGGGGCTCGGAAGCCCTGGTCAGCTTGTCCGAGGGCGTGGATCGCTTCTCGCCGGTGGCCCTGGCCAATGCCTGCGGCCTGGGTGCGTCGAGCTGCTTCCGCTGCCACAACGGCAAGCGTGCGCAGTCGCCGACCGCCGATGCCGCCACCGCGCCCTGGCATGCCAACCACGCCAAGGTGAACTACTCCTGCGCGGGCTGCCACCAGGGCAATCCGCGAATCCTCAAGCAGGAGATCGCACACAAGGGACTGCTGGCCGATCCGCGCGCCGAGCCCGAGAAAGCCTGCGCCGGCTGCCATGCCGCCGCGGAAGTCTCCAGCCTCGTCGCCAAGTATCACCAGCCGCATTCGAATACGAATACAGGGAAATAACGTGTCCAAGCACTCCAAGCATCCGCGCCTCCACGCCGTCGCTGCCGCCGCCACGGCCTGGCTGGGCGTCGCCGCGCCGGCCCATGCCGGCCCGGTCATCAACTTCGGCGAGAACAACGAGAGCTTCCTGCAGATCGGCTACGCCCTGCAGGTCTGGGCCGAGAACCGCAGCTATACCTCGGCCACCAACGACGCCAGCCTCACCGACACCTACCTGCGCCGCAACCGCCTGACCTTCAGCGGCCAGTACAACGACCTGATCGGTTACTACGCGCAGATCGAGGCGGCTAGCGACAGCCGTGGCGGCAATGACGACCGCGAGGTCTACTTCCGCGACGCCTACCTGACCTTCGATTTCCGCGACGAGGCCCGCGTGATCGTCGGCCGCTTCAAGAACACCTTCTCGCGCGAGAATCTCGAAGCCTGCCTGGAGCCGCTGACGCTGGACCGCTCCGACATCTCCTACACGCCCTTCGGGGGCACGCGCGATACCGGCGTGGCGCTGTGGGGCAATCTCGTCGATGCCAAGTTCCAGTACCGCATCGCGGTGATGGACGGCCGCGAGGGCGCGGAGCTGCCGCAGGACACGCCGCGCATCACCGCGCGCGTGCACTGGAGCGCGCTGGATGCGGAGTCCGACTACGGCTATCGCGGTACGTACCTGGGCACGCGCAAGGTGTTCACCATCGGCGCGGCCTACGACTACCAGTCCAAGGCGGCCTATGCCAACTACGCCGCGCTGCAGGAGCCTAAGGACTACAAGGCCTGGACCGTGGATGCCTTCGCGGAGTATCCCTTCAGCAGCGGCACCTACACGCTGGCGGGTGCCTACTTCAACTACTCGCTGGGTGATGCCATCAACCAGGCTCCGGACCCGGCACTGCCGGCCAACACCGAGCTGGAAGGCTTCTACGTCAAGGCTGGCTACCTGCTGCCGGGCAAGGTCGGCCCGGGCCGCCTGCAGTTCTTCGCGCGCCACAACGGCGCGGAGTACCAGCTGGCGGGCGGTGCGCTGGACCGCCGCGTCAACGCGGCCGGCTTCAACTACTACTTCAACGGGCAGCAGCTGAAGCTGACGCTGGAGCACCAGCGTGCCGACTACGCCAATCCCTCGACCACCAACCCGGCGCTGCAGGACAACCACCAGACCATCCTGGGGCTGCAGTTCATCCTCTGATGGCAGCAACGACGTGAGCCAGGATCAAGCACTCCACGCCGGCGGCCTCGTGGCCCCGGCGATTGCACCCGCGGCGGCAAAGCGCCGCGGGCCGTTCATCTCGGCCGCGCTGCTGCTGGTAGCCCTGCTGGTGTCGCTGGCGTATCTGGCGACGGACCTGCGCTTCGGCTACCTGCTGGTCTACGCCTGGTTCGGCATCGGCTACGGCGTGCTGCTGCAGTACGGGCGCTTCTGCATGGCCTCGGCGGTGCGGGACCTGTTCGCCGTGGGTGTGCCACGCATGGCGGTGGGCGTGCTGGTGGCAGTGATTTTGTACGCGCTGATCTCCGCGGGCATCCAGGTGGCGGGCTTCAATAGCTTCCACGCGCATCCGCTGGGCTGGCATGTGCCGATCGGCGGCCTGCTGTTCGGTCTCGGCATGGTGCTGGCGGGCGGCTGCGCGTCCAGCTCGCTGTACAAGAGCGGCGAGGGCAACCTCGCCTCGGTACTGGTGCTGCTCGCGATCTCCTTCTCCCAGGCCTGGGTGGTGAGTGCCGGTGGTTGGCTCAACCGGCTGGTGCCTGCGGCCTGGGCGCAGCAGGCGGCGACGCAGGACATGCCGGCGGAGCTGGCCATCACCGACGGCTGGTTCGACCAGTTCACCGCGGGCTACCTGTGGCAGCTCAGCGGCGGCACGCTGGTGGATCACCTCAAGCTGCCCGCCGAGTGGTGGAGTTACCTGTTCGGCAATGCGTTGCTGGTGGCGATCCTGCCGTCGCTGGTCCTGCTGGTGCTGCTGTATGCGCGCAATTACCGCAAGGTCTACCTGCGCCAACAGGGCAAGCAGACGCTGACCTGGCGCGGTGAACTGCGCGGGTTGTGGTCGCTGCTGACGCAGTCGCGCAACACCGCCCTGGCGGGGGCGGGGCTCGGCATCCTCGCCGGCCTGCAGATGCTGGTGACGGGCGAACTGCGCGACCTGCACGGCATCTTCAACTTCGGTGAGCTGCTCGCGGCCATGGGCTACACCGAGGGCCTGTCCCTGCAGGACAGCGTCTTCGACCCGGGCTACTGGTACATCACCACGCAGGAGGCGCAGTGGGGTGCCTGGGCCTTGGCCCAGGCAGGTGTGGAGATGCGGGACAACCTGTTCTTCGGCCTCGACAACGGTCTGCCGAGCCCGCTGCTGAACGCGCCGGGCATGATGTCGATCGGCATCATCGTCGGGGCTGCGGTGCTGGCCAACATCAGCGGCGAGTTCAAGTGGAAGTGGCCCAACGCCGAGACTGCATTGCTGGCGATCGCGGGTGGTGTGCTGATGGGCATCGGCTCGCGCATCGGCATGGGCTGCAACATCGGCGCCTTCTTTGCCACCGTGACCAACGGCGATGCCAGCGGCTGGGTGTTCCTGGTCGGCATGGCTGCGGGTGGCTATGTGTCGGTGAAGCTGCTCAAGGCCTGGATCGACTGGCGCCTGGCCCGCAGCGGCCTCGATTTTTGAAGTCCGGATTTCTGAAACAAGGAATAATGCGAGCATGGCTGCTGCAAACATCCGCTTCGACAAGCAGGCCGACGGTAGCTACCTGCTGGACGTGAAGGGCTATGGCTGTCCGCACGTGCAGATCTATACCGAGAAGGCGCTGAAGAAGCTGGCTAGCGGGGAGGAGTTGTCGGTGGTCTTCGACAATCCGTCCTCGGGAGAGTCGATTTCCTTTATGTGCATGCTCGATGGCCATGGCCTGCTCGAGCGCAGGGACGAGGGCGGTACCTTCGCGTGGAGAATCCGCAAGGCCTGAAACGCCGGCGCCTGCTGGCGGCGTTGGCGCTGCTGCTGTTGGCGGCCGCGGTGGCGGCTGCCTGGTGGCAGGCTCGCCCGACCCCTCCGGCAGATCCCGTTGCGGCATTCCTGGACCGCCATTGGCAGCGGCCGCTGGCGCCGCAGGGCCTGCCGCCGGCTGGGCATTCCGCGCTGGAGGCTTCGCTGGACCCGCAGGCCTGCGGGCAATGCCATGTGCAGCAGTACCAGGACTGGCGCAGCAGCCTGCATAGCCAGACCATGACCGCCGGCGTGCTCTGGCAGCTGCGCCTGCTGCCGCAGAAGCAGGCCAACGAATGCCTGGACTGCCATGCGCCGCTGGCTGAGCAGAAGGCCCTGGTCGCGCAAGTCCAGGGCTGGGCGTCCGCCCCGAAGACGCCGCCACCGGCGCACGTGCCCGCCTCGCTGGGGCATGACGGCCTGGTCTGCGCCGCCTGCCATGTGCGCGGCCATACGCGCTTCGGTCCGCCACCGCGCAGCGGCAAGCCTGCGGCAGACGGCCCGCACGGCGGCTTCGAGGTCTCGGCGGCGTTCGAGGACGCCCGCTTCTGCGCCGCCTGCCACCAGTTCCCGGACGATGGCCCCCGCGTGGCGGGCAAGCTGCAGGAGGACACGCTGGCGCAGTGGCGGCAGAGCGGGCATGCCGCGCAGGGACGCCAGTGCCAGTCCTGCCACATGCCGGACCGGCAGCATCGCTGGCCGGGCATCCACTCCGCCGACATGGTGCGCAAGGCGCTGGACGTATCGCTGGAAGTGGCGGCCGACGGCCGGGCCGTGGCGCGCCTGGCCAATGTCGGCGCCGGGCATCATTTTCCGACCTACATGGTGCCCAAGGTCCGGGTGGAGCTGTCGCTGGCGACGCCGGATGGCAGGACGCGGTTGCTGGCCGAGGACACCATCGGCTGGGACGTGAACGTGGAGCTGACCGAGGAGCGCTTCGACACCCGCATCCCGGCGGGGGGCTCCCGCATGCTGGAGGCGCGCCTGCCGCCATCCTGGCCGGTCGGCTCCGAGCTGGAGCTGAGGATCGCCGTGGCGCCGCGGGAGCACTACGAGCGCACCTACCTGTCGGTGCTGGCCCAGGCCGACAAGCTGGATGCCGAGACCCTGCGCCTGCTGCGGCAGGCCTACGACGAGGCCGTGGCGGCCCGCTTCGAGGCGCTGCGGCTGCGCCGGCCGTTGCCGCCGGCCCCGGCCGCGAGGCCGGGCGGCTGAGGGGGTAGGGACGGGCCGGCCAACAGGGCCGGGCACATCGGGTAAAATTCGCGCGCCGATTCTCGCCCGATATTCCCAGCCAGGCCTTTTCATGACCACGATCCGCCAGGAAGACTTCATCCAGTCCATCGCCGACGCTTTCCAGTACGTCAGCTACTACCATCCCCTGGACTACATCCAGGCGCTGGGGGCGGCTTATGAACGCGAGGAGTCTCCCGCCGCCAAGGACGCCATCGCGCAGATCCTGACCAACTCGCGCATGTGCGCCGAGGGCCACCGCCCGATCTGCCAGGACACCGGCATCGCCGTGGTCTTCCTGAAGGTGGGCATGAACCTGAAGTGGGATGCCACGCTGTCGGTGCAGGACATGGTCAACGAGGGCGTGCGCCGCGCCTACAACCACCCGGACAACAAGCTGCGCGCCTCCGTGCTGCTGGACCCGGCCGGCAAGCGCATGAACTCCAAGGACAACACCCCGGCCGTGGTGCACTACGAGATCGTGGCCGGCGATCACCTCGAGGTGATCTGCGCCGCCAAGGGTGGCGGCTCGGAGAACAAGTCGAAGCTGGCCATGCTGAACCCCTCCGACTCGATCGTGGACTGGGTCATCAAGACCCTGCCGACGATGGGCGCCGGCTGGTGCCCGCCGGGCATCCTGGGCATCGGCATCGGCGGCACGCCGGAGAAGGCGATGCTGCTGGCCAAGGAATCGCTGATGGCGCCGGTGGACATCCACGAGCTGCGCGAGCGCGCCGCCGCCGGCGTCGAGCTGAGCCGCGTCGAGGAGCTGCGCCTGGAGCTGATGGACAAGGTCAACGCGCTGGGCATCGGCGCGCAGGGCCTGGGCGGCCTGACCACGGTGCTGGACGTGAAGATCATGGACTACCCGACCCACGCGGCCTCGCTGCCGGTGGCGATGATCCCGAACTGCGCCGCCACCCGCCACGTGCATTTCCACCTCGACGGCACCGGCCCCGCGGTGCTGGAGACGCCCAAGCTCGAAGACTGGCCGCAGGTCACCTGGAAGGCCGACGAGAAGACCGCCAAGCGCGTCAACCTCGACACCCTGACCGACGCCGAAATCGCCAGCTGGCAGCCCGGCGACATCCTGCTGCTGAACGGCAAGATGCTCACCGGCCGCGACGCCGCGCACAAGCGCATCGCCGACATGCTGAAGAAGGGCGAGAAGCTGCCGGTGGACTTCACCGGCCGTGCGATCTACTACGTGGGCCCCGTGGATGCGGTGCGTGACGAGGCCGTGGGCCCGGCCGGCCCGACCACCGCCACGCGCATGGACAAGTTCACCGACATGATGCTGTCCCAGACCGGCCTGCGCGTGATGATCGGCAAGTCCGAGCGCGGCCCGGTCGCCATCGAGTCGATCAAGCAGCACAAGGCGGCCTACCTGATGGCGGTGGGCGGCGCGGCCTACCTGGTGTCCAAGGCGATCAAGACCGCCAGGGTGCTGGGCTTCGCCGACCTGGGCATGGAGGCGATCTATGAGTTCGATGTCCAGGACATGCCGGTGACCGTGGCCGTCGACAGCCAGGGCACTTCCGTGCACAACACCGGTCCCAAGGTCTGGCAGGCCAAGATCGGCAAGATTCCGGTTGCGGTCGCCTGATCCCTTTCCACTCACCTGGGCCCATGATGACCCTCAACTTCCGCCTGCTGAACCTGCTCGGCTTCCTCGGCTGCATCTTCGGCCTGCTGTTCGCGCTGTACCTGCAGCACTACCGCGGCTACGAGCCTTGCCCGTTCTGCATCTTCCAGCGCGTGGCGATGCTGGCGACCGGCCTGGTGTTCCTGGCGGCCGCCATCCATGGCCCGAAGGCCGGTGGGCAGTGGGTCTACGTGTTCCTGTCGAGCATGGCGGCGCTGGTCGGCGCCGGCATCGCCGCGCGCCACGTCTGGTTGCAGAGCCTGCCGCCGGACCAGGTGCCGGCCTGCGGCCCGACGCTGGACTACCTGATGGACATGATGCCGCTGCAGGAGGTCGTTTCCACCGTGCTCAAGGGTGACGGCAACTGCGCCAAGATCGACGCGCAGTGGCTGGGCATCAGCCTGCCGGGCTGGACCCTGATTGCCTTCATCGGCTTCGTCGTCTACGCCGTCCTGACTCCCGTCCTTCCCAAGATACTGAGGAAATCCGCATGAGCACCGCTACCACCGATCTCTCCGACGCCCACCCGGACGCGCAGGTCGCCGAACCGATCTTCGCCGACTTCGGCGGCGTGCTGGCCTTCCATGGCTCGATCGTCACGCTGAAGGTCTTCGAGGACAACGCCGCCGTGCGCAGCGCCCTGGAAGAGAAGGGCGAGGGTCGCGTGCTGGTGGTGGATGGCGGCGGTTCCACGCGTTGCGCTCTGGTCGGCGGCAACCTCGGCGTGCTTGGCGTGAAGAACGGCTGGGCCGGCATCGTGGTCAACGGCTGCATCCGTGATTCCGAGGAGATCGGCGGCCAGGAGATCGGCGTGAAGGCCCTGGCCACGCACCCGCGCAAGTCCGAGAAGGGCCTGCACACGGCGCACCGCGACAAGGTGGTGAACTTTGCCGGCGTGACCTTCAAGCCGGGCGCCTGGCTCTACGCCGATGCCGACGGCATCCTGGTCAGCGACACCGCGATCCACAAGTAGAACTGGATCCGTGAAAAAGGCCGCCTTCGGGCGGCCTTTTTCGTGATGGCGCGGGTGCTAGAGACCCAGCGACATCGGGTCGATGCGGCGGATCGGCTGGATACCGCAGGCCCGCTCGGCGCGCTCGCACAGCGACGACAGCTCGCCCAGCGCCGCCTGGTAGATATCCTGGAACGCATCCACCATGCCGCTCGCATCCTGCAGGTAGCGCGCCGCGTCGGTCATGCGCTCCGGACCCGCCAGCGGGCAACGCAGCAGCAGGTAGCCGCTGACGGTGCCGCCTTCCAGCACGGTCTGCGCGGCACTGTGCCCGGAGTTGAGCAGGCGGGTCGCATGGCCGCGAAACAGCCGCAGGGCCTCGTTCAGGTCCTTCTGGGCATCCGGGTGCTCGCCGTCGGCCGCGATGGCCTGCAGGGCTATCACCGAGCGCTGCAGCTCCGCCAGCATGGCGGCGTCGTTTTCCATCTCGTGCAGGCGCTGCAGCAGCGTGCGCAGGAACTCGGCCTGCAGGCGCTCCTGGTCCATCAGGGCGCGCATCGCGCAGTCGATGCGGAAAGCATGCAGCTTCAGGTTTTCGGTCAGGCGGTGATGCGCGTCGGTGTCGCGGCGGCGCAACTGCTCCAGCAAGCGCCACAGGTCGGCCTGGGATAGATGATCGTAGCCGCTGACACCGAAATGCGAGGGCTTCATCGCCAGGCCCGCCGCCAGCAGCAGCGGCGCACGGCGACGTTCCCATTCGGCGGCGGCCACCCAGTCCTGCGTCATCTCGGGTGAGCGGCGGCGCAGGGTGTCGATGGTGCCCTGCCAGCCCAGGCCGGTGATGTCGGCGTCCACCGGCGGCAGCGGCTGCAGCAGCGGCCAGGGCCGGAACTGGCCGTTGAAGTAGCGCTCCAGTGTTTCCCGCTGCATTTCGCGCGCGGCCCGCATGGCCGGCGTCAGGCCAGGCTGCGGCGAAGCGGCAGTGGCCGGTGCCGCGATGCCTTCGCGTTCATACCATTCACGGCTCAGCTTGAGGCCGTACAGCTCGCACTGCTCCAGCAGCAGGCGTGCCGGCAGCGACGAGGCGTAGACCGGTGCAGCCTGCAGCTGCTGCACGCGGGCGATGCGTTCGCCCCAGGGCGGGCGTCCCGTGGAGAGCTCCTGGTGCTCGTTGTCCAGCTCGGTATCGATGGCGGCCAGGCTGGCGGCGTCCATCGCCCGGAACTGGTTGGCGATGGCTTCGAACAGGTCCTCCGGCAGCTGTCGGCCGGGGCTCGCCGAGGGGGAGGCGGCCAGTGCGCGGACCTCGTCGGCGGCCTGGTCGACGGCGCGCTGGCTGCGCAGCATCAGCGGGAACAAGCGGCTGCCCACCAGCATGGCGGTGCGCCGGTCGGCTTCATGGCTGGCGATGCGCAGGGCCTTGGCACCCAGCAGCAGGCTCAGGCGATACAGGCCTGCCATCAGCAGCCGGCCAATGCCGAGGCTGAGGACCAGGACCCGGCCGAAGGTATGCCCTGCACCCGAATCCGAGCGCTCCTGGCGACGCGCCAGCGCTTCGTCCCAGAGATCCGCGTCATAGGCGCGCTGCTGCAGCCAGCGCTGTACCTCGAGCACGCGCAGCAGCCCGGGGCCACCGGCCTGCAGGGCCAGTTGCTGAGCGATGAGGCCGACCATTTCCCTGGAATTGAGGCTGGCCAGCAGCGACAGGCCCAGGCGCAGGCGAATACGGCCGCCGGGCAGGGGCTTGATGCCGACGCTGGCCTCGCCGTCGACGATGACCTCCGCCGGTTCCGGTACGCCCAGCGCCGTACCGAGGCTCGCCAGGCCGGCGAAGAACTCCGGCTCCTGGGCAGGATCCAGCGTCAGACGTCCGGGTACCGGCTTGCGGGGCGCCAGCAGTGGCAAGAGCAGCAGGCCGATCAGCGCCAGTCCTCCCAGCCCGGGCACGAGCAGGGAATAGAGCGAATCAAGTACGCCCCGATCGTTGAGCGACAGCACGCTGCGCAGCAACGCCAGGGCCCAGATCGCCGACACCACGACCACGACCAGGACATAGATGCTGCGGACACTTCCGACCAGCATGCCGCCGCGGCGGATCTGGCGCTCGCGATCCAGGTCCAGGCGGCTGGCCGGCGGTGCCTGGGCCGCCAAGGCGAGCAGGGCCGCCACGGGAGTTGCCGAAGAGGCCGGGGGCGGCGAGCTGGGGGCCGGAGGCGCCAGCGCCGCTCCTCCACTGGTCGCGGCGGGCTCGGTGATCTCGGCAGGGGGCAGCCCGGTCATGGGCTCGACCAGGGCCTCCATGCCACAGGCGCGGAAGGCGCTAGCCACCTTGGCGGCGAACTTCACCTCCAGGGACTGGCGCACGATCAGAGGGCCTACGAGCAGCTGGACCGCCTGATCCGGGTTCAGGCCGAACTGCTCGCGCAGGCGCAGCAGCAGCTCGTTGTCGGTGACAGGGCTCAGGCGACGGCCGGTGAGGGTGACCTGGAAGCTGCCTGCGGGGACCGCCTGAGTCATGAACCCTCCGTGGTTCGGGGTGAATAATTCTTCAATGGAATCAACAATCGAGCAGCTTGCAAGTGTAGAGGTGAATGTGACGCAGCGCGACCACAATCGACATTTTCTGTAGGTTTTTACGGCTTGCAGCAAAGTTCGGGCCGAGCGCACGTTCGCCGGTGTCCGAACGCTTGTGCACCGCCATGTTTCGCATCTGCATAGATGTTTCTGTTGCATTGCAATAAAGGGGGGCGTTCTGTATTCTTCCGCGGCTTTTTTCAACCCCATAAAAGACGAGGCCCGAATGAGCGCAGTGAAAGGTGTGGAAATCCTCGGCCAGATGACTCCGGCCGCCAAGAAAATCCTCACGCCGGAAGCGCTCAAGTTCGTAGCCAAACTGGTCCGCAAGCACGCCGCCCGCCGTGACGTGCTGATGGCCTACCGCGACGTGCGCCAGGCGGCCATCGACGCCGGCAAGCTGAAGCTCGGCTTCCTGAAGGAAACCAAGAAGATCCGCGACGGCAAGTGGAAGATCGCCGGCATTCCGGCCGATCTGCAGGACCGGCGCGTCGAGATCACCGGTCCGGTCGACCGCAAGATGATCATCAATGCCCTGAACTCGGGCGCCAAGTGCTTCATGGCGGACTTCGAGGACTCGGCCAGCCCGACCTGGGAACTGATGATCGACGGCCAGGTGAACCTGTTCGATGCCGTTCGCCGCAAGATCTCGTTCACCTCGCCGGAAGGCAAGGAATACAAGCTCAACAAGGACATCGCCACGCTAATCGTGCGTCCGCGCGGCTGGCACCTGCTGGAGAAGCACATCCTGATCGACGGCGAGCCGGCTCCGGGCGGCATCGTCGACTTCGCGCTGTACTTCTTCCACAACGCCAAGGAGCTGCAGAAGCGCGGCACCGGTCCGTACTTCTACCTGCCGAAGATGCAGTCGCATCTGGAAGCGCGCCTGTGGAACAGCATCTTCAAGGATGCCCAGGCCGAGCTGAAGATTCCGCTCAAGACCATCAAGGCCACCGTCCTGATCGAGACGATCTGGGCCGCGTTCGAGATGGAAGAGATCCTGTATGAACTGAAGGACCACATCGTCGCCCTGAACTGCGGCCGTTGGGACTACATCTTCAGCTTCATCAAGACCTACCGCGCCCATGCCGACCGCATCATCCCGGATCGCCTGAGCGTGGGCATGGACCGTCACTTCCTGGACAGCTACTCCAAGCTGCTGTGCCAGACCACGCACAAGCGTGGCGCCCAGGCCATGGGCGGCATGGCCGCTTTCATCCCGACCAAGGATGCGGCCAAGAACGAAGAGATCTTCGCCAAGGTCCGCGCCGACAAGCTGCGTGAAGTGAACAACGGCCATGACGGCACCTGGGTGGCGCACCCGGGCCTGGTGCAGATCGCGATGGACGTGTTCAACGAGCACATGCCGCAGCCGAACCAGATCGACAAGAAGTTCGCCGAGCGCAAGATCAAGGCCGACGACCTGCTAAAGCTGCCGGAAGGCCAGATCACCGAAGGCGGCCTGCGCAACAACATCAACGTCGGCATCCAGTACACCGAGGCCTGGATCAAGGGCAACGGCTGCGTGCCCCTGCACAACCTGATGGAAGATGCCGCCACCGCGGAAATCTCCCGCGTGCAGGTCTGGCAGTGGCTGAAGTACAACGCCAAGATGGCCGATGGCCGCAACGTCAGCCGCGAGCTGGTGCTCGGCATGATCGACGAGGAACTGGCCGGTATCCGCAAGTCGCTGGGCGACGAGCGCTACTACAAGGGCCGTTTCGCCGAAGCCGCCGGCATGTTCGCCCGCATGAGCACCAACAGCCAGTGCGGCGACTTCCTGACGCTGCCGGCCTACGAGTACCTGAACTGAGGCGGCCACAGGCTACCCCATCGATTCTTTCTTCATCATTGGTTTTTCACCGAGAGGACAGTTGCAATGACGACGCGTGACGAGCAGATCAAGGCCCTTGAGCAGGACTGGGCGACCAACCCCCGCTGGAAGCTGGTGAAGCGTGGTTACTCCGCCGCCGACGTCGTCCGCCTGCGCGGCAGCGTTGCCATCGACCACACCCTGGCCCGTCGCGGCGCCGAGAAGCTGTGGAAGCTGATCAACGGCGAAGCCAAGAAGGGCTACGTCAATGCCTTCGGCGCGATCACCGCCGGCCAGGCGATGCAGCAGGCCAAGGCCGGCCTGGAAGCCGTGTACCTGTCCGGCTGGCAGGTTGCTGCCGACGGCAACACCTCCGAAACCATGTACCCGGACCAGTCGCTGTACGCGTACGACTCCGTGCCGACCATGGTTCGCCGCATCAACAACACCTTCACCCGCGCCGACGAGATCCAGTGGAGCCGCGGCATCGGCCCCGGCGACAAGGGCTTCATCGACTACTTCCTGCCGATCGTTGCTGACGCGGAAGCCGGTTTCGGCGGCGTGCTGAACGCCTTCGAGCTGATGAAGAACATGATCGTCTCCGGCGCCGCCGGCGTGCACTTCGAAGACCAGCTGGCCGCTGCCAAGAAGTGCGGCCACATGGGCGGCAAGGTGCTCGTCCCGACGCAGGAAGCCGTCGAGAAGCTGATCGCTGCCCGCTTCGCCGCCGACGTGCTGGGCGTGCCGACCATCGTGCTGGCCCGTACGGACGCCGAGGCTGCCAACCTGATCACCTCCGACTACCACCCGAACGACAAGCCGTTCCTCACCGGCGAGCGCACGCAGGAAGGCTTCTTCCGCGTGAAGAACGGCCTGGAGCAGGCCATCAGCCGTGGCGTCGCCTACGCGCCGTACGCGGACCTGGTCTGGTGCGAGACCGGCGTGCCGGATATCGGCTTCGCCCGCGAGTTCGCGCAGGCCGTGCACAAGGAGTGCCCGGGCAAGCTGCTGAGCTACAACTGCTCGCCGTCGTTCAACTGGAAGAAGAACCTGAACGACAGCCAGATCGCCAAGTTCCAGCAGGACCTGTCGGACCTGGGCTACAAGTACCAGTTCATCACGCTGGCCGGCATCCACATCAACTGGTACAACACGTTCCAGTTCGCCCAGGCCTACGCCAAGGGCGAGGGCATGAAGCACTACGTGAACATGGTGCAGGAGCCGGAATTCGCCGCTCGCGAGCAGGGCTACACCTTCGTGTCGCACCAGCAGGAAGTCGGCACCGGCTACTTCGACGACGTCACCACCGTGATCCAGGGCGGCTCGTCCAGCGTCAAGGCTCTGACCGGTTCGACCGAAGAAGAGCAGTTCCATTAAGTAGCGCGCTGTAAACAGAAAGGGCCGCGAAAGCGGCCCTTTCTCGTTGTGACGTCGGTACGAAGCCGATAGAACTCGTACATGGGATCGGGTTGAGGCGCTTCTTTTTTTGCCGTCCCTGTAGGAGCCAGCTTGCTGGCGACGCGCAGATAGATGTCGCCAGCAAGCTGGCTCCTACAGGGTGGCCGCGAACACGCTGGGTTGAATGGTAGCGGCGCACCTCGAACACGCCTCTTCGCGACATCACTCGGCGTGAACCTGCGCGTGGCATTGACGCGAAAGACCTAGCGCGCCGTCTGCTCCATCCACCAGCCCTCTTCGACGAACGACAGGCCGTCGGCTTCGATGCCAGGTCCGCGCTGTAGCAGCTCCGCACTCAGCGCCATTCTCAGCCCCGCAGTTGCATCGAAGTAGCCCAGACCATTCACCGGCTCACCCGCCGCCACATCGCGCACCCGCAGTCCCCGCATCAGCGAGAAATCGATGCCCAGGCCGCGCTGCTTGAGCCAGGCTTCCTTCTGCGTCCACATGCGGTAGAACGCCGCCAGTTGCTGCTCGGGCGGCAGTGTCGCCAGCAGGGCCTGTTCTTCTTCGCTGCAGGACTGGCGCGCCAGCGGCGCGACCTTGCGCGGTCGGGTAACGGTTTCCAGGTCGATGCCGACGGGCAGCGCGGAGACGACACAGGCGATCCAGTCGCCGCTATGCGAGAGCCCTACATGCAGGACCGGGTCAGGCCCGCGCACGAGGCGCGGCGGCGTATGTGCGATGGCGCCCAGTTCCCAGTCGGCGGGAGTGCCGCCGCGCTGTTCGATCAGCATCTGGCGCGCCAGCCAGCGTGCGGCGACGAACTGTTCGCGCCGCGCGGCGGCCTTGAACGTGCCGAGGCGCTCGCGCTCTTCGGTGCCGAGGAAGTCCAGCCCCGCGGCTTCTGCCACGGCCCAGGTGGGCGCGTAGCGGGCCAGCCGCAAGGCGAGGATCATCGCGGGCGCGGCCTCAGGCGGATTTGAGCGAGTCGAACAGCGCCAGGTATTCCTGGGTGATGCGATGGCCGCGGTCGAAATGGATCAGCGGCTTGTGCTGCTCGTGGGATTCCTTGACCTTGATCGAGGTGCCGATGGCGCAGTCCAGCACCGGTTTGCCCTCGGCCTTCAGTTCCTCGACCAGGCGCGTCGGCAGCCGGGAGCGTGACTGGAACTGGTTGACAATGATGCCTTCGATCTCCAGGTCTTCGTTATGGTCCGCTCGGATCTCCTGGATGTTGTCCAGCAGGGTATAGAGCGCCTGGCGCGCGAACTCGTCGCAGTCAAAGGGGATCAGCACGCGGTCGGCGGCGATCAGCGCGGAGCGGGAGTAGAAGTTCAGCGCCGGTGGCGTGTCGATGAAGACGGCGTCGTAGCCCTTGAGCTTCTTCAGCGCGTCGCGCAGCTTGTAGATCTTCTGCTTGGACTCGAGCTTGATCGCCAGTTCGTCCAGGCGCGGCGATGCGGCGATGACGTCGAGGTTGTCGAAGGCGGTGCCGCTGGCATAGCTGACGAAGGCCGGCGGCGTCAGCGAGAACGACAGCGAAGCCTCGAAGAAATCCGCGATGGTGCGGTCCGGCTGCAGGGGCGCGCTGCCGGTGAGGTATTGCGTGGCATTGCCCTGGGTGTCGAGGTCGATCACCAGGGTGCGCAGGCCGCGGCTGGCGGCGATGGCGGCAAGGTTGCAGACGATCGTGGTCTTGCCTACGCCGCCTTTCTGGTTGAAGACAACACGCTTGATCATGGCTCGGGTCGGGCTCTGGGAGGGGAGTGTCGCGGCGTTCAGTTTAAGGGATCGCGAGGAGCAAAAGCCGCGCCACGGTGGCTTTTCGTGCACCGTCAGGAGGCAGGAATGGCCGCTTTTGCCGGCACCCTTCTTGCTGAACCAGTGCCGTCAAGGCCGGCGCACGATCGGGCTTGCAGCGGCGTGCGCCGGCTCCTCCACTTGATTCCAACAGGGGCCTGGGCAATGAGCGAGCAGAAGGGTGGCGTCACCTACCAGTCGGTAGACAGCAGTTACTTCGAGAAACGCGGCCTGCGGCGCTACGCCGGCGTGGCGTCGCTGTGGGCATTGGGCGTGGGCGCGGTGATCTCCGGCCACTTCTCCGGCTGGAACTTCGGCCTCGGGGCGGCGGGCTGGGGCGGCATGCTGATCGCGACGATCCTGATCGCGATCATGTACCTCGGCCTGACCTTTTCGATTGCGGAGATGAGCCCGGCGCTGCCGCATACCGGTGCAGCCTATTCCTTCTCACGCGCCACGATGGGGCCCTGGGGCGGATTCATCACGGGGCTCTGTGAAAACGTGGAATACGTCATCACGCCGGCCGTAGTGGTGTTCTTCATCAGTACCTACCTTGGCTCGATCTTCGGAACACCCGAGGCTTTCCAGCCGGTGTACTGGATCGCCTGCTACATCTTCTTCGTGGGGCTCAACGTGATCGGCGTGGAGCTGTCCTTCAAGGTGACGCTGGCAGTCACGGTGGCGGCATTGGTCTGCCTGGTCGCCTTCTGGATCAGCGCCATCCCCAACATGGACTTCTCGCGCTGGGCACTGAACATCGGCGTGGGACTGGATGGCAAGCCGGTGGAGCTACCGGAAGGTGGCGGTAGCTGGCTGCCGTTCGGTTTCATGGGCGCCCTGGCGGCGATGCCCTTCGCGGTCTGGCTGTTCCTGGCGATCGAGCAGTTGCCGCTGGCGGCCGAGGAGTCGGTGGATCCGAAGCGCGACATGCCCAAGGGCATCATCCTGGGCATGTGCACGCTGATCGTCTCGGCCTTCATGATCCTGCTACTGAACTCCTCGGTGGCCAATGGCGCCTTTGCGCTGTCCACCTCGGGCGAGCCGCTGCTGGACGGCTTCAAGGCGATCTATGGCGACGGCATCGCCAAGCTGCTGGCACTGGTGGCGGTGATCGGCCTGATCGCGAGCTTCCATACCATCATCTATGCGCAGGGGCGGCAGATCTACTCGCTGTCGCGCGCGGGCTACTTCCCGAGGCCGCTGTCGATCACCCATGGCACCCGCAAGACGCCGTATGCCGCGATGATCGCCGGTGCCACGGTGGCGCTGCTGGTGATGCTCTCGATCTGGTATGGCGCGGACAACAGCGCCACGCTGATCGGCGGCACGCTGCTGAACATGGCGGTGTTCGGCGCCATGATCTCCTACATCATGCAGGCCAGCTCGTTCATCCTGTTGCGCCGCAAGTTCCCGGATATCGTGCGCCCCTACAGGAGCCCCTTCGGCATTCCCGGCGCGGCGCTGACCATCGGGCTGGCGTTGGTGACGATCTGGTTCCAGCTGGCGGACCCGGTCTATCGCGCCGGCGTCATCGGCGTGGCGATCTGGTTCGCAGTGGGCATCGCATACTTCGCGGCGATTGGCCGGCACAAGCTGGTGCTGTCGCCGGAGGAGGAGTTCGCGATGTCGGGAGGCACGGCGGAGTACAAGACGGACGGTGGCGTTGCGCCGGTCAAGGCGGAGGCTTAGTACCGCGGATCATTCCTAAATCCTTACCGTCATGCCGGCTTTCGCCGGTATGACGAGAGAGGACTATAGGAGCACAACGAAGAAGGGGCGCAAAAGCGCCCCTTCTTCGTTCCGGCATCTGCAGCTCAGGCTTTTGCCATTTGCCGCAACATGTAGTTCAGGACACCGCCGTGCTCGTAGTACTCCCATTCCTTGGGCGTATTGATGCGCACGCGGGCCTTGAAGCTCACGGTCTTGCCATCGGCCTTCCGGGCGGTGACATCGACGCTGGTGGCACCATGCTTCAAGCCGTCGATATCGAAGACCTCGGTGCCGTCCAGGCCCAGCGCGGCGACGTTCTGGCCATCGACGAAGTTCAGCGGCAGCACACCCATGCCGACGAGGTTGGCGCGGTGGATGCGCTCGAAGGACTCGGAGATCACGGCCTTGACGCCCAGCAGGATGGTGCCCTTGGCGGCCCAGTCGCGCGAGGAGCCGGTGCCGTATTCCTTGCCGGCCAGCACGACCTGCGCCGTGCCGTCGGCGATGTGCTTCATGGCCACGTCGTAGATCGGCTCGACGGGACCAATGCTGCCGTCCTTGCCGATGTACTTGGACACGCCGCCTTCCACGCCCGGTGTCATCTGGTTCTTGATGCGGGTGTTGGCGAAGGTGCCGCGCATCATGATCTCGTGGTTACCACGGCGCGAACCGAAGCTGTTGAAGTCGGCCTTCTTGACGCCATGGGCTTCCAGGTACTTGCCTGCGGGGCCGTCCTTCTTGATGTCGCCGGCCGGCGAGATGTGGTCGGTGGTGATGGAGTCGCCCAGCACGGCCAGCGCGCGTGCACCCTTGATCGACGGGATGCCCGGCGGGGTCATGGTCATCCCGGTGAAGTACGGCGGATTCTGGACATAGGTGCTTTTCGAGTCCCAGGGATAGGTCTCGGATCTGGCGACCTTGATGCCCTGCCAGCGGGCATCGCCCTTGAGCACGTCGGCATAGCTGGACTTGAACAGCTCGCTGGTCACGGCCTGGGCGACGGTGGCCTGGATTTCGGCGTTGGAGGGCCAGATGTCCTTGAGGAAGACGTCCTTGCCGTCCTTGCTCTTGCCGAGCGGCTCGGTGGTGAGGTCGACGTCCGTGTTGCCGGCGATGGCATAGGCCACCACCAGCGGTGGCGAGGCCAGGTAGTTCATGCGCACGTCCTGGTGGACGCGGCCTTCGAAGTTGCGGTTGCCGGAGAGCACGGCCGACACGCTCAGGGTGTTGTCCTGGATCGCCTTGCCCAGCGGCTCGTTGAGCGGGCCGGAGTTGCCGATGCAGGTGGTACAGCCGTAGGCGGACACGTAGAAGCCCAGGTGCTCCAGGTCCTCGATGAGGCCGGCCTTCTCCAGGTACTTGGTCACGGCCAGCGAGCCGGGCGCCAGCGAGGTCTTGACCCAGGGCTTGGACGTGAGACCCAGCGCGCGGGCCTTGCGGGCCAGCAGGCCGGCACCGATCAGCACGTTGGGGTTGGAGGTGTTGGTGCAGGAGGTGATGGCGGCGATCATCACTGCGCCGTCCTGCAGTTCGAAGGTCTTGCCCTGATCGGTGACCGTGGCCGGGCCCTTGGAAGGGCGCTGCTTCTGCTCGGCCTCGAAGGCCTTGCGGTAGTTGGCCTTGACGTCGGACAGCAGCACGCGATCCTGCGGGCGCTTGGGGCCGGCCAGGCTGGGCTTGATGCTGCCCAGGTCCAGGTGCAGCACTTCGGTGTACTCGGCTTCGGGCGCCTCCGGTGTCCACCACATGCCCTGGGCCTGTGCGTAGGCCTTCACCACGGCAATGCGTTCCTCGCTGCGGCCGGTGAGGCGCAGGTAGCTCAGGGTTTCCTCGTCGATCGGGAAGATGCCGCAGGTGGCGCCGTACTCCGGCGCCATGTTGCCGATGGTGTTGCGGTCGGAGGCCGAGAGGTTGGCCAGGCCGGGGCCGAAGAATTCGACGAACTTCTCGACCACGCCGCGCTTGCGCAGCATCTCGGTGACGGTGAGCACGAGATCGGTGGCGGTGGAGCCTTCCGCCAGCTTGCCGGTGACGCGCACGCCGATGACGTCGGGGATCAGCATGGAGGACGGCTGGCCGAGCATGGCGGCCTCGGCTTCGATGCCGCCGACGCCCCAGCCCAGCACGCCGATGCCGTTGACCATGGTGGTGTGGCTGTCGGTGCCGAAGCAGCTGTCGGGGTAGAGCAGGCCGGCGTCGTTCTCGAAGACCACGCGGGCCAGGTACTCGATGTTGACCTGGTGGACGATGCCGGTATCGGGCGGCACGGCCTTGAAGTTCTTCAGCGCCTCCTGGCCCCAGCGCAGGAAGGTGTAGCGTTCCTCGTTGCGCTGGAATTCGACCTTGGCGTTGAGGTCCAGGGCGTCGCGTGAGCCGTAGTGGTCGATCATGACGGAGTGGTCGATGACCAGCTCCACCGGGCACAGCGGGTTGACCTTGGCGGCGTCGCCGCCGAGCTTCTTGATCGCGTCGCGCATGGCGGCGAGATCCACCACGCAGGGCACACCGGTGAAGTCCTGCAGGACCACGCGGGCCGGAGTGAAGTTAATGTCCTTGGCGGGCAGGTTCTTGAAGTCGGCACCGGCCAGGGCCTCGACGTCGGCCTTGGTGGTGTTCAGGCCGTCCTCGTGGCGCAGCAGGTTTTCCAGCAGCACCTTGATGGAGTAGGGCAGCCGGGCCAGGTTGAACCGCGGTTCCAGCGCCTTGAGGTTGTAGTACGAGTAGGTCCTGGAACCCACCTGCAGGCTGGCCTTGCTCTTGAAGCTGTCCGTCATGGTTCGTGTCCCGGGTTGGCTGCCCGCCAATTCAAGGCAGCGGTGGCTGAGGGGGAGGCTGGTAGGACCTCGCCGGTCCTGGCCGGTTCCCGCCAGGGCAAGCTGCACGAGGGTAGCAAAAAGCCGGCCGTCCTACTGCCTACCCGCAGGCGGACAGGGTTGGGAGGCCGGCAACAAAAAGGCCCGCCGGGGTGCCGGCGGGCCTTGGTGACAACAGCAGTCCCGGCGTTTACGCCGTCACGGCCTTCGCGGTCTCCGCGTACTCCTCGATCTGGTCGAAGTTCATGTACTTGTAGATCTTGTCCGCGTTCTTGGCGATGACGCCGGTCTCCGCCAGGTATTCCTCGCGCGTCGGCAGGCGGCCAAGCTTGGAGGCGATGGCGGCCAGTTCCGCCGAGCCGAGGAACACGTTGGTGTTCTTGCCCAGGCGGTTGGGGAAGTTGCGGGTGGAGGTGGAGATCGCCGTGGCGCCTTCCTTCATCTGCGCCTGGTTGCCCATGCACAGCGAGCAGCCCGGCATCTCGGTGCGCGCGCCGGCCGTGCCGAAGGTGTTGTAGATGCCCTCCTTGGTCAGCTCGGCGGCGTCCATCTTGGTCGGCGGGGCGACCCACAGGCGGACCGGGATGTCCTTCTTGCCTTCCAGCAGCTTGCCGGCGGCGCGGAAGTGGCCGATGTTGGTCATGCACGAGCCGATGAAGGCCTCGTCGATCTTGGTGCCGGCCACTTCGGACAGGAACTTGGCGTCATCCGGATCGTTCGGGCAGCAGACGATCGGCTCCTGGATGTCGGCCAGGTCGATCTCGATCACGGCGGCGTACTCGGCGTCCTTGTCGGCTTCCAGCAGCTGCGGGTTGGCCAGCCAGGCTTCCATCGACTTGATGCGGCGCTCCAGCGTGCGGGCGTCCTTGTAGCCCTCGGCGATCATGTTCTTCATGAGCACGATGTTCGAGGTCATGTACTCGATCATCGGCTCCTTGTTGAGCTTGATCGTGCAGCCGGCGGCGGAGCGCTCGGCCGAGGCGTCGGACAGCTCGAAGGCCTGTTCGACCTTCAGGTTAGGCAGGCCCTCGATCTCGAGCACGCGGCCCGAGAAGATGTTCTTCTTGCCGGCCTTGGCCACGGTCAGCAGACCGGCCTTGATGGCGTACAGCGGGATGGCGTGCACCAGGTCGCGCAGCGTCACGCCCGGCTGCATCTCACCCTTGAAGCGCACCAGCACGGATTCCGGCATGTCCAGCGGCATCACGCCGGTGGCGGCGGCGAAGGCCACCAGGCCGGAGCCGGCCGGGAAGGAGACGCCGATCGGGAAGCGGGTGTGCGAGTCGCCGCCGGTGCCGACGGTGTCCGGCAGCAGCAGGCGGTTGAGCCAGGAGTGGATCACGCCGTCGCCCGGGCGCAGGGCGACGCCGCCGCGGTTGGAGATGAACGCGGGCAGCTCGCGGTGGGTCTTGACGTCGACCGGCTTGGGGTAGGCCGCGGTGTGGCAGAAGGACTGCATCACCAGGTCGGCGGAGAAGCCGAGGCAGGCGAGGTCCTTGAGTTCGTCACGGGTCATCGGGCCGGTGGTGTCCTGCGAGCCGACCGTGGTCATCTTCGGTTCGCAGTACGTGCCCGGGCGCATGCCCTGGCCTTCCGGCAGGCCGCAGGCGCGGCCGACCATCTTCTGCACCAGGGTGTAGCCCTTGCCGGTGTCCTTCGGGGTCTGCGGCAGGCGGAACAGGGTCGACGCAGGCAGGCCGAGCAGCTCACGGGCCTTGCCGGTCAGCGAGCGGCCGATGATCAGGTTGATGCGGCCGCCGGCGCGCACTTCGTCGAGCAGGACCTGGCTCTTGAGCTCGAAGTTCGCCGCAACGACGCCGTTCTTCTCGATCTTGCCCTCGTAGGGGAAGATGTCGATGACGTCGCCCATCTCGAACTTGGAGACGTCGACTTCGATCGGCAGCGAGCCGGAATCTTCCTGGGTGTTGAAGAAGATCGGGGCGATCTTGCCGCCAAGGGTGACGCCGCCGAAGCGCTTGTTCGGCACGAAGGGAATGTCTTCGCCGGTGGCCCAGATCACGCTGTTGGTGGCGGACTTGCGCGAGGAGCCGGTGCCGACCACGTCGCCCACGTAAGCGACGATGTGGCCCTTCTTTTTCAGGTCGTCAATGAACTGCATCGGGCCGCGCTTGCCGTCTTCTTCAGGCTTGAAGGCCGCGTCCGAGCGCGTCATCTTCAGCATGGCGAGGTAGTGCAGCGGGATGTCGGGGCGGCTCCAGGCATCCGGCGCCGGCGACAGGTCGTCGGTGTTGGTTTCGCCGGGCACCTTGAACACGGTGACGGTGATCTTCTTGGCGACTTCCGGACGGCTGGTGAACCACTCGGCGTCGGCCCAGGACTGGAGCACGGACTTGGCGTTGGCATTGCCCTTCTTGGCAAGCTCGGCCACGTCGTGGAAGAAGTCGAACATCAGCAGCGTCTTCTTCAGCGCCTCGGCGGCCACGGCGCCGACTTCGGCGTCCGGCAGCAGGTCGATCAGCGGCTTGACGTTGTAGCCGCCGACCATTGTGCCGAGCAGCTCGGTGGCCTTGGCGCGCGAGATCAGGCTGCACTTCACTTCACCGTCGGCAACCGCGGTCAGGAACGAGGCCTTCACCTTGGCGGCGTCGTCCACGCCCGGCGGGACGCGATGGGTCAGCAGGTCGAGCAGGAATGCCTCTTCGCCCGCCGGCGGGTTCTTGATCAGCTCGATCACTTCGGCGGTCTGCTGGGCAGACAGCGACAGCGGCGGAATGCCGAGGGCAGCGCGCTCGGCAGTGTGTTGGCGATAGGCTTGCAGCATGGTGTTTGGCAGTCCGATGTTAAGAAGGCGGAGGGCTACGAGCGCCGCGCGGGCCGCGATCCTGGAAGCAGAAGCTATCGGTCTGGCGCAGTGCGCCCAGCATTATATCAGCAGAGGCTGCTTCGCGGACCGGGCGAGCAGGGTCAAAACATCCTGTCCGCGCTAATTCAGGCGGCCTGGGGACCGCTCCCAGCGGGCCCCTGGAGCAGGGGTTCCGCCGACCGTATTTCCCCGCCTCCAAGGCACTCTGCACCATCATAGAGCGCCAGGAACTGACCGCTGACGGCCGCGCGTTGCGGCTGCTCGAAAACCGCGCGGATTCTATTATCCGGCAGGACCTCCACACGGCAGGCCTGCAGCTCCTGGCGGTGGCGGATGCGCGCCTGCAGGCGCTCAGGCAAGGCAGCCGGGCGGCGAATCCAGTGGAAAGGCTCTGTTTCGACCCGGCAGGACATCAGCAGCGGGTGCCGCGAGTCCTGGGCGACGATCAGGGCGTTGCGACCGGGATCCTTGGCGACCACGTACCAGGGGGCGTCACGGGCGCCCTTGCGGCCGCCGATCATCAGGCCCTTGCGCTGGCCCGGCGTGTAGAACATCAGGCCCTGGTGCCGGCCGACGACGGCCCCGGTCTCGTCCAGCATGGGGCCGGGATTGGGCTTCAGGTAGTTGCCCAGGAATTCCTGGAACTCGCGCTCGCCGATGAAGCAGATGCCGGTGGAGTCCTTCTTGCGGTGCACCGGCAGCCCGGCTTGGCGCGCGATCTCGCGGACCTCGGGCTTGGTCAGCCCGCCGACCGGGAACAGCACGCGCTCCAGGTGCTCGCGGGCCACCGCGGCCAGGAAGTAGGTCTGGTCCTTGTCCTCGGTGACCGAGCGCAGCAGCCGCGGGCCGGCGTCGCCGTGTTCGATACGGGCGTAGTGGCCGGTGGCGATCCAGTCGGCCCCCAGGCGCAGGGCGTATTCGCGGAAGGGCTGGAACTTGACCTCGCGGTTGCACAGCACGTCCGGGTTCGGCGTCTTGCCGGCCTCGTAGTCGGCCAGGAAGCGGGCGAACACGCGGTCGCGGTATTCCCTGGAGAAGTCCACGCGGTGCAGGGGGATGTCCAGCTCCTCGCAGACCGCGCGCGCGTCCTGGTAGTCCTGCGCGCTGCTGCAGTAGCCTTCTTCGTCCTCGGTCCAGTTGACCATGAACAGGCCGCTGACGCGGTAGCCCTGTTCCTTCAGCAGCCAGGCCGAGACGGAGGAATCCACGCCTCCCGAGAGACCCACGACCACATGCTGCTGCCCGGCCACCGCAGGCTCAGTCGAGATGCGCGAGCATCGACAGCGGGAAGCGCTGCCCGGCGAGGTAGTCATCGACGCAGCGCAGGACCATCGGGCTGCGGTGCAGGGCGGCGCAGGCCGCGATCTCGTCGCGGGTCAGCCACACGGCCCGCTCGATGCCCTCGTCCAGCTTGTGGTTCGGGCGCTCGCGCAGGGCCTGGGCGACGAAGGCGATGCGCAGGAAGCCGTAGCCGAGATCGACCGGGTCATGGTGGTAGAGGCCCAGGACATGCGTCGGCTCGACGTCCCAGGCACTTTCCTCCAGCGTCTCGCGGATCGCGCCCTGGACCAGGGTCTCGCCCTGTTCCCAGTGGCCCGCCGGCTGGTTCATGCGCAGCTCGCCCTCGATACGCTCCTCCACCAGCAGGAAGCGCCCCTCGCGCTCGACGATGCAGGCGACGACGACGTGCGGCGTCCAGCCCATTACGGCGTGCCCTCGGGAGGCGGTGCGCCCGGCAGCAGGCCCTGGCGCTTCAGCGTGTGGAAGCCCTGCGCATCCGGCGGGCCCATCTGCATCAGCAGGTTCGGCAGCATCGGCGGCGCGCCGGGCTTTGCCCGGGCGCGTAGGTTCAGCTCGTAATTCTGGTCCGGCGCCAGGCGGGCCTCGCCGCTGAGCTCCAGCGGGCCGGACACCGAGGTCAGCTGCGCGACGATATGGCCATCCTCGGTGGTGATCTCGGCACGGAAGTCGCCCAGCGGCGTCGGCTGGCCCAGCGCCCAGGCCAGGCCCTGCAGGTCCACGGTGGCCTCGGCCTGCTGCAGACGGCCCTTGGCCAAACGCAGTTCGCGGATATCCAGGCCGAGCTGGCCGTCCAGGGGAACGAAGGGAAAGCCGGCGGCGGCGGCCACGGGGCGGAGCCCCCCATTGGCGCGGAAATCGCCCAGGCGCAGCGTGCCGAGAGGGGACACCGAAAGCTTGCCGTCCAGCAGCACGGGATCGCGTGTGGACTGCAGGGCCAGGCCAATGCGGCCCAGCAGCAGCTGGCCCGGTTCCAGCTGCCAGCGCAGGTCCGACACCAGGGTGCTGCCATTGCGCACGACGCCGGCCACGCGTCCATCGAGCAGGCGTCCTTCCAGGCCAAACAGCTCCACCGGCAGGGGGCGATCCTTGGGCTTGAGCCAGGCGTAGAGGCTGGCGGCGGGTGCCTGCATCAGCAGGGCAACGACCAGGAAACCCAGGCCGATCAACACGAGGCTGCGAATCTTCATCAACGCACCAGGGACAATTGCGCGCTGACCACGCCGGGGGCGGACTGCTTCTCGATCTCGGCGGTCTGCGCATGGATGCCATAGCGCAGCTCCAGCTCCTGCAGCCAGCGCAGCAGGCTGTCGAAGGACACGTCCTCGACCCAGACCTTGACCTCTCGGTCACCTTCGGGCTGGATGCGGGTGGGCTGCTTGCCGAGGGTGCCGCGGGCGCCCTGGTCGACCACGCCGAGGATCGAGGCCGTCCGGTTCACCGGCATGCCGCGGCCGGCATTGGCCTGGGACAGCACAGCCAGCTCCTCGATCCGGCCGGCCACCGAGCGTGCCGAGGCCAGGGCTTCTTCGCGCTGTTTCTGCGCCTTGACCAGGGGCTGCCAGATGCCCCCGTAAAGCACGGCGAACCCGACGACGACGGCACAGAGCAGGACCATCCAGCGTTCGCGCGGGGCGAGCTGGGCGAGCCATTCCTTGAGGCGGGTGATGGCGTTCTTCATGGGGCAGGCGTCAGCTTGATGCGGATCTGCGCACCTTCGGAGCCGGAGTTGGCGGACTGCACCTCCAGGCTGGCGGCGCGGGGCTGGGCGAACCAGGCGCGCAGGGTCTCCAGCGGCTGCAGGCTGCTGCCGCCCAGCGCAGCATAGAGCGCGCCGTCGCGGTACTGCACGCCTTGCAGGGTCAGGCCGGGCGCCGCCGCCAGGGCATCGGCGAGCACTTGCATCAAAGGCAGCAGGCCGCCCCCGGACTTGTTTCCCTGGAGGGTCCTGAACTGCGCTTCGACCTGCCCGGCGAAGTCCGCCAGGATGCGGGTCTCCGCCGGGAACAGCTGCTGGTAGCGCTGCACGTTGGCGTCTTCCTGCTGCTGCAGCTGCTTGCGCAGTTGCCAGCCGGCAACGCCATGGAATATGGCGGCAAAGCCGATCCATAGCGCCAGCAGGGCGGCAGTGATCTTCCAGGGTTGCCACAGGCGCAGCAGGTCCTCGCGCTGCGAATAGCGGCCCTGCAGCAGGTCGATGCCATTCTCGGGGCGCTGGCTCTGCAGCAGGGCTTCCAGCGGCGAGATGAAGCCCGGCAGCAATTCCACCGGCCAGGCCAGCCGGGTGAAGTCCGGCGAGCTGTCACGCGGCACGATGATGCGCAGGGTCGACTTCTTGTCGGGGTCGGCGAGCTGGAGCATCAGCTCCAGGTCATCCGGGCTGCAGCCGAAGGCGGAGAAGGCGCCGTTGCGCACCAGCACCTGGTCGTTCTCGGCCAGGGCGCTCCAGCGCTCGCCGTCGGCCGGGGCCAGGCACAGCGCGTCGGGCAGCATCAGGTCCGGAACCAGGCCGCGCTCGGTGAAGGGGCGCAGCCATTCGTCCATCCTGGCGCGGGCCACCACGGCCACCGGCCAGCGGCCGTCCTTCTGGCGCGGCCCGAGGGCGAAGTGCAGGGTGTCCACGTCCTCGGCCAGCTGGTCTTCCAGCGCGTAGGGCGCGGCCTGCAGCACCTTGGCAGCCTGCCGGGCCGGCACGTCGACCGAGGTCAGGCGCACATCTGCGGCCGGCACCAGGACCACCAGGCGGTGGCCGGCGGCCTTCAGCAGGATCGTCTCCAGCGGCGCATGCTGCACCGGGAACGAGGCCACGGCTTGCGGCGACGCGATGCAATAGGCCGTGTCGGTGCCGGGGTCGGTGGCACGCAGGCGGATGTAGAGCGTGTTGCGCAAGGTGGCCTGGAGTGAGTGCTTTTATTCGGTATCGATGCTGCGCGCGTACACGTACGGCGCGGCGCCCTGGGAGGGCCGATAGTAGAAACTATACAGCGCCAGCCGGCCGCTGCCTACGAAGATCTCGGCCCGCAGCATGAAGTAGCTGCTCTTCACGTCCACCATCGTCACGGCGGGGATGGTGCCGGCTCCGAAAGGGGCGTCGGCCGCTGCGGTCAGGTCACTGACGTTCTTGGCCGGCTTCTTGATCCGCTCCTCCATGAACTTCTGCTGCAGCGGCCCCGGCTCCTTGACCAGGGCCAGCAGCACCGGCTCCGGCGCCGTGTTGACGTTGATCGGAGTGCCGATCTGGGGCAGGGCGGTGATGTAGGGACGCAGCTTGGCGTAGATCTCCCGCGTCATGCCCTTGACCGCCAGCAGCTCGGTGGGGCTCTCCATCAGGCGGTTCGGCACGCGGTAGGGCGGGTTGAATCCCAGGTATTCGGTGTCTTCGCCGCCGTCGAAGCCGGTGGGATTGCTGTCGGCATCGACCCAGTCCCGGATCGCGGAAGCCAGTCCCTGGGCCTGGAAGCTGTCGACCTCCAGCAGGCGCAGCAGGCGCAGGAACACCTGCTGCTGCTGCTCGAAGGCCACCTTGTCCGGCACCGCGAGATTGTTGAGGTTGTAGCGCCCCTGCAGATCCACCATCTGGCCGCGGGCGGCGCCCTCGTCGATCGGCAGGTAGTCCACCGGCTTGGCCCAGATGTCCTCCAGGCCATCGTGCTGGTTGTCCTGGATGTCGCGCTCCAGGATCGTCAGCAGCCAGGACTCGATGCCGTCGGCATACCACCAGGCACGCTCCGAATCCTGCAGGTTGGCGGTGCGGTGCACCGCGATGTTGGCCGAGGTCAGGATCGCGGTCGCGGCCACGGTCGCCAGGAACACGACCAGGATCGCGGTGATCAGCGCTACGCCGCGCTGCCGCCTCACTGGGTGAGCTCCCCGTTGCCGGACCCGGTGTCGGTGCCGGGGTTCGTGGCGGGATTCGTATTGGGATTCGTATTGGGATTGGTGTCGGGGTTGCCGCCCTGTCCAGGCGCCTGCGGGCCCACCGCAACCTTCTTCAGGCCCAGCCGGAACAGGAAGCGCATCTCACCCCAGGACGCGCTGTCGAGCTCGATCTCCACCGCCAGCGGAATCGGTGCATTGGCGGCGGTGGCATTGCTGCTGCTGGTCGGCGGCCAGCTGTCGTGCCACTCGCGGTTGTCATCGAGAAAGCGCCAGCGCAACTCGCGGACGTCGTCGAACAGCACCAGTTCGACCGGCTTGGAGTCCTGCGCCTGGTCGAGTACCCGCCAGCTTTCGCGCTTGAGCTTCTTGCCGTCCAGCCGGTAGCTCACGCGCTCCAGCCCCGGCCGCGGCAGCATCAGCGGGTTGCGCCAACCACCACGGGTGAACTCCACGCGCGCATCGCGGGTGACGTAGATCGTCGGCTGCAGATCGCCATAGGCGTCGCGCGCGGGGCGGTTGCGCACCTGCTGGAAATCGTCGCGCAGGCGGATATAGGCCTTCTGCACGCCGGCGGTCTTCTCCATCGCTGCTTCCACGCCGGCACGGGTCTGCAGCACCGAGTCCAGGCCGCCATAGGCCATCAGCGCGAACACCGCGAAGATCACGATGACGATCAGCAGTTCCAGCAGCGTGAAGCCTTGCTGGCGTCTCACTGGCGCCCCGTGTCTGCGAGAAAGGCGGACAGGCTGACGACCGAATCCTTGTTGCGCGCCTTGGCAGGGCGTACACCGATGTCGGCGCGGCGCAGGCGCGCATCGGGCGTGGTCTTGATCTCCACCTCCCATTTCCACTTCACGCCGGCCATTTCGACCTCGCCGTCGGACTTGCCGACGTCGGGCCAGGCGCGCTGGACGGAGAGTTCGGTGAGGCGGTTGTGGGCCACCCACAGGGCCACGGTCTTTTCGCGCAAGCGCGCCGCGTTGTCGGCATACCGTGCCATGCCGGACAGGATCGCCCCCATGGCGATCGCCACCACGGCTACCGCGATCAGCATCTCCAGCAGCGTGAAGCCGGACGCGCGCTTCATTTGCGCTTTCCTTCACCGGCTTCGAACGTGAACTTGCCCAGGGCGTCGGCCTCGATGGTGTAGCGCGTGTTGCTGCCGTCCGCTCCCACTACGAGATGGAAGGCCGTGACCTCGCCGCTGGGCAGCAGCAGGATCTGTGGCTTTGGCTCGGACGCCTCGTCTTCGCCTTCCTTGTCCTGGGCCGGCGGTACCACGCGGTCTTCGACGCGCAATTGCATGCCCAGCGGTCGGGCGAAGGGCTGAGAGCGGAACGGCCCGCCCGGGTAGGGCTCCCACTTGCCGTCCTGGCCCATGACCAGGAACTCGTAGCGGTCCTGCAGGTGGCGGAAGCCGATCAGCACGCCCTTGATCTCGGCTTCCTCCAGGGCGAAGCGCAAGGTCCGATCCAGGCGGCGCGCCTCGAACACGATGCGGTCATCCACCGACCGATCGCCGAAGGGCAGCGTGACGAAACTGATCATCACGCCGATGATGACCATCACCACCAGCAACTCGAGCAGCGTGAAGCCCCGCGATGCGGCGGGGATGCCCGGACGGCCGGAAGGCCTGCGGCGCAAGGCGACGCCGCCGTTTACTTGGCGGCGTCCCAGTTGCCGACGTCGGCCGCGGCGCCTTCACCGCCCGGACGGTTGTCCGCGCCCAGCGAGAAGATGTCGAAGTCGGCGTTCCTGGTACCGGGCGAGACGTACTGGTAGGGGTTGCCCCAAGGATCCTTCGGCAGCGACTTGATGTAGCCGCCAGAGGGATAGTTGCGCGGCTCGGGCTCGCCCGAAGGCTTGGCCACCAGCGCGTCCAGGCCCTGCTGCGAGCTCGGGTAGTAGAAGTTGTCGAGCTTGTACATGCTGAGCGAGGACTCCAGCGCGCGGATATCCTGCTGGGCCTTGACCTTACGTGCCTCGTCCGGCTTGCCCATGATGTTGGGCACCACGAAGGCGGCGAGAATGCCGAGAATGACGACCACCACCATGATTTCGATCAGGGTGAAGCCGCCCTGGCGGCGCGCGGCGGAAGCTTTGTACATGGGGATCGGAAGATGTCTGGAACAGGCCTGGATCGGCCGCAAAAAATGATAGCAGACTCGCTTGTGCGTTCCCGTGAACGATGGGCCGTGCCGGCGGCCGTCGCAATGCTGTGCCTGCTGCTGGCCCTGGGAGGCGACCCGGTCTGGCAGCTCCTGGCCTACCAGCGCGACGCCATCCCGGCAGGCCAATGGTGGAGGCTGCTCAGTGCCAACTTCCTGCACCTGGGCTGGTATCACCTGTTGTTGAACCTGGCGGGGCTGTGGACCCTGGTGCTGCTGTGCCCCGAGCCAGTGCCGGCCTGGGATTGGCTGCTGCGCCTGCTGGTGCTGGGCCTCGGAGTCACGGTGGGCATCCACTTCTGGGCGCCGCAGTGGCATGGCTACGTCGGCTTCTCCGGCGTACTCCACGGCCTGTTCCTGCTGGGCCTGCTGCCACAGGCGCTACGGCGCGACCGCATCGCGCTGGCGGGCCTGGCCTGCCTGGCCGGCAAGCTGGCCTGGGAGGCGTTTTCCGGCGTGCCGATTTCCGATGAACAGGCACTCGGTGGTAGGGTGGCGCAGGAGGCGCATTGGTTCGGCATCATCGCCGCCCTGTGTTACGCCGCCGTCGCCGGCCTGCTCCGGCAAGGACAGAAGGCCGCGGGCTGAAGCGCCGCGGTGGTTTTCAACTCCAGAAGAGCAAACTCCCCCAATCATGCAATACGCAATCGTTTTCCCCGGCCAGGGCTCCCAGGCCGTGGGCATGCTGTCGGGCCACACCGACCCGGTGGTCGCTGAAACCTACGCCGAAGCCTCCGCCGTGCTCGGCTGGGACCTGGCCGCTTTGGTGGCCAACGGGCCGGTCGAAGAGCTGAACCGCACCGAGCGCGCCCAGCCGGCGCTGCTGGCGGCGGGCATCGCCGCCTGGCGCCTGTGGCAGAAGCAGGGCCTGCCGGCCCCGGCCGCGCTGGCCGGCCACAGCCTGGGCGAGTACAGCGCCCTGGTGGCTGCCGGCAGCCTGGACTTTGCCGACGCGCTGAAGCTGGTGGAGCTGCGTGGCCAGCTGATGCAGGCGGCCGTGCCGGCCGGCACCGGCGGCATGATGGCGATCCTGGGCCTGGAAGACGAGCAGGTAGAGGCAGTGTGCAAGGCCTATCCGGGTTCCGAGGTGCTGGAGCCGGTCAACTACAACTCGCCGGGCCAGGTGGTGGTGGCGGGTGAGAAGGCCGCCCTGGACTGGCTGGCGGCCAATGCCAAGGCCCATGGCATCAAGCGCGCGCTGCCATTGCCGGTGTCGGTGCCCTCACACTGCTCGCTGATGCGCGGCGCCGCGGAAAAGCTGGCGGAAAAGCTGGCCACCATCACGGTCCGTACGCCCTCGATTCCCGTGTTTCACAATTTTGACGCGCAGACCCGTCAGGATGCGGCAGCGATCCGTGAAGCACTTAAAGTACAGTTGTACTGTCCGGTGCGCTGGACCCAGACCATCCGGGGCCTTTCGGGCCTGGGAATCGGGGTCTTTGTCGAGTGCGGCCCGGGCGAGGTCCTGGCCGGCCTGAGCAAGCGCATTGGCAAGGAGCTTGCGGCCGCTTCGCTGTCCGAGCCGGCGGGGCTGGAAAAGGCCCGCGGGCTGGTCGCCGGCGAGGCAGCGGTTTGCAGCCCGTCTGCTGCTTGATATATGATGCAAGTCATTGATCATATTAATAAAATAAACAGTCGTTCACGGATGAGCGGGTTTTGGGAGTCAGGATCATGAAGTTGCAGGGCGAAACCGTCCTGGTCACCGGTGCCAGTCGCGGCATCGGCAAGGCCATTGCCGAACGGCTCGCGGCCGAAGGCGCCAAGGTCACCGGAACGGCCACCAGCGCCGCCGGTGCCGAGGCCATCCAGGCCTGGCTGGGTCCGCTGGGCGGGCAGGGCAAGGTGCTGGACGTGCGCGATGCCGCCGCCTGCGATGCATTGATCGCCGAGCTGGGCCCGGTGTCGGTGCTGGTCAACAACGCCGGCGTGACCCGCGATACCCTGCTGCTGCGCATGAAGAACGAAGACTGGGCGGACGTCCTCGAGACTGACCTCAGCTCGGTCTTCCGCCTGTCCCGCGCGGTGCTGCGCGGCATGATGAAGGCCCGCCATGGCCGCATCATCAGCGTCGGTTCCGTGGTGGGCACCATGGGCAATGCCGGCCAGGCCAACTACGCCGCCGCCAAGGCCGGCCTGATCGGATTCTCCAAGTCGCTGGCCCGCGAGATCGGCTCGCGCGGCATCACGGTCAACGTGGTGGCGCCCGGATTCATCGACACCGACATGACGCAGAAGCTGGGGGAAGATGCGCGCACGGCGCTGCAGAACCAGATTCCGCTCGATCGACTCGGCAAACCGGAAGATATCGCTGCGGCGGTCGCTTTCCTGGCCTCTAAGGATGCTGGTTACATCACCGGCGAAACCCTGCACGTGAATGGTGGAATGCTGATGGCCTGACACGGGCTTTTATGCAAAGTCAACTGGCTTTGCAGGCTTGTGTTTTTGCCGCAACGCACCACTACAATACGCCGTCTCTCAAACAAACAGATTTACCCAGGAGTGATGCATGAGCACGTTGGATGAGAAAGTAAAGAAGATCATCGCTGAGCAGCTTTCGGTCAGCGAAGATCAGATCACCCCCACCGCTTCCTTCGTCGAGGACCTGGGCGCCGACTCGCTGGACACGGTCGAGCTGGTGATGGCGCTGGAAGAAGAGTTCGAAATCGACATCCCGGACGAAGAAGCCGAGAAGATCGTCACCTTCCAGGACGTGCTGAACTACATCAAGGCCCACACCCAGCAGGGTTGATGGCGCCGGGTACACCCCGCAAAAGAAATCCCCAAGCAGGAATCACTCTATGAGCCGCAGACGCGTCGTCGTCACCGGCCTGGGCATTGTTTCGCCCGTCGGCAATACGATTGATAGCGCATGGGAAGCGATCCTGGCCGGAAGGTCAGGCATCGGTCCCATCGAGTACTACGACGTGTCGGCTTATACGACCCGCTTCGGGGGCATGATCAAGGACTTCCGGGCCGAGGACTTCCTCGGCCCGAAAGAAGTCCGGCGCACCGATCCCTTCATCCACTACGGTGTCGCTGCCGCCAAGCAGGCGGTCAAGGATTCCGGGCTGGAGATCACGGACGCCAACCGCGAGCGCATTGGCATCTGCATCGGCTCGGGCATCGGCGGCATCGGTGCCATCGAGAGCGAATGCGGCGTACTGCACAAGTCCGGCCCCAAGCGCGTCTCGCCCTTCTTCGTTCCCTCGTCGATCATCAACATGATCTCGGGGCATGTTTCCATCGACCTCGGCATCACCGGGCCGAACCTCGCCACGGTCACTGCCTGCACCACGGCGACCCATGCGATCGGCGTCGGCGCCCGCCTGATTCAGGCTGGCGATGCCGATGTCTTCATCGTCGGTGCCGGCGAAGCCGGTTCCGCACCCGCAGGCCTGGCCGGCTTCTGCCAGGCCCGCGCACTGTCCACCCGTAATGACGATCCGACCCGCGCCAGCCGGCCCTGGGACAAGGATCGCGACGGCTTCGTGCTCGGCGATGGCGCCGGCGTGCTGGTCCTGGAGGACCTGGAGCACGCCAAGGCCCGCGGCGCGAAGATCTATGCCGAGTTCATCGGCTTCGGCATGTCGGGCGACGCCTTCCACATCACGCTGCCGCCGGAAGACGGCAACGGCGCACGCCGCTGCATGCAGGCCTGCCTGCGCAATGCCGGCCTGAATCCGGAAGACGTGCAGTACGTCAACGCCCACGGCACCTCGACCCCGGCCGGCGATATCGCCGAGACCCTGGCGGTGAAGGGCGCCTTTGGCGATTACGCCTACAAGCTGGCCGTGTCGTCGACCAAGTCGATGACCGGGCACCTGCTGGGCGCCGCCGGTGGCGTCGAGGCGATCTTCAGCGTGCTGGCCCTGCGCGACCAGGTCATTCCGCCGACGATCAACCTCGAGAATCCCAGCGAGGGTTGCGACCTGGACTACGTGCCGCACACGGCACGCCAGGCCAAGCTGGAGGTGGTGATGTCCAACTCCTTCGGCTTCGGCGGCACCAACGGCACGGTGGCCTTCAAGCGCTTTTCCTGAAAAGCGCCGGGGCGGGTTCTGAGAGGGTCACTCGCGATACACTCCGCGCATGAGTTTGCGCGCTGAAATCGCTGGTTCCATTGATCTTTTCGAAGTGCACCGGCAGGCGCCGGAGCGCTATCCCTTCCTGCTGCAAAGCGTTGCCGGGCATCCCCAGTCCGGCCGCTACGACATCCTCTTCGCGTTTCCGGGCCGCAGTCTCTCCGCGCATGCCTCCGAGGGCCGGGATTTCTTCGGTGAACTGTCACAGGCCATCGGCGAAGAAGCCCGGGCGCCCACCGCGCCGGACCTGCCGTTCTGCGGCGGTTGGTTCCTGCTGCTGGGCTACGAGGCCGCCCGCTTCGTCGAACCCAGCCTGCGCTTGCCGGCCTCTCCGCATGGCCTACCAGACGCGCTGGCGGTGCGCTGCAGCGCCGCGGTCATCCACGATCGCGAGCGCGGGGTCACGACCCTGCTGGCCGAAAGCGATCCGTCGCAATTCAAGCAGTTGCGGCAGGATGTGGATAAGTACTTTAACAATGATCAGCAAGTATTTGATTCAACGATAATATCGTCTGTGGAAGAAGATTCGGACGAGCGCTACCTCGCCGGTGTCCGGCAGATCCTGGAATACCTGCGGGCCGGGGACATCTTCCAGGCCAACCTGTCCCGCGCCTGGCGGGCACGCCTAGCACCTGGACGTAGCTACCTGGACGTGTACCAGGGCCTGCGGCGGCGCAATCCAGCCCCCTTCGCCGGCCTGGCCTGTTGGGGCGGCAGCGCGGTGCTCAGCTCCTCGCCGGAGCGCCTGGTGCAGATCGACGAAGGCTGGGCCCAGACCCGCCCGATCGCCGGCACGCGCCCGCGCAGCGCCTCGGCGGCCGAGGATGAGCAACTCAAGCGCGGGCTGATCGGCAATCTCAAGGAGCGCGCCGAGCACGTGATGCTGATCGACCTCGAGCGCAATGACCTGGGCCGCGTCTGCGAGCCCGGCAGCGTCGAGGTCAGCGAGCTGATGACCATCGAGAGCTACGCCCACGTGCATCACATCGTCTCCAATGTGCGGGGTCGCTTGCGTGCGGGGCTGGGCCCGGCGGAGGTGCTGCGTGCGGTGTTCCCGGGCGGGACCATCACTGGCTGCCCCAAAGTGCGGGCCATCGAGGTCATCGCGGAACTGGAAGGAGTCGGCCGTGGGCCCTACACCGGCGCGATGGGCTATCTCTCGCACGGTGGCCGGCTGGATACCAACATCCTGATCCGCAGCCTGGTCTGCGAGGGCGATCGTGTCAGCTTCCGCACCGGTGCCGGTATCGTCGCGGACTCCAGGCCGGAGGCGGAGCTGGCCGAAACGCGCGCGAAGGCGCGGGGCCTGTTGCTGGCCCTGGGGGCTGACGCTTGAACGCTCTTTTCAACGGGGCCGCCTGCAACAGCGAGCTGGCATCGTCGCGCGGCCTGCATTACGGCGACGGCGTGTTTCGCACCATGCTGCTGTGGCAGGGCGCGGTGCCGGACCTGCGGCGCCAGCTCGACGTGCTGGAGCGTGACGCTGCCCGCCTGGAGCTGCTGCCGCCGCCACGTGCGCTGCTGGAGGCGGAGATCGCTTCGCTCTGTGCCCGCGAGGCAGCCGGGGTGATCAAGCTGATCCTCAGCCGGCGCGCCGGTGGGCGGGGCTACCGCTCCGAGGGCGACGAGTGCGACCGCCTGCTGTTACGGCTGCCGGCCCCACGGTATCCCGAGGCCTGCTGGGAGCAGGGCATCCGCTGCGCCATGAGCCGTGTGTCGCTGGGCGACCAGCCGCTGCTGGCGGGGATCAAGCACCTGAACCGCCTGGAGCAGGTCCTGGCCAGTCGCCACTGGCCGGAAGATGCTGAAGAGCTGTTCGTATGCGATGCTCGGGGGCTGGTGGTCGCCGGCACCCGCAGCAACCTGTTCCGGGTGGCGGAGGGACGCCTCTGGACCTCGGCGCTGGAGCGCTGCGGCATCCGCGGCATGATGCGCGACAAGATCCTGGAACTGGCCGAGCAACTGCAGATTCCCGTGCACTTCGACGACCCGACTCCGGACCTGCTGCGGCAGGCCGATGAAATCTTCGTCAGCAACAGCCTGATCGGCCTGTGGCCGGTGCGGGAGTTCGATGGCACCGCATTGGCCGCGCCAGGCCCGTTGACGCGGCGACTGGCCATGGCCCTGAATCATCCGAGGCTGGAGCCTATCCGTGAGTAAAACACGCACGCGTTGCTGCCAGAAATCGCGCCAGGCAAGTCGGCCGATGCGCGGTTTGGTGGTTCCAAATAAGCAGCGGTCGGCGCAGCATGGCGCGATTTCTGGCGCAACCCTTCGGGACGGGGCCATTTTTGCACCCCGCAGCCCCTATCGTCCCTTATGTACTCGTGTACACCGCGGGTCGATAGGGATAGCGGGACACAAAAATGGCACGCCGTCGCGTGCGTGTTTTACTCACGGATAGGCTCCTGCTGATGCGTACCTTCTTCACGTTGCTGTTGCTGGCGGTGCTCGGTTCCGGCCTGGTGGGTTGGGATGCCAGCCGCCTGCTGCAGGCACCGCTACCGCTGTCGCAGACCGACTCGCTGGAAGTGCCCACCGGCAGCTCGCTGACCACGGTGCTGGCCGGCCTGCAGGCGCGCGGCATCGTGCAGCCGCCGCGCCTGGCCCTGTACCTGCGGCTCTATGCCCGCTTCACCGGTGTCTCGGGTCGCATCAAGGCCGGCGAGTATGCGCTGCAGCCGGGCCTGAATCCGCTGGACCTGCTGGCACTGATGGTGGAGGGCAAGACGCGCCTGCACGACCTGCGCCTCACCGAGGGCTGGACCTTTGCGCAGGCGGTGAAGCTGATGCGCGCGCATCCGGCGATCCGCCAGACGCAGCCGGAGGCCACGTCCGAGGAACTGATGGCGGCGATCGGCCGCGCCGGCGTGCACCCCGAGGGCCGCCTGTTCCCGGACACCTACCACTTCCCCCGGGGAACCACCGACATCGAGTTCCTGCGGCGCGCCGCCGACGCCCTGGACAAGGCGCTGGCGCAGGAATGGGAGGCCCGCGAAGCGGACCTGCCTTACGCCACGCCGGAGGAGGCGCTGACCATGGCCTCCATCATCGAGAAGGAAACCGGCGCGGCCTTCGAACGTCCGCAGATCGGCGGTGTGTTCGTGCGACGCCTGCGCATCGGCATGCGCCTGCAGACCGACCCGACGATCATTTACGGCCTGGGTGCGGCCTTCGACGGCAACCTCCGCCGCGTGGACCTGGTCACCGACAATCCCTACAACAGCTACACCCGCGACGGCCTGCCGCCGTCGCCGATCTGCCTGCCGAGCCGGGCTGCGATCAACGCCGCGCTGCACCCGGCGCCGGGCACGTCGATCTACTTCGTGTCCAAGGGCGACGGTACGCACCAGTTCTCCGATTCGCTGAAGGACCACGAAGCCGCCGTGCGCCGCTACCAGCTGGGCCGTCCATGAGCGCAGGGCGCTTCATCACGCTGGAGGGAGGCGAGGGCGCGGGCAAGTCCACGCACGGGGCCTTCATCCGGGACTGGCTGCAGGCGCGCGGCCGCGAGGTGATCCTGACGCGCGAGCCGGGCGGCTCGCCGCTGGCCGATGAGATCCGCCGCGTGGTGCTGCAGCCCTGGGCCGAGGGTGTGGGCGCCGAGAGCGAGGTGCTGCTGATGTTCGCGGCGCGCGCGGCCCACCTGAAGGCCACCGTGCTGCCGGCGCTGGCCGCGGGCAAGGACGTGGTCTGCGACCGTTTCATCGACTCCTCCTATGCTTACCAGGGCGCCGGCAAGGGCCTGGACGAGCGGCATCTCGCAGCACTGGAGACACTGGTACTCGGCGGTTTCCGCCCCGACCTGACCCTGGTCTTCGACCTGCCGCCGGAGCAGGGCCTGGCGCGGGCGCGCGGGCGTGGCGATGCCAACCGTTTCGAGGATGAGTCCCTGGCCTACATGCAGCGGGTGCGCGAGTGCTTCCTGCGTCGCGCCGCCGCGGAGCCTCAGCGCTGCCAGGTGATCGACGCGGCGCCGCCGCTGGAGCAGGTGCGCGAATCGCTGCGCGCCGCGCTGGAGGCCCGCCTGTGAGCACGCTGACCCAACCGCTGCCCTGGCAGAAGGAGCTCTGGCTGGACGTCAGCGCCCTGGTGCTGCAGAAGCGCCTGGGCCATGCGCTGCTGCTGACCGGCCCGCAGGGCGTGGGGCGCCGCACGTTCGCGCGCGCGCTGACCGCCTTCCTGCTGTGCGAGCAGCGCTCCGGCTATGCCTGCGGCCAATGCCGCAGCTGCCAGCAGCTGGCAGCGGGCAATCATCCCAATGCACTGCTGTTGAGCCGCGAGGGCCTGCACGGCCTGGCGCTGACGCCCAACGGCCGCCATGACCAGGGCCTGGCGCATTGGGTGCCCGACAAGGACAGCAAGAAGCGCGACATCGCCGCCGACGCGGTACGCAAGATGAGCGAGATGCTGATGCTGTCCACCCACTACCACGGCTCGCGCGTGGTGGTGTTCGATCCGGCCGAGGCGCTCAACGAGTCCAGTCTCAATTCGCTGCTGAAGACCATCGAGGAGCCGCCACCGGGCACGCACCTGCTGCTGGTGTCGGAGCGGCCGCAGGCGCTCAAGGCGACACTGCGCAGCCGTTGCCAGCGTCTGCGCTTCGGCATTCCGCCCGAGGCCGAGGCGCTGGAGTGGCTGCGTGCCCGCCAGCCCAAGGCCGATGCCGCGCTGCTGCGCGAGGCCCGCGGAGCGCCGCTGCGTGCGCTGGAACTTGACGGCTCCGACGAGCGCGCGCGGGCCCGTGACTGGTCCGAACTGCTGGCCGGCGTGCTGCAGCTCAAGCAGGAGCCGATCGCGGCGGCCCAGCGCATCGGCAAGGATGACGCGGCGGACTTCCTGGCCTGGCTGATGGGCTGGCTGACCGGCGCCCTGAAGCAGGCCCTGGGCGGCAGCGGACTGCTGCCACCGCCGGAACTGCACCGGCTGATCCAGGAGGCCACCGACGCCCGCCGGCGCCTGGAAGGCAACGCCAACCCGCAGATGCTGCTGGAGGCCCTGCTGGTGCTGGCCTCGCGCCAGGCCCGCGCGCAACGGCGCACCTGACGATCAAATCAGGTAGATTGTGGGCATACGAGAATATTGAGGGGGAGTAGTGAGCACACCGGCACCACGCCCGGGCGGCGCCCAGCCCGGCATCCTGACCTTGAACATCAAGGACAAGTCGGCGCTGTACGTGGCCTACATGCCCTTCGTGAAGAACGGCGGCCTGTTCATTCCAACGAACAAGGAATACCGGCTCGGCGACGAGGTGTTCATCCTGCTGACCCTGATGGACGGCGCCGAGCGCCTGCCGGTGGCCGGCAAGGTGGTCTGGGTGACGCCGCGCGGTGCGCAGAACAAGCGCCTGCAAGGTATCGGCGTACAGTTCAGCACGCAGGACGGCGGCACCACGCAGAAGAAGATCGAGGCGCTGCTGGCCGGCGCCCTGGGCGCGGACCGTCCGACGCATACGATGTAGCGAGCCACGGCGCTCCAACAAAAAGGCCCTCCTTCGCGGAGGGCTTTTTTGTTGGGCTCATGATTCAGGCGCTGGCGGGCGGGATGCCCTTGTCCAGCACGTAGGCGTCGTAGCCCTTCTGGGTCAGGATGAAGACCGCCACCGAACTGCGACGGCCGGTGTCGCAGCAGACGATCCAGGTGGTCTTGGGCTCCACCAGGGTCAGCTTCATGCGCAGCATGTACAGCGGCAGGTTCAGGCTGCCGGGCAGGCTGTGGGCCTGGAACTCGCTGGGCAGGCGCACGTCGAGGTACTTGGCCTGGCCGCTGGCCACCAGCTTCTGCGCCTCCACCAGGCTGATCTTGCGGGCCAGGGGTTCGTTCAGCAGCTTGCGGAAGTCGTCCTTGGCCAGGCGCATCAGGCTGCCGCGGGTCAGGGCGGTGACCGTGGCATTGCGCTTGGCGTCGGAGATCAGGGCCTCTTCGCCGAAGCAGGAGCCGCTTTCCAGCTCGGCCAGGCGAACGGCCTTCTGGTTCGGCTGCTCGCGGGTGACCATGCAGCGGCCGGACATGATGACGTAGAAGAAATCGCCGTCCTCGTCCTGCTTGACCACCACCTGGCCGGGCTCGACCTTGACCTCCTGCATGCGCATGAACATGGCCTGCAGGTTGGAGGGCGGGATCATCTGGAAGGTGCGCATCTGCAGCAGCTTGGACATCCAGTCGTCGGAGTTGTCGCCGCCGGACTGAAGCTCGCCGACCTCGAAGCTGCCGGTCTGGTCCCAGGTCAGCATCACGTCGAGCAGGCCGGCGTCCACCGTGAAGTACTGCACTGCGCCATGGCAGCGTGCCGAAACCTTGCGGGGAGACTGGTGTGCTACCCGATGATGCGCGGTGGGGTCGCCGGCACGCAGGCGGGCGATAGGCTTGCCGCTGGCATCTTCCAGGTGCAACTCACCACTGATCAGGAAAATGGCGTTGGTGGCCGAGTCGCCGATCTTGAACAGGTAATCCCCGGAACGGGCTGCCGTGACGACGGCTTTCTTGGCCAGGTCCACGCGGCTCTCCGGCCGCAGGGCGTTCAGCGGCACGTAGTTCGCGAAAACAGAGGGGTCGATGGCCGTGCCCGTGCTCATGGAGGTGTCAGGGTCGTCGCTTTTATGGCTTGTTATGCCGCAATGCTAGCACGCAAGCCTTGCCCTACCACTTTCAGACCGGACCCCCGTCACATTGCCAGCAGTGCCACCGGCGCGTGGGCGAACAGGCGCTCCGGCAGCAGCCATTCGTCCAGCGGCTGGGGCAAATCCTCCCCGAGCAGGTTCCGGGCCGGGCGCCGAAGCTCCGGCGGGATGCGGATGACCGTGTCGGCCCAGTCCGCCCGCCGCAGGTCGGGCTCGCGCGGGTCCGGCAGCAAGGGCAGGCTGCGCAGCGGGACGGCCACCAGCACAGCCTGCTCGCCCAAGCGCCGGGCGAAGGCCAGCAGGCGCTCCGAGTGCCGCCCCCGGACGGCCAGTGGCAGGTAGTCACCGGCAGCGAACAGCTCCGGCTGCTGGCGGCGCAGGCCCAGGGCGACCTGCAGCAGGTGCTGCTTGATGTGCCCGTCGCGCCAGCCGTGCAGCAGCTCCGGCAGGGGGCGTGACGTGGCCAGTGCCTGGGCACGCGCGTCGAAGTCCACCGGGCGGCGGTTGTCGGGGTCTACCAGGCTGAAGTCCCACCACTCCGTGCCCTGGTACAGGTCCGGCATGCCCGGCGAGGTGACGCGCAACAGGGCCTGCGTCAAGCCGTTGACCGCGCCGGCGGCGGCGATGTCCTGCACCAGTTCATGGAGGCTGGCAACGAAGCCGGCATCTCCCAGCAGGCGCTGCAGGAAACCACGGCCATAGCCCTCGTAGACCAGGTTGGGCTCCAGCCAGCTGCTGTGCCGCTTGGCCTCGCGCAGGGCCTTCAGCTGCCAGCCGGCGACGCGTTCCTCCAATGCGGCAAGGCCATCGCGTTCGTCAGGGCGCAGGTCCAGGGGCCAGGCGCCGACCAGGGTCTGGTAGAGCATCAGCTCATCGGCCGCGTCGGGGCCTGCGCTGCCGTGGCGCCGTGCATTGCCGGCGCGCCACTCCCGCAGCGTCGTCGCCCAGCGCTGTGGCAGCTCGCTGAGCACCGCCAGGCGCGCGCGCAGGTCTTCGCCGCGCTTGTGGTCGTGCGTGGCCGTGGCCAGCATCGTCAGCGGGTAACGCTGGCGGCGCTCGCGCGAAAGGCGGTGGAAGTCGTCAGCGCCCAGCGCGAAGCGCGCGGGATCCGCGCCCACCTCGTTGCGCGACAGCAGGCGCCCATGCCGGTAGAACACGGTGTCTTCCACCGCCTTGGCGGCCACCGGCGCGGTCAACTGCTGGAAGCGCGCCATGGCCCGCAGGCGCAGGCGCCGGGCAGCGGAAGCGCGCAACTGCCGTGGCGGCTCGCCGCCGAGCCAGCGATCAACCAGCGCGAGCAGGGGCTGGTCCGAGTCCTGCAGCTTTGCCGCTGCAGCGGTGACCACGTCGCGCATGATCGCCGCGTCAGCCTTGCTGCGCCCACGGCCGTCGGCGTAGGTGCGATACACGGGGAAGTGCACCAGCAGTTCTGACAGCACCCGCCGGATCGCAGGCAGGGTCCAGTCGCGCGTGCCGGGCTCGCTGCGGGCGATGCGGTGCAGGGCATGCGCGCAGGCGTTGAAGTCGGCGCTGAACAGGTCCTGCGGGATGCTGCGGCGTGCGCGTGCCTCCTCGATCTCATGGCCGGCGCGCCCGGAGAGCTCGCGCCACAACTCGCTCAGCGGCGCCTCACCGGCTGGGTCGTGCAGCAGGGCCCCCACGTCGTTCATGAAGGCGTAGCCGCTGCTGCCATCCACCTGCCAGTCGCGCGCCAGCTTCTCGCCCGGTCCCAGGATCTTCTCCACGACGATGTAGGCCGATTCCTCCGGTAGGCCCGGCGGCCGCTGAGCGGCCAGCGCCGTCAGCCGTGTGCGCAGGCGCCGGCAATAGGCGCGGGGATCGGCCAGGCCGTCGACGTGATCGATGCGCAAGCCGTCGAGCAGCCCCTCCGCATAGAGGCGGAAGATGGTCTCGTGCACCGCCTCGAAGACGACCGGTTCCTGGATGCGCAGGCCGGCGAGTTGGGTGATGTCGAAGAAGCGGCGCCAGTTGATTTCGTCGCCAGCGCAGCGCCACCAGCTCAGGCGATAGTGCTGGCGCTCCAGCAGGCGGTGGAGGTGACGCGGATCGGCATGTGCATTGAGGATCGCCTGCAGGGTTTCCGGCCGTGCCTCGAATACGGCAGCCAGTTCGCCGCGTGCCGCGGCGAAATCGCGACCGGCCTGGAACAGGTCGGCTGCCTCCGGCATCCCGGCCTGCCGGAGCAACGGAGCATAGTCGCGCGGCGCCAGTGGAAAACGGTGGCCATGGTAGGCGAACTGGAAGCGCTCCTCGAAGCACAGTTTGATCTCGCCCTCTGCCAGGGTTTCGCCATAGGGCTTGCCGAGGAAGGGAGCCAGCACACGGCCCTGCAGCAGCGGATCGCTGGAGTCCCAGTCGATGTCGAAGAATCCCGCGTAAGGGCTGCCGGTCCCGTTCTCCAGCACGTCCTGCCACCAGGGGTTGTCGGCTTCGCCGACCGCCATGTGGTTGGGCACGATATCCACGATCAGGCCCATGCCGCGAGCGCGCAGGCCGGCCACCAGCTCGCGCAGACCTTCTTCGCCGCCGAGCTCCGGGTTGACCTGTGTCGGGTCCACCACGTCGTAACCGTGCATGGAGCCGGCCCGGGCGCGCAGGATCGGCGAGGCATAGAGATGGCTGATGCCCAGAGACTCGAAGTAGGGCAGGTGCCGCAGCGCGTCGGCGAAGCCGAAGCCGGCGTGGAACTGCAGTCGCTGTGTAGCGCGAGGGCTGATCATTCGGGGCCGCGCTCCTCACGCAGGATCGCCAGCCGTTGCAGGGCCTCGGGGCGCCGTAGCAACTGGTCGGCAGGCTCGGGCAGGCGTCGCCGCCAGTTGGGGTGCTCGTCGAGGGTGCCGGGCAGGTTGGGTTGCTCCTCCAGCCCGGCGATGTCCTCCAGGGGAATCAGGGCCAGCTCGCAGGGGGTGCGGGCGACAAAGCGCAGCGCGGGGGCGATGGCCGCGGCGCCGTCTTCCGCAGAGGGCCTTGGCGAGCTGACTACGCCGGCGTACTCGAAGGCACCCCAGAGCATGCCGCGATCCTGCTCGCGCGCCTGGCGGTCGCGGGCGGCATCCTCGGCGCTGCCCTGGCCGGCGGCTTCGCGTGCATCGATATCGCGCCCCTGCCACCAACCGCGCGTGGTCGGCAGGTCGTGCGTGCTGGTGGTGGCCATCGCCGCCGTGGTCCAGCGCGCCGGTTCGATGAAGTAGCCGTGATCGCGCTCGAACCACAGCACCCGCATGCCTAGCAGGCCCGCTTGTTGCATGCGCTCGCGCAGGCCCTCCGGCACGGTGCCGAGGTCTTCACCGACGACCAGCGCGCGGCTGCGCCAGGACTCCAGCGCGATCAGCCGCATCAGGTCTTCCAACGGAAAGCGCAGGTAGGCGCCGTCGGCCGCGGTGCCGCCTTCCGGGATCAGCCAGAGTCGCTGCAGGCCCAGCACATGGTCGATGCGCAGGCCTCCGACGTGACGCAAGGCCGCACGCAGCATTTCCAGGAAGGCTGAGTAGCCACGCGCCTGTAATGCGCGTGGCGACAGCGCCGCCAGGCCCCAGCCCTGGCCCAGCGCGCTGATCGCGTCCGGCGGTGCACCGATGGTGAGCCCCTGCAGCAGGTCCTGCTGGCGCATCCAGGCCTGGCTGCCGCCACCGTCGCTGCCGACGGCCAGGTCCCCGATCAGGCCGATCGCCATGCCAGCCTGCTTGGCGGCGCGCTGCGCGCTGGCCAAGCCGCGTTCCGCCAGCCACTGCAGGAAGACATGGAAGGCCACCTCGTCCTCATGCCGTGCGGCGAATTCCGCCACGGCCGCGCTTGCGGGATCGCGCAGCTCTGCCGGCCAGTCGCGCCAATGCCAGCGGTCCTGGGCGAACTGCGCCGCATGCAGGGCCTCGAAGCGGGCATGCGCTTCCAGCGCCGCGCCACCGGCCGCGCGGTAGCGCCGCCATTCGTCCAGCAACGGATCGGGCGAGCCGGCATCCCGTCGGCGCAACAGGCTCCACGCGGCGCGCAGGAGTTGCAACCGCAGGCGCTGGGCGCGCGGCCAGTCAATCAGTGCTGCGGTTTCCAGTTCCGACAGGCCATCGGCGATGCCGCATTGCTGCGCCAGGCCCGCCATGGTCTCTGCGCCCAGCAACGAAGCTGGATCGCCATGCATGACGTTGTAGAACAAGCGGCTGGACGGCGCGTACGGGCCATAGCGATGGATGTCGGCGCTGAACTGGGCATGCACCGGGCTGATCGCCACGGCATCCGCGCCCGCACAGGCGGCCTGCCGCAGGAAATCCTCCAGGGCAGTGAAGTCGCCGATGCCGCCGTCGCCGGGACGGCGCAGGCCGTAGAGCTGCGCCGCCAGGCCCCAGACCCGCGGCCGTGCGGCGAGGTCCGCGATGCCGCAGCCGCGTGGTGGCGCCACCGCCAGCGTGATCTCGCGGTCGGCCAGTTCAAGCCGGTGATAGCCGGGCAGGGTTACCGGCCTCAGCCGGGCACGGCCGCCGCCGATGTCCTCCGGTTGCAGCTCCACGGTGTCGCCGCGCTCCAGCGTCAGCTTCAGTCGGCGGCCGGGTGTCAGTTCGGCTGAGGGGCCCTCGAAGCCGGCCTCGGCGGAGGCGGTCACCATTGGCGGCAGGCGCGCGCGGGCCTGCTCGCCGCGCAGTTCCGCCAGCGTCCCGGAGAGGCGCGAGGCGCTGTCGCAGGGCAACCCCAACGCTCCGAGGATGCGTTGCAGGTTCTCGGGCGAGACCTCGCGTTGCTCGCCGCGCCAGTCCTGCCAGCGCGGCGCAACGCCGGCCAGCTCGGCCAGTTCATGGAGCTTCATGGAGCCTCCTGGAGGTAGACGGCACAGCGCCGCCCCGGCAGTTGGCCCGCCGCCAGCGCGGTGGCCAGGTCGGGCGCGGTGCCGTAGAGCAGCCGTCGCGCCTGCGGCGGCACCGGCACCGGCGTTTCATGGAGATTGACCCAGACCTGCAGCTCCGAGCCGTCTCCCAGCTGCCAGGCCGCATGCACCGCTCCCTCTGACAACACCTTGGCTGCCAGGCTGCGGCTGCCGGGCAGGCGCGGCACCAAACGGTCGTGGCGCAGCGCCAGCAGGCGTCCCACCTCGAGCCGGCGTGCGCGTTGCGCCGGATCCGTGGCCTCGGCCGGATCGGCAGTAGAACGCTGGAACGTGGTTTCGTCGTTGGGATCGGGGATCGCGGCGCGCGCCTGGTCGCTGCTGAAGGCGCTGAAGGAGGCGAACTCGCGCCGCCGACCCTCGCGCACCGCCTCGGCCAACTCACCCTGGAAGTCGGTGAAGAACAGGAAGGGACTGCGGCTGCCCCATTCCTCGCCCATGAACAGCAGCGGAATCTGCGGGCTGAGCAACTGCAACGCCATGGCGGCGCGCAGCGATTCGGGATGCGCCAGCACGCTCAGCCGCTCGCCCAGCGCGCGATTGCCGATCTGGTCGTGGTTCTGCAGGAAGAAGACGAAGGAATAGGGCGCAAGGCCACGGCTGTCGCTGCCGCGCGCTCTGCCGCCGTGGGTCGGCGAGGGTTCGCCCTGGTAGGCGAAGCCCTCGCCGAGGCAGCGGGCCAGATGCGCGGCGGGTGCTTCGGCATAGTTGGCGTAGTAGCCCTCGCGCTCGCCTGTCAGCAGCACGTGGATGGCGTTGTGGATGTCGTCGTTCCACTGCGCGGAGTAGCTGCCCTCCAGGTGATGCGCCTCGTTGCGCTCGTTCTCCAGGACCAGGTGGATGTGGCGAGCCGGACCGACGCGCTGGCGCAGCAGGGCGCCGAGCTCGGGGACGAAACTATCGTCGAGGATCGCGTGCACCGCGTCCAGGCGCAGGCCATCGAAGCGATATTCCTCCAGCCAGTACAGGGCGTTCTCGATGAAGTAGCTGCGTACCTCCGGCCGGCGGAAGTCGATGGCCGCGCCCCAGGGCGTCTGCTGGTCTTCACGGAAAAACGCCGGCGCGTAGGCTGACAGGTGATTGCCCTGCGGGCCGAAGTGGTTATAGACCACGTCGAGCAGCACCATGATGCCCAGCCCATGCGCGGCATCGACCAGTTGCTTGAGCTGTTCCGGCCGGCCATACGCCGAGTCCGGCGCAAAAGGCAGCACGCCGTCGTAGCCCCAGTTGCGGCTGCCGGCAAAGTCCGCGACCGGCATCAGCTCGATCGCGGTGATACCCAGCTCGGCCAGTTCTGGCAAGCGCTCGCGCACGCCGTCGTAGCCACCACAGGCGCCGACATGCAGCTCGTAGATCACCGCCTCGGTCCAGGGGCGGCCAATCCAGTCATCGTGCTGCCATTCATGGGCCAGTGGGTCGATCACCTCGCTGGGGCCACCGACATCCCGTGGCTGGAAGCGCGAGGCGGGATCCGGTACTTCGCGCCCGTCCGGCAGGCGGAACAGGTATTGCGCACCGGCGCCGCAGGGCGCCTCCAGGGCAACCCAGCCATCGGGCTCGCGGCGCATGGGCTGCGGCGCCTGGCCATCCACCAGCAGTTCCACGGCATCGACGCCCGGTGCCCACAGGCGGAAGGAGGTGAGGCCCTCGGCCAGCAGGTTGGCGCCGAAGGGCAGGCGATGGCCATGGCGCGCCGTCATGGGCTCGCCTCTGGCTGGAACTGGGCTAGCAGCAGCACCACGCTGCGGCGGTAAACGTCGTAATGCTGGTCACTCAAGGGGGCTTCCGGTTTCGAGGGGTCGCGGGTGTCGACCACCAGGCGCCAGGAAAGGGCTGGCTGAGGCAGGTGAAAACGGTGCTCGGCGATGTCGGCGTTGCTCAGCAACAGCATTGCTTCGATGCTGCCGTCCTCGCAGCGTCGCGCACGGCGCACCATCAGCAGGCGGGCCATGCCGTTCTGCCAGTCTTCGCCCTGCAGTTCATTGCCGCTTTCATCAAACCAATCCACGTCACGCAGGCCGGGCACGACCTCGATCTGGGCGTGCTGGTAGTAATCCGCACGCAGCAGCGGATACTGCCGCCGCAGCTGGATCAGGCGCGCCACGAAGTCGTGCAGGGCCCGGCCGTCATCCTGCTGCAGCAGCGACCAGTCCAGCCAGGCAATCTCGTTGTCCTGGCAGTAGGTATTGTTGTTGCCGCCCTGGGTCTGGCCGAACTCGTCGCCGGCCAGCAGCATCGGCGTGCCGTGGGCGAACATCAGGGTGGCGAGCATGCTGCGCCGCAGGCGCTCGCGGCGCAGCAGGATGCGCGGCTCTTCAGTGGGGCCCTCGGCGCCCCAGTTGTGGCTGTCGTTATGGTCGGCGCCGTCGCGGTTGTCCTCACCGTTGGCTTCGTTGTGCTTCTGTGCATAGCTCACCAGGTCCTTCAGCGTGAAGCCGTCGTGCGCGGTGATGAAGTTGATGCTGGCCCAGGGGCGACGCCGGTGATGGTCGAACAGGTCGGCCGAACCCTGCAGCCGGGCGGCAAGCGCAGCGCGCTGGTTGGGGTCACCACGCCAGTAGCGGCGCAGGTCGTCGCGGAACATGCCATTCCACTCGGCAAAGCCCGGTGGATGCTGGCCGATCTGGTAGCCACCGGGGCCGACGTCCCAGGGCTCGGAGATCAGCTTGACGCGTGACAGCACCGGGTCCTGCATCAGCGCATCGAAGAAGCCGGCGCCCGGATCGAAGCCCGTGGGCTCGCGTCCCAGGCTGACGCCGAGATCGAAGCGGAAACCATCGACGTGGAATTCCTGCACCCAGTAGCGCAGCGAATCCATCACCATCTGGATGACGCGCTGCTGGGAGAAGTCGAGGGTGTTGCCGCAGCCGGTATCGTTGATGTGATAGCGCGGATCATCCGGCATCAGCCGGTAGTACACCGCGTTGTCGAAGCCGCGCAGCGACAGCGTGGGGCCCAGCTCGCTGCCTTCGCAGCTATGGTTGTAGACCACGTCGAGCAACACCTCGATGCCGGCGGCGTGTAGCTGCTTCACCGCCCACTTGATCTGGCCCAGGGTGCCGTCGGAGAGGTAGGCCTCCTCCGGCGCGAACCAGGACAGGGTGTTGTAGCCCCAGTAGTTGGTCAGGCCGTTCTCCAGCAGGTGGCGGTCCTTGGCGAAGGCATGGACCGGCAACAGTTCTACCGCGGTGATGCCGAGCTGCTTGAGGTAGTCGATGGTCGTGGGATGTCCCAGCGCGCCGAAGCTGCCGCGGTCATGCTCGGGTAGATCCTCGCGCCGCTTGGTGAATCCACGCAGGTGCGCCTCGTAGATCACGGTTTCGGACCACGGAATGCGTGGCGGGTGATCGTTGCCCCAGTCGAAGTGCTCTTCCCAGACCACGCCTTTTGGCATGTAGCTGGCACTGTCACGGCGGTCGAAGGACAGGTCGGCCCTGGGCGAGCCGATGTGGTATCCGTAGAGCGCGTCATGCCACTGCAGCTGTCCGTGCAGGCGGCGGGCATAGGGGTCCAGCAGCAGCTTGTTCGGGTTGAAGCGATGCCCCTGCTTGGGTTCGTAGGGACCGCTGACGCGGTAGCCATAGAGCTGGCCCGGCCGCGCGTGGGGCAGGTAGCCATGCCAGATGCCGTCGGTGCAATCCGGCATCGCCAAACGGGCGATCTCATGGCGGCCATTGCCGTCGAACAGGCAGAGCTCGACCTTTTCGGCATGCTCGGAGAAGACCGAGAAGCAGGTGCCGCGGCCGTCGAACTGGGCACCGAGCGGGCTGGAGGAGCAGCGTTGCAGGCGGTCGGGAAGATCAGACATTCGGCGACATCTCCTGCGGGTCCCAGGCCAGCAGCAGCGTCGAAAGCGGCGGCAGCGTGAGGGTCAACGAGTAGGGTTGGCCGTGGCTCGGCTGCGGCTCGGCCTGCAACTGGCCACCGTTGCCGACGCCGGAGCCGCCATAGGTCACGGCGTCGCTGTTGAGAAGTTCGCGCCAGCGTCCCGCGCGCGGGGCACCGAGGCGGTAGCCATGGCGCGGCACTGGCGTGAAGTTGCAGATGGCGATCACCGGCGGCGCCGCCAGATGGCCGGCACGGTACCAGGCGAAGACACTGTTCTGTCGGTCATCGCTGACGATCCAGTGGAAGCCCGAGCCCTCGCAGTCGCACTCGTGCAGCGCCGGCTGCTCGCGATAGATGCGGTTGAGATCGCGCAGCAGGTCGTGGACGCCGCGGTGCAGCGGGTCTTCCAGCAGGGCCCAGTCCAGGCTGGCGTCGTGGTTCCACTCGCGCGGCTGCGCCAGTTCGCCGCCCATGAACAGCAGCTTCTTGCCGGGGTGCGACCACATGAAACCGTAGTAGGCACGCAGGTTGGCGAACTGCTGCCAGCGGTCGCCCGGCATCTTGCCGATCATGGATCCCTTGCCGTGCACCACTTCGTCGTGGGACAGCGGCAGCATGAAGCGCTCGGAGAAGGCATAGACCAAGCCGAAGCCGATCCCGTCATGATGATGGGCGCGGTGCAACGGATCACGCTGGATGTACTGCAGGCTGTCGTGCATCCAGCCCATGTTCCACTTGTAGGAGAATCCCAGGCCGCCGTCCTGGATGGCGTGCGTCACGCCGGGCCAGGCGGTGGACTCCTCGGCGACGACGATGGCTCCGGGGCAGCGCGCCGCAATCACCTCGTTGAGATGCCGCAGGAACTCGACGGCCTCCAGGTTTTCGCGGCCACCGTAGCGGTTGGGTATCCACGCGCCGGGCTGGCGCGAGTAGTCGCGGTAGAGCATCGAGGCTACGGCGTCGACACGCAGGCCGTCGAGGTGGAACTCCTGCAACCAGTGCAGCGCGCTGGCGATCAGGAAGCCCTGCACTTCGCGTCGGCCGAAGTTGTAGATCAGCGTGTTCCAGTCCTGGTGATAACCCTCGCGCGGGTCTTCGTGCTCATACAGCGCGGTACCGTCGAAGCGCGCCAGGCCATGCGGATCGCTGGGGAAGTGCGCCGGCACCCAGTCCGCCAGCACGCCGAGACCGGCGGCGTGGGCGCGGTCGATGAAGCGCTTGAGGGCATCCGGCTCACCCATGTCGGCTTGCGGCGCGAACATGCCCAGCGGCTGGTAGCCCCAGGAGCCGCCAAAGGGATGGGCGGTGATTGGCAGCAGCTCGATGTGCGTGAAGCCGAGGTCCTGCACGTAAGGGATCAGGCGCTCGCCCAGGGCGTCCCAGTCCGGCGTTTCGCCCTTGCGCCAGGAGCTGGCATGCAGTTCGTAGACGGAGATCGGTGCTTGCGGAGACTGGCGTGCGCCTCGGCCGGCCATCCAGGCGTCGTCGGCCCAGTCATAGGGGCGGTCCACCGCGACGATGGAAGCGGTCTGCGGCGGACGTTCGGTCTGCAGCGCGAGGGGATCAGCCTTCTGCACCGCATGTCCCTGCGCGTCCAGCAGGTCGTACTTGTACAGGCTGCCTGCCGCCAGGCGTGGCAGGAACAGCTCCCAGATGCCGCTGCTCTGGCGCAGGCGCATGGGGTGCCGGCGGCTGTCCCAGTGATTGAAGTCGCCGATCACCGATACGCGCCGTGCGTTGGGCGCCCACACGGCGAAGCGGATGCCAGGGACGCCGCCGACGATGGCGTGCTGTGCGCCCAGGCAATTGCCCAGGCGGTAGTGGCGGCCCTCACCGATCAGGTGCAGGTCCAGTTCGCCCAGCAGCAGGCCAAAGGAGTAGGGGTCCTCGGTTTCCTGCACGCCGCCGCCGGGCCAGTGGATGCGCAGGCGATAGCGGCGGCCCTGCGGAATGCGGCCGGCGAAGAGGCCCGGAACCTGCAGCGGCTTGAGCACGGCAAGCACGCCGCTCTCGTCCACCGCGGCCACCTCCTCAGCGCCGGGCAAGAAGCAGCGCAGCACCACGTCCTGCTCCTGCGCGTGTGGCCCGAGCACGGCGAAGGGATCGCCGAGACGCCCCTCCGCCAGGGCCTGCGCCTGGTCCGGCGGGATGAACAGCCCGGAGTCGCGCGCCTTCATCGCGGCACCCCCAGGCGCTGCACCAGCGCGGCAAGGCCGCGTAAGGGCACCGGCAGCCAGTCTGGCCGGTTGGCGGCCTCGTAGCAGAGCTCGTAGGCGGCCTTCTCCAGTGTGAATAAATCGATCAGTGCGCTCTCGGCACCGTCCGACTCCCATCGATGCGGGATGGCGGAAGAAGCGCTGCGATAGGCCTGCAGGAAGACCTCCGGTACTTCGCAGCGGAAGCGCTGCAGCACGGCGTCGCGCCCCTCCGGATGCTCGACGCGGGCGCCGGCTACCGCAGCGGCGTAATCGAAGGAGCGCAGCATGCCGGCGACGTCACGCAGCGGGCTGGTGCGGCGGCGGCGCTCGACCAGCGGCCGTGCCGGCTCGCCCTCGAAATCGATGAAGTAGGCGTCACCCTGCGCCACCAGCACCTGGCCCAGGTGCAGGTCGCCATGGGTGCGCGTCAGCAGTGAGCCCAGGCCTTGCACGGCCAGCGCCGGCACGGCGGCCTGCAGCGCGGGCCTCGCCGATTGTAGTTGCTGCGCCAGGGCCTGATCGGCCTCCGACAGGCCGGCAGCGGTGCGCAACTGGTCCAGCGCCGCCTCGGCCGAGGCGAGCACCGCAGCGGTCCATTCGCGCCGATCCTCCTCGCCGGCACTGCGCGGCGCAAACGCTGGGTCGTCGCTGTCCTGCGCCAGTACGGCGTGCAGTTCGCCGAGGCGGCGGCCGAGCAGCGCTGCGAAGGGCAGGTACTCGCCCAGCGTATACACCGGCGGATCGCGCGGTGTCGCGGCATCGGCGAAAGCGCGCTCCAGCAGGTTCAGCGTCCAGCCCCAGGCATCACCCTGGTTGTGCATGAAGCCCTGCAGCACGGCCAATACCCGCGGCGTGCCCTCGCGGTCGACGTGCGTGACCTCGCCCAGCAAGGGGGCGATGTTGGGATAGCCGCGCTCGGTCAGCACGCGGCCCATTTCGGCTTCGGGGTGCAGGCCGGGCAGCAGGCGCCGGATCAGTTTCAGCATCACCGCCTCGCCCAGGATCAGCGAGCTGTTGGATTGCTCGGACGACAGGCGCCGCACTTCGGCATCGGGGGCAATGGTGATGCCCTCCAGCCGCGAGGTCGGCAGGAAGTGCAGCTCGCCATCGTCGGTGGGCAACGCGACGCCGCTGCGCAGGTAGTCGAGCAGCCCGCGCGCCAGGGCATCCAGTGTGAAGGCGTCGGTCAGGTAGCCCAGCTTGGCGCCACGGCGCACGCGGGCCAGGGCCAGTTGGTGCGGCAGGGCGGTGACGGCTTCCTCTTCCGGCAGGAAGCCCAGCGGCAGTTGCCAGCGCTCGGGAGATTCACCGGCGGTTTCCACCTGCGTCATCAGGATCGGGCGAGCTGTGCCTGGCAGCATCGTGGCCGAGACGATGCGGCAGCCGTCGAAGCGGCGGTCCTTGGCCGAGAACCATCGGCGCTTCGGCAGGTAGGCCGGCAGCACCTCCTGCTCCAGCAGCTGCCGCGATGGCGGCTGCAGCAGTTCACCGACCTCGCGCCGCAGTACGAAGGTGCGGAAGTCCGGCATCGGCTCCGGCGAGGGCTGGTGCCAAGCCGGCATCTGCGCCTCGCGGGCCAGCAGGAACCAGTAGAAGCCGTGCGAGGGCAGCGTCAGCAGATAGGGCAACTGGCCGATCGGCGGGAAGGCCGAACCGCCGACCATCTCCACTGGCACGCGGCCGGCAAAGACCGCCAGGTCCAGTTCCACCGCCTGGGCATTGCGGCCGACATTGGCGACGCAGAGGATGGTCTCGCTGCTGCCGTCCTCCGCGGTGTATTCGCGCAGGTAGGCCAGCACGCGGCGATTGCGCGGGTAGAGCAGCTTGAGCGTGCCGCGGCCAAAGGCCTTGTGCTGGCCGCGGATGCGCAGCATGCGCCGGTTCCAGTTCAGCAGGGAATGCGGATCGCGGTCCTGGGTTTCGACGTTGACGGCCTGGTAACCGTAGACAGGGTCCATGACCGGCGGCAGCACCAGCGCCGCCGGGTCCGCGCGCGAGAAGCCGCCGTTGCGGTCCACCGACCATTGCATGGGTGTTCGCACGCCATCGCGGTCGCCCAGATAGATGTTGTCGCCCATGCCGATCTCGTCGCCGTAGTACAGCACCGGCGTGCCCGGCATCGACAGCAGCAGGGAATTCAACAACTCGATGCGGCGGCGGTCGCGCTCCACCAGCGGCGCCAGGCGGCGGCGGATGCCCAGGTTGATGCGCGCGCGCCGGTCGGAGGCATAGGTAGTCCAGAGATAGTCACGCTCCCGGTCCGTGACCATTTCCAGCGTCAGCTCGTCATGGTTGCGCAGGAATACCGCCCACTGGCAACTGGCCGGGATGTCCGGCGTCTGCCGCAGGATGTCGGTGATGGGAAAGCGATCTTCCTGGGCGATGGCCATGTACATGCGCGGCATCAGCGGGAAGTGGAAGGCCATGTGGCATTCGTCGCCGTCGCCAAAGTAGAGGTTGGTGTCCTCCGGCCACTGGTTGGCCTCGGCCAGCAGCATGCGGTCGGGGTAGGAGGCATCAATCTCTGCGCGGATGCGCTTGAGGATGCCGTGGGTCTCCGGCAGGTTCTCGTTGTTGGTGCCCTCGCGCTCGATCAGGTAGGGCACGGCATCCAGCCGCAACCCGTCCACGCCCAGGTCCAGCCACCAGCGCATCGTCGCCAGGACCTCTTCCATAACCTGCGGATTGTCGAAGTTGAGGTCCGGCTGGTGCGAATAGAAGCGGTGCCAGAAGTAGGCGCCGGCCACCGGATCCCAGGTCCAGTTGGACTTCTCGGTGTCGAGGAAGATGATGCGCGTGCCGTCGTACTTCTGGTCGCTGTCGGACCAGACATAGAAATCGCGCTCGGGGCTGCCGGGCTTGGCACGACGCGCGCGCTGGAACCAGGGGTGCTGGTCCGAAGTGTGGTTGATCACCAGCTCGGTGATCACGCGCAGCCCCCGTTCATGCGCCTCGGCAATGAATCGCTTGGCGTCGGCCAAGCGGCCGTAGTCCGTGTGCACGGCGCAATACTCAGCGATGTCGTAGCCGTCGTCTCGGCGCGGGCTGGGGTAGAAGGGCAGCAGCCAGATAGCCGTGACGCCGAGGCCGGCAATGTAGTCCAGCTTGTCGATCAGGCCGGCGAAGTCGCCGATGCCATCGTTGTTGGCGTCGAAGTAGGACTTGACGTGGAGCTGGTAGACGACCGCGTCCTTGTACCAGAGCGGGTCCTGGGGAAATGCGCTGATGTTGCTTTTTGGCTTCCTTGCCATGAATCCTTTCCCTATGAGCGTGGCCGTACGCGCCAGATGGCGAACGGCAGTTCCTGCGGGATGAAACGCCAGTGCTGCATCTTCCCGAACCAGCTGAAGCGGCTGCCGCGCATCAGTTCCTCCACGTCCAGCACGCCATGGTCCTGCAGGCCGAATTCCCAGAGTGGTACCTCGAACTGCGTCTCCTGCACCCGATGCGGGTCCAGGCTGATGGCGCAGAGGATGAAGTTGCTGCGATCCGCGGTGGCCTTGCCGAAGTACAGGACCTGATCGTTGAAGGCGTTGTAGAACTTCACACCGAGGTGGGTCTGCAGCGCGGGGTTCTCGCGGCGGATGCGGTTGAGCCGGGTGATCTCGGCGATGATGTTGCCCGGCACCTGCCAGTCGCGCGGCCGGAGCTCGTACTTCTCCGAGTCCAGGTATTCCTCCTTGCCGTGCAGCGCTGCCGACTCGCAGAGCTCGAAGCCGCTGTACATGCCCCAGAGTCCGGACAAGGTCGTGGCCAGGGCGGCGCGGATCATGAATCCGGGCCGGCCCGAGGTCTGCAGGAAATAAGGATTGATGTCCGGCGTGTTAACGAAGAAATGCGGCCGGTAGAAATCCTTCGGCGGTCCCTGCGTCAGTTCGCTGAGGTACTGGGCCAGCTCGCGCTTGTCGTTGCGCCAAGTGAAATAGGTGTAGCTCTGCTGGAAGCCGATCTTCGCCAGGCGATACATCATCGCCGGCCGGGTGAAGGCCTCGGACAGGAAGATGGCCTCCGGATGCCGCGAGCGGATGTCCGCGATCAGCCACTGCCAGAAGGGCAGGGGCTTGGTATGGGGATTGTCGACACGGAAGATCTTCACGCCTTCATCGACCCAGCCCTGGACCACGTCGCGCAGGGCCAGCCACAGTGACGGCGTGGCGCCCTCGGCATAGAAGTCGACGTTGACGATATCCTCGTATTTCTTGGGCGGATTCTCGGCATAGCGGATGCTGCCGTCGGGGCGCCAGGAGAACCATTCCGGATGCTGCGTCAGCCAGGGATGATCCGGCGAGCACTGCACCGCGAAATCCAGAGCCAGTTCCAGGCCCTGCGCCTCGGCGGCTTCACGCAGCCGACGGAATCCCTCGATGCCGCCCAGTTCGGGATGGACCGCCTCGTGCCCACCCTCGGCGCTGCCGATGGCATAGGGGCTTCCCGGTTCATCGGGACCTGCGCGCAGGGAGTTGTTGCGGCCCTTGCGATGCTTCAGGCCGATGGGATGGATCGGCGGGAAGTACAGCACGTCGAAGCCCATGGCGCTGATCGCCGGCAGGCGCGCGATGACATCGTCGAAGGTTCCGTGGCGACCGGCGTCCACCGCCTGCGAGCGAGGGAACAGCTCGTACCAGCTGGCGAAACCGGCACGCTCGCGCTCCACGTCCACCACGAATTCCACGCTGCTCAGGAAGGGCTGGGCATCGACGGCGGCGACCTGCTTCGCCAGTTCTTCGTCGAGCAGCAGCGTTACTGCATCCTGGGCAGCTTGCAGCTTGGCCACCCAGGAGGCCAATGTCTTTGCGGCAGGCTCCTTGGCGATCTGCTGCAGCAAGGCGAACCCTTCCTGGGTCTCGAGCTGCAGGGGTAGTCCGGCATCACGCTTTTTCGACAATTCGTTGCGGAAGCCCTGCCAGCGATCCAGCCATGCTTCGATGCGCCAGCGCTGTGAGCCGAGGCCCAGCGGCACGATCGTGGCACGCCAGCGATCGTTGCCCAGGAAGCGGAGTGGCACTCGCGCCTGCGGGGTCACGAGCCTGGCGGAGAGCTGCGCATGCCCGTCGATGAAGATGTCCGCTTCCACGGTCACGGCTTGGCACAGGTTGGCCTTCGCCGGCCAGCGCCCCTCGTCGACCTGGGGTGAGATGCGCTCTATGACGATGCGCGGGGCGTCTATCGCCTCCACGACCGACGCGCTGCCGTTCCTGTTTTTTGTCATTCGTTCTCCTGCGGCAGCGGGCATGCATACACCCCGCGTGCCGCGCCAGGTCTTGAACTTGTCAGGCAAAGTGCGGGCCAAGGAAAAACATCAATGCTTACAGGCCGATGCAAACGCGGCCCTGTCTCCAGCAGCGTTCGCCCGGTGCAACTTGCATGGACGCTCATGCAGGCTGCATGGCCCGCAGTGGGATTTTCAGCGGAGGGAAGCCGACGGCATCCAGTTCCAGATGTCCGGCTGCGATTCCAGCCAGGTGTGCGCTGCAAGCTTGTTGGCGTGGCTGCTCTCGTCGATCGAAAAGACCGGACCGAAATCCTGCTGGTCTGCGATCAACGCATGGCCGGCGCGTTGCGCCTCGTGCTTGAGGAACTGGATGTAGCCGCCGATGTTCTGGTCGTAGGCCGCGGCCGCGTCAGGCTCCTGGGGCTGCAGCTTCAGCGCCGTGGCGCGATGCGCCGGCAGGTGCACGACGATGGTTGTCGTCATCGCTGCGCCTCCGGGTCCTTTACCACACCATCGTTGGGCGGGGGAGGCGTGCTATCGACCTCGATGGCCGGATCGAGCGGGGGCTCTTGGGGGTGTGCAGGCGGATCCTTTACCGGCGCAGGCTTGCGAGGATCCTTGATGCCCGGGTGACGTTCCTTGTCGCGTGCCATGAGGGGGCTCCGTGCCGAGATGCCCCTTTGGACTGCCTGCCGCCGCCTGGGTTCAGCCCGCGGTTTCCAGCACGCGATCCCAGGCCGCCGGACGCGGCGGCGGGCTGGTGATGCCCTTGCGGGCGCGCAGGATCGGCGAGGCCTGCCGCACCCAGCCATCGAGCTGCGAGCGGATCACCGGCTTGCTCAGCAGAGTGGCCTGCAGGCCAAGGCCGCTGAGCAGGCAACTGAGCTGCAGGAACATGTCGGCCGGGCGCAGCTTGGTGCCGCTGGTCTCGAAGTAATAGTTGGCGGCGGGTTCGAACAGCGCCATCACGCGCCTCAGCATCGCGCCCAGCGCCTGCGCCAGCTCCTCGTCGCGCTGGCTGGCGGCTACCAACTCGCAATAGGCGCGGTACAGCGGCGTGGCGAACATCTGCTCCCAGCAGGCATCTACCAGGGCCTGCAGGCGGTTGTCTTCCTCGGAGATGGACAGCAGCAGCGTGCCGAGGCGGCGATAGGTGCGCTTGAGCAGGTCTTCCGAGGCGTCCAGCAGCAGGGCCTGCTTGCTGGGGTAGTGGTGCACCTGGGCGCCGCGCGACACCCCGGCGCGGCGCACGATGGAGCTCAGGGTGCTACCGGCATAGCCGTCTTCCGCCAGGCTTTCCAGCGTGGCGGCGAGCAGGCGCTTGCGCATGGCCTCGCTGCGCTCTTCCTGCGTGCGCCGACGCGGCTTCTCGGTAATGGCGGTTTTCATGGCGGGCGCGATTCTGGGCATCCCGGACCCTCTCGGCAAGAAATTTTTAATGCCCTGAAGGGCTTGGCCCCAGGCGCTCGCGCCACGGTTGACAGCCCTTCCGGCTGGACCACTATGATACAGTCCAGACTGTATGTAAATGATCCATTTCCTCCCGGAGCCCCCTGATGATCCCGCGTAGCCTTTTCACGGCCGAGCACGAAGATTTCCGCAAGACTGTCCGCCGCTTCTTCGCCGAGGAGGTCGTGCCGCACCGCGAGGCCTGGGAGGCCCAGCAGCACGTGGACCGCCAGCTCTGGAACAAGGCCGGCGAGATGGGCCTGCTCTGCGTGAACATGCCGGAAGAGTTCGGCGGCCTGGGCGTGGACCGCACCTACAGCACGATCCTGATGGAAGAGCAGTCCTATGCCGGCGATTCCGGCGTTGGCTTCTCGCTGCACTCGGACATCGTGGCGCCGTACATCAACAACTTCGGCTCCAAGGAGCAGAAGGCCCAGTACCTGCCGCGCATGGCCACCGGCGAAATCGTCGGCGCCATCGCCATGACCGAACCGGGCACCGGCTCCGACCTGCAGGCCGTGAAGACCACGGCGGTGCTCGACGGTGACGAGTACGTGCTCAACGGCTCGAAGATCTTCATCACCAACGGCTACCTCTGCGACCTGGCCATCGTCGTCGCCAAGACCGGCAACTCGGGCGAGGGCGCCAAGGACATCTCGCTGCTGCTGGTGGAAGCCAACAGCCCGGGCTTCAGCAAGGGCAAGCCGCTGCGCAAGATCGGCATGCACTCGCAGGACACCTGCGAGCTGTTCTTCAAGGACGTGCGCGTGCCCAAGGCCAACCTGCTGGGCGGAAAGGAAGGCATGGGCTTCATCATGCTGATGCAGGAGCTGGCCTGGGAGCGCCTGATGATCGCGATCACCTCGATCGCCGGCGCCGAGGCGGCCCTGAAGCACACGCTCGAGTACACCCGCAGCCGCAAGGTCTTCGGCAAGCCGGTGGCCTCCTACCAGAACACCCGCTTCAAGCTGGCCGAGATGAAGGCCGAGCTGGCCATCGGCCGCGTCTACGTGGACCGCTGCGTCGAGCTGGTGGTGAAGAAGAAGCTGGGCGTGGACGATGCCGCCACCGCCAAGATGTGGGCCTCCGACCTGATGTGCAAGGTGATCGACCAGTGCCTGCAGCTGCACGGCGGCTACGGCTACATGCTGGAGTACCCGATTGCCCGCGCCTGGGTGGATTCGCGCGCGCAGCGCATCTACGGCGGCACCAACGAGATCATGAAGGAACTCATCGCGCGCACGCTCTGAAAAAGACGGGAATCGGGAATGGGGAATCGGGAATCGTCAAAAGACGACCGAGGCTTCTTGAACGATTCCCGATTCCCCATTCCCGATTCCCGGAGTAGATCAACTATGTCCAACCCGCTTCGATATGATGGAAAGGTCGTCATCGTCACCGGTGCCGGCAACGGCCTGGGCCGGCAGCATGCGCTGATGTTCGGCGCGCGCGGCGCGCACGTGGTGGTCAATGACCTCGGCGGCAACATCCACGGCGGCGGCAAGTCCTCCGCGGCGGCCGACAAGGTGGTCGAGGAGATCAAGGCGCTCGGCGGCCAGGCGGTCGCCAACTATGACTCCGTCGAGGATGGCGCCAGCATCGTGAAGACGGCTGTCGATGCCTTCGGCACGGTGGACATCGTCATCAACAACGCCGGCATCCTGCGCGATACCAGCTTCCACAAGATGAGCGTGGATGACTGGAACCTGATCGTGCGCGTGCACCTGAACGGCTCCTTCGCGGTGTCGCACGCGGCCTGGCCGATCATGCGCGACAAGGGCTACGGCCGTATCGTGATGACCACCTCGGCGGCGGGCATCTACGGCAACTTCGGCCAGGCCAACTACTCGGCGGCCAAGCTGGCGCTGGTGGGCCTGTCCAACACGCTGGCGCAGGAAGGGCGCAGCAAGAACGTCCACGTCAACACCATCGCGCCGATCGCCGGCAGCCGCCTGACCGAGACAGTGCTGCCGCCGGAACTGATCGACGCGCTGAAGCCGGAATACGTCAGCCCGCTGGTCGGCTGGCTCTGCCACGAGGACTGCAAGGAGACTGGCGGCCTGTTCGAAGTGGGCGCCGGCTACCACGCCAAGCTGCGTTGGGAGCGCACGCGCGGGCATTCCTTCAAGATCGGCCGTGGCTTCGGCCCGGAAGAGGTGGCCAAGAACTGGGCCAAGGTTACCGATTTCAAGGACGGCGAATACCCGACCAACATCAACGAGTCGATGGCGCCGCTGCTGTCCAACATGAGCGCGAAGTCGCTCGGCGGCAACGAGTTCATCGACCTGGACGAGGCCTCCAAGTCCGAGGTGACGCTGGAGTCCTCCTATGACCAGCGCGACCTGGCGCTGTATGCCCTGGGCGTGGGCGCGGCCAACAATCCGCTGGACGACAAGGAACTGGCCTACGTCAACGAGCTGAAGGGCGACAAATTCTACGCCCTGCCGACCTATGCGGTGATGCCGCCGATGAACGCCATGCTGGCCCTGGCCAAGGAAGGCAAGCAGCCGGTCAAGGGCTTCAACTTCGGCTTCGAGCGCGTGCTGCACGGCGAGCAGTACACCGAGATCAAGCTGCCGCTGGCGCCCAAGGGCAAGCTCAAGAGCACCTTCCGCATGAAGGCCGCCTACGACAAGGCGCCGAACGCGGTGGTGATCATGGCGGTGTCCACCACCGACGAAACCGGCGAGGAAGTGGCCTACAACGAGATCACCACCTTCGTCCGCGGCGCGGGCGGCTGGGGTGGCGACCGTGGCCCCTCGCAGGACGTGAACGTGCCGCCGGCGCGGGAGCCGGATGCGGTGGTCGAGGAAAAGACCGACCCCAACCAGGCCCTGTTGTACCGCCTGTCCGGCGACTGGAACCCGCTGCACGTGGATCCGGCGTTCGCCAAGGCCTTCGGCTTCGACAAGCCGATCCTGCACGGCCTCTGCACCTACGGCCATGTCGGCCGCCACGTCATCAAGAGCTTCCTCAACAACGATCCGCGCCGCTTCAAGAGCATCAAGGTGCGCTTCGCCGAGAGCGTGTTCCCGGGCGAGACCCTGGTGACGCGCATGTGGAAGGAGTCCGAGACCCGCATCATCTTCGAGACCAAGGTCAAGGAGCGCGACAAGGTCGTCATCAAGGGTGCGGCGGTGGAGCTCTACGAGCAGATCCCGCAGCGCAAGGCTCCGACCAAGGCCGTGGCCGCCGCGGCAGCACCGGCGGCGGCCAGCGGCCCGGTGTCGGCGGACGTGTTCAGCGCCATCGGCAAGCACCTGCTGGCGAACAAGGGCCTGGGTGACCAGATCAAGACGGTGTTCCAGTTCCAGCTGAAGTCGCCGGATTCCAGCTGGTACCTGGACCTGAAGTCCGGCAATGGCGAGGTCCAGCAGGGCAACGCGGCCGCGGCCGACGTCACCCTGGAACTGAGCGAGGACGACTTCATCGCCATGTCCACCGGCAAGGCGGACCCGAACAAGCTGTACTTCGGCGGCAAGATGAAGGTCAGCGGCAACGTCATGGCCTCGCAGAAGCTCGGCTTCCTGCAGAAGCTGGATCCCAAGCTGCTGGCGGAAGCGGTGGCGGCTCGCGCCGGTTCCGCGCCTGCTGCTGCTCCGGCGGCAGCGGCCAGCGGTCCGAACTCGGCCGATATCTTCGCCGCCATCGGCAAGCACCTGGCGACGAACAAGGGCCTGGGCGACCAGATCAAGACCTTGTTCCAGTTCAAGCTGACCGGCCCCGACAGCGCCTGGCACCTGGACCTGAAGTCCGGTGACGGCGCGGTGAAGCAGGGCGACGCCGCCAGCCCCGACGTGACGCTGGAACTGAGCGAGGACGATTTCATCGCCATGTCCACCGGCAAGGCGGACCCGAACAAGTTGTACTTCGGTGGCAAGATGAAGGTCAGCGGCAACGTCATGGCTTCGCAGAAGCTCGGCTTCCTGCAGAAGCTTGATCCGAAGCTGTTGGAGGAAATCGTGAAGGCACGCGGCGCCGGCGGCGCGGCGGCGCCCAAGGCTGCAGCTGCGGCCGCACCGGCGGCGGCCAAGCCGGGCCGCGGCGGCGAGATCTTCGCCGCCCTGCAGCAGCGTCTGGGCAGCGATCCCAAGGCCGTCAACGGTCTCAAGGGCCAGACGATCCGCTTCAACCTGAAGAGCCCGGATGCCAGCTGGCTGGTGGACCTCTCCGGCCCGGCTCCGAAGGTGGAGCAGGGTGCGGCGGGTGAAGCCAACGCCGTGTTCGGCATCGCCGACGAGGACCTGGTGTCCCTGGTCAAGGGCGAGGCCCAGGTACGTGACCTGTACCAGCGCGGCAAGCTGCGCGTGGACGGCGACGTTCGCCTGGCGCAGGAGCTGTCGGTGTTGAGCAAGCTGATCTGATTCATCCACCCGTGTTCCCCTCTCCCGCCTGCGGGAGAGGGGCAGGGGACGAGGGTTGTGTAGAGCTCGCGAGAGTCACAGAACCCTCCCTCCCGACCTCTCTCCCGCAAGCGGGCGAGAGGAGACCAGACAACATCAGGAGATTGAAATGAAACGTCGCGTCAACGTCATCGGCGTGGGAATGACCAAGTTCGCCAAGCCCGGCGCCAGCCCCGAGTACTACGAGATGGCCAAGGAGGCCGGCACCAAGGCGCTGGCCGATGCCGGCATCGCCTACAAGGACGTACAGCAGGCCTATGTCGGCTACGTCTACGGCGACTCCACCTGCGGCCAGCGCGCGGTCTACGAGCTGGGCCTCACGGGCATCCCGGTGGTCAACGTCAACAACAACTGCTCCACCGGCTCCACCGCGCTGTGGCTGGCACGCCAGGCGATCGAGAGCGGTGCCGCCGAATGCGTGCTGGCACTGGGTTTCGAGAAGATGGAGAAGGGTGCGCTGGGCAACAAGTTCGACGACCGAGAGCCACCGATGGGCCGCCACGCCCAGGTGATGATCGACGTGCAGGGCATGAGCGCCGCACCGCCCGCCGCGCAGATGTTCGGCGGCGCCGGCCGCGAGTACCGCTTCCAGCACGGCACCAGGAAGGAGACCTTCGGCAAGATCTCCGAGAAGGCGCGCGATCACGCCAGCCGCAACCCCTATGCGCTGTTCGGCCAGAAACTGAGCCTGGCCGAGATCATGGCCTCGGAAGAGGTCTTCGATCCGCTGACCCGCTTCCAGTGCTGCCCGCCGACCTGCGGCGCCGGTGCCGCGATCCTGTGCTCCGATGAGTTCGCCAAGAAGCATGGCATTTCCAAGCCGGTGTACATCGCCGCCCAGGCCATGACCACCGACTACGCCAGCAGCTTCGACGAGCGTAGCCTGATCAAGATGGTGGGCTACGACATGACCAAGGAAGCTGCCCGCCAGGTCTACGAGGCCGCCGGCATCGGCCCCAAGGACGTGCAGGTGGTGGAACTGCACGACTGCTTCACGGCAAACGAGCTGCTGACCTATGAAGGCCTGGGCCTCTGCCCCGAGGGCGGCGCCGAGAAGTTCATCTGGGACGGCGACAACACCTACGGCGGCAAGGTGGTGACCAATCCTTCGGGCGGCCTGCTGTCCAAGGGACATCCGCTGGGCGCCACGGGCCTGGCCCAGTGCACCGAGCTGGTCTGGCAGCTGCGCGGCACTGCCGACGCACGTCAGGTGCGGGGTGCCAACATCGCCCTGCAGCATAACCTCGGCCTGGGTGGCGCCTGCGTCGTCACGCTGTATCGCAGGGACTGACCCACTTTCATGGAAGCGACGCGAGTCGCTCCCATGACAACACTTTCTTACCAACCTGGAGTATTACCATGAGCGCCTCCGCGTTCCTCAAGAAGCTGCCCGCCGCCTTCAATGCCGATGCCGCTTCCGGCACCGACTGCACCATCCAGTTCAACATCTCCACGCCGGCCCATGTCGTCATCAAGGGCGGCAGCTGCAACGTGGTCGAAGGCACCGCCGCGGCCTCGGACCTCGCCGTGACGATGGAAGACGACGACCTGGTCGCGCTGCTGAAGGGCGAGCTGAACGGCATGACCGCCTTCATGACCGGCAAGCTGCAGGTCGACGGCGACCTGATGCTGGCCCAGCGCATGGGCAACTTCTTCGACGCCTCGAAGCTGGCCTGATGCCGGCCACTGCCACCGCGGCAGAGGCCTGGTGGCAACGCCTGCCGGAGGATTTCTTCCGGCAGGCGGACGGCACCGAACTCGACGCCGACCATCGCTTCAAGGTCGGCGCGAGCGCTGCGCTGGACCGGGCCTTGCGCTCGGTGCTCGGGGTGGCGGTTACCGCGGCCCTGGGACGCAGCTTCCTGACGCCCGAACGCATCCACGAGCAGATGCGGCTGATGCAGCCGCATCAAGCGTTGGCGGATACGCACGACAGCGAGGCGGTCTTCGGCCGCTCGCGCCAGGGCATCCACGTGGAGCAGCTCAAGCCGCGTGTGATGTCCTACCGCCCCTTCGGGGTGAATTACCGGCTGCTGCGCTTCGACAGCGGCCACCAACCGCTGAATCCGGAACTGGCGCAGCGCTACGCACGCAGCTTCCGCAACCGCAGCGGCTATGCCCAGTACTGGTTCCACCGCGGCAAGCCCCGCCCGACGCTGGTCATGGTCCACGGCTTCGGCGTGGATGCGTACTGGTTCAACGCGCAGATGTTCTCGCTGCGCTGGTTCTACAAGCAAGGCTACGACGTCCTGCTCTACACCATGCCGTTCCACGGCTATCGCGTGGAGCGGGGCGACTGGTTCAGCGGCTACGGCCTGTTCGCCAACGGCTTGCCCTGCTTCAACGAGGCCATCGTCCATGCGGTGCGCGACCTGCGCGTGCTACTGGATTTCCTGGAGCGCCGCGGTGCCCCGAAGATGGGAGTGTCCGGCCTGTCGCTGGGCGGCTATACCTCGGCGTTGCTGGCCACGGTGGATCCGCGGTTGGCGTTCTGCATCCCGAACTCGCCGGTGGCGAGCATCGTGGATATCGCGCGCGAATGGCAGCCCACCGGCACGCTGATGGGTGCCACGCTGGAGCGCGCCGGCGTCAGCCTGGCCGAGTTGCGCCATGCGCTGGCAGTGCACAATCCGCTGACCTACGCGCCGAAGATTGACGGCGACAAGGTGTTGGTCATCGGCGGGGCCGGCGATCGCTTTACGCCGCCGCGCCACGTGCGCCTGCTGCACGAACATTTCCCCGGCAGCCACCTGCACTGGTTCCCGGGCAATCACCTGCTGCACCTGCACCAGGGCAAGTACCTGCGCCGCATGAAGGTCTTCATGGACCGGCATTGCGGTCTTGACGGTTTCTGAGAAGGAGCGCCTCATGAAGTGCTATGCCGTGGCCGAGATCGTCGTTACCGACCATGCCTGGGTGAAGGACTACATCCAGAAGGTCACGCCCATGGTGGAGGCCCATGGCGGGCGCTACCTGGCACGTACCGGCAAGCTCGAGAAGCTGGAGGGCGAGCGGCCCCTGCCGCACACCTTCCTGATCCTGGAGTTCCCCTCGCGGGAGGCAGCCCACCGCTTCTACCAGAGCCCCGAGTACCAGCCGTTCCGCGAGGCGCGGCTGGCCGGCTCCACCGGCGACTTCGTGCTGATCGAAGGCGAAGACGCCAGCCGGGTAGCACGCATCGCCGACTAACGATGCGATCATGCCGTCCGGCTTCCTACAATCTGCTGTTCTGAGCCCCATTCCATTGGAGTCCCCATGTCGCTGAACCCCTTACTGGCCGGCATCCGCGTGCTGGACCTGTCGCGCCTGCTGCCCGGCCCCTTCGCCACGCTCTACCTGGCCCAGCTCGGAGCCGAGGTGATCAAGATCGAGGAGCCCAACGGCGGCGATTACGCGCGCCTGACGCCGGAGATGTTCGAGGTGGTCAACGGCGGCAAGAAGTCCGTGACCCTGGACCTGCGCAAGGCCGAGGACGTGGCGGCCTTCAAGGAGCTGGTGAAGAGCGCCGACGTGGTGATCGAGTCCTTCCGCCCCGACGTGATGGGCAAGCTGGGTTGCGACTACGAAACCCTGCGCGCCATCAACCCGAAGCTGGTGTTCGCCTCGCTGACCGGCTACGGCCATACCGGCCCGTACCGCAACCGTCCGGGCCACGACATGAACTACCGCGGCTATGCCGGCGAGCTGAGCCAGACCGGCGCCGCAGGGGATGCCCCCTCCGCCGGCAACTTCCAGGTGGCCGACCTGGCCGGCGGCGCGCTGACCTGCGTGGTCGGCATCCTGGCGGCCGTGATCGGCGCCCGGGCCTCGGGGCAGGGCAGCTTCGTGGACGTGGCCATGATGGACGGCACCCTGGCCCTGCAGGTCCTGACCCTGGCCGGCATGCGCAGCACCGGCAAGCCGGCTCCGCGCGGTGGCGACATCCTGTCCGGCGCCACGCCCAACTACCGCATCTACGAAACCGCCGACGGCAAGCACATCGCCTGCGGCGCGCTGGAGTACAAGTTCTTCGCCAACGTCTGCCAGATGGTCGGCCGCCCGGACCTGCTGAAGATGCCCTTTGCCGTGGGCCCCAAGGGCGAGCCGCTGCGCCAGGGCCTGGCCGAACTGTTCAAGTCCAGGACCCGCGACGAGTGGGAAGCCCTGCTGGCCGACGGCGACACCTGCATCTCCGCGATCCTGGACATGGACGAGGTGCTGGCCAACCCGCAGGTGCAGGCCCGCGGCATCGTTCAGCAGCAGAACGGCAAGCCGGTGTTCGCCAACCCGATCCAGTTCAGCCACGCCAAGACCCTGAACGGCGCCAGCCCCAAGCTGGGCGAACACAACCAGGAAATCCTGGGGCGCTAGGTGTGAAGGTTCGATAGGTTGTTCATCCGGCTGTGTTGATGGGAATCTGAGGTTGTCGAGACTTCAACCCCATCAGCAGGGAGCCGGATGAACAGCCACGAGAATGCCCGACTGACGCCCAAAGGACGAGCCCGGTTGATCGGGCGGATCGCGCAGATTGGGATACCAGCCGCAGCGCTGGAGTGCGGGGTGTCGGTCCGCACAGCCTACAAATGGAAGCGTCGCTTCGAACAGGAGGGGCTGGCGGGGCTGGGCGACCGATCCAGCCGGCCGGAGCGGGTGCGCTCGGCCCTGTCGGAGATGGAACGCCAGCAGGCCCTGGATGGGCGCCAGCAGCGACAGACGATCCGGGCGGTGGCTGATGCGCTGGGGCGGCCTTACGCCACGGTGCGGCGGTATCTGGCGGCTTGTGGATGGGGCCGCCTACCGCCCCTGCAGACTCCGCCACCCGTGGTGCGCTACGAGCGGGAGCGTCCCGGCGAGATGCTGCACCTGGATACCAAGAAGCTGGGCCGGATCGAAAAGACCGGACATCGCGTCACTGGCAACCCGCGCGACCACTGCCGAGGCGTCGGCTGGGAAACCCTGCACCTGGCCATCGACGATCACAGCCGGCTGGCCTACACCGAGGTGCTGCCGGACGAGCGCAAGCAGACCACCACGGGCTTCCTGGAGCGTGCCCTGGCCTGGTTTTCCGAACACGGGGTTTGCGTCGAGCGGCTGATGACCGACAACGGCACCGCCTATCGCTCCAAGCTCTTTGCCGCAGCCTTGTCCGAGTGGGGCATCCGGCACGTCTTCACGCGACCGTACACACCCCGAACCAATGGCAAGGCCGAGCGCTTTGTGCAAACCGCGCTACGCGAATGGGCTTATGCCTACGCCTACCGCCACTCCGATGAACGAACCCGGCACCTCGCCTGCTGGCAGCACCACTACAATCACCACCGACGACACTCCGCCCTCGGATTCCAGCCTCCCATCAGCCGCATACCGCTGAACAACGTGTCGAACCTCAACA
>JASBRP010000004.1 GCA_030149365.1 Solimonas sp.
GGGCTCGTCCTTTGGGCGTCAGTCGGGCATTCTCGTGGCTGTTCATCCGGCTCCCTGCTGATGGGGTTGAAGTCTCGACAACCTCAGATTCCCATCAACACAGCCGGATGAACAACCTATCGAACCTTCACACCTAGGGAACCCCTGAAGAAGTCCGTTCGTGCTGAGCCTGTCGAAGCATGGACGGACTTCCCGCCAGGTCCGTCAATGAGTTGCCGCCCACCCTTCGACAGGCTCAGGGCGAGCGGCAACTAAAGTCAGAATCTCCCTCGTGCGCCACCCCCTCTCCCGCCAGCGGGCGAGGGAATCACCCGCTGCTGCATTCGGGTGAGTCCCCCAACCCGGCAAGTCTGAGACAGTCCCCCCACAAGACCAGAAGGGGAGAACCACCATGCGCAGGCTCGAGAACAAGGTCATCGCGGTCGTAGGCGCCGGCTCCGGCATCGGCGCCGTCACGGCGCAGCGCCTGGCGGCGGAGGGCGCCGCGGTGGTGGTGGCGGACATCAACACCGCCAGCGCGCGGTCCGTGGCGGCCGGCATCGTCGCCGACGGCGGCCAGGCCACCGCGGTCAACTGCGACATCGCCGACGACGCCAGCGTGGCCACCATGGTGCGCGCCACCGTGACCGCCTACGGCGGGCTCGACGGTCTTCACGTCAACGCCGCCGACATGCGCGCGATCCTGTCCGACGGCGATGCGCTGGACGTCTCCCTGGACATCTTCGACCGTAGCCTGGCGGTGAACCTGCGCGGCCACCTGCTGTGCACGCGCCATGCGCTGCCGGAGCTGCTCAAGCGCGGCGGAGCCATCGTCTACACCAGCTCCGGCGCGGCCGACATGGGCGAGCCCACGCGCGTGTCCTATGCCGTGAGCAAGGCCGGCCTGCAGGCACTGATGCGCCACGTCGCCTCGCGCTGGGGCAAGCAGGGCATCCGCGCCAACGCCATCGCGCCCGGCCTGGTGCTGACCGAGCAGCTGCGCGACCACTTCCCCGAAAACCTGCGCCAGGCCACGCTGGCCATCACGCGCAGCACCCGCCTGGGCACCAGCGAAGACATCGCCGCGATGGTGGCCATGCTGATGTCGGACGACGGTGCCTGGATCAACGGCCAGGTGATCGGCGTGGACGGCGGCGCGCGGTTCCGTTGATGCCCCTGTAGCCCGCGCGAACCTGCCGGGCTATCTCGCCAGCGTCAGCCGCGCCGGCACCGGCGGCAGCCCCGCCTGCGCCACCACCACCCGCTGCAGCCGGGCCAGCACCTCCTCCGGCAGCGGCGCCGAGCGGCGCGTGGACAGGTCCACGTGCACGTCGATCTGCTCGCCCACGGCGGCGCGGATGTCGCGGTCCAGGTTCCACAGCTCGTGGAAGAAATGGATGCGCTTGCGGTCCACCCCCAGCAGGCGGGAGCGCACCTCCACCCGCTCGCCGACCCGCAGTTCGCGCTCGAAGCGGAAGTTGCTCTCCACCACCATCTTGGACAGCCCGCGCGCGGCCACGTAGGTCCGCCCCAGTTCCAGGTGCTCCGTCACCTCCACTTGGGCCTGGTAGAGCAGGTGGTAGTAGCGCTCCACGTTCATGTGGTCGTTGACGTCGATCCAATCCGCCGGCACGGTGGCACGGTACAGGCGGAAGGGCTGGGCGAGGGCGGGATCGGGGCTGTTCATGGCCCCAGTCTGCCGCCCTCCCGGTTTGGGCGGCCTCGTCCGAATGCGGGCGCCCGGTGCTATCGTGGCGCCCGCCATGACCGAACCCGCCGCCCCCGAACCCGCTGGCACCGCCGAGATGCTGGAAACCCTCAGCCCCCCGGGCCCGGCCGCGCGCCGGCGCCTGGTCGCCCTGAGCGGGCTCTGGCCCTTCCTGCGGCCCTATCGCCGCCAGGTGGCCCTGGCCTTCCTGCTGCTCTGCGCGGCCTCGGTGGTGATGCTGGCGGTGCCGCTGGCGGTGCGCCAGCTGATCGACCACGGCTTCGTCGCAGGCGCCGCGGTCAACCAGTATTTCCTTGCGCTGTTCGGCATCGCCATGGTCTGGGGTGCCACGGTGGCGGCGCGCTTCTACTACGTCAGCTGGATCGGCGAGCGCGTGACCGCCGACCTGCGCGATGCGGTCTACCGCCGCATGCTGGAGCAATCGCCGCAGTTCTTCGAGACCACCCGCACCGGCGAGGTGCTGTCGCGCCTGACCGCGGATACCACCCTGGTGCAGACCGTGGTGGGGTCCTCGGTATCCATGGGCCTGCGCAGCTTCTTCCAGTTCCTCGGCGGCCTGGTGATGCTGGCCGTGACCAGCGCCAAGCTGTTCGCCGTGACCCTGGTGCTGCTGATCCTGGTGGTGCTGCCGCTGATCCTAACCGCGCGCGGCGTGCGCAAACTGTCGCGCGAATCGCAGGACCGCATCGCCGACACCTCCGCGGTGGCCGGCGAAATCCTCAACGCCATTCCCACGGTCCAGGCCTTCACCAAGGAAGGCGACGAAGGCCGGCGCTACGGTGCCGCGGTGGAAGACAGCTTCCTCTCGGCGATCCGCCGCACGCGCCTGCGCGCGGTGATGACCACCATCGCGATCAGCGGCGTGTTCGGCGCCGTGGTCTTCGTGCTGTGGCTGGGCGCCCAGGCCGTGATCGCCGGCAGCATGAGCGCCGGCCAGTTGGCCTCCTTCATCCTCTACGCCGGCTTCACCGCCGGCGGCATCGGCGTGATCGCCGAGGTCTGGGGCGACATCATGCGCGCCGCCGGCGCCACCGAGCGCCTGATGGAACTGCTGGCGGCCGAGCCGGCGATCCAGGCACCGGCGCAGCCGCTGGCACTGCCGCCGGCCCGCCAGGCACGCCTGAGCTTCGAGAAAGTGAGCTTCCACTATCCCTCGCGGCCCAAGTCCGCGGCGCTGGACGACATCAGCCTGGTCGTGCGCGAGGGCGAGACCGTGGCCCTGGTCGGCCCCAGCGGCGCCGGCAAGACCACGCTGTTCCAGCTGCTGCTGCGCTTCTACGACGTGGGCGGCGGCGCCATCCGCTTCAACGGCATCGACCTGCGCCACCTGGACCCCGCCGCGCTGCGCTCGCAGATCGGTATCGTGCCGCAGGACGCGGTGATCTTTTCGGCCGACGCCATGGAGAACATCCGCTACGGCCGCGCCGGCGCCAGCGACGAGGAAGTGATCGCCGCCGCCCGCGCTGCGCTCTGCGACGAATTCATCATGCGCCTGCCCGAGGGCTACCAGACCTTCCTCGGCGAACGCGGCCTGCGCCTGTCCGGTGGCCAGAAGCAGCGCATCGCCATCGCCCGCGCCATGCTGCGCAACCCGCCGCTGCTGCTGCTGGACGAGGCCACCAGCGCCCTGGATGCCGAAAGCGAGGCCCTGGTGCAGCAGGGCCTGGAAGCAGCCATGCGCGACCGTACCACGCTGATCATCGCCCACCGCCTCGCCACCGTGCGCAAGGCCGACCGCATCGTCGTGCTGGAGCACGGCCGCATCGTGGAGACCGGCACGCCACAGGAACTGCTGCTGCAGGGTGGGCTGTATGCAAGGCTGGCGAACCTGCAGTTGGTTGCATAACCAGTATCCTACCCCTCCCCCGAACCGTTCATGCCGAGTGCGCCGCAAAGCGGCGTGTATCGAGGCACGCGCCCTGCCTCCGTGCATCACAGCCGTTCGTCCCGAGTGATCCGCCCTGGCGGATCGTATCGAGGGACGCGGCGCACTCGGCATGAACGGTTCATTGGAGATTCCGCAAGAAGCGGAGCTTCCTGGCTGAACGCCAGCGCTACAGTTCCGCATCAGCCACGGAACCGCGTATGGACTTCAACGCCCGCATCGCCCAGCAAGACTGGCCCCGCATCCTGCGAGAAATGGATGATCAGGGCTGGTCCTGCCTGCCCTCACTGCTGACACCGTCGGAATGCGCCGCGGCCGCCGCTCTGTACGACGAACCCGCGCGCTTCCGCAGCCGCGTGGTGATGGCGCGCCATGGCTTCGGCCAGGGCGAGTACCAGTACTTCCTCTATCCCCTGCCGCCGCCGGTGGCGGCGCTGCGCGAGGCGCTGTACCCGCGGCTGGCGCCGCTGGCCAATCGCTGGACCGAGACCATGGGCCTGGCGGCGCGCTACCCGGAAGAGCTGCAGGAATTCCTGCAGCGCTGCCACCAGGCGGGCCAGCAGCGGCCGACGCCCTTGCTGCTGCGCTATGGACCGGGTGACTACAACTGCCTGCACCAGGACCTCTACGGTGAGCAGGTATTCCCGCTGCAGGCGGCCGTGCTGCTGTCGCAGCCGCAGCGGGATTTCGAGGGCGGTGAGTTCGTGCTGACCGAGCAGCGGCCGCGACGGCAGTCGCGCGTGGATGTGGTACCGCTGATGCAGGGCGATGCCGTGATCTTCGCCGTGCATCACCGGCCCGCGGCGGGCAGCCGGGGCAGCTATCGCGTCAACCTGCGCCACGGCGTCAGCCGCCTACGTGCGGGACATCGCCATACCCTGGGGATCATCTTTCACGACGCGAGTTGAGCAGCCTGCCATCGTAGGAGCGGCCGTTGGCCGCGATGCACAGATCCTCCTGTCCACCTGCCTTAGCGGCTGACAGCCGCTCCTACGATCAACCGGGAAACGATCACTGCCTCAGGCTGATGGTCCGCTGTTTCCAGTCCGCCGACTGCCAGCGATAGAAGGAACTCAGATGCGCCGGCTCCGCCGCGCTGCGCTCGGTTGCCAGGGTGGCCAGCGACACCAGTTCGTAGCTGCGGGTCCAGCGGCCGTCCACACGCGCCTCGCGCGCCGCCAGCATCTGCTTGCCCCCTGGCACCCAGCCGGCGAACTCCACGTAGCCGATGCCGGGATCGGTCGCCGCGGGCGGCAGCACCTGCACGCTCCAGTTGCCGTCCTGCTGCGTGAAGACCCAGAGCTCCAGCCAGGTGTCCAGCGGCTGCACCGCCAGGGCCAAGGCCTTGCCGCCGGCCTCGGCGCGGGCCGAGGCGTTCCAGACGCGGCCGTAGGTGCAGCGGCGCAGCAGCGGGTTCTGCGCGTCGTTCTTCGGCCCGGTCAGCAGCACGCAGGTCTCGCCCGGCTGACCGGCGACGGTGCTGATGCCGAGCTTGCCGGATGCGGGCGCTGCGGGCTCCAGGGCCCAGCGCGAGGCGCCCACACGGACCGCCGCCTCGGTGTAGGCGCGCTGGTCTTCCTCCGGCAACTGCGCGCGGTCGACACCGGCGAGGGCTTCCAGCGCGCGGGCTTCGGCGGCTGCCGCGGCGCTGCTGCCGTCGGCCCGGCGAGCCTGCGCGTAGGCCAGGGCGGACCACACGCCGGCGCGGCGCAGCCGCACCCGGTTTTTCGTCGGGCCGTCCAGTTCCGCGAGATCCACGCGGTCCAGCAGGTCGGCACGCCACTGGTCCAGCTGTACGCGCGCAAGGGGCTGCGTGGCCGGGTCGATGCAATCGTGACGGGTCAGCGCCAGTACCGCACGCGCCCGTTGCGCGGGCGCGGCGGGCAGGGTCAGCACGCGCCGGAAGGCGTCGCCGTCGTAGCACAGCTGGATGCGGCCATCGTCACGCTCGAACTGCGTCCAGGCCACGCCGTAGCGGCGGGTCACGTCCAGGTGCGCGGCGGTCTTCGCCTCGTCAGCCTTCATCTGCTTGCCGGAAGCACGGCGCGCCAGGCGCTCGGCCATGCTGCCCAGCGCATCGAAGGGCTCGGCGTCGATGTCCGCGGCCGGCGCGGCGCGCAGGTAGGCGGCGGCGTAGGCGATGCCCAGGGCCTCCTGGCCTGGGGCATCGCGCAGGAAGCGCAGCACCGCCAGCAGTTCCGGTGCCTGGGCCTCGTCGAACTCCAGGCTGCGGACCTGCGGCGCCCGCACCCAGCCACCGCGTTCGCGCTGGTGATCCCAGACCTGCAGGAAGCCCAGGCGCTCGCCGCGCACCTCCAGCGTGTCGCCCTGCCAGAGCTGTGCCTGCTGTTGGGACGAATCGCGCGGGGCAGCACGTAGCGCGGTGTCATCTTGCGCGACGATGGCCAGGGCGGTGAGGGCGGCGAGGATCACTGTTCCTCCTCCGTCGCGGTGGCGACGGCGGGCGGCTGGTTCTGGCCCAGCAGGGCGGAGCCGATGAAGCCACCACCGGCCGGCGGCGAGGCGATGATCACCTGCACCTTGTCGGACAGCTTGTCGGCCATGGTCTTCTGGATCAGCAGGGGATGCTTGCTCAGCAACTGGCCGTCACGCTCCATCTGCGCGCTGGTGACCTTGCCGACCTGCTCCAGGCGATAGGTTTCGGCGTCCGCCAGCTTGCGGCGCGAGTCCGCCTCGCCCGAGGCCTCCACGCGGCGCGCCTCGGCATTGCCCTCGGCGTAGCGGATACGCGAGATTTTCTCCGCCTCGGCCTCCAGCTTGCGCTGCTCGATCTGCTTCTCCTTGAACGGCAGCACGTGCTTCATCGCCTCCTGCTGCGCGCGGGCGGCGATCACCTGCTCGTTGCCGGCGGCCTCGGCCGCCTTCTCGCGGCGCACCTTGTCGGCCTCGGCCTCCAGGGCGGTTTCCTTCACCTGCTGGTCCTTCAGGGCCAGGGTGTACTGCATCTTCTCGGTCGCCAGTTCCTCGGCCAGCATCTGGTCCATGCCGCTGCGGTACTCGCGCGGCAGGTCCACGTTGCCCAGTTGCACGTCGCGCAGCAGGATGCCGTCCGCAGCCAGGCGTGGCTTCAGCTCGGCCACGATCTTCTGCTGGATCTCGGCGCGCTTGCTGGAGAAAATCTCCTTCACGGTATAGGCCGTGAAGATGCGGTAGATCACACCATGCAGGGCAGGCTCCACCACGTCGTGGTCGATGTCGGCGGGCAGCTGACGTGCGACCTCGCTGACGCGCTTCGGGTCCAGCGCGTAGCGCAGGCTCAGGTCCACGCCCAGGGACAGGCCCTCCTTGGACTGGAACGGCGCGGAGCCGTCGGCGCGGGCGCTGTCGGCCGGGCGCAGCACGCGGTCGCGCAGGGAATAGCGCTGCAGTTCGTGCAGGCCGGGCATCACCATGACCGGGCCGGCGGCGAAGGTGGCCTGGCTGCCGGTAATGCGGTTGCTGCGCATGGCCACCTCGCCGGACTCGACGGTCTGCATCGGCGGGTGGCGGTAGCCGCCATAGACCGCGGCGGCGATCAGCCCCAGCGCGAACAGCCGCCCACGCAGGCGCCAGGCGCCACTGGCCGCGGTTTCCGCCGCTCCGCCCAGCTTCTCCTGCCAGTCCGGCTTGTGAGCCGGAGGCTCTGACTGCGCATCTTCCTGAATCGGTTCCTGCATGACCCTGCTCCCTGAAAGCCCGGACCGGGAAGCGGCCTTGCCCGGCCGCCGCAGCGGCGGCCCGGTGGGGACCGCTGTTGGGACTGCAGTTTGGGCAAGGGACGTGCGCCGGCTGTGGCACAGGCATGCAAGATCGGTGGAATTTCGTGCAGAACCTGTGCAAGAACTAGAATGCCGCCCATGAACACCGTCGACTTTGATCTGGACCGCGAATACGTCGAACTCAACCAGTTGCTCAAGCTGGCGGGAGTCTGCGATTCCGGCGGCGCCGGCAAGCAGCTGGTGGCCGAGGGCCTGGTCACCGTGGATGGCCAGCCGGAAAGCCGCAAGACCGCCAAGATCCGCAGCGGCCAGGTCGTGGAGTGCGAGGGTCTGCGCATCCGGGTGCGGTCCGCCTGAGCGGCATGCCCACGGACGACCTCCTGCGCCGCTACCTCGGCGCCTACCCGGAGCACCTGCAGGCGCAGGTGCGCGGGCTGGTCGAGCAGGGGAGGCTGGCGGAACACCTGGCGCGTCGCTACCCGGGCAGCCACCAGGTCCAGAGCGACGGCGCGCTGCACGAGTACGTGCAGGAGCTGAAGCAGTCGTACCTGCGCAGCGCGCCGCCGCTGCACAAGGTCCAGTTCCAGAACAAGATGGACGTGCTGCAGAACGTGCTGGGCCTGCACACCGCGATCTCGCGAGTGCAGGGGGCCAAGCTCAAGGCCAAGGCGGAAATCCGCGTCTCGGGCCTGTTCAAGGAACTGGCGCCGGAATTCCTCGAGATGGTGGTGGTGCACGAGCTGGCGCACCTGCGCGAGCGTGACCACAACAAGGCCTTCTACCAGCTCTGCCGGCACATGCTGCCGGACTACCACCAGGTGGAGTTCGATCTCAGGCTGGTGTTGTTGCAGCGGGCGCTGCCATCGTCCTCGGTTGGACCCTGAAGCAAGTCGCCGGCAAGCTGGCTCCTACAATCCTGTCCTTGTAGCAGCCAGCTTGCTGGCGACCAGGTCCGAAGAGTGGATTGGCTACAGCCCGAACACCCGCGCCGCATTCCCACCCAGGAACAGCGCCTTCGCCTCCTCGTCCAATCCCAGGGCATCCAGCCCCTCCAGCGCCTTCGCCGGCAGGATCATCGGGTAGTTCGTCCCGAACAGGACCTTGCGCCGCCCATGCCCGCGCAGGTATTCCCGCAGCGCCGGCGGATAGCGCTGCACCGTGTACGCCGAGGTATCGATGTAGACATTCTCGTGCTTGGTCGCCACCGCGATGGCCTCGTCGGTCCAGGGATAGCCGATGTGCCCGCCGACGATGACCAGCTCCGGGAAATCCAGCGCCACCTGGTCGAGATAAATGGGCCGACCGACCTCGGACGGCATCAGCGGCCCGGTGTGGCCGATCTGCGTGCAAAACGGCACGCCCAGGTCGCAGCAGGCGGTGTAGACTGGATAGAAGCGCCGATCCGTCGGCGGCACTTCGCAGAGCCAGGGCAGCACGCGGATCGCCTTGAAGCCCAGCTCCGTGATGCAGCGTCGCACCTCGCGCACCGCGTCCATCGGCCGCGAGATGTCCACCGAGCCGACACCCACCAGCCGATCCGGCGCCTGAGCGACGAAGCCGGCGACCTCGTCGTTGGAGATCAGCACGCGCCGCGGCGCCAGCCAGGCGCTGATCAGCGCCCGGTGCACGCCGGCCTGGTCCATCGCGGCCACGGTGGCCGACACCGGCAGTTCGCCGGACGGCAGGCCGCCCCTGGTCCAGCGCCGCAGCGAGTCGAACATCGGGTCGTTGATGTGGCGCGCGGTCGGGTGTTGCGCCCAGGCGTCGATGATCATGGAATCCCTCTGGAAAAGCTGCCTGGCGCATCCTGCCCCAGCTTTCCGTCCACAGCCACCATACGCCGGCAATCAGAATTATCTCGGCTTTGGCCATTGTCGCCGCCATCGACCTGTGCCTACGCTCGGCCCATCGATTTTCTCTTGATGGAGGTTTCCCCCATGGACGAACTGGTTCGCTACGAACTGCAGGACGGCATCGCCACGCTCAGCCTCAACAACGGCAAGGGCAACGCGGTCTCGCCCGCGCTGCTGGTCGCGCTCAACGCGGCGCTGGACCGCGCCGACGCCGACCGCGCGGCGGTGGTGCTCACCGGCCGCGAGGGCATGTTCTCCGGCGGTTTCGATCTGGCCGTGATGGGTGCCGGCGGCGCGCCGGTACGCGAGCTGGTGATCGGCGGCTTCCTGGTCGCCGAGCGCCTGCTGAAGTTTCCACGCCCAGTGGTCATCGCCGCAGGCGGCCATGCACTGGCCATGGCCTCGTTCCTGCTGCTGACCGGCGACCTGCGACTCGGCGCCGAGGGCAGCTTCAAGATCGGCGCCAACGAAGTCGCCATCGGCCTGATCATGCCGTACGCCGCCACCGAAATCTGCCGCATGCGCCTGGCGACCACGCACCTGGATCGAGCCGTCACCAACGCGGAAATCTTCAATCCGGCCGGTGCCGTGGAAGCCGGCTTCCTCGACCGCGTGGTGCCGCAGGAGCAGTTGCTGGCGGAGGCAAAAGCCGCCGCCGCCGGCCTGCGCAAGCTCAACGCTGCCGCGTTTGCCGCCACCAAGCTGCGCGCCCGCGCTCCGGGCCTGGCGGCGCTGCGTAGCGCGATCGAGGCGGATGAAGCGGAGTTCCGCAAGCTGTTTGGCTGAGCCGGGGGTTTCTTGGATTGCCTAAATGGCAATCCAAGCCGGCGAAGGCCCGGCCATGGATGGCCGGGCGGGGGCTCAATCGGGTAAGTGCAGTCCCGCCATGGATGGCGACCCTGAGCGAGCCCCTCCTCCACCCGGAGGAGGGAGATAGCCCAGTCAAGGCCTATCTTGCGGGTAGAGCCGAAAGAGCCACCCGAGGAGAACCCCATGTCCGAGCCCGCGTATTCCCGCAGCCGTCCCTGTCGCCTGTCCGAAGTGCCGCGCTGGGACATCGAGACCGACGTGGCCGTGGTCGGCTTCGGCGCCGCCGGTGCCTGCGCCGCGCTGGAAGCGGTGCGCGCCGGCGCTCGCGTAACGCTGATCGAGGCCACCTCCGGCAGCGGCGGCACCTCGGCCTTGTCCGGCGGCGAAATGTATGTCGGCGGCAGCGGTGGTACGCAGCAGCAGCGTGCCGCGGGTTTCAGCGACGACACCGAGGACCTGTACCGCTACCTGCTGATGGCCGGCGGTCCCGATGCCGACGCTGCCAAGGTGCGGCTCTACGCCGACCACAGCCTGTCGCATTTCGAATGGATGCAGGCCCAGGGCCTGGTCTACAAGAACAGCTTCATCCCGCAGCGCATCGTCGAGCCCTTCACCGACGATTGCCTGATCTGGAGCGGCAGCGAAGAGGCCTGGCCCTTCGTCGAGAACGCCAAGCCCTGTCCGCGTGGCCACACACCGCAGTGGATGGGCCTGGGCGGCGGACGCTATCTGATGGACATGCTGGCCGCGCGTGTCGCCGAAACGACCGTGGAGGTGCGCCATGACACGCGCGCCGCGGCGTTGATCGTGGACGAGGCGGGCGGCGTGCAGGGCGTAGTGCTGCGCCGCGACGGTCAGGATTCATTCCTGCGCGCCACGCGCGGCGTGGTGCTCTGCGCGGGTGGCTTCATCATGAACCAGGACCTGATGCGCCGGCATGCGCCGCAGCTGATGCGCGCCAACATGCCGATCGGCACGGTGGATGACGGTTCCGGCATCCTGCTGGGCCAGAGCGCGGGCGGCCACGCGATCCACATGGACCAGGGCTTCGTGACCTTGCCCTGGTATCCACCCGAGCAACTGATCAAGGGCATCTTCATCAACGCGCGCGGCCAGCGCTTCATCAACGAGGACTGCTACCACGGCCGCGTCGCGCAGCACGTGTTGCAGCAGGCGGGCGACCGCTTCTGGCTGCTGCTGGATCACGAGATCTTCGCCGAGCCCGAGTTCGGGCAGTTCGCCAGGATCACGATCGGTGCCACCGGCGACAGCTGGCAGGAAGTGGAGCGCGAGCTGGAGCTGCCGGAAGGCGCCCTGGTCTCCACCGTGGAGCTGTACAACCGCCACGCCGCGCAAGGCCAGGACCCGCTGTTCCGCAAGGCGTCGAAGTGGCTGCGTCCGCTGACGCGGGGCCCGTTCGTGGCGCTGGACTGCCGCATCGACCACGCCGCCTACTTCAGCTTCACGCTGGGCGGGCTCGACACGTTGCCGACCGGTGAAGTGCTGGATACCTCGCGCAAGCCCGTTGCGGGACTCTACGCCGCGGGGCGCACCGCTTGCGGCCTGCCGCGCTGGGGTGCGGGCTACAGCTCGGGCATGTCGCTGGCGGATGCCACCTTCTTCGGTCGCGAGGCCGGTCGCCGCGCCGCTACGGCCTGAGGTGCCGCGCGCGGCGGCGCAGCAGGCCCAGGCCGATCAAGCCGGCCAGCGCCAGGGCGGGTAGGGCACCACCGCCTGAGGACGACGTAGTATCCGTGTTGGGCTCGGGATCAAGACCGCGATTTAGGCCTGCCAGCGTGGAAGCGCCACTGTTGTCGGGATCTAGATGGGCCTTCAGCTGGGCATTGCTAGCGCTGTTTGTGGCCCAGGCGAGGTCTAGGCGCCCAAAGTAGTCGGGGTTGTCGTCGGGCGAGGAACCGTTGCAGGCGGCCGACCCGCCGGATAGGGTGCCGACGACGCGGCCGTTCTGGTTCCACAGCGCAGCGCCTGAGGAGCCTCGCTCTGTTGTGCCGCGGCGCCACCTGACTGCCCAGGCATCCACCGTGAAGCTGTCGAAGTCGACGTCGTCCTGCCGGGTAACGCCCCCGCCGTAAAGACTGATCTTCTTGTTATCGCCACGCGGATGATGGATTGCGGCGCCAGAACTCGGCGTGTCGCCGCTGGCATCCCACCCCGCGAAGTACACGTTGAAACCGGTCACGCTGCTACTTAGGCGAAGTAGTGCGAAATCTGCGATTTCGCTGCGGGCCACCAGTTCGGCGGCGGTGACGTTCTGGGTTACGCCACCATCGCTGCCCCTACCGCAACCGCTGCGATTAACGTTGAAGTAGGCGCGGATGCTCCCGATGGCACGGGTCTGGAAGTTGCAGTGGTTGGCCGACAGGACGTACGGCGTCTCATCTTCCCGTACGTTGTTGACCAAGGTGCCGGTACACAGTGCGCTGCCTCCGGCCGTGAGGAGTACGACCGATCGTGTCTGGGGAAGCCAATCGTTGGCCGCGGCGCAGGCGACATCAACATGGCAGGCGCCGACCGCATCGCCGAATTGTCCCTTGGCCATGCCGGGCATCGGGAATCCGCGATAGCCATGTTGTGCCTCCGCGATGCGGACGCCGAACTGCTGCTTCAGGGCGGCCGGCAGACGCAGTTCGAGCAGGGCCCTGCCACCGCGCACCACCGGCAACCACAGCGTGCCGGAGTCCGCCGCCACGAACGGTCCCTGCACATCGCCGCTGTCCTCGCCGACCCAGCGTAGGGCGCTGCCTGCCGGCAGGCGCAGGTCTTCCAGTCGCAGTGCCAGGGATTGTGCACCCTGGGACTCGATTCCGAGGCGCCAGCGGGCAATACCCTCGGCCGGGCTGTCCCAGGTGCCATCCGGCGCATTGAGGTTGGTGGGCAGCGCGACCGCGTAGCGCAGCGGTTCGTTCTTGGATTCCTCGACGGCAGCCTGCACCTGGGTAGTGGGCAGGATGTGGCGCGGATAGTCCGTGGCGGCGGCCAGGCCGGGCAGCAGCAGGCTCAGGAGCAGGGCAGGGTGCAGGCGCATGCGGAATCGATCAGTCGGATGTGCCCACTATAGCCCTACCGGGCGCAGCGTCTGTGAATCAGCGCATACCCGATTCGCGGCGACGCAAGGCAGCCAGCAACAGCGCAGGCAACAGCAGGGGCCAGCCGAATGCGCCGCCACCACCACCGCCACCACCGCCACCGCTGCTACCCCCACTGCCAGAGCTGCTGGAGGGCGGATCGCCGACAGCACCGGGCGATCCCCCGGCGTCCTTGCCGTCCAGCGTCAGTGCGCCGCTGGCGGTCGGGTCGAGATGGGCCTTGAGCTGGCCGGTGCTGGCGTTGTTGGCCGTCCAGGCGCGGTTGAAGCGGGCATAGATGTCGCCGCCACCGGGATTGCTGCAGCTCGACGAGCCGCCGGACAGCGTTCCCACCAGGCGGTGATCCTGGTTCCACAGGCCGCTGCCGGAAGAGCCCTGCTCCGTCACGCCACGCGCCCAGCGTACCTGCCAGCCGTCCACCCGGAAGGTGTCGATCTGGGCGTTCTCCACGGCCTGCAGGCTGGTATTGAAGGCACTGATCTTCTTGTCGTCGCCGCCGGGGTGGTGAATACCCACGCCGCTGCTCGCGGCGTTGCCGCTGCGGGCATCCCAGCCGCTGTAGTGCACGCCATAGGAGGACGGGGGGCTTGAGGCCAGTTCGAACAGCGTGAAGTCGGACTCGCTGTCTCGTGCCAGGAAGCGCCCGCCGCGAAGGTTCTGATTGATGGGGCCGTCGGTGCTGCTGCCGCAGCTGGACTTCTGCACGTTGAAGTACACCGTCACATCCGACATGCGCGTCGAGGACGTGATGCCGCAATGGTTGGCGGTCAGCACCAGGGGGCGGTCGTTCTGCGCGGTGTTGTTGACCATGGCACCGGAGCAGGTCACCAGCGAGGTGCCGACCAGCAGGCGGATCAGCCGGGTGTAGACCACGGTGGAGCGAATCTCGCGGCGCCAGGCATTGCCTTCGGAGCAGGCAACGTCGATATGGCAATCACCGTCGGCATCGCCGATGGCACCCTTGGCCGGCAATGCAGCGCTGCCCAGCGCGCGAAAGCCGTGGAAGGCCTCGGCGACCCGCAGGCGGAAGGCGTCGCGGCCGCCCGCCGGCATGCGTGCTTCCAGCACCGCTTCGTCATCGCGCACGATGGGCAGCAGCAGCTCGCCGTCACCGCGGAAAGGACCCTGCACGTCACGCCCATCGGCGGAGGAGAACCAGATTTCGCCACCTTGCGGCAGCTGCAGTTGCTCCAGGTGCGCGCTGAGGTTCAGTGCGCCGCCGGAGGCCAGGCGCAGGCGCCAGCGTGCCGTGCCGGGCGTCGGCTCGTCCCAGACGCCGTCCTGCTCATCCAGCGACAGCGGTACGCCGGTGGCGAAGGACAGGGGGGCGCTACGCAGCACCTCGGCGGTGTCCGCACGCAGCCCGGCGGGTAGCAGTTGCAGGGGAACGTCGGCCAGGTTCAGCGCCGCGGGCGCGGCGAGGCTGGTCAGGCCCAGGCTCAGGGCAAGGCAGGCGGCGGAAAAGCGCATACGGAATCCCCCATCGGATGCCTGCACTATATCGGAGCAGTCTGACGCCGCGGCGTCTCCCGACGGGCCAAAGCCGCCGTTCGGCTGCCCTGATCAGGGGGTGTTTTTTTCACCGGCAGGGGCCAGCGCCTGCGCCGGGCCCAGCGCAGGGCCGTCGATCGCCGCCAAGGCCAGCCGTGCCGAGCCGGCGTGACTGAGCTGCAGCACCGCCAGCAGCAGCGTGGCGTCGCCGTCCGCCACCGCGTCCACCACCTCGCCCACGGCCTGGCCGTCGCCGGCGGCATCGTAGACCGGCATGCCGGGGCGGGCGTCCACCGGCGCGCGCAGCAGGAACATGCGGCGCTTGAGCTGCCCCAGGTAATGCAGGCGCGCGACGATCTCCTGGCCGGTGTAGCAGCCCTTGTTGAAGCTGATGCCGCCCAGCAGGTCGATATTGGCCATCTGCGGCACGAACATCTCGCGGCTCTCGGCATAGACCGTCGGCACCCCGGCCAGCAGCTCGGCGCGGCGCCAGGACTCGAAGCCGAGAACGGGTAGGGGGGCCAGGCCGGCGACCTCGCCGTGGACCGACCAGCGCGGCGCGCTGCCCAGGCGGCGGATCACGGTGACGCCGCCGTGGCTGGCGCTCTGCATCGGCTCCTGCGGCAGCGGCAGGCCCAGGGCCTGCAGTTGCCGGGCGCCGTCCTCGCCGAGCAGGCCCGTGGCCGGCAGTTCGGCGCCGCAGTCCTGCAGGGTGACCTTGGATCGCATCACGAACATGCGCAGGCGCTTGAGCGTCGATTCAGCGACGCTGCGATGGATCTCCAGCACGATGTCATCGCCATGCCGGAACAGCGTCAGCACCGCTAGCATGCGTCCCTTGGGGTTGCTATAGCTCGACAGCTGCGCACGGTTCTCATTCACCAAGCGCGTGTCGTTGCTCAGCTGGCCCTGTAAAAAGCTTTCAGCATCCGCACCTTGCGCGCGGATGTACACGAGTTCGTCAAGCGGGATACGAGCGTTCACAGGAATTTCACGTTGCGATGCACAAGAGAAGTTTGTCACACTAGTCAGGCTTTGCAGCCCAGAAATTTTCCGTGTCGCATTCGCCCGATCCAAATAGTGCCGGTGCAGCCCAGCCGGATGAAGTGGTTTCCCTCGCGGAACTGCTGGAGAAGACGCAGCCTGCGGCGGACGTGGAACCCGAGCCGGCCCCCGAAGTGGGTGGTCGCAGCGACGGTCCCGATCCTACCCGCTATGGCGACTGGGAAAAGAACGGGCGCTGTATCGACTTCTGAATCCTTCTGAAGTTCACGTCCCGGATATTGGGAGCCGGAATGACCACGAAAACGCCCGTCGACAATCGCCCGCTGTCCCCCTTCATGCTGGGGCAGTACTACCGCTTCCAGTGGACCTCGCTGCTCTCGATCATCCACCGCGTCACCGGTGTCGGCCTCAGTGTCGGCACCCTGCTGGTCGCGGCCTGGCTGATCGCGCTGGCCATGGGCCCGGTGGTCTACGCCGACTTCGCCAAGCACCTCACCGCCTGGTACGGCCAGGTCCTGCTGTTCGGCTGGACCTGGGCGCTGATGTACCACCTGGGTAACGGCATCCGTCACCTGTTCTGGGATATCGGCTGGGGCTTCGACATCAAGGTGGCCGAGAAGACCGGCTACGCCGTGGTGGCCGCCTCCCTGCTGCTGACGGCCGCCGCCTGGGCCGTTGCCTACTTCCTCTGACGGAGCCTCCGATGAGCCTGCGTTCTCCCCTGAGCCGCGCGCGCGGCCTCGGTTCCGCCAAGGACGGCGTCCATCACTTCTGGGTGCAGCGTGTTTCCGCCATCGCCCTGATCCCGCTGACGCTGTGGTTCGTGTTCTCCGTGGCCAACCTGGCCGGCGGCGACTACCACGCGGTGCGCCACTGGGTCTCCGCGCCCAGCGTCGCCATCAGCCTGGTGCTGTTCATCCTCACCATGCTCTACCACTCCGCCCTGGGCGTGCAGGTGGTGATCGAGGACTACGTGCACCACGAGGGCCTCAAGCTGCTGTCGCTGATGGGCCAGAAGTTCCTCCACGCCATCGTCGCCGCCGCCAGCGTCTACGCCATCCTGCGCGTCGCGCTGTAACACCGGGATCCAAAGAATGTCCGCTTACGAGATCGTTCATCACGAATACGACGCCATCGTCGTGGGTGCCGGCGGTGCCGGCCTGCGCGCGACCCTGGGCCTGGCCGAGGCCGGCCTGAAGACGGCCAACATCACCAAGCTGTTCCCCACGCGTTCGCACACCGTGGCAGCGCAGGGCGGTATCTCCGCCGCGCTGGCCAACATGGGCAAGGACGACTGGCGCTGGCACTTCTACGACACCGTGAAGGGCTCCGACTGGCTGGGCGACCAGGACGCCATCGAGTACATGACCCGCGAGGCCATCCCCGCGATCATCGAACTCGAGCACTACGGCGTGCCGTTCTCGCGCACCAAGGAAGGCAAGATCTACCAGCGCCCGTTCGGCGGCATGACCACCGACTTCGGCAAGGGCCCGCCGGCCCAGCGCACCTGCGCCGCCGCCGACCGTACCGGCCACGCGATGCTGCACACGCTCTACCAGCAGAGCCTCAAGTGCCGCGCGCAGTTCTTCATCGAGTTCTTCGCGCTGGACCTGCTGATGGACGAAGACGGCTCCTGCCAGGGCGTGCTCGCCTGGGAGCTGGCCACCGGCAAGCTGCACCGCTTCCGTGCCCACGAGACCATCCTGGCCACCGGCGGCTACGGCCGCGCCTACTTCTCCGCCACCTCGGCCCACACCTGCACGGGTGACGGCAACGCGATGGTGCTGCGCGCCGGCCTGCCGCTGCAGGACCTGGAGTTCGTGCAGTTCCACCCGACCGGCATCTACGGCTCGGGCTGCCTCATCACCGAGGGTGCGCGTGGCGAGGGTGGCTACCTCACCAACCAGAGGGGTGAACGCTTCATGGAGCGCTACGCCCCGTCCGTGAAGGACCTGGCACCGCGCGACATGGTGAGCCGCGCCATGGCCACCGAGATCCGCGAAGGCCGCGGCGTCGGTGCCGAGGCCGATCACATCTTCCTGCACCTGGAGCACCTCGGCCCCGAAGTGCTGCATTCGAAGCTGCCGGGCATCTCCGAGTCGGCCAAGATCTTCGCCGGCGTGGACGTCACCAAGCAGCCGATCCCGGTGGTGCCGACGGTGCACTACAACATGGGCGGCATCCCGACCCTGTACACCGGCGAAGCGGTGACGCTGAAGAACGGCAACCCCGACTCCGTCGTCCCGGGCCTGATGGCCGTGGGCGAGGCCGCCTGCGTGTCGGTGCACGGCGCCAACCGCCTGGGTTCCAACTCGCTGCTCGACCTGGTGGTGTTCGGCCGCGCCGCCGCCATCCAGGCCGCCAAGCTGATCAAGCCGGGCACCCCGCACCGCAAGATCAGCGGCGCCTCCGAGGAAAAGGCCCTGGCCCGCCTCGACGGCTTCCGCAACGCCAAGGGCGGCACCGCCACCGCCAAGATCCGCCTGGACATGCAGAAGACCATGCAGAAGCACTGCGCGGTGTTCCGCGACGGTCCGCTGATGCAGGAAGGCATCGTCAAGCTCAACGGCGTGATCGACAACTTCGTGCAGGACGTGAAGGTTTCCGACCGCTCCATGATCTGGAACTCGGACCTCTGCGAGACGCTGGAACTCGACAACCTGCTGGGCCAGGCGCTGCTGACCATCGTCGGCGCCGAGAACCGCAAGGAATCGCGCGGCGCCCATGCCCGCGACGACATCAAGGACCGCGACGACACGCAGTGGATGAAGCACACCGTGGCCTGGCGCACCGCCGACAAGCAGGTGAAGATCGACTACCGCCCCGTGCACATGCAGCCGCTGGACAACGACGTGGAACACATCCCGCCCGTTGCCCGCAAGTACTGATCGCGTCAAGGAATCCACGTCATGGCACAGTTCTCGCTCCCGCAGAATTCCAAGCTCGACAAGTCCGCCGGCAAGCACCACAAAGCTCCGGAAGGCTCCAAGAAGGTCCGCAACTTCAAGATCTACCGGTATGACCCGGACACCGGCGCCAATCCGCGCATGGACACCTACGAGGTGGACATGGCCAGCTGCGGCCCGATGATTCTGGACGCGCTGATCAAGATCAAGAATGAAACCGACGCCACGCTGACGTTCCGCCGCTCCTGCCGCGAAGGTATCTGCGGCAGCTGCGCGATGAACATCGACGGCACCAACACGCTGGCCTGCACCAAGACCTGCGAAGAGGTGAAGGGCGAGGTCGTCATCTACCCGCTGCCGCACATGCCGGTGGTGAAGGACCTGGTGCCGGACCTGACGCACTTCTACGCCCAGCTCGCCTCGATCGAGCCCTGGCTCAAGACCGATTCGCCGGCGCCGACGCGTGAGCGCCTGCAGTCCGAGGAAGACCGCGCCAAGCTCGACGGCCTCTACGAGTGCATCCTCTGCGCCTGCTGCACCACCAGCTGCCCGAGCTACTGGTGGAACGGCGACCGCTACCTGGGTCCCGCGATCCTGCTGCAGGCCTATCGCTGGCTGGCCGACAGCCGCGACGAGGCCACCGGTTCGCGCCTGGACGAGCTGGAAGACCCGTTCAAGCTGTACCGCTGCCACACCATCATGAACTGCGCCAAGACCTGCCCCAAGGGTCTGAACCCGGCGAAGGCGATCGCCGAGACCAAGAAGATGTTGGTCGAGCGTCGGGTCTGAGGAATCGCTTGCGGGAGCCGCCAACCACGGCTCCCGCAACCGGATCGCCGATATGGAAGAAGGCAAACTCCGCTGGCTGCTGCGCCGCGGCATGAAGGAACTGGACGTCCTGACGGAGCGCTATTACGCGCATCGCTGGCCCTCGGCCACGGAGGCCGAGCGCGCCCTTTTCATCCAGATGCTGCAGACCACCGAGGACCCGGACCTGTACTCCTGGTCCATGGGGTACTCGCAGCCTCCCGAGATCTATGTCGATGTCGTCGAACAGCTTCGCCGCCACCACTGACCTGAACCTGCGGCCGTCCTATCGGGCGCACCGCTTGCTGTTCATCCTGCACATGCTGGCGCTGTGCCTGCTGCTGGCCGCGATGTCGCCGGGCTGGCCCATGATGCTGCTCTGCGCCGCGTTCGGCGGGTCCTGGCTGTGGCTGCGCCGCCATGCGGCCTTCGGCTTCGGCCGCCGCGCCCTGGTGCGCCTGGTCTGGCAGGCCGACGGCCAGTGGCTGGTGGTGGATAGCGCCGGACGCAAGGACGAGGCCGAGCTGCTGGGCAACAGCTGCGTCCACTCGCGCATGATGGTGCTGAACTTCCGCCTCAAGTCCGGTGGGCGCCGCACCCGAGTGGTGCTCGGCGACGAACTGGGCGCCGATCCCCTGCGCCGACTGCGCGCCCGCCTGATGTCCTTCGCCTGCGCCGCCGGCGCCTGACGAAGCACACCCGCTTTTCCCAATCGATTCAAGGCCCGCGCTGCGGGCCTTGTCGTTCCTGCGCCCGCCCGCAAGCCGCCCGGACGGGCCTTCTGCGAGTTGGCATCCCCTGTGCATGAGGAACCCCAGAGGTCCGGACCGATGGTCGGTCACGGGCAGGAAAGGGAGCAGGATCGTGACTCTGAATTCCAGGTGGGACCGGATCGGGCTGTTGCTCGTCCTGGTGGCGGCTCTGGCCTATGCCGGCAGCGCGGCAGCGGCGCCGACCATGGTGGCCTTCGACCAGATCAGTGCCGGCGATACGGCCTGGATGCTGACGTCCACTGCCCTGGTGCTGCTGATGACGATCCCGGGCCTGGCCCTGTTCTACGCCGGCATGGTGCGCAAGAAAAACGTGCTCGCCACCACGCTGCAGAGCTTCGCCGTGACCGCATTGGTCACGGTGCTGTGGATCGTCATCGGCTACAGCCTGGCGTTCTCACCGGGTTCTCCCTTCATCGGCGGCCTGGACAACCTGTTCCTGGGCGGGCTGAAGTACTTCAAGGAAGCCGGGCAACTGAGTATCAACCCGCTGGCGCCGACGGTGCCCGAGTCGGTCTTCGTCATGTTCCAGCTGACCTTCGCCATCATCACCCCGGCGCTGATCACCGGCGCCTTCGCCGAGCGCATGAAGTTCGGCTCCATGATGGTGTTCGTGGCCGCCTGGTCGCTGCTGGTCTACGCGCCGGTCGCGCACTGGGTATGGTCGCCGGACGGCTGGCTGGCCAAGCTGGGCGCGCAGGACTTCGCCGGCGGCACCGTGGTGCACATCAACGCCGGCGCCGCCGGCCTGGCCTGCGCCTACATGCTGGGCCGCCGCAACGGCTACGGTTCCGAGCCCTTCATTCCCTACAACCTGGCCTTCACGCTGATCGGCGCCTCGCTGCTGTGGGTGGGCTGGTTCGGCTTCAACGCCGGCTCCGCCGCGGCCTCGGACGGCCGTGCCGGCATGGCGATGCTGGTGACCCAGGTGGCCGCCGCCACCGCCGTGCTGACCTGGATGGGCGTGGAGTGGATCATCCGCAAGCGCGCCTCGCTGCTCGGCGCCTGCTCCGGCGCGGTCGCGGGCCTGGTGGCCATTACCCCGGCTTCCGGCTTCGTCGAGATCCCCGGTGCCCTGGCGATCGGCGCGTCTTCCGGCCTGCTCTGCTACTGGGGTGCCACCGGCCTCAAGCGCCTGCTGGGCGCCGACGACTCGCTGGACGTCTTCGGCATCCACGGCGTCGGCGGCCTGGTGGGCGCGCTGCTGACCGGCGTGTTCTCCAGCAAGGCTATCTCGGGCGTCGAGGCCAGCATGATGGTGCAGGCCGTGGGTGCCTTCGCCACGCTGTTCTACAGCGCCGGCATGACCATCGCGATCCTGCTGCTGTTGCGCTTTACCCTCGGCCTGCGCGTGAACGGCGACGAGGAACAGGCCGGCCTCGACCTGGCCCTGCACGGTGAGCGCATCGTCTAGGCCAGGCCATGGCGGCAGAGGGAGGCATGTGAGCGGGTGCCCCGGCGGCGATGCGGCCGGCGGCGGCACCCGGAACAGGAGGGCTTTCGATGACCGACGGTGACAAGCTGGCCTTGGCGACACGTCTCTACGTGCGGCTGCGGCATTGCACCGGACGCATTACCGATGCGCTGTGGATGACGCAGAACATGGAGTACGCCCGCGAGATCGTGCGCATGGCGCGCAACGGCGGAGACGACGAGCTGATGCGCCTGGCGGACCGCTTCGAGGAAGTGATCATGGGGCGTCCGCGGGCGATGGTGGCCGCTTCGGCGGCACCGCCTCAGTCCGCCGCCGAGGCCCCGGTGAGCCCGGCGACGTTCGGGAAGTACAAGGGGTCGCTGCGGTAGAGGAAAATTTTCTGATCTTTCATCCCCTCGCCCGCTTGCGGGAGAGGGGTGTTTGCTTACTGGAGAGTGACTCAATGTCACTCTCCAGCCCGGCAAACACCGGGGAGAGGGTTTCTGTAGAAGACGGGCTGGCCGACTCAGGCAGGATTTACAGCCCCCGCCCCTGCAGGGCACCCTCTCCCGCAAGCGGGCGAGGGAAAAGAGGTGGCGCCATCCGTGGCGGGACAGCGGCTACCTAATTTAGCCCCGGCCCGGCCATCCATGGCCGGGCGTTCGACGACGCAGGCGATGCCATTTAGGCATCGCCAAAGCGCGCCGCCTCACCCGCCCGGCGCCACCCCGCGCTTAGACCATGCCATTTAGGCATTGTATATGCGCGGGGTGGCGCCCCTTCCAGCACCGTCGGCATCGCCCGCGCCAGCGTGTGCGGATAGTCCAGCGTGTAGTGCAGCCCGCGCGATTCCTTGCGCAGCAGCGCCGAGCGCACGATCAGGTCGGCGCAGACCACCAGGTTGCGCAACTCCAGCAGGTGCGCGCTGATGCGGTAGTTGCCGTAATACTCCTGGATCTCTCGCGCCAGCAACTCGATGCGGTGCTGCGCGCGCTCCAGGCGCTTGGTGGTGCGCACGATGCCGACGTAGTCCCACATGAAGGTGCGCAGTTCCAGCCAGTTGTGCGAAACCACCACGTCCTCGTCGGAGTCGGTGACGCGGCTTTCGTCCCAGGGCTTGAGGCCCTGCGGCATGGCGCGCTGGTCCAGGGTTTCCAGCAGGTCGTCGGCGGCCGCGGCGGCAAAGGCCAGGCACTCCAGGATCGAGTTGCTGGCCAGGCGGTTGGCGCCGTGCAGACCGGTGCAGGCGACCTCGCCGATGGCGTAGAGGCCGTCCACGTCGGTGCGCGCACGCAGGTCGGTATGGACGCCGCCGCAGGTGAAGTGCGCCGAGGGCACCACCGGGATCGGATCGCGGGTGATATCCAGGCCCAGCTCGAGGCAGTGGGCATGGATGCTGGGGAAATGCCCCTTGATGAACTCGGGCGATTTATGGGTGATGTCCAGCAGCACATGGCGCAGGCCCAGGCGCTTCATCTCGTGGTCGATGGCGCGGGCGACGATGTCGCGCGGCGCCAGTTCGGCGCGGCTGTCGAAGCGCGGCATGAAGCGCTCGCCGGCCGTGCCGTCGGCGTTGGGCAGGCGCAGCAGCGCGCCTTCGCCGCGCAGGGCCTCGCTGATCAGGAAATTGCGCGAATCCTCGTGGTACAGGCAGGTCGGGTGGAACTGCATGAACTCCATGTTCGCGATGCTGCAGCCCGCGCGCCAAGCCATGGCGATGCCATCGCCGGAGGCGCCGAAGGGATTGCTGGAGTACAGGTAGACCTGGTTGGCGCCGCCGGTGCACAGGGCCACGGCCTTGGCCGCCACGGCCTCGACCCGGCCGGACTCGCGGTCGAACAGGTAGGCGCCCCGCACCTGCTTCTGCTCCGGGTCCACGATCAGGTCCACGCCGACGCTGCGCTCGCGCACCGTGATGCCGGGGTGGGCGGCGACCAGGGAGGCGAGGGTGGTTTCCACGGCGTGGCCGGTGGCGTCGGCGGCGTGGACGATGCGCCGGTGCGAGTGGCCGCCCTCGCGGGTCAGGTGCAGGCCCAGGCCGCTGGAGTCGTCCTCGTCGCGGGTGAACTGCACGCCCTGTTGCAGCAGCCAGTGGATGCAGGCCGGGCCGCGCTCCACGGTGAAGCGCACGGCCGGCTCGTCGCAGAGGCCGGCACCGGCCACCAGGGTGTCGGAGACGTGGTTTTCCAGCGAGTCGGCGGCGTCCAGCACGGCGGAGATGCCGCCCTGGGCCCAGAGGGTGGAGCCGGAGCTGAGCTGGCTCTTGGAGACCACGCAGACCTTGCGGCCGGCCTGGGCCAGGCGCAGGGCCAATGACAGGCCGGCGGCACCGCTGCCGAGGATGAGGACTTCCGTATCGGACATGTGGGGGATGCTAGAATCGCGAATTCGTGTCGAAAACCGCCGTGTTTGCCGGAACAGGCAGGCGGCCATTTGATTTTGGGGTCTAACTTAGCCGTTCGCGCCACCCTTGTCGAAAGGGCGGGCGCGGCAGCCTGATGTGGCAATGAGCGAAGAACAACTTGACGAACAGCTGGTCGCTCGCGCGCAGGAGGGTGACAAGCGCGCCTTCGAGCTGCTGGTCCGAAAGTACCAGTACAAGATCATCCAGCTGGTGAGCCGCCTGGTCGGAGACGCCGACGCGCCCGACGTGGCCCAGGAGACCTTCATCAAGGCCTACCGTGCGCTCAACGGCTTCAAGGGCAACAGCGCCTTCTACACCTGGCTGTACCGCATCGGCATCAACACCGCCAAGAACCACCTGGTGTCCCGCGGCCGGCGGCCGGCGGGCAGCGACATCGACATCGCCGACGCGGAACTGTACGGCCATACCGAACATCTAAGCGATGTCGATACCCCCGAGGCCCAGCTGCTGACCGAGGAAATCAAGCACAAGGTCGCCGAGGTCATCTCCGGACTGCCGCCGGACCTGCGCAAGGCGATCACCCTGCGCGAGCTCGATGGGCTGTCCTACGAGGAAATTGCCGAGATCATGGAATGTCCCATCGGTACGGTCCGCTCGCGAATCTTCCGTGCCCGCGAGGCGATCGACGCCGTCATCAAGCCCTTGATTGAATAGCCCCTGTGCGCAGTGCAACAAAATCTCTAGTGGGTTCCCGCGGAACTTTTTGCCGCGGATGCGGTTAAGCTTATATTCAGGTAGCAAGGTACTGGCCCCCATGTCCCAAGAAACCCTTTCCGCCCTGCTCGACGGCGAATGCTCGCCCGAGGAACTGGACCGCTTGCTGGACCAGTTGGACCGCTCCCCGGAGATGAAGGAGGCCTACAGCCGCCTGTGCCTGTCCCGGGAGGCCCGGGAGGGTACCCGCATCACCCGTGAGCAGGCCTGCATCTGCGCCGGCGTGATGGCCGGGCTGGATGAGGCTCCCCTGCCGGCCAGCGACAAGCTGGTGGACCTGGACAGCCGCCGCGCCAACCGCCGCGCCGCCCTGGCCCGCTGGAAGCCCCTGGCGGGCTTCGCCGCCGCCGCCTCCTTCGGCGCGGTCGCCATGCTGGTGACCCTGCCGCAGACCGCCATGGTCGCGGGGCAGGGTGAGGTCGCCCCCGGGTTCGCCCCGGCGGCCGTCACCGCCCCGGTCTCCCTGCCGCTGCCTTCGGCCCGCCCGCAGGGTCTGCGCGCGGTCTCGGCCAGCGCTGCGGAAATCCAGCAGATGCAGGAAGACGACCTGTCCAACTACCTGATCGAGCACAGCAATACCGCGGCCAGCCGCGGCATGGGCGGCACCCTGTCGTACGCCCGCTTCGCCGCGCACAACGCTGTCTACCGCCCGCAGGCGGAGGAACAGCGCTGATGCGCGGTCGCGCCCTCCTCGGTGCCCTTGCGCTGGCGGCGGCCCCCACGGCCTTCGCGGCGGACCCGGCCGATTTCCTGGTGCGGATCGGCGAGGCGGCGCGCAATACCAACTACCAGGGCGTGATCATCTACCAGGGTGACGACATGCTCGAGACGATGCGGGTAACGCATCGCTTCAAGGACGGCACCGAGCACGAGCGGGTCCAGTCGCTCAATGGCGATCCGCGCGAAATCCTGAAGGAAAACAACAAGGTCATTTGCCTGTTGCCGAAGGATCGCAAGCTCACGATGAACCTGCCGACGCCCAAGGCGCTGTTCCCGGCCCTGAGCGCCGAGCGCCTGCAGCAGATCTCGCAGGTCTATGAATTCAAGGACCTGGGCACCGCCCGCGTCGCCGGGCGCAATTGCCAGGGCCTGGCCATCGCCCCCCGCGACCAGTTCCGCTATGGCTACGAGATCTGGGCCGACCAGCAGAGCTCGGTGCCGCTCAAGGTCAGCCTGATCGGCCGCAAGGGCGCCGTGCTGGAGCAGATGATGTTCACCGAGATCGAGTTCCCGGCGAGCATTCCCGACACCGCTTTCCGCCCGCAGTTGCCGCCCGGCGAGACCCGCCAGGTGGTGCAGATGATCGAGAACCCGCCGCTGCCGCAGCCCGGCGTGTCCCCCAGCACGGTCAGCCTCAAGCTGGACCGCATGCCGCCGGGCTATCGCGTGGCTTTCCGCGAGCTGCGCCCCCTGCCGGCGGGCCAGGGCATGGTCGAGCACGTGGTTCTGTCCGACGGCCTGTCCGCCATCTCGGTGTTCAGCGCGATGAAGGCGGCCCCGCCCGGAAACGTGCAGTCCCAGAGCGTTTCGCAGATGGGTACGGTGCACGCCTACCGCCGCATGGTCGGCGGCTTCCACGTCACGGTGGTGGGCGAGGCTCCGCAGGAAACCGTGCGCATGATCGGCGACGGCGCCAAGCCGGCCGGCAAGGTCGAGGCCGCCGCCGCCCTGCCCTGAGCGGGCGGTTGCCCGGCCCGCCGGCATCGCGGGACAGCTGGAAGTTTGAGTTTCCACTGATTTTCCTTTGAAATCCGCTTTGCCCCGCTTTTTTGGGCTATCCGGCCCGGAGTCCTCGATGCGTATTGCCGCCCCCTCCCTGCGGCTGACCGTGCTTGCGGTCGTTGTGCTGCTGTCCGCCTGCAAGCGCGGGCCGGAGGCCGTTGTCGGTGCGCCGGACTTCGCCGACCTGGTCGAGCAGGTGTCGCCTTCGGTGGTCAATATCAGCACCGTGGTGGGCGAACTGCCGGCCGATCCGGCAACGCCGCCGGGCGCCGAAAGCGAGCCGGAGAGCCTGGAGGGTGCGCCCGACTGGTTCAAGCGCTTCCTCGAGGAGCACCAGGGCGAGAGCGAGGAAGAGCCGCCGCTGGAGAACACGCCGCAGTCGCTGGGTTCCGGCTTCATCCTGTGGAAGGATGGCTACGTCGTCACCAACTACCACGTCGTGCGCGACGCCAAGGAAGTGATCGTGCGCCTGCTGGACCGGCGCCAGTTCACCGCCCAGGTGGTCGGTAGCGACGAGGCCAGCGACCTGGCGCTGCTGCGCATCGAGGCCAAGGACCTGCCGGCGGTCAAGCTTGGCGACGCCAGCAAGCTGCGCCCGGGGCAGTGGGTGCTGGCCATCGGCTCGCCCTTCGGCTTCGATTACTCGGTCACCGCCGGTATCGTTTCGGCCAAGGGCCGCAGCCTGATCACCGAGCAGTACGTGCCCTTTATCCAGACCGACGTCGCCATCAATCCCGGCAATTCGGGCGGCCCGCTGTTCAACCTCAAGGGCGAGGTGGTGGGCGTCAATTCGCAGATCTACTCGCAGTCGGGCGGTTACCAGGGCCTGTCGTTCTCGATCCCCATCGACGTTGCCGCCAAGGTGGCCGGCCAGCTCAAAGAGCACGGCCGGGTCAAGCGTGGCTGGCTGGGCGTGGTGGTGCAGGAGGTGGACCGCGACCTGGCCATCTCCATGAAGATGGACAAGCCCGAAGGGGCCCTGGTGGCCCGCGTGATGCCGGGCAGCCCGGCCGAGAAGGCCGGCCTGCGGGCCGGCGACATCATCCTGAGCTACAACGGCATCGAGCTGGCCAGTTCCACCGCGCTGCCGCCGATGGTGGGTATCACCGACCCCGGTGACAAGGCCGAGGTCAAGTTACTGCGCGAAGGCAAGCAGATGACCCTCAAGGTGGCCGTCGGCGTGCTGCAGCCGGATGCCGATCCGGGTCCGGCGAAACCCAGCCCGGTTCCGGCCGTCCCCGCCGTTCCTGCCCCGACGGACCCCCTGGGACTGACCGTGCGCCCCCTGACCGATGGCGAACGGCGTGATGCCCAGCTGGGAGGCCCCGCCAGCGGCGTGATGGTGGCCGAGGCCCGTGACGGTCCGGCGGCCCGTGCCGGCGTGCGTGCTGGCGACGTGTTGCTGCAGATCAGCGGACAGGAGGTCGGCAGCCCGGCGCGTTACCGCGAGGTGGTCGGCCGCCTGACCCCGGGCCAGACCGTGCCGGTGCTGGTGCAGCGCCGTGGCGCGCCGCTGTTCCTGGCCATGGACGTGCCGCAGGCTCCGGCCGCCCGGGGCAGGCCGTGACGCCCAGGCTGCTGATGCTGTCGCGGCCCGGCTGCTGCCTCTGCGACGAGCTGGAGGAGGACCTGCTGGCCGAGTTCGGCCCCGGCCGCTACCAGCTGGAAAAGGCCGATGTCGATTCCCGCCCGGAATGGCGGCAGGAGTACGGCATACGCATCCCGGTGCTGCTGGATGCTGATGGCCGGTTGCTGAGTGAAGGACGGCTCGACCCCGAGCGGGTCGCCGCAGCCCTGTAGTCCCGCTCGCTATATACTGCGCGGCCTCGCTGGCGGCTCCTTTCGGCCGCAAATCTCCATGAAACAAGAAAATATCCGCAATTTCTGCATCATCGCGCACATCGACCACGGCAAATCGACCCTGGCCGACCGCTTCATCCAGCTCACCGGCGGCCTCGAGCTGCGCGAGATGACCGAGCAGATCCTCGACAACAACCCGATCGAGCGCGAGCGCGGCATCACCATCAAGGCCCAGGCGGTGCAGCTGCACTACCGCGCCGCCAATGGCGAGATCTACCAGTTCAACATCATCGACACCCCGGGCCACGTCGACTTCTCCTATGAAGTCTCTCGCTCGCTGGCAGCCTGCGAGGGCGCGCTGCTGGTGGTGGATGCCTCGCAGGGCGTCGAGGCGCAGTCGGTGGCCAACTGCTACACCGCGCTGGAACAGCACCTGGAAGTGCTGCCGGTGCTCAACAAGGTGGACCTGCAGAACGCCGAGCCCGAGCGCGTGGCCGACGAGATCGAGCAGGTCATCGGCATCAGCGCCGTGGATGCCCTGCGCATCTCGGCCAAGACCGGCCTGAACGTGCCGGCCGTGCTGGAGGCGGTGGTACAGCAGTTGCCTCCCCCCAAGGGTGATCCCAGCGGCCGCCTGCAGGCATCGATCGTCGACTCCTGGTTCGACAACTACCTGGGCGTGGTGTCGCTGGTGCGCATCGTCAACGGCTCGGTCCGCAAGGGCGAGAAGATCCGCGTGATGTCCACCGGCAAGGACTACGAGATCACGATGATGGGCGTGCACTCGCCCAAGCGCGTGTTCAAGGAGCAGCTGGAAACCGGCGAGGTGGGCTTCATCATCGCCGGCATCAAGGACATCTTCGGCGCGCCGGTGGGTGACACCCTGACCCGCGCCTCGGCGCCCTGCGACACCGAGCTGCCGGGCTTCCGCCAGGTGCAGCCGCGCGTGTTCGCCGGCATGTTCCCGATCGACGCCGAGGACTTCGAGGATTTCCGCGAGTCGCTGCAGAAGCTGCGCCTCAACGACTCGGCGCTGCAGTTCGAGCCCGAGAACTCCACCGCGCTGGGCTTCGGTTTCCGCATCGGCTTCCTCGGTATGCTGCACATGGAGATCGTGCAGGAGCGCCTGGAGCGCGAGTACAACCTGAACCTCATCACCACCGCCCCGTCGGTGGTCTACGAGGTGCTGACCACCCAGGGCGAAACCGCCAAGGTCGACAACCCGGCCGAGCTGCCGGAGCCGGGAAACATCGACGAAATCCGCGAGCCAATCATCGTCGCCCGCGTGCTGATGCCGCCCGACTATGTCGGCCCGGTGATGCAGCTGTGCATGGAAAAGCGCGGCGTGCAGCGCAACCTGCGCTATCTCGGCTCGCAGGTGCAGCTGGAGGTGGAGATGCCGATGGCGGAAGTCGTGCTCGACTTCTTCGACCGCCTCAAGAGCGTGTCGCGCGGCTACGCCTCCTTCGAATACGACTTCCTGGAATTCCGCGCTGCCGACCTGGTGCGCCTGGACGTGCTGGTCAACGGTGACAAGGTCGATGCCCTGGCCACCATCGTGCACCGCGAGAACTCCTACAATCGTGGCCGCGACCTCTGCGAGAAGATGCAGGATGTCATCCACCGCCAGATGTTCGACATCGCGATCCAGGCGGCGATCGGCTCCAAGATCATTGCCCGCAGCACGGTCAAGGCCCTGCGCAAGGACGTGACCGCCAAGTGCTACGGCGGCGACGCCTCGCGCAAGCGCAAGCTCCTGGAGAAGCAGAAGGAAGGCAAGAAGCGCATGAAGCAGGTGGGCTCCGTGGAAATCCCGCAGGAAGCCTTCCTCGCCGTGCTGGGCGTGGACAAGAAGAAGTAAGTTCCCGAGGACAGAACCGATGCAGGATTTCCACGTCGATTTCGCGGTGCTGCTGACGGCGGCAACGCTGCTGACCGGCATCGGCTGGGCCCTGAACAAGTGGGTCCTGGCGCCGCGCCGTGGCGAGGGCGTGCCGCCCAATGCCATCGTGGACTTCTGCCAGTCTTTCTTCCCGGTGATCGCCGCGGTACTGCTGCTGCGCTCCTTCATCGCCGAGCCCTTCCGCATTCCCTCCGGCTCGATGATCCCGACCCTGCTGGTGGGCGATTTCATCCTGGTGAACAAGTTCGCCTACGGCTTGCGCGATCCGGCGTTCCACAACAAGTTCCTGCCCAACGGCCTGCCCGAGCGCGGCGACATCGTCGTCTTCCGCTACCCCCTGGACCCGCGTCAGGACTACATCAAGCGCATCGTCGGCCTGCCGGGCGACCACTTGGTCTACAAGGAAAAGCGCCTGACCGTGAACGGCCAGGAGATGACGCAGGAAGCCGATGGCGCCTTCCCGGTGCAGGGCGGGCACGCTTCCGGGGTGGTCTACCGCTACTCGGAGGACCTGACCGGTGTCCGGCACCATGTGCTGGTCGACCCGGACCGTCCCTCGGACGATTTCGAATTCACCGTGCCGGAAGGCCAGTATTTCGCCATGGGCGACAACCGCGACGGCAGCTCGGACAGCCGCGTCTGGGGCACGGTGCCGGAACGGAACCTGGTCGGAAAGGCCTTTTTCATCTGGATGAGCTGGGACAGCGTCCGTACCCGGATCGATTTCTCGCGTATCGGAACCGTGATTAAATAGCCGTATCCACGGGGAGGGAGGATTCCATGCAGCTTCGTCATCGTCAGAAGGGTATCGGCTGGTTTGGCCTGCTGTTCATTTTCGGCGTGATTGCCTTCGTTGCGATCGTGGGTGCCAAGTGCTTCCCGATCTATATGAACCAATTCAAATTGCAGAGCACGCTGAACAAGGTTGCCAGCGGCGGAGATTCCGGCTCGGACGAAAGTGGCGCAGGGCTACGCAAGGAACTCCAGCGCTACTGGGATATTGATGACATCACGCGCATTCAGCCGAAGGACATCAAGATCAAGCGTAAGGAACAGGGACGCTTCATGGTCTATGACTATGAAGCGCGCGAGCGCTTGTTTTACAACATCTACATCGTCATCCACTTCGAGGGTGAGGTGCGGATGTCGGGCGCTTCGTCGGTCTGATTCGGTTGAGCAGGCATACGGTCGATCTGAGTCGTCATCTCGGGTATCAGTTCCGGGATGGCGCATTGCTGCAGCAGGCGCTAACGCATCGTAGCTACGCGCACGGCAACAACGAGCGCTTGGAATTCCTCGGCGACGGCCTGCTGAACTTCGTCATCGGCGAGCGCCTGTACGTGCTGCAGCCGAAGGCCGAGGAAGGCGCCCTCTCGCGCCTGCGCGCCAGCCTGGTGCGAGAGGAAACCCTTGCTTTGCTGGGGCGTGACCTGCAGCTCGGCGATCTGCTTCGGCTGGGCGAGAGCGAGCTGAAATCCGGCGGCTACCGGCGCGATTCGATCCTGGCCGACGCGGTGGAAGCCATCATCGGCGCCGTCTTCATCGACGGCGGCTTCGATGCCGCGCGCAGTGTCTGCGAGCGGCTGTATGCGCCCTTGTTGGCAGACCTGCCCGATGCCGAGTCCCTCAAGGACCCCAAGACCCGCCTGCAGGAAGCCTTGCAGGCCGGCGGCCGGCCCCTGCCGCGCTACGAAATCCTGTCGGAGTCCGGCCCGCCACACGCACGCCGTTTTGCCGTGCGTTGCCTGCTGCCCGACAACGAATCCTTTACCGAGTCCGAAGGGGCTTCCCGCCGCAGTGCTGAACAGCGCGCGGCCGAACTGATGATTTCCAAGATCCATGCGTAGCGGAATGGTTTCAGTGATCGGGCGTCCGAACGTAGGGAAGAGCTCCCTCGTCAACGCCTTGGTCGGCCAGAAGGTCAGCATCGTCTCCCACAAGCCGCAGACCACGCGCCATCGCATCCAGGGTGTGCTGCACGAAGAGCGCGGCCAGGTGGTGTTCGTCGATACACCGGGCCTGCACAAGGTGGAGACGCGCGCGCTCAACCGCGTGATGAACCAGGCCGCCGCCGGTGCCATCCACGATGTGGACCTGGTGCTATTCGTGGTGGAACTGGGCCGCTGGACCGACGAGGACCAGGCCGTCCTGCAGCGTCTCGAGGGCCTGAGCGTGCCGGTGGGCCTGGTGGTCAACAAGATTGATCGACTGGACGACAAGGAAAAGCTGCTGCCGCTGCTGCAGAAGCTGGCCGAGCGTCGTGACTTCGCCTTCATCGTGCCGCTGTCGGCGCAGAAGCGGGCCAACCTGGGCGGCCTGGTGGATGAGCTGTTCAGCCGCATCCCGGAGGGCGATCCGCTGTACCCGGAGGACATGGTCACCGGCAACGACCTGGGCTTCACCGTGTCCGAGATGATCCGCGAGAAGCTGATCCGCGCGCTGCACCAGGAGCTGCCGTACTCGACCACGGTCCAGGTCGAGGACTACAAGCGCGAGGGCAACCTCGACCGCATCCATGCCGTGATCTGGGTGGAGCGCGAAGGCCAGAAGAAGATCGTCATCGGCGAGGGCGGTGCCACGCTCAAGGCCATCGGCACCTCCGCGCGCCGCGACCTGGAGCGCATGCTCGGGCGCAAGATCTTCCTGCAGATCTGGTGCAAGATCCGCGAGAACTGGAGCGACGATCCCAAGGCCCTCAAGCGCTTCGGCCTGACGCCCGACTAGCGCTGTCATGGACCATGGGCGCGTCCAGCTGGAGCCCTGCTGGCTGCTCAGCGTCAAACCCTACAGCGAAACCAGCCTGCTGATCGAAGCCTTCAGCGAGCGGCACGGCCGCATGGGCCTGATCGCCAAGGGCGCGAGATCTCCCAAGTCGCGCAACCGAGCGCTGCTGCAAGCCTTGCGCCCCTTGCTGCTGAGCTGGACCCAGCGCGGCGAACTGGCAGCCCTGACCGGAGTCGAGGCCAACGGCCCGCCGCCCGAGCTGGCCGGGGAGCGCCTGTTCTACGGCTGGTATCTCAACGAACTGCTGCTGCGCCTGCTGCACCGGCAGGACCCGCATCCCGACGCCTACAAGGCCTACGAAGAAGCCCTGGCCGCCTTGACAGGGCCGGAAGCCGAATTCGCCCTGCGCCTGTTCGAAAAGCGCCTGCTGGCCGACATCGGCTACGGTCTGGAGCTGGACGACGACATCGATCCCACGCTCCGCTACGCCTACGGCGAACAGGAGGGCTTCCAGGCCTCGCCCCGCGGGCACTGCTCCGGACGTGCCCTGATCGCACTGCGCGACGGGCAGCCGGCGGGCGAGGGCGATTGGCGCGTCGAACTGCGCCGCCTGATGCGCGAGCTGGTGCGGCGCCAGCTTGGCGGGCGCGAACTGGAAACGGCCAAGCTGCTGAGGCAGTTGCGCCGCCAATGAAGCGTCCATAAAAAAGGGGCCTGCGGATGCAGGCCCCTTCAATGCCGCGATGCTACGGATCAGGGTGCCGGCGGATCGTAGCGGAAGAAGCCCACGGCATCGTAGAAGCGCTTCTGGTCGCGGTTCCACAACACGGCGCGGAAGCGGCCTTCGGCGGCCTGCATCCGGCTCTGCGCGTTCAGCACGACACGGGTCATCTGGACCTCGCAATCGCCACCGATACGCGAGCTGGCGGTCGGCTGTACATTCGGCGAGCTCTGGGGATCCAATCCCACGCCGAAGCTGTCGAACAGCACGGCGGTGAACTGGCCCTGCGAACCCACTCCCGTATTGTCGCAACGGTAGGTCTGGCCCGCCACGGGAACGGCCGGCGCGGTCGGCGCCACCACGACCTGCCAGGCCTTGCGCTCGTTCTGCGGCACCTGCTGGAAATTGTCCCGTCTTGCGACCAGGGACAGCCGCGAAACCTGCGTGTAGATCGACACATTGGCGTTGGCCTGCGTGCTGCTGACCAGCTGTGCGCCGCCGTCGAACTTGCCGCTGACGCCATTGCCGCTGAGAGCGGCTGCCAACGAGTCGTCGAAAGCGGGCAGGGCCTGGTCGATCACCGAGACGTCGACCAGCTGGTTGCTTGCGGTCAGGTGCTGCACGTCGCGCAGGGCGCCACCGTTGGTGAGGAACAGCAGGATCACATCCTGGTTGTCGATCTTGGTGTCGCCGTTGAGGTCCCGGTTCACGTAGACCGCCACCACCCAGACCGAATCGTCGATGCCGTTGTTGTTCTCGTTGCGGCGTCCAGCGTTGATCTTGCGGATTTCCGCCACGCCGGTGTTGGGGCCGGTGCCACCGAAGGCGATGGCGCCATCGCCGCCAATGGTGATCGTGCTCCAGGGCGCCGTGGTGCCCAGATAGTTGCGCGTCACGGTATAGCTGCCGGCCAGGGCCTTGAGCGGCGCCAGCGGATCACCCGAGCTGCGGTCCAGGGTGGCTCCGCAGAAGGCCATGCGCGGCGAATTGCCCTGGCCGCGCATTTCCAGATGCTCGAAACGGCCATTGGCAGTGACGCCGATCAGGAACTCGAAGTTCTCCGTCAGGGGCTGGGGGTGGACACCGTCGTTGTAGCGGATCGAGCGGCGCAGCGAGTAGAGTTTTCCGCCCGGATTCTGCGTCTGCCAGTTCGACGAACCGGCGCTGGCCACGGTCACGTCATCGGCGCTGATGCGGCCCGGCGTCAGGGTGAACGATTGCGAGCCGTTGTCGGGATTGCGTACCGTCACAGAGCCATCGGCCGCCACGACAACCTGGGCTGGCCAGGCACGCGAGGTGCCGAATTGATCGCTCGGACCCGCGGTGGCGCCCAGCGCCGCACATAGCGGATAGCTGTCGTGGGCACGCACACCGCGTGGCTGCTGGAGGGAGACGTCGCCGTTGCTGGTGCCGACGACGTGTGCCGAGAAGTCATAGCTGCCGGCCAGGGCCTTGATGCCGTCCAGAGGAGTTGCCGCGGGCGGCTCGGCGTCGGCTGTGACCAGTTGGCCCAGGAACTCGTAGCCATCGCCGTTGACGCGCTCGACGTTGATTTCGTTGAAGGCTCCGGTCTGGTTATTCGACAGTGCGTAGACGATCTGGCCGTCCTGCCACAGGATCTCAACGGTGTTGAAGCTGCCGCCGGAGCTGCGGTTGAAGGGAGCAGATAAAGTCTTGCCGCCGATGGTCAGTGTGCCGTTGGTGCCGACGGTTGCGCCCACCTCTTGGTTATTGGCGAAGCTGCAGCTGCTGCCGCAGCCGAGCCCACCTGCCTGCTTGAACACCAGCGCATAAGGCTTGGCCAGGAGCCCATTGATCGTTGCGGGCTGGGTGCTGGCGGGCCCTTCTTCCTCCGGTGCATCCGGCAGGTCGGCGCCGCCGACGAAGGCTGCCAGCATGGCCGTATAGCCCTCATAGGTGCCCGTGGCCAGCCCGGACGCCAGTTGCTCCAGGAGCGCGTCATACGGGTCGGTAGCCGGATCGGGGTCGAAGGGTGCGCTGAAAGGCGCAGCGCTGCCGGCGGTCCAGGTGCTCGGGATGACGTAGCCAGCCTTGTTCAGGGCGCTGCGCAAGAGGGCCAGCGCCGTGGACAGGCTGCCGCTGACCTGGGGCAGGTTCGCCGGATTGGCGAACCATGCCGCCAGTGACTGGCCTGCGGTGCTGTTGACTGCCAGCGCCAGCACCAGATCCGTCAGCGGCGTGACATTGGTGCGTCCCGACGCCGTAGCCAGGCTGTGCAGCGAGCCGTAGGCGGCGGGCAGGTTGCCGCCGCTCACGCGCAAGGCGCAGGGCAGGGCGGATGGCGCCACCTGGCCGCTGAAGACGCCCTGGGCATTGGTAGTGACTGCAGTCGTGAAGCCACTGCCGTTGCTGCACTTGGCGGTGACGGTACCGCCGGCAACCGGCGCGCCGAAGGCGGCGGTGCCGGTGAGCGTTGCCGGACCAGGACCGGTGCCGGCGCCGTCCGGACCGCCGTCGTCGTTGTCCTGGCAGGCGCTCAGTCCGGCGAGCAGCGCGGCGCAGAACATCAGCTTCAGCCCCAGGGTGGGTTTGTGCGGTAGGGTGATGCGTGACATGGGTTCCCCGATCTTTCCGGTTGCTGGTGATGTCGGAAACATGCGGGAGGTTGGGGGGATGTCGTTACCCCCAGAAAGGGGGCATCCCCCTATATGGGGTGCCCAGCGCTATCATGCAGCCTGCAACATCTTCTTCTCGCCATGACCAACAAACGCCTTTCCACACTGCCTCTTCGCCTCGGCGTCAACGTCGACCACGTCGCCACCTTGCGCCAGGCGCGCGGCACGCCTTATCCAGACCCGGTCGAGGCGGCCCTGATCTCGGCCAGCGCCGGCGCCGAGAGCATCACCATGCACCTGCGCGAGGATCGCCGGCATATCCAGGACCACGACATCGAGCGCCTGCTGCGCGTGAGCCCGGTGCCGCTGAACCTGGAGATGGCCGTCACGCCGTTCATGCTCGACTTCGCCTGCCGGCTGAAGCCGAAGTACGTCTGCCTGGTGCCGGAGAAGCGCGAGGAATTGACCACCGAGGGTGGCCTCGATGTGGCGGGCCAGCTGGCGTCCGTGAAGAGTGCCTGCGCGCGCCTGGCCAAGGCGGGCATCACCGTGGCCCTGTTCATCGACGCCGACCCGTTGCAGCTCAAGGCCACGCGCGCCACCGGCGCACCGCATATCGAGATCCACACCGGCACCTATGCCGACACCAGCGGCCGCAAGCAAGCGGCGGAGCTGGAGCGCATCACCAAGTTCGCGCGCAGCGCGAAGAAGGCCGGGCTTGAAGTCCACGCCGGCCATGGGCTGACGCTGCAGAACGTCGGAGCCATCGCCCGCATTCCGGAGATCGAGGAACTGAACATCGGGCACAGCATCGTGTCGCGCTCGGTGTTCGTTGGCTTTCCGGCGGCGGTTGCCGAGATGAAGCGGGCGATGGTGGAAGCACGCTGCGCCTGATGTCCCACCTATTTTCCCTCTCCCTGTTTACGGGGAGAGGGTGGGCGAGGGCATAGATGCCCGAGGTAGGGCTCGGCAACTGCTCCATGCGTTGCCCTACCTCGGGTATCCATACCCTCGAACGAAGGAGCAGTTGTCGAGGTGAGCTGCGCTGGCTTTCCCCGAACCGTTCATGCCGAGTGCCGGGCAGCGGCGTATCGAGGCACGCGCCGGAGCCGTGATGCCGGCGACTACGCCGGTGAGGCGCTGCTGATCTCTGGAGGTTTGTTTCGCCTAGGGGCGACTTACCTTTCTTCGCCTAGAGGCGCCTACTGTTGGTGCTTGTGCAAAGAAAGGTAAGCCAAAGAAAGCACACCCTCCATCCGCGGCCCCGCTGAGGCGGGGCAACCCGCCTGGCGGTCGTTCGCGACGGGTCGGGCCCACAGGCCATCCATGGCCTGAGGCCCATCGGCCGGACATCCTGTCCGGCTCGACCCTGCGCCCGACCACCAGGCGGGCGCTACTGGAAGGGGCCCGAACGTCAAAGGCATTCGCTGCGCTCATCAAGCGCACAAGCTATCCAAGGTCAAAGACGCTCCTCCCTTTCCCCTCGTGGGCGAGGGGCAGGGGACGAGGGCATGGATGCCCGAGGTAGGGCAACGCAGGAGCAGTTGCCGAGAGGGGGAACTTGAAGCGAATGACCCAGCCGTTCGCCCTGAGCTTGTCGAAGGGTGAACGCGTTCGGCTAGCCATTCATGGCGGGACCTCCGTTCGCCCATCCAACCCCTGGGCGGCCATCCCTGGCCGCCCGCGATCCGCCAACCCAGCTCGCAAAAAAATACGGAACTCCGTTAGGTCCCCAGAGCCCCCAAACCTAAAATATCCCCATGAGCCCAGGTGCACCTCGGGCTACAGGCGCAAGGCTCCGTGCCGGTACAGACGGTTCGGCAGACAACCGAGTAGGGCTCTGCCGCTGCATCCGCGAAAGGGTCCTGGGACCGTCTGGCTCTTTGACAAGATAGACGTACTGCCCGCCGGGCTCGAAAGGGCCCGGTGTGGCAGCTTTTTCTCAAGCAAGCTTCTACGGCTGGTTAGCAGAGATCGGAGTACAGCAGGCCCATCGCTTGCTCACGCACGCGTCGCCACACTCTTTCTCGCAATCGCCGTCAGCGTCTCCGCCACGGCCGTGCGCACTGCATGCAGTTGCTCGGCGATATGCGGATCACCCGCGATGGCCTGCACGCGCTTGAGGCTGTGCTCCAGGGCAGCGGTGCTCTGGCGCAGGCTGGTCAGGTGGTAGAAGGCGGCGGTGCCGTGGACCGTGTGGGCGGATTCCCGTGCCAGGTCCAGGTCGTTGACGGCGCAGGCGGTTTCCAGGGCGGCGAACTGGTGCGGCAGTTCCTCGCGCAGCAGTGCCAGCAGGTCCGGGTCCTCGGTCAGCATGGTCGAGACCGGCGCGCTGGTCGTGGTGGTGGCCGGCACCAGGGCGCGCAGCAACTGGCGTTCGTCGAAGGGCTTCAGCAGGATCTCGTCGGCGCCGGCTTCCAGGAAGTCGCGGCGTTCGTGCGGCTCCAGGTAAGCGCTGATCGCCAGGATGCGGCTGCGCGTGGCGGCCTTGCCTTCGGCTTCCAGCTTGCGCACTTCGCGTGCGCAGCTCGGGCCGTCCATCTCCGGCATGTGCGCGTCCAGCAGCAGGTAATCGCCCGGGCTGCGGCGCCACAGCGTCAGCGCCTCGCGGCCGTCGTTGGCTTCCACCACTTCCAGACCCAGGCTGGTGCAGAGCGCGGCGATGTAGCGGCGATTGACGATGTTGTTGTCGGCCACCAGTGCGAGCTTGTCGGACAGCGGGCGCTCCTGCTGGTCTTCCGGCGGCGAGATCAGGCGCAGCAGCTCACTCTGCAGCATGCGCCGGCCGATCGACTTGGCATGGCAGGCGGCGGCGCCGGCATCGCGCAGCGTCTGGTGCACGTCCAGCGAGGCGGAGGCCACCAGGATCAGCAGCGGCGGGCGGTGCTGGCGGCAGAGGCCGCAGAGCTCCAGCACGGACTGCTCGTCGGCCTCGATTTCCTTGAGGCCGGCGATCGCCACGTCGGGCAGGCGCGTGGAATGCAGCAGGGCCTCGTTGAGGCGCTCCACCGAGTCGAAGGCGCGCACCTCCATGCCCCAGAACTCCAGCCAGTGGGTCAGCGCCAGGCGGGCGATGGGGTGTGATTCGTGCAGCCAGGCGGACTTCTGCTGCAGTGGCTGCGGCGCCGGCTTCTCGGCCGTACCGCGGAAGGGCAGCACGGCGCTGAAGATGGAGCCCTTGCCCAGGGTGCTCTCCAGCTCCACGCGGCCGCCCATCAGTTCCGCCAGGCGCCGGGTGATCGACAGGCCCAGGCCGCTGCCGCCGCGCGCGCTGCGGCCCACCTGGTGGAAAGGCTGGAACAGGCGGCGCTGCTGCTCGGGGGCGATGCCCACGCCTGTGTCGGAGATCGCAAAGCGCAGCCACAGGCGCTCGCCTTCCTCCTTCTCGCGCATCACGCGCAGCACCACCTCACCGTTCTCGGTGAACTTGATGGCGTTGGAGATCAGGTTGGTGAGGATCTGGCGCAGGCGCGGGCCGTCGCCCACCAGCTTCTGCGGCACGTCGTGATAGACGATCTGCACCAGCTCCAGCACCTTCTCGTAGGCCAGCGGCGACAGCAGGGAGGTGGTGTCCTCCACCGTGTCCTGCAGGTCGAAGTTCTCCTCGTTCAGGCGCAGGTGGCCGGCCTCGATGCGGCTCCAGTCCAGCAGGTCGTTGATCATCGTCAGCAGCGAGCGCGCCGACTTGTCCAGGGTATTGAGCTGCTGGCGCTGCTCTTCGTTGAGGCCGGAGCGGCGCAGCAGGTCGGCGTAGCCCAGGATCGCCGTCAACGGCGTGCGCAGCTCGTGCGACAGGTTGGAGAACAGCTCCGACTGCGCCCGGGCGGAATCCTGGCTGTCGGCCAGGGAGCGGCGTAGCAGCTCGCTCTTCTCGTGAACCCGCTGCAGGTCCTGGCGCAGGCGGGTGGTGGCCTGGCCCACCTGCTGGTCCAGCTGGTCCCGGTACTGGGCCAGCAGGCGCCCGGTCTGGTTGATCTGCAGGCTCAGTTCGCCCGACAGGCCAGGCAGGTCGGCGGCGGCCCGGGTTTCCACCCGGCCGGCGGCCAGCTGCTTGAGCACGTCCAGCTGGCCGCGCTGGGCCTGCCCCAGCTTGCGGCTGGCCACCAGGGACAGGACCAGGCCCAGGGCGCCCAGGCCCAGCCAGAGGGCGATCGCCACCGGGGATTCGCGGATCAGCAGGAACCCGGGTGCCCAGACCAGCCCCCCGGGGACCAGGAGCCAGGGCCAGCCGGCCACGCGCTGCTGCCAGAGGCCTTTGAGCCTCATCCAGTGCACCCAGCGGTTAGAATATGCACCATGAACTTCCCCTCGCTCGCCGATTTTATCGGCAATACCCCGCTTGCCCAGCTCCGGCGCATGCCCGGTACCGGCAACAATACCCTGCTGGTGAAGCTGGAGGGCAACAATCCCGCCGGCTCGGTCAAGGACCGCCCGGCGTATTCCATGATCCGCCGCGCCGAGGAGCGCGGCGAGATCAAGCCCGGCGACACCCTGATCGAGGCCACCTCCGGCAATACCGGCATCGCCCTGGCGATGGCGGCGGCCGTGAAGGGTTACCGCATGGTGCTGATCATGCCCGAGCACCTGTCGGTGGAGCGCCGCGCGGTGATGAAGGCCTTCGGCGCCGAGCTGATCCTGGTGACCCAGCAGCAGGGCATGGAAGGCGCCCGCGACCTGGCGCTGGAAATGCAGGCGGCCGGCAAGGGCCGGGTGCTGGACCAGTTCGGCAAGCCTGACAACCCGCGCGCCCACTACGAAGGCACCGCGCCGGAGATCTGGCAAGCCACCGGCGGGCGCATCACGCATTTCGTGTCGTCGATGGGTACCACCGGCACCATCATGGGCTGCTCGCGTTTCCTCAAGGAGCAGAACCCGGCGATCCAGGTGATCGGCGTGCAGCCCGACGGCGAGAGCTCGATCCCCGGCATCCGCAAGTGGCCGGAAGCCTACCTGCCGACGATCTTCGATCGCCGCGGCGTGGATCGCGTGATCGAGGTCAGCGCCAACGACGCCGAGAACACCATGCGCGACATGGGACGCATCGAGGGCCTGTTCTGCGGCCCCAGCAGCGGCGGCGCCCTGTGGGCGGCGCTGCAGCTCTGCCGCGAGGTGGAGAACGCGGTGATCGTCAGCATCGTCTGCGACCGCGGCGACCGCTACATCTCCACCGGCGTGTTCCCGTCTTGATCGCCCGGGTATGCCCATGACCGCCCCGGTCCTGGTCTTCGACATCGAAACCGTCCCTGATCTCGAGGGCGGCCGCCGCATCCATGGCCTGGAAGGCATGAACGATGGCGAAGTGGCGGCGGCCATGAGCACGCTGCGCCTGGCCAACAAGGGCACCGACTTCCAGCCGGCGCACCTGCAGCGCATCGTCGCCATCTCGGTGGCGCTGCGCCAGGGCGAGACCTTCCGCTGCTGGTCCCTGGGCGAGGAGTCCAGCGACGAGGCGGAGCTGGTGCGCCGCTTCTTCGACGGCATCGAGAAGTACCGGCCGATCATCGTGTCCTGGAACGGCGGCGGCTTCGACCTGCCGGTGCTGCACTACCGCGCGCTGATCCACGGCGTTCAGGCGCCGCGCTACTGGGACACCGGGCACTTCGACCGCGAGGCGAAGTGGGACAACTACCTGGGCCGCTACCAGTTCCGCCACACGGACCTGATGGACGTGCTGGCGATGTACACCGGCCGCCAGAACGCGCCGCTGCACGAGATCGCGCTGCTGCTGGGCCTGCCGGGCAAGCTGGGCATGGATGGCTCGATGGTGTTCGACGCCTTCCGCGACGGCAAGCTGCCGGACATCCGCGCCTACTGCGAGACCGACGTGCTCAACACCTGGCTGGTCTACCTGCGCTTCCAGCACATGCGTGGCCTGCTGGACAAGGCGGGCCTCGAGCAGGAAATCGACAAAGTGAAGGAATTCCTGCGCGCCAGCGGCGCGGCGCACTGGAAGGAATTCCTGGAAGCCTGGAACGCAGGCTGAGTCCATGACACACCGCAAGAAAAAACCGCTCCCCGCCGGCGAGTTCGCCGCCGAGATCATCGACCTCGACAGCGACGGCCGCGGTTTCGCGCGCGTCAACGGCAAGGCCACCTTCATCGCCGACTCGCTCCCGGGCGAGCTCGTGCAGTTCCGCTACATCAGCGTCACCCGCGACGCCGACGAAGGGCAGGTGACGCGTGTCGACCGTGCCTCGCCGGACCGGGTCGAGCCGGGCTGCGCGCACTTCGGCACCTGCGGCGGCTGCTCGATGCAGCACCTCGCCGCCGACCGCCAGATCGAGTTCAAGCAGAAACAGCTGCTGGACGGCCTGCAGCGCATCGGCAAGGTCACGCCGGAAACGGTGATGGAGCCGATCCGGGGTCCGGCCTGGGGCTATCGCCGCCGCGCGCGCCTGGGCGCCAAGCGCCTGCCGACCAAGGGCGGCGTGCGCGTGGGCTTCCGCGAGCGCAACAGCAACTTCATGTCGATGCTGGAATCCTGCGCCGTGCTGGATCCGCGAGTGGGCCTGAAGCTGCGCGACATCGGCCGGGCGGTGGATACGCTCAGCATCGCCGACAAGGTGCCGCAGATCGAACTGGCCTGCGGCGAGCACGTGGCCCTGGTCTACCGCGTGCTGCAGGCGCCCACCGAGCAGGACCGCGAGCAGCTCGCCGCCTTCGGCAAGGCCCAGGGGCTGGAGATCTACCTGCAGCCGGCTGGCCCCGACACCATCACGCCACTGAATCCGGCCACGCCGCCGCTGGAGTATTCGCCGGACGGCTCGGACCTGCGCCTGCGCTTCCAGCCCTCGGACTTCATCCAGGTCAACAGCGGCATCAGCCAGAAAGCCGTGCGCCAGTCGATCGAATGGCTGGACATCCAGCCGGGCGAGCGCGTGCTGGAGCTGTTTTGCGGCCTGGGCAACTTCTCGTTGCCGCTGGCCCGTGCCGGCGCCCGCGTGATTGCCGCCGAGGGCGAGGCCAAGCTGGTGCAGCGTGCCCGCGAAAATGCCGAGCGCAACGGCATCACCGACATCCGCTTCGAGAAGGCCGACCTGTTCCGGACCGACGCGAACGTGGACTGGCTGCAGCAGCCCTTCGACAAGGTCCTGCTGGATCCGCCGCGCGCCGGTGCCAAGGAGATCCTGCCGGCGGTGGCCAGCCGCAAGCCGAAGCGCATCGTCTACGTGTCATGTCACCCGGGCACGCTGGCGCGCGACGCCGGCACCCTGGTCAACGAATACGGCTATCGCCTGACACGGGTCGGCGTGATGGACATGTTTCCCCACACCAGCCATGTCGAGAGCATGGCGCTGTTCGAGCTCTAGGAAGAAACCATGGGTATCGAGATCGAGCGCAAGTTTCTCGTGTCCGGTGACGCCTGGCGCAGCCAGGTGAGCCGGTCCCTGGCCATGCGCCAGGGCTACCTGGCGGGCGAGGGCGGCAAGGCCTCGGTGCGCGTGCGCCTGGAGGGCGAGGACGCCAAGCTCAACATCAAGGCCGCCGTGGTCGGCGCCGCCCGCGCCGAGTACGAGTACGACATTCCCGCCGCGCAGGCACGCGAGATGCTCGACAAGCTCTGCGTCGGCCGCCTGGAGAAGACGCGGCACTACATCGAGATCGACGGCCTGACCTGGGAAGTCGACGAGTTCATCAACGACAACGCCGGCCTGGTGGTGGCGGAGATCGAGCTGGACAGCGTCGACCAGTCCTTCGGCAAGCCCGCCTGGCTGGGCCGCGAGCTCACCGACGACCGGCGCTACTACAATCATCACCTCGCCCTGCATCCCTGGCGGACCTGGCCCGATGAAGATCGACATTGACCTGACGCGCCAGCGCCTGCGGCTGCTCGACGGCGAGCGGCTGCTGAAGGAATACGCGGTCTCCACCGGCGCCAACGGCCCGGGGGAAATCCAGGGCAGCGGCTGCACGCCGCGCGGCCGCCACTACGTGCGCGCCAAGATCGGTGCCGGCAAGCCCGCCAACGCGGTGTTCGTGGCGCGCCGCCACACCGGCGAGACCTGGACGCCGGAGGGCCACCAGCGCCAGCCGAAGCGTGACTGGATGCTGACCCGCATCCTCTGGCTCTGCGGCCGCGAGCCCGGCCGCAACCGGCTGGGCTGCGTCGACACCTTCCGCCGCTACATCTATCTTCACGGCACGCCGCCGGTGACCGAGCTGGGCAAGCCCGGTTCCCACGGCTGCGTGCGCATGCGCAATGAAGACGTCATTGAACTGTTCGATCTTGTCCCGGCAGGTACCGAAGTTGAAATCCATGAGTAAGAAATCCGCTCTCATCGGCCCGCTGATGCTCGACGTGCCCGGCCAGGAACTGACGGCCGAGGACCGCGAGGTGCTGTCGCATCCGCTGGTCGGCGGCGTCATCCTGTTCACGCGCAACTACCGCGATCCGGAACAGCTTAAGGCGCTGTGCGACGGCATCCTGGCGGTGAAGAAGTCGCCGCGCCTGCTGCTGGCGGTGGACCACGAGGGTGGGCGCGTGCAGCGCTTCCGCGTGGGCTTCTCGCGCATCCCGGCGATGGGTTCGCTGGGCAAGCTGTTCATCGAGGACGCCGAACGTGCCTGTGTGGACGCACGCGAGCAGGGCCTGACCATCGCCCGCGAGATCTCGTCCTACGGCATCGACCTGTGCTTTGCCCCGGTGCTGGACCGCGACTGCGGCGTCAGCACCATCATCGGCGATCGTGCCTTCTCGCAGGACACCGAGACCATCGTGCGCCTGGCCAGTGCCTTCCGCAGCGGCCTGAACGAACTTGGTCTGGCGGCCACCGGCAAGCACTTCCCCGGCCACGGCGCCGTCGCGGCGGACTCGCACCTGGAACTGCCGATCGATCGCCGCAGCGAGGAAGAAATCCGCGCCACCGACCTGGTGCCCTTCAAGCGCCTGATCGACGAGGGCGTGGAATCGCTGATGATGGCCCACATCCGCTATCCCGCCGTGGACCAGACGCCGGCCTCGCTGTCGGTGAAGTGGATCGAGACCATCCTGCGCGGCGAACTGGGTTTCGACGGTGCGCTGTTCTGCGACGACCTGTCGATGAACGGCGCCGCCGCCGTCGGCAGCATGGAAGAGCGCGCCCGCCTGGCGCTGGCCGCCGGCTGCGACATGCTGCCGGTCTGCAACGACCGCGCCGCGGCGGTGGTGCTGCTGGACGCCCTGAAGGACGTGAAGCCCTCCAAGGCCGGCAGTGAGCGCCTGAAGAAGCTCTACCGCAAGGAAGCCCCGTGAGCGACGCTGCCGCCGAACACGCCAACCAGGTCCTGGCCGAGGCCGACTGCCTGCATGACGCCGCGACGGTGCGCCTGGCCTACGACCGCCTCGCCGAGCGCATCCGCGAGGACTACATCGGCAAGAACCCGCTGATCCTCTGCGTGATGATCGGCGGCCTGCATGCCACCTCGGAAATCACCCAGCGCCTCGATTTCGCCTTCGAGATCGATTATCTCCACGCCACCCGCTACCGCGGCGCCACCGCCGGCGGCGGGCTGCTGTGGAAACGCCAGCCGGACCGCGAGCTCAAGGGCCGCCACGTGCTGGTGATCGACGACATCCTCGACGAGGGCCATACGATGGTGGCCATCCGCAAGGCACTCGCCGAGTTCCAGCCCGCCAGCCTCAAGGTGGCCGTGCTGGCGGAGAAAATCCATGACCGCCGGGCGCCCGAGGCGCATGCCGAATTCATCGGCCTGCAGCTGGTGGACCGCTACGTCTTCGGCTGCGGCATGGACTACAAGGAATACTGGCGGCAGCTGCCGGCGATCTACGCTGTAAGAGGAATGTAAATGAGCACCAAGATCGCCGTGATCGGCGGCACCGGCATGAACCAGTGGCCGGGCCTGGAGATCGAGCGCCGCATCGAGCTGTCCACGCCCTATGGCGCGCCCAGCGCGCCGCTGCTGGAGGGTCGCGTTTACGGCACCCGCGCGATCTTCCTGGCGCGCCATGGCGAGGGCCACAAGCTGCCGCCGCATGCGATCAACTACCGCGCCAACATCTGGGCCCTGCGCGAGGCCGGGGTGCAGAGCATCGTCGCCATCGCGGCGGTCGGCGCCATCGCGCCGTGGTTCGAGCCGGGTGCCGTGGCGGTGCCGCAGGACATCATCGACTACACCTGGGGCCGCGAGCACACCTATTCCGACGGCCGCGAGGGTTCGGGCCTGGAGCACGTCGAGTTCACCCAGCCCTATTCGGAACGCCTGCGCCAGGCCCTGCTGGAGGCCGCCGGCCGCGCCGGCGTCACCATGGGCGCCGGTGTCCATGGCGTGACCCAGGGACCGCGTCTGGAATCGGTCGCCGAGATCCGCCGCATGCAGCGCGACGGCTGCGACATGGTGGGCATGACCGGGATGCCGGAGGCCGCCCTGGCGCGCGAGCTCAAGCTGGACTATGCCTGCCTGGCGGTGTCGGTGAACTGGGCTGCCGGCGTCATGGGCCTGGGCGACATCCATGCCGAGATCCACCAGTCCATCGAGACCGGTATGGGCCGGGTACGCGCCACCCTCGCCGAGACCCTGCCCAAGTTGTGACCCAGTCCCTGATTCGGGGGTCCTCTTCCGGTCTGGCTGCGCTATCCTCCCCAGACCTGCAGGAGTCCCGCGCCCCGTTCCATGCCGCCCCATAGACTAAACCCTGCCGCTTCCCGGGCCGCCGTCACCGGCGACCGGGGGGAACTGCGGCTGGCGGGTGGGGCGGGGGTGTACTCCGAGCGTCTGGGCGCCTTCTTCCTGTCGGCCTTCCGCCTGTCGGCCCTGCCGGCGGCGCTGCTGGATACCGACCGCCGCATCCTCTGCGTCAATGACGCCATGGCCGCCCTGCTGGGCGTGCCCGAGCTGCCGCCCCAGGGGCGCAAGCTGGAGGAGCTGTTCGACTACAACGACCGCGAACCCATCCTGGCCGCCATGGCCCTGCCGGTGGACCGGCGCTGCGAGCTCGACGTGCGCCTGCAGCTGGGGTCCCTGACCCGGCCGCATCGCCTGGTGCTGACTCGGCCGTCGCCGGACGCTGGCTGCCTGGTGGCCGAGTTGCACGAGCGCCGCGGCGAGTCCAGCCTGGCTGCCACCGGCGGTGGGCAGGCCGGCTACAGCGCCATTGGCCTGGCGCTGATGCGAGAGGGCGTGATCGAGACCGACGAGCAGGGCCTGGTCGTCGGCATGAACGAGCGCGCGGAAGAACTGACCGGCTGGCCCCGCGCCCGCGCGCTGGGGCAGACGCATGAGCGCGTACTGCGCCTGATGTCGCCGGAAGGCCCCTCGCGCAATCCCGTGCGCCTGTGCCTGCAGGGCGGCGCTGCGCGCATCTCCTCGGAGCACCAGTCGCTGACCCGCGACGGCCGTCGCCTCAACCTGCGCTGCTCGGCTGGTGCGCTGCTGCGCGCCGACGGCGACATCAGCGGCGCGGTGGTGGTGTTCGAGGACTACACCCGCATGAGCCTGCTGTCGGAGGAACTGGCCTACCGCAGCACGCACGATCCGATCACCGGCCTGCTGAATCGCGACGAGTTCGAGCGGCGCGTCAACCTGGCGCTGGCCCGCTCGCGCAGCGAAGGCTCCGAGCACCTGCTGTGCTACATCGACCTGGACCAGTTCAAGGTCGTCAACGACGTCCACGGCCATTTCGCTGGCGACGAGATGCTGCGCCAGATCGCCGGTGTCTTCCGCGCCTCCCTGCGCCCCGAGGATGCCCTGGCGCGCCTGGGCGGCGACGAGTTCGGCGTGCTGCTGGAAAACATCCGCGTGTCGGAAGGCATGCCGCTGCTGGAAAGCCTGCTCGAAGCGGCCAGCAACAATCGCTTCGTCTGGGAAGGGCAGAGTTTCGGCACCACCGCGAGCATGGGCGCGGTGACCCTCAATCCGCGCACACCGGACAGCTCACGGGCGATGTCGCTGGCCGACGCCGCCTGCCATGCCGCCAAGGAAGACGGACGCAACCGTGTGCGCCTGGCGGAAGACAACGACGAGGCCGCGCGCCGCTACAACCAGATGAGCATGGTGGCGCGCATCAACCGCGCCCTGGACCACAACCAGTTCAGCCTCTACTACGAGGACGTGGTGCGTGCCGACGCCCTGGGCGAGGTGGTCTACCGCGAGTTGCTGCTGCGCATCCGCGGTGAACGCGGGGAGATCCAGCCGCCGGCAGAGTTCATCGCCGCCGCCGAGCGCTACTACATGATGAGCGCGCTGGACCGCTGGGTGGTCAATGCAGCGCTGGACGGCATTGCCTGGCGCAATGACGGCATCATCTACGCGCTCAACATCTCCGGCCTGTCGCTCGGCGACCGGCGCTTCCTGGACTACGTGGTGGATCGCATCCACGAGTCGGGCGTGATGCCGCAGCAGCTCTGCTTCGAGATCACCGAGACCGCCGCGATCACGCACCTGAGCGAGGCCCGCGCCTTCATCGAGCGCCTGGCCGAGCTGGGCTGCCGCTTCGCACTGGACGACTTCGGCTCCGGCATGGCGTCCTTCTCCTACCTGCGCAACCTGCCGGTGCACTACCTGAAGATCGACGGCAGCTTCGTGCGCTCCATGCAGGCCAATCGCCTGGATCGCGGCATGGTCGAGGCGATCAACCGCATCGGCCACGACATGGGACTGAAGACCATCGCCGAGCATGTGGAAGACCAGGAGCTGGTCGATGCCCTGCGCGGCATCGGCGTGGACTGGGTGCAGGGCCATGCCATCTCGAAGGCACGGCCGTTCGAGGAATTGCTGGGCGGCTAAGCCGGACGATCCGGCACTCGTCCCTCCGTCAGCAGCGCCCTCACCTCGGCCAGCAATTCCAGCCAGTTGCGCAGGTGGCGGATGCCGAAGCGCAGCGATACGTACACCAGCGCCTGGCGGCGGCTGGTGCGCCCGGTGCGGGCGAGATGCGAGGCCTCTTGTGCCAGGTACTCGTCCAGCTTGGCGCGGTTCTCTTCCAGGTTACGCTCGATCTCGGCCAGCACCGGCCCCTGGTCCGCCAGGTAGGCCGCATAGATCCGCACCAGCGCCGCGCTGTTGAGCCGCTCCGGCTTCCAGCCGGCTTCCAGCCAGTCCTTCAGCGCCGCGCGCCCCGGCGCCGTGATGCGATAGTGCTTGCGGTCGGGCCGCGAGGCCTGCTCCTGCAGCTCGAACTCCACCAGCCCGTCTTGCCCGAGGGCTTTGAGCTCCTGGTAGATCTGCTGGTGCGAGGCGGTCCAGAACTGGCCGATGCCGCCGCGGAAGCGCTGGGCGAGGTCGTAGCCGGTGCCAGGCTTGCCCTCCAGCAGCACGAGAATGGCGTTCTTCAGGGACATGGCGGGCTCCGGCGCGGCCTTATATGCAACATATTGCATATGATCCTCGTCCGTGCAAGGATATGCAATACCTTGCATATGGAGAATGTCATGGCGCTTCCCGCCCAGTTCAAGAACCTTCGCCTGCCGGTCGTCGGCGCCCCGCTGTTCATCGTGTCCAATCCGGACTTGGTGATCGCTCAGTGCAAGGCCGGCGTCATCGGCTCCTTCCCGGCGCTGAACGCCCGTCCCGCCGACCAGCTCGAGGTCTGGCTCAAGCGCATCAACGAAGAACTGGACGCCTGGAACCAGGCCCACCCGGATACGCCGGCCGCGCCCTATGCCGTGAACCAGATCGTGCACAAGTCCAACACGCGCCTGCAGCACGATCTCGAGGTCTGCGTGAAGTACAAGGTGCCGGTGGTGATCACCTCGCTTGGCGCGCGCCCCGAGGTCAACCAGGCGGTGCACTCCTACGGCGGCATCGTGCTGCACGACATCATCAACAACACCCATGCGAAGAAGGCCATCGAGAAGGGCGCCGACGGCCTGATCGCCGTGGCCGCCGGCGCCGGCGGCCATGCCGGCACGCTGTCGCCCTTCGCGCTGATCCAGGAAATCCGCGAGTGGTTCGACGGCCCACTGCTGCTGTCGGGCTCCATCGCCAACGGCAACGCCATCCTGGCGGCCCAGGCGATGGGCGCGGACCTGGCCTACATGGGCTCGGCGCTGATCGCCACGCAGGAAGCCAACGCCGACGTGCGCTACAAGCAGATGATCGTGGACTGCGGCGCCGACGACATCGTCTACTCCAACCTCTTCACCGGCGTGCACGGCAACTACCTGCGCCCCTCCATCGTCAATGCGGGCCTGAATCCGGACGCGCTGGAGAAGGGCAGTGCGGCCGACATGGACTTCGGCGCCGCCGCCAGCGGCGAGATCGGCGATGTCGGCAAGAAGGCCTGGAAGGACATCTGGGGCTGCGGCCAGGGGATCGGCGCGGTCAAGCAGATCGAGACGGTAGAGGCGTTGGTGAATCGCTTGAAGGGTGAGTATCGGGGCGCGCGGGAGCGGCTGGCGGTAGTCTGATGCTTTCCCCTCTCCCGCCTGCGGGAGAGGGTGCCCGAAGGGCGGGAGAGGGTGATTCATCGCGCTTTGGCGATGACTGAATGTCATCGCCTGCGATGGATCACGGGCGGCCATGGATGGCCGCCCAGGGGCTCATTCAGTTAATTGAAGTCTCGCCATGGATGGCCCCACTGCTTGTAACCCTCTCCCTCAGTCCCTCTCCCGTTTACGAGAGAGGGAAGCGGTGCGCTACTTCAGCAACGCCATCGCCTTCAGCAACTGCTCCGCCCGCTCCTCGACCTTCTCCAGGTTGGCGTACCAGTGCAGGCGCTTCTGGCCTTCCAGTTTCCAGTGCTTGGGCTGGGTCTGGATCAGCTTGATCATCTTCACCGGGTCGATCGTCGTCTGCGGGCCGAAATCGAAGGCGGCCGAGCGTGCGCCGGCACGCAGCCGCGACAGGCCCAGTACCTGTGCCGCGATGCGCAGGCGCGTGGCGTCGAACAGGCGCTCCGCCGCCTGCGGCAGCAGGCCGAAGCGGTCGATCATCTCCACCTTCAGCTCATCCAGCTCTGAATCCGTGCCGGCTTCCGCGATGCGCTTGTACAGCGTCAGGCGCGCGTGCACGTCGGGGATGTAGTCGTCCGGGATCAGGGCCGAGGCGCCCAGGTCCACCTCGCAGTCGGAGCGGCCGAAAGGGCTGTCGTCGATCTTGCCAGACCGGATCGCCTTGACGGCGCGCGCCAGCAGGTCGGCGTACATCGTGAAGCCCACTTCCTCGATCTGGCCGGTCTGGTCTTCGCCCAGCAGTTCGCCGGCACCGCGGATCTCCAGGTCGTGCGTGGCCAGCGCAAAGCCCGAGCCCAGGTCGCCCAGGGTCTCGATGGCGTCCAGTCGCTTCTGCGCGTCGGCAGACAGTGACCGCTTGGACGGCACCATGAGATACGCGTAGGCGCGGTGGTGCGAGCGGCCGACGCGGCCGCGCAGCTGGTGCAGCTGGGCCAGGCCCAGGGTATCGGCGCGGTCGATGACGATGGTGTTGGCGGTCGGCACGTCGATGCCGGACTCGATGATCGTGGTGGCGATCAGGATGTTGAAGCGCTGGTGGTAGAAATCCAGCATCACCTGTTCCAGCTCGCGCTCGCGCATCTGGCCGTGGGCGTAGCGCACGCGGCCCTCGGGCACCAGTTCCTGGATGCTGCGCGAGAACGGCTCGATGTCCTTGACCTCGTTGTGCAGGATGTAGACCTGCCCGCCGCGACGCAGCTCGCGCAGGCAGGCCTCGTACACCAGCGTGTTGTTCCACTCGTGCACGGCGGTCTTGATGGCGATGCGCGATGGTGGCGGCGTGGCGATGATGGAGAGGTCGCGCAGGCCGGCCAGCGACATGTTGAGCGTACGCGGGATCGGCGTGGCGGTCAGCGTCAGCAGGTCCACCTCGGCGCGCAGGTTCTTCAGCGCCTCCTTGTGGCGCACGCCGAAGCGGTGCTCCTCGTCCACCACCACCAGGCCCAGGTTCTTGAACTTCACGTCCGGCTGCAGCAGTCGGTGCGTGCCGATCACGATGTCCAGGGCGCCGCTCTCCAGCTCCTTGAGCATCGCCGTCTGTTCTTTCTGCGTGCGCATGCGCGACAGGCTGCCGACACGGATCGGCCAGCCGGCGAAGCGGTCGGCAAAGTTCTTGGCATGCTGCTCGGCCAGCAGCGTGGTCGGTGCCAACATGCAGACCTGGCGGCCGGCGCGGGCGGCGGCGAAGCAGGCGCGCAGCGCCACCTCGGTCTTGCCGAAGCCGACGTCGCCGCAGACCACGCGGTCCATGGTCTTCTCGCTGCGCAGGTCGTCCAGCACGGCGTCGATGGCCTTCTGCTGGTCGGCCGTCGGCGTGAACGGGAAGCTGTCGCAGAAGCGGGCGTATTCGTCGTCGTCGAACTCCAGCGCCATGCCCGGCTTGGCGGCGCGGCGCGCCTGGATCTGCAGCAACTCCGCCGCCACGTCCGCCGCCTTCTCGCGCGCCTTGGCCTGGGCCTTGGACCAGCGCTCCGAGCCCAGCGCATGCAGCGGTGCCTTGTCGTCCTCGCTGCCGGTGTAGCGGTGGATCAGGTTCAGCGAGCCCACCGGCACGTAGCGCTTGCCGTCGGCGTATTCCAGCAGCAGGTACTCGGCGACGATGCCGCCGGCATCGAGCTTCTCGAGCCCGCGATAGCGACCCACGCCGTGTTGCACGTGCACCACCGGCGAGCCGATGGAGAGCGTGGAGAGATCGCGCAGGATGGTTTCCGGGTCGCGGATCTTGGCGCGGCCGCGGCGCGTGTGCATCGGCGCGCGGGAGCCGAACAGCTGCGACTCGGAGATGATGGCGACGCTGTCGCCCGCATAGCGGAAGCTGTCCTGCAGCGGGCCCAGCACGATGCCGTAACGCTTGCCGTCGGCCGCGAACTCGGCCCAGTCCTTGTATTCGCGCGTCTGCAGGCCCAGGGGCTTGAGCCAGGCCAGCACCGCCTCGCGGCGGCCGGGGGACTCCGCCACGAACAGCACGCGCGCGGTGGTCTGCTTCAGCCAGGCGCGCAGGTCGTCGACGCCGGCGGGTGGAGGGGAGGCGTCGATCCCGGCGCGGCGGGTTTCGTACAGCGCCATCTCGCGCAAGGCCTGGGCCGGCTCCTGGTAGAGGTCCACCGGCTTCAGCAGCGGCCGCTCGATGTCGCCGCGGTAGCGCTCGTAGCGCTCCTCGATCTGCTGCCAGTCGGTCTGCAGCGCCTGCTCCAGGTCCGCCACCGGCATCAGGATCGAGCCGGGCGGCAGGTAATCGAGCAGTCCATGGGTATGGTTGAAGAACAGCGGCAGGTAGGCCTCGATACCGCCCGGCATCAGTTTGCGGCTGACCTCGGCGTAGATCTGCGAGCGCGCCGGGTCACCGGGGAAGTATTCGCGGTAGCGGCGGCGGAAGGTCTCGATGCCCTCGCGGTCGGTGGGGAACTCGCGAGCCGGCAGCAGGCGGATCTCTTCCACCTTGTCGAGGCTACGCTGGGTTTCCGGGTCGAAGCTGCGGATCGTCTCGATCTCGTCGTCGAACAGGTCGATGCGGAAGGCCGTGTTGCTGCCCATGGGGAACAGGTCCACCAGGGCGCCGCGCACGGCGAACTCGCCCTGGGTCTGCACCTCGGAGACGGACTGGTAGCCGGAGGCCACCAGGCGCTCGCGGAAGGCCAGCGGGTCCAGCTTGTCGCCGACGCCGAGCTGGAAGCTGCGCCCGGACAGCCAGTCGCGCGGGGGCAGGCGGTAGATCAGCGCATCGGCGGTCGCCAGCAGGATGCCGCGCTGCAGTTCCGGCAGCCGTGCCAGCGCGCGCAGGCGGTCCGACAGGATCTCCTGGTGCGGCGAGAACTGGTCGTAGGGCAGGACCTCCGTGTCCGGCAGGTGCAACAGCGGCAGGCGGCCGGAGAGGAAGAAGCGCAGGTCCTCTTCCAGGCGGTGGGCCTGCTGCTCGTTGCCCGCCAGCACCACCACGGGGCCGTCATGGCCCAGCGCCAGTTCCACGGCGGCCAGCGCCTGGGCGGCGCTGGAGAGGGGGGTAGGGGCGGTCAAATCAGCGGTCATGACAACGGGTTGGACAAGCAGAGCCCGCAATTATCTCATGTGCGGGGGTAGGAGCCAGCTTGCTGGCGACCTCTTGGCCAGAGTCGCCAGCAAGCTCGCTCCTACAGGTCTAGTGCCGATGGAACTTGACCGGCTTCTCGTCCTTGGCGGCGGCCTTGGGCGTGTCGCAACTGCCGCAGCTGTTGCAGCTGCCGCAGCCCCCGGCGGAGCCGGGCTCGGGCGCGGGCTGGCCGCGCAGGCGCGCCACCAGGCCCGCACGCCACTGCGGCGCCAGCTTGCCCAGTACGACCCACAGGCTCAGCGGCAGGGCGCCGACGATCACCGCGAGCTCGAACAGGGCGTAGGCCGTCATGCGTCAGCTCGTTAGCGCCAGGGTGACCTGGTAGGTGATGAACGAGGCCAGGTAGGCCAGGGCGAACAGATAGCCCGTGGCGATGGCCATGACCCGCCATCCGCCGCCTTCGCGGCGGATGGTGGCCAGGGTGGCCAGGCACTGCGGGGCGTAGACGTACCAGGCCAGCAGCGACAGGGCCGTGGCCAGGCTCCACTGGCTGGCGATGATCGGCATCAGCGTGGTGCCGGGGTCCTCCACCGTGGCGGACAGGGCGTAGACCGTGCCCAGGGCGCTCACCGCGACCTCGCGGGCGGCCAGGCCCGGGATCAGCGCGATGCAGATCTGCCAGTTGAAGCCGATGGGGGCGAAGAAGGGCTGCATCCACTTGCCGATCATGCCGGCCAGGCTGTAGTCGATCGCCGCGCCGGTGGCGCCGGCCGGAGGCGCCGGGAAGGTGGACAGGAACCACAGCAGGATCGACAGCGCCAGGATCAGGGTACCCACGCGCTTGAGGAAGATGCTGGCGCGTTCCCAGAGGCCGATGGCGATGTCGGCCGGGTTGGGCAGGCGGTAGCTCGGCAGTTCCAGCAGCAGCGAATGCTCGCTGTGGTCACGGCGCAGCCACTTCATGACGTAGGCCACGATCAGCGCGCTGAGGATGCCGGCGGCGTAGAGCCCGAACAGCACCAGGCCCTGCAGGTTGAAGATGCCCACGGACTGCTCGGGGATGAAGGCGGCGATCAGCAGGGCATAGACCGGCAGGCGCGCGGAGCAGGTCATCAGTGGCGCCACCAGGATCGTGGCGAGGCGGTCGCGCGGGTCCTGGATCGTCCGCGCGGCCATGACGCCGGGGATCGCGCAGGCGAAGCTGGACAGCAGCGGGATGAAGCTGCGGCCAGTGAGGCCGGCGCCGACCATCATGCGGTCCAGCAGGAAGGCTGCGCGCGGCAGGTAGCCGGACTCTTCCAGCAGCAGGATGAACAGGAACAGGATCAGGATCTGCGGCAGGAAGATGATCACGCCGCCCAGGCCGGCGACGATGCCGTCCACCACCAGGCTCTTCAGCAGGCCCTCGGGCATGGCCTCGCCCAGCGCACCGCCCAGCCAGGCGGCGCCGACGTCGATGCTGTCCATGATCGGCCCGGCCCAGGAGAACACGGCCTGGAAGATGGTGAACATCAGCACCGTGAGGATGGCGAGGCCGAACACCGGGTGCAGCACGACGCGGTCGATGGCGTCGTCGATGCGCGCGGTGCGTTCCGGCACGCTCACCGCCGAGGACAGCAGGCGGCTGACCTCGGCGTGCAGGTCGGCGCCTTCCGGCAGGGGTGCCGGCAGCGGCGGCATCTGGCCGTCGAGCTGCTTCACCAGCGCCTCGGCGCCGTTGCGGCGCACGGCGACGGTCTGCACCACCGGGATACCGAGGCCTTCCTGCAGCTTGGCCACGTCGATGCGGATGCCGCGGCGCTCGGCGGCGTCGCACATGTTCAGGGTCAGCAGCATCGGCAGGCCCAGGCGCTGCAGTTCCAGCACGAAGCGCAGGTGCAGGCGCAGGTTGGTGGCGTCCACCACGCAGACCAGCAGGTCCGGGCGCGCCTCGCCCTCGAAGCGGCCCAGGCAGACGTCGCGGGTGACCGCCTCGTCGGGGCTGGTGGCGGCCAGGCTGTAGGCGCCCGGCAGGTCCAGCACCTGGATATGGCGGCCGGAGGGCGCGGCGAAGCGGCCTTCCTTGCGCTCCACGGTGACGCCGGCGTAGTTCGCCACCTTCTGGCGGCTGCCGGTCAGGCGGTTGAACAGCGCGGTCTTGCCGCAGTTGGGGTTGCCCACCAGGGCGATGCGCAGGGCGGCCTCGCTCATGCCTGGGCCTCCGCCAGCTTCACCGATACGCGCGCCGCCTCGGCGCGGCGCAGCGCGAAGCGGGTGTAGCCGATCTGCACCAGCAGCGGCTCGCGGCCCGCCGGGCCCTGCGCAGTGACCCGCACCGGCTCGCCGGCCACGAAGCCCAGCTCCCGCAGGCGCACGGCGATGGGATCGCCGGCCGAGACATCCTGGACTCCGACCACGACGGCGGGAGTGTTGCGAGGCAGCTCGGACAGGGTCATGTTCGGTTAGCGGCAGCTAGATAAGAATGATTTGCATTGTAACCCTGACAGCCGAAGGGTGCCTATGTTCCCGAAACGGCAAATCCCGCCCCAGCGAGGCTGAGGCGGGATTCGGCTGTTTTGTTCCCTCGCCCGCTTGTGACCGGAGGAAATCCCCGTGGGACGGGAGAGGGGTAGGGGAGAGGGTTTCTGTAGAACCGGGCTTGGGTCAGCTTTCGTGCAGTTTCACAGAAACCCTCTCCCGGCCCTCCGGGCCACCCTCTCCCGCAAGCGGGCGAGGGGACAGATCGGCTCAGCGCGCGAACGTCAGCTTCCCGTCCGCCGACTCCACCTTCACCCGATCGCCGGTCGCGAACCGCCCATCGAGGATTTCCCGCGCCAGCGGGTTCTCGACCAGGGCCTGGATCGCGCGCTTGAGCGGGCGGGCGCCGTAGACCGGGTCGTAGCCGGCCTCGGCCAGCAGGTCCAGGGCCGCGTCGCTGAACTCCAGGCCGATGCCGCGCTCCGCCAGGCGCTGGGTGACGCGCGCGGTCTGGAACTTGGCGATGGCGCGGATCTGCGCGGCGCCCAGCGGGTGGAACACCACCGCCTCATCGATGCGGTTGATGAACTCCGGCCGGAAGTGGCTGCCGACCACGCCCATCACGGCTTCCTTGATCACGTCGTACTCGGGGCGGCCCTGGTCGGGCTTGCCGAGCATCTCCTGGATCATCTGCGAGCCGAGGTTGGAGGTCATCACCAGCACGGTGTTGCGGAAATCCACGGTGCGGCCCTGGCCGTCGGTCAGGCGGCCGTCGTCCAGCACCTGCAGCAGCACGTTGAACACGTCCGCATGCGCCTTCTCGACCTCGTCGAGCAGGATCACGGAGTAGGGCCGGCGCCGCACCGCCTCGGTCAGGTAGCCGCCCTCGTCATAGCCGACGTAGCCCGGCGGCGCGCCGATCAGGCGCGACACCGAGTGGCGTTCCATGAACTCAGACATGTCGACGCGCACCATCGCTTCCTCGGTGTCGAAGAGGAAATTGGCCAGCGCCTTGCACAACTCGGTCTTGCCCACGCCCGTGGGGCCCAGGAACAGGAAGGAGCCGATCGGCTTGTTGGGGTCCGACAGGCCGGCGCGCGAGCGGCGGATGGCATTGGATACGGCGCTGATTGCCTCGTCCTGCGACACCACGCGCTGGTGCAGCTCGTCCTCCATGCGCAGCAGCTTCTCGCGCTCGCCCTCCAGCAGCTTGGACACGGGGATGCCGGTCCAGCGGCCGACGATCTCGGCGATCTCGTCCTCGGTCACCGAGTTGCGCAGCAGCTCGAATTTCTTGGGCGCACCCTCGGGCGCGGCGCTGGCCTGCGCCGCACGGCGCTCCAACTCCGGGATACGGCCGTACTGAAGTTCCGCCATGCGCTGCAGGTCACCCGCGCGGCGCGCGGCCTCCAGGTCCAGGCGGGCCCGCTCCAGTTCCTCCTTGACGCCGGCCGAGCCGGCGACGGAGGCCTTCTCGGCCTTCCACTTCTCTTCCAGGTCGGAGTACTCGCGCTCCAGGCCGGCGATGTTCTTCTCAAGCTCGGCCAGCGAGCGGCGTGCGCCCTCGTCGCTTTCCTTCTTCAGCGCCTCGCGCTCGATCTTGAGCTGGATCAGGCGGCGATGCAGGCGGTCCAGCGCCTCGGGCTTGGAGTCGATCTCGATACGGATGCGCGAGGCGGCCTCGTCCATCAGGTCGATGGCCTTGTCCGGCAGGTTGCGGTCGGTGATGTAGCGGTGCGACAGCTTGGCCGCGGCGATCAGCGCGCCGTCGGTGATGTCCACGCCGTGGTGCACCTCGTAGCGCTCCTTGAGGCCGCGCAGGATCGCGATGGTGTCCTCCACGCTGGGCTCGCCCACCAGCACCTTCTGGAAGCGGCGCTCCAGCGCCGCGTCCTTCTCGATGTACTTGCGGTATTCGTCCAGCGTGGTGGCGCCCACGCAATGCAGCTCGCCGCGCGCCAGCGCGGGCTTGAGCATGTTGCCGGCATCCATCGCGCCGTCGGCCTTGCCGGCGCCGACCAGGGTGTGGATCTCGTCGATGAACAGGATCACGCTGCCCTGGTCCTTGGCCAGCTCGTTGAGCACGCTCTTGAGGCGCTCCTCGAACTCGCCGCGGAACTTGGCGCCGGCGATCAGCGCGCCCAGGTCCAGCGTCAGCACGCGCTTGTTCTTCAGGGACTCCGGCACCTCGCCGTTGACGATGCGCGAGGCCAGGCCTTCCACGATGGCGGTCTTGCCCACGCCGGGTTCGCCGATCAGGGCCGGGTTGTTCTTGGTGCGGCGGCTCAGCACCTGGATGACGCGGCGGATCTCCTCGTCGCGGCCGATCACCGGGTCCAGCTTGCCGGCCTGGGCGCGGGCGGTGAGGTCGATGGTGTACTTCTGCAGCGCCTGGCGATTGTCCTCGGCGTTCTCCGAGTCCACTTTCTGGCCGCCGCGCACCTGCTCGATGGCCTTCTCCAGCAGTTCCTTGCGGGCGCCGGCGGCGCGCAGCGCGTCACCCGTGGAGCCCTTGTCGTCCACCGCGGCCAGCACGAACAGCTCGCTGGAGATGAACTGGTCCTTCTTCTGCTGGGCCAGCTTGTCGGTCAGGTTCAGCAGGCGCGACAGGTCCGGGCCCACGCTCACCTCGCCGGTGGCCTGGCCCAGCTTGGGCAGTTGCTCCACGGCCCGCGAGAGGCGGGTGCGCAGCAGGTCGGCATTGACCCCGCCGCGCTGCAACAGGGGCAGGGTGGAGCCCCCGTCCTGGTCGAGCAGGGCCAGCAGCAGGTGCGCGGGGTCGATATGCGGGTTGTCGCGGCCCACGGCCAGGGACTGGGCGTCGGCAAGGGCCTGCTGGAAGCGGCTGGTCAGTTTGTCCATGCGCATGGCAAGGGTCACTCAGTTGAATGGTACTGACCTGAATCTGGTGGCTTTGCGGGCGGGTTCAAGGGCTTGGGGTGGACCCGATTCGGTCTGCAGGTCGTCGCGGGACCGGCCGACCGAGATAGTCGATTGACCAGGCCGAAATTCTTGAAGCGTAGGGCGGGAAAGCGCAGCGCATCCCGCCTTCGGGCTGCTCCTCCAGGCGGGATGCGCTTTCCCGCCCTACTGCGCCTTCAAGCTAAGCCGCCTTGTTCCCCGCCCAAGGCTTGATCTTGGCTAGTGTCTTGGACATGGCGTCCTTCGCTATTTCGGTGTCATAGCGGGCCTGGCCACGCAGCCAGTAGCCATCCGACAGGCCGAAGAAGCGGCACAGGCGAAGGTCGGTATCGGCCGTGATCGCGCGGCGGCCGGCGATGATCTCGCCGATGCGCTGGGCAGGCACGCCGAGCTCCTTGGCAAGGCGATACTGGCTGATCTCCATCGGCTTGAGGAATTCTTCCAGGAGAATCTCGCCAGGGGTGATGGGTGCAAGCTTGGGCATGGGATCCTCCTTCAGTGATAGTCCACAATCTCGACGTCTTCGGCGGCGCCATCGTTCCAGCGGAAGCACACACGGAACTGGTCGTTGATACGGATGCTGTGCTGGCCGTTACGGTTGCCTCTCAAGGCCTCCAGCCGGTTGCCCGGAGGCACTCTCAGGTCATCGAGTCTTTCCGATTGATGCAACTGTTCCAGCTTGCGTCGCGCCCCAGCTTCGAAGTTGACGAAGCGGCGCACGCGATGGCGGTTGAACAGCCTTTCCGTGTCGGCGCACTTGAACGACCTAATCATGGCATATAATAACGCCGTGCGTTAATAACGTAAAGCGTGATTATGTATCGCGAAAAGCATTGAAAGCTTTCGGATTTCTTCGGGGGCAACGAGGTCAGGTTGGTTTGCCTTCCCGCTCCCTTCTCGTCGTCAGCCACCACCCCACCACCACGCCCAGCGACACGATCAGGATCATCAGGGTCGCCAAGGCGTTGATCTTGGGGCTCAGGCCCAGGCGCACGGACGAAAAGACCTTGATCGGCAGGGTGGTGGAGTCCGGGCCGGCGAGGAAGCTGGCGATCACCACGTCGTCCAGCGACAGGGTGAAGGCCAGCAGCCAGCCGGACACCAGGGACGGGGCGATGATCGGCAGGGTGATCAGGAAGAACACCTTGAGGCGGTTGGCGCCCAGGTCCATCGCGGCTTCTTCCAGGGAGCGGTCCAGTTCCTGCAGGCGCGAGGACACCACCACGGTGACGAAGGACAGCGTCAGCGTGACATGGGCGATCCAGATCGCGATCACGCCCTTGGAGGGCACGCCCAGCATGGCGCCGGCGGAGACCAGCATCAGCAGGATCGACAGGCCCAGGATCACCTCGGGCATCACCAGCGGGGCGGTGATCAGCGCGCCGAAGGCGGTCTTGCCGGGAAAGCGGTGGAAGCGCGTCATCACCAGGGCGGCCATGGTGCCGAGCACGGTGGAGGCGCAGGCGGTCCAGAACGCGATCTTGAGGCTGACCCAGGCGGCGGCCAGGATCTGGCGGTCGCGGAACAGCTCGCCGTACCACTTGGTGGAGAAGCCGGACCAGACCGTGGCCAGGCGCGACTCGTTGAACGAGTAGACCATCAGCAGCACGATCGGCAGGTACAGGAAGGCGAAGCCCAGCAGCAGGACCGACCGCCCCGCCCAGCGCTGCCCGGGGGTGGCCTTCATCGGGCCTCCATCTGCCGCTGCTGCTGGCGGTTGAAGATCACGATGGGGATCAGCAGCAGGAGCAGCAGCACGGTGGCCACGGCCGCGGCGGCCGGCCAGTCACGGTTGTTGAAGAACTCGCTCCACAGCACGCGGCCGATCATCAGGGTGTCCGGTCCGCCGAGCATCTCGGGGATCACGAACTCGCCGATGGCGGGGATCATCACCAGCATGCAGCCGGCGATCACGCCGGCGCGCGACAGCGGCCAGGTGATGCGCCAGAAGGCCTGCCACGGCCGTGCGCCCAGGTCGTAGGCGGCCTCCAGCAGGCGGTGGTCGAGCTTCACCAGGGTGGCGTACAGCGGCAGGATCATGAACGGCAGGTAGCAGTAGACGATGCCGATGTAGGCCGCCGCCGGGGTATAGAGGATCTGCAGCGGCTCGCTGACCAGGCCCATGCCCATCAGCAGGCGGTTGAGGATGCCGTTGCCGTCGAGGATGCCGATCCAGGCGTAGACGCGGATCAGGAAGGAGGTCCAGGACGGCAGGATCACCAGCATCAGCGCGATGTTGCGCGCGGAGGGGCTCATGCGTGCGATGGAGTAGGCCATCGGGTAGCCGATCAGCAGGCACAGCAGGGTGGAGATGGCGGCTATCTTGACCGAGCTGAGGTAGGCCACCACGTACTGCGAGTCGCTGACCAGCTTGAGGTAGTTGGCCAGGTTCAGGCGCAGCGTCAGCGCGTTGTCGATGTACTCCAGCACCGGCGTGTACGGCGGCATGGCGATGGCCATGCGCGTGAACGAGATCTTCAGCACGATCAGGAACGGGATCGCGAAGAACAGGATCAGCCAGAGGTAGGGCCCGGCGATCACGGCCCAGCGGGGCTGCGGCGCCCAGCGGCGCAGCGCGGCGCGCAGCTCCTCGTTCACGAGCTCAGCACCACGCCGTCTTCCTCGCCCCAGGACACCCAGACCTCGTCGTACCAGGTGAGGTTGTCGCTGTCCCAGCGGTGGCGGTTGGTGAAGTTGGCCATGAACTTGAAGCCGTCCGGCAGGCGCACGTGATAGACCGAGTGGCTGCCGAGATAGGCGATGTCCTGGATCACGCCCTTGGCCTTGTTGTAGCGCTGCTCCGGCTCCTTCTTGCCGATGCGCAGCTTCTCCGGGCGCAGGGCGAAGGCCACTTCCTGGCCCTCGAAGCCGGAGATGCCGTGGCCGACGTAGATCAGCTCCGGGAAGGCCGGGGTGCTGATGGTGACGAAGTCGGCCTCGTCGTCCTTCACGACGCCCTCGATCAGGTTGACCGAGCCGATGAAGCTGGCCGAGAAGCGGCTGGTGGGCTGCTCGTAGATCTCGTCGGGCGTGCCGACCTGGCGGATGCGGCCGTTCTCCATCAGGGCGATACGCGTGGCCATGGTCATGGCCTCTTCCTGGTCGTGGGTGACCATCACGCAGGTGACGCCGGAGGTCTCGATGATCTCCACCAGCTCCAGCTGCATTTGCGTGCGCAGCTGCTTGTCCAGCGCGCCCATGGGCTCGTCCAGCAGCAGGAGCTTGGGCCCCTTGGCCAGCGAGCGGGCCAGCGCCACGCGCTGCTGCTGGCCGCCGGAGAGCTGGTGCGGCTTGCGCCTGGCCAGCTTCTCCAGCTTGACCAAGTCCAGCATCTCTTCCACGCGGCGGCGGATCTGTTCCTTGGGCAGCTTGTCCTGCTTCAGGCCGAAGGCGATGTTCTGCTCCACCGTCATGTGCGGGAACAGCGCATAGGACTGGAACATCATGTTGATCGGCCGCTCGTAGGGCGGCGTGTCACCCAGTGCCTGGCCATCCAGCAGGATATGTCCCCCGGTGGGCGTCTCGAAGCCGGCCAGGCAGCGCAGCAGCGTGGACTTGCCGCTGCCGGAGCCGCCCAGCAGGGCGAAGATCTCGCCGCGGTTGATGCTGAGGCTCACGTCCTCCAGCGCGACGAAGCCGTCGAACTCCTTGCGCACCTCCTGGATGCGCAGGTAGCCGACCTTGCTGGCGTCCTTGTCCGGCGCGGGAGCACCCATGGCAGCCCCCTTACTTGCCGGTCTTCAGTTCGGTCCAGATGCGGGTGTACTGGCGGTCCACCTCGGGCGGCACCACCGCGTAGGTGAACAGCTTGGCGGCGACCTCGGCCGGAGGGTAGATGGTGGTGTCGGTGCGGATGTCTTCGCTGACGTCCGGCAGCGAGGACGGTACCGGGTTGGCGTAGTGGATGAAGTTGGTGTTGGAGGCTGCCACCTTCGGGTCCAGCAGGTGGTTGATGAAGGCGTAGGCGTTGTCCACGTTCTTGGCGTCCTTGGGGATGGCCAGCATGTCGAACCACTGCGGCGCGCCTTCCTTGGGAATGGAGTAGCCGATGTTGACGCCGTTCTTGGCTTCCTCGGCGCGGTCGCGCGCCTGGATCACGTCGCCCGACCAGGCCACCACCAGGCAGGTGTTGCCGTTGGCCAGCGCGCCCACCAGCTGCGAGGAGTGGAAGTTCTGGATGTAGGGGCGGATGCTCTTCAGCAGCACGGCGGCCTTGTCGATCACCTTCGGGTCGGCGCTGTTGGGGTTCTCGCCCAGGTAGTGCAGGGCGATGGGGATCAGGTCGGAGGGCGTGTCGAGCAGCGTCACGCCGCAGGACTTGAGCTTGGAGATGTTCTCGGGTTTGAAGACCAGGTCCCAGCTGTTGACCACGTCGAGGTTACCGAAGGCTTTCTTGACCTTGTCGACGTTGTAGCCGATGCCGGTGGTGCCGCTCATGTAGGGCACGCCGTACTGGTTGCCCGGGTCCTGCTGGGCGATGCGCTGCATCCAGTCCGGGTTGAGGTTGGCCAGGTTGGGGATCTTGGCCTTGTCCAGCTTCAGGAACACGCCGGCCTGGATCTGGCGGCCGAAGAAGTTCAGCGTGGGCACCACGATGTCGTAGCCGGTGGAGCCAGCCAGCAGCTTGGCCTCCACCACCTCGTCGCTGTCATAGACGTCGTAGGTCACCTTGACGCCGGACTTGGCCTCGAAGCCGGGGATCACGTCCTCGGCGATGTAGTCCGAGTAGTTGTAGACATTGAGCGACTTGGAGGCCGGAGCCGCCGCCGGGGCTGCAGCGCCGGCCGGGGCGGCGGCGTCCTTGTCCTTGTTGCCGCAGGCGGCCAGCAGGGCACAGAGGGAGAGGATAACCGCGGCGCTTTGCGATTTCATGAAGCGACTCCTGGAGATGTTTGGAACCGGGCGCCCTGCGGCGCCGCAGATGCGCGCTACATTCGTGGTTAAGGCCCCGCACGTCAAGCAATTTGCTTGCCGGATCGGGTGCCGCGGCTTGCGCGGGCAGGGAACAGGGGCTACTGTTCAAAAAGCTTTAATGTTTCTGGTATCCAATGCGCTGAATCCATAGACGGTCTTCGCATGCAGGGAAGACCGCCGGAGTAGGTATTTTTCATGGAGACGATCCCCGCCATCCTCAAGCTGGATGTCGGCGGGCTCCCGGTTTCATGGGTCCGCTGGCAGACCGCCGTCACCCTCTACGCTCGCGACCGCGTGCGCTGGGAGGCCGGGGAAGAGCGCTTCACGATCTTTGGCGGCATCTGCGCCGCCACCGGACGCCGCTCCAGCATGGAGATCGGCTCGATCATCGCCGTCGCCGACAAGTCGCGCCGCTTCGAGAAGGGCGTGCCGCTGCTGACCAACCGCACCCTGTTCCAGCGCGACCGCAACCTTTGCCTGTACTGCGGCCAGCAGTTCGGCGCATCCCAGCTGACCCGCGACCACATCATGCCGGCCTCGCGCGGCGGTGCCTCTGCCTGGGAGAACTGCGTGACGGCCTGCCGCCACTGCAACCAGCGCAAGGACGACCGCACCCCCGAGGAAGCCGGCATGAAGCTGCTGGCGGTGCCGTATACGCCGAACCTGGCGGAGTACCTGATCCTGCAGAACCGCCGCATCCTGGCTGACCAGATGGAATTCCTGGCGTCCTACGCGCGCAAGACCTCGGATCTGCGCGCCGCCTAGCAGGCCCGCACCCGCTATACCGGCTTACCCTGATCCGAGACGTTCGCCCTGAGCTTGTCGAAGGGTGGACGGCTTGGCGCGCGGACCGTTCCTGCTTCGACAGGCTCAGCACGAACGGCCGGGAAACTGTGTTTCGGGTCAGAGCGCGATCCAGCGCACCCGTGTGCCTGCCGCCAGCGGCTGCTCGCTGGCCGGCAGCCAGGCCAGCGCGTCGGCGCGGGCGAGATTGCTGAGCATGTGCGAATCCTGCTTGCCGAGCTTGCCCAGCACCACGCGGCCGGCTTCGTCCTGGCCCACGGTGACGCGCAGCAGGCTGTCGCGCACGCGATCGGCGCGGAAGTCCACGGCCAGCGCGGCCTCCCGCCACAGCGGCGCGGGGGTGTCGATGCCCTCCAGCAATTGCAGCGCGCGGATCACGTGCACGTGCAGGCCGATCAGCACGGCGCCGGGGTTGCCGGGCAGGGCCAGCAGGGGCCGGTTGCCGCGCATGCCGTACCAGATCGGCTTGCCGGGCTTCTGCGCGACTTTCCAGAACACTTTCTCGAAGCCGGCGGCCTTGGCGGCGGCCGGCAGGTGGTCGTGGTCGCCCACCGAGACGCCACCGGAGGTGATGACCAGGTCGGCGCAGGCCGCGGCCTCCTGCAGGGCGGCGGTGACCGCCTCCAGGCTGTCGGGCACGTAGCGCAGCATCGCCAGCGGGTAGCCGCGCTCGGCCAGCCAGCCAGCGCAGAGCGGGCCGTTGGCGTCGTGGATCTGGCCGGGGGCCAGCGCCTCGCCGGGTTTGGCGACCTCGTTGCCGGTGACCAGCACGGCCACGCGAGGGCGCGGCCGGGTCGCCACCTGCTGCACGCCGGCCATGGCCAGCGCGGCCAGCAGGCCGGAATGCAGGCGCCGGCCGGCGGGGGAGATGGGATCGCCGCTGCGGATTTCTTCGCCGCGGTGGCGGATATCGACGTTGGCGCCCAGCGGCTCGGTCAGGCGGATCGTGTCGCCTTGGCGCTGGACGATCTCCTGGCGCGCGATGGTGTCGGCGCCGGCCGGCAGCGCGCCGCCGGTGAAGATGCGCAGGGCCTCGCCGGGGCCCACGGACAACTTGGCGGCATCGCCCGCGGCGATCTCGCCGGTGACGCGCAAGGCTTGTGCGGCGTCGGCGCTACGCAGGGCGTAGCCGTCCACCGCGCTCTGCGTGAACAGCGGCAGGTCCACGGCGGAGGCCGCCGGCTCGGCCAGCACGCGGCCCAGGGATTCATGCACCGGGCCGCGCTGGGCGGGCAGGGGCTGGATGCGCTCGCCGTAGACCGCGAGCGCGGCCTCCAGTGGCAGCAGCGGCGACTTGCCGCCGTGCGCGACGTCGCCGCAGTCATGCGCCATCAGCGGATGTCCATGGTGTAGCCGCCGGGATGCGGCTTGTCGTGACGGCAGACCTCGAAGATGTGCACCAGGCCGGGCAACAGCGGCGCCAGGGTTTCCAGTGCGCCGCGGCGCGAGCCGGGGCAGGTGATCAGCAGGCTGTTGCCGATGAAGCCGGCGACGCCGCGCGACATCAGCGCGAAGGGCGTGCGGCGCTGGCCGAAGGCGCGGGCCGCTTCCATCATGCCCGGCAGTTCGCGGGTGATCAGCGGCTTGAGCGTGTCCACGGTGATGTCACGCGAGCCCATGCCGGTGCCGCCGACGGTGACGATCAGGTCCACGCCCTGGTTAATCTTGGCCTTGACGCTGGCCAGCAGCTGGTCCGGCTCGTCCGGCAGGATCTCGTAGCTGAGCGGATCGAAGCCCGCGGCGGCGAGATCGTCACGCACGCCGGCGCCGGCGGTGTCCGGCTTCTTCTTCGCCGAGACGGTGTCGGACAGCACGATCACCGCGGCCGTGGCCGGCACGCGCAGCTTGCGGCGGAATTGCGACTTGCCGCCCTTCTTCAGCAGCAGCTTGCAGGAGGTCATCTCCAGCTCTTCGGGCTCGCAGTAGGGCTTGAGCATGTCGTAGAGCGTCAGCACGGCGATGCTGGCGGCGGTGAGCGCCTCCATCTCCACGCCGGTGGGAGCGATGGTCTCGACCTCGCTGATCACGTCCACCTGGCCTTCGCCCAGCTCGAAGCGCAGGTCGGCACGGTAGATCGGCAGCGGGTGGCACAGCGGGATCAGCTCGTCCGTACGCTTGGCGGCGAGGATGCCGGCGATGCGCGCGGTCTTGACCGGGTCACCCTTCTCGGTGTCGCCGGTGCGCAGGCGCTCGATGCAGTGCTGCGGCGCGCGCAGCGTCGCGGTGGCGGACGCCGTGCGCAGGGAGTCCGGCTTCAGGGAAACGTCTTTCATGCGTGGTCGTGATGGTGATTGTCGCCATGCTGGTGGGCATGGTCGTGGCCGTGCTCGTGCGGCAGGTCGGGGCGGATGCAGCAGCCCTGGTTGAAGGCGCTGGTGCCGTCCTCGAAGAATTCCTCCTTCCAGATCGGCACGCGGTGTTTCACTGCATCCACGGCGTACTTGCAGGCGGCGAAGGCCTCGCCGCGATGCGGCGCTCGCACGGCGCAGTAGATGGCGATGTCGCCGATCTCCAGCATGCCCAGGCGGTGGATCACGCGGCAGTGCGGCACGCCGAACTTCTCGCGCGTCTCCTGCTCGATCTCGCGCATCAGCTTCTCGGCCAGGGGCGCGAAGGCGGTGTACTTCAGGCGCAGCACGCGCTTGCCCTCGTTGTGGTCGCGGACGGTGCCGCCGAACACGTTGAGCGCGCCGCAGTCGCGGTGCTCGGCCATGCCGAGGATGGGGTCGAGCTGGAGGGGAGTGTCAAAAAGGTACATCGCAATACTCGTTCAGAACCCCTCTCCCGCTTGCGGGAGAGGGGTGGGGGAGAGGGTTTCTGTAGAGCCTTCAGCGGCCAGCCTGATCTGTTCTAACACAGCCTCTGTCTGCTGTAGAACCTCATGATTCCAGAACCGTAGCACAGTGAATCCTTCGGCGACGAACCAATGGTCGCGATGGGCATCTTGGTCCTGTTGTTCGCCGTGATGTCCACCGTCGACTTCGATGATCAGACGTCGTTCCATGCTCACGAAATCAGCGATGTATGGGCCAAGGGGTTTCTGGCGCTTGAACTTGATCCCGGCAAGGCGATGGCCTCGCAGTAGATGCCAAAGCCGTTGCTCGGCTTCGGTCTGCTGACTACGAAGTTCCTTGGCGTGATCTCGTAGAGTCACAGAAACCCTCTCCCTAGCCCTCTCCCGCTTACGGGAGAGGGGACTGGTCAGCCGCCCGCCACCGGCGGCAACAACGCCAGACGCATGCCGTCTTCCAGCTCCTCGGTCCGCAGCAGCAGCCGGTCGCCCTGCGCCACGGCGGTGGTTTCCAGGTATTCGCCCAGGGCCGGGATGGCGTCGGCCAGGGCGTCCAGGGCGTCGCCGACGCTGCTGGAGCCGGCGGGCAGCACCAGGCTGCGCTCGTCGCCGCCGGCGGCGCGCCGCAGGGCGCCCCAGAATTCGAAGGTGATCTGCAAGACGCTACCCTCCGAGGGTATGCATGGTGATGGGCCGCTCCACCGGGCCGCGGTGGGCGGCGTAGCCGGCTTCCTTGTGCCAGACGGCACTGGCGATGCGGTTGCTGAGCTCCGCGGCGCTGCCTTCGCGCAGCAGCGGCGCCAGCGGGGTGCCCTGCTGGGCGAACAGGCAGGTGTAGAGCTCGCCGCGCACGGTCAGGCGCAGGCGGTCGCAGCTTGAGCAGAAGGGATTGCTGACCGTGGAGATCACGCCCAGCTTGTAGTCGCCGTCCAAGGTGAACAGCGTGGCCGGGTCTTCGCTGCGGGGCAGGCGCTGGACCTGGTAGCGGGTGCCCAGGGTGTCCAGCAGTTCCTGCTCGCTGACCACGGCGTCGGACTGCCAGCGGCCAGGGGCGTCCAGCGGCATGTACTCGATGAAGCGCAGCGGCATGCCGCGCTCCTTGGCCCAGGCGGTCAGCGGCAGGATGTCCTGCTCGTTGTGGCCGCGCACCAGCACGGTATTGAGCTTGAACGGCACGTCCAGCGCGAGGGCGGCGTCGATGCCGGCCATGACCGGCGCCAGCTCGGCCCCGGTCATGGCGCGGAAGCGCTGCGGGTCGACGCTGTCGAGGCTGATGTTGAGGTCGTCCAGGCCGGCACGGCGCAGCTCGGGCAGGGCGTCGGCCAGGCGCGAGCCGTTGGTGGTCATGGAGATGCGCTCCAGGCCCAGCGGGCGCAAGCCATTCAGGTCCGCGACGATGCCGGCCAGGTCGGGCCGCAGCAGCGGCTCGCCGCCGGTGAGGCGGATGTTGCGGATGCCCATGCGCACGAACTCGGCGACCAGCGTGCGCAGCTCCAGGCGGGTCAGGAACTGCTGCTTGGGAATCCACTTGGGCGCTTCCGGCATGCAGTAGCGGCAGCGGAAGTTGCAGCGGTCGGTCAGCGACAGCCGCAGCTTGTGCTTGTGGCGGCCGTGCTGGTCGACGAGGCTGGGGCGGCGGCTACCGTCAGCCATGGCAGGCCTCGAGATACTGTTCGGCGGCTTGCAGCTCGGCCGGGGTGTTCACGCTCCAGATGGGCGTGGGCTCCGCGTCGGTGAAGTCGGCCGTGACGGCGCCGATGTCGGTCAGCCAGCGCTTGGGCGCACGCTCGCCGGCGTCCAGGGCCTCGCGCAGGGAGGCGGCCAGGTCGCGGCGCAGCAGGGTGCAGACGTACTGGGCGTCGCCGTCGGCCACCGCGTAGGCGGCCCGGGCCTTGCCGGCTTCCGCTGCGCGGCGCAGGCGCGCGAGCAGGTCCGCCGGCAGCCGCGCCGCGTCGCAGGGCGCGGTCAGCAGCCAGTCGGTCCGCGTGGCTTCCAGCGCGGCCAGCATGCCGGCGAGGGGGCCGCGGAAATCGGGCCAGGGATCGGAAACCACGGTGAATCCTGAGTCGGCGTATTGGTCGAGGTGGCGGTTGGCGACGATCAGGATAGCACCCGCCTGCCGTTCCAAGGCCGCGAGCACGTGCCGGAACAGGGGGCTGCCCGACAGGCGGACCAGGCCCTTGTCGGCACCGCCCAGCCGCTCGCCACGGCCGCCGGCGAGGATCGCGGCCGTCACGTTCAGCGGGCTGGCCGCTACACTGTGGTTGCGCTGGCTCACCGGTGCATCCTATACCTGAAGGCCGGGGCTACGTACTACCCGAACCCAAGCGGCAAAAACATGAATGAAGTCAGTCTCCAAGGCCGCCGCATCGCGGTGCCTGAATCGCGCGAACTGGACGTTTTCGCCGGCCTGCTGGAGCGCCGCGGCGCCACGGTCCTGCGCTGCCCCCTGATCGACATCCTGGATGCGCCGGACCCGGCGCCGGTGCTGGCCTGGATCCGCGCCTTCAACGACGGCTCCTGCGACGACCTGATCCTGTTCACCGGCGAGGGCCTGCGGCGCCTGCTGGCGGCCATCGAGCGGCACGAGCCGGCGCTGCGCGAGCCCTTCGTGGAGCGGCTGGCGCAGGTGCGCAAGATTTCCCGCGGCCCCAAGCCGGCGCGGGTGCTGCGCGAGCTGGGCCTGCGGCCGGAGCTGCTGGCCGAGCGCGCCACCACGGCCGGCGTGATCGAGTTGCTGCGGGGCCTGCAGTTGGAGGGCCGCCGGGTCGGCGTGCAGCTCTATGGCGCCGAGCCCAACCTGCCGCTGATGGAATACCTGCGCGTGGCGGAAGCCACGGTACTGCCGGTGGCGCCGTACGTCTATGCCGATGCCACTGCCGATGCCGAGGTGCTGGCGCTGATCGAGCGCCTGGAAGGGGGTGAGCTGGATGCCATCGCCTTCACCAGCATGCAGCAGGTGGAGCGCCTGTTCCGCGTCGCCGACGGCGCCGGGCAGCATGACGCGCTGCTGGGCGGCCTGCGCCGGGTGGTGGTGGCCTCGGTGGGGCCGGTGGTGGCGGACCTGCTGACGGCCCGCGGCATCGAAAGCCAGGTGATCCCGGCCGACAGCTTCTACATGAAGCCGCTGACGCAGGCGCTGGTGGAGAAGCTGGGGCGGTAGATCGCCAGGATTCACAGGGTTTTCCTGTAGGAGCCAGCTTGCTGGCGACAAGGTCCCTGTCGCCAGCAAGCTGGCTCCTACAACGTCAAGCTGGGTTCAGGCGGCTTCCGTCGCCCGCACTTCCGACAGCAGCTTCTTCAGCTCCGGCACGCAGGAGCCGCAGTTGCCGCCGGCTTTCAGGCAGCCGGTGATCTCGGCCGTGGTCTTCAGGTTCCTGTCGCGGATGGCCGCGCAGATGGTGTTGCGGCCGACGCCGAAGCAGGAGCAGACGGTGGGACCGGTGTCCGCGCCCTTTTCCACCGGCTCGCCCACCAGCAGGCCGACGCGGTCGATCTCTTCCAGTTGCTCCTTCACGAACAGGCTGGCCAGCCAGGCACGCGAGGGCAGGTCGGGGCGCGAGGACATGAACACGCAGCATTCGATGCGGTCACCCACCACCAGCGCGGCGCGATAGACGCCGGCGGTGCGGTCCTCGTACTCGATCCAGTCGGCCTCCGGGTCCTCGGCGCCGAACAGCTGGCGTGCCCAGGCGCCTCGGTCCATCGACTTGTCGCGGCCGGCGATCTCGTAGCGCAGGAACTGCCGCCCCTGGATGCGCGTCCACCAGGTGGTGCTTTCCATCTGCAGTTCACGGCGCGAGAGTACGAAGCCGTGCCAGAGCACGCGGAACTCCTCCACGCGCACTGGCGTGTGCTTGAACTCGGGCTCGCCCGAGACCGGGTCCACTACCGGGTTCACCAGGCTGCCGACGCGGGCGTCGGAGGCGAATTGGGCGTTCCAGTGGATCGGGACGAAGACGTTGCCGCGCGGGATGCCGCCGCCGTGCTGCACGCGGGCCACCAGCGAGCCCCAGCGGCTGGAGACGCGGGCCAGTTCGCCGGCGCGCACGCCGCTGACCAGGGCATCCTGCGGGTGCATGTCCACGAAGGGTTCCGGGATGTGGTCGGCCAGCTTGGGGGACTTGCCGGTGCGCGTCATGGTGTGCCACTGGTCGCGCACGCGGCCAGTGTTCAGCACCAGCGGGAATTCCTCGCTCGACGCGTGGGCCGGTGCGCGTACCGGGGTCGGGACGAAATGGGCCTTGCCGTCGGCGTGGTAGTAGCGGTTGTCTTCGAACAGTCGGGCGGTGCCGACGGCGGGAATCGGGAATGGGGAATCGGGAATCGTGGAAGACAGCACCGGCCACTGGATCGGAGGCAGGGCGTCGAACTGCTCGCGCGTCATGCCCACCAGCCCGCTCAGGTTGAATGCGCGAAGAGCCGTAGGCTCTCCGTGTTCTGAACGATTCCCGATTCCCCATTCCCGATTCCCGGCGGCTGAAAGCCGCGCATGCTCGTCGAACACGGCGTGCGTGCCGTCGAACTCGAAGCCTTCGTAGCCCATGCGGCGTGCGACGTCACAGATGATCTGCCAGTCGCCGCGCGCTTCGCCGGGCGCGGCCAGGAACCGGCGCTGGCGTGAGATGCGGCGCTCGGAGTTGGTGACGGTGCCGTCCTTCTCGCCCCAGCCCAGCGCCGGCAGCAGCACGTGGGCGTAGGCGTTGGTGTCGGTTTTCTCGATGATGTCGGAGCTGATCACCAGTTCGCACTTCGACAGCGCGCGCTTGACCTGGTCGGCGTCCGGCAGGCTGACGACCGGGTTGGTGGCCATGATCCAGACCGCCTTGACCTTGCCGGCCTCGATCGCCCGGAACAGGTCCACGGCCTTGAGGCCGGGCTTGTCGGCGATGCGCGGCGAGCCCCAGAAGGACTTCACGATGTCGCGATGCTTGGCGTTGCCCAGGTCCATGTGCGCGGCCAGCATGTTGGCCAGGCCGCCGACTTCGCGGCCGCCCATGGCATTGGGCTGGCCGGTGATGGAGAAGGGACCCATGCCGGGCCGGCCGATGCGGCCGGTCAGCAGGTGGCAGTTGATGATGCTGTTGACCTTGTCGGTGCCGGCGGAGGACTGGTTCACGCCCATCGAGAAGGCGGTGATGACCTTCTCGGTGCGTGCGAACAGCCGGTAGAACTCCAGCAGGTCGGCCTCGGTGATCTTGCAGGCACGCGCCACGGAGCGGACGTCGCCGGCGGTGTTGTCGGCGATGGCCATGGTGCGGGCCAGGCCGGTGGTGTGGCGCTCGACGAAACCGGTGTCCATCACGCCGTGCTGGTGCAGGAAGGACAGCAGGCCGTTGAACAGCCAGACGTCGGTGCCGGCCCGGACCGGCAGGTGCAGGTCGGCCAGCTCGCAGGTGGCGGTGCGGCGCGGGTCGATCACCACCAGCTTCATCTCCGGCCTTGCTTCCTTGGCCCTGGCGATGCGCTGGAACAGGATCGGATGGCACCAGGCGGTGTTGGAGCCCACCAGCACGATCATGTCGGCCTGCTCCAGGTCCTCGTAGCAGACCGGCACCAGGTCTTCGCCGAAGGCGCGCTTGTGCCCGGCGACGGCGGAGGACATGCAGAGCCGTGAATTGGTGTCGATGTTGGCGGTGCCGACGTAGCCCTTCATCAGCTTGTTGGCGACGTAGTAGTCCTCGGTCAGCAACTGGCCGGAGACGTACAGGGCCACGGCCTCGGGGCCATGCTGGTCGATGATGCGGCGCAGGCCGCCGGCGACGCGGTCCAGCGCGTCATCCCAGCCGACCCGCTGTCCATCGACCTGCGGATAGAGCAGGCGGCCTTGCAGGTCCACCGTTTCGCCCAGCGCCGAGCCCTTCACGCAGAGCCGGCCATGGTTGGAGCCGTGCTTCTCGTCACCGGCGACGTCGAACTGGCCGTCCGGCCGGACGCTGGCCTTCACTCCGCAGCCCACGCCGCAGTAGGGGCAGGTGGTGGCGGTGGTAGCGGTGGCGGAGAGGGGGGCGGGCAGGGTCACGTCGTGGGTCGTTCTAGGCAGCACGCGGTTCGCAGTAGGCCTGGCCGAACAGCAGGCGGCTGCGCAGTTCGGCGATGTCGGTCTTGTTCTGGATCAGCTCGAAGTACCAGGGCCCGTCCTTGACGTCGCCGTAGAGCACGGCGCCGGTCACGCGGTTGCCCTTCAGCACCAGGCGCTTGTACACGCCGCGGCGCGGGTCGCGCATCACCAGGTCCTCGCTGTCGGCGTCGCCGATGAAGTCGCCGGCGGAGTAGAGGTCCACGCCGGTGACCTTGAGCTTGGTGGCGGTGGCCTGCTGCACGTAGCGGGAGTGGCCGAAGCCGGCGAGATGGGCGGCGCAGACACGCGCCTGGTCCCAGATCGGAGCAACCAGGCCGAACAGTGCCTTGCGGTGCTGCACGCATTCACCCACGGCGTAGATGCGCGGGTCGAAGCTCTGCAGCGTGTCGTCCACCATGATGGCGCGGTCACACTGCAGGCCGGCGCTGCGCGCCAGGTCGATGTTGGGGCGCACGCCGGCGGTCATCACCACCAGGTCGGCGGGGATCTCGCTGCCGTCCTTGAAGCGCAGCGCGGTGACCCGATCCGGCCCGACGATCTCGGCGGTGTTGGCGTTGAGCAGGATGCGCAGGCCCTTGCGCTCCAGCGCGGCCTTCAGCAGCGCGGCGGCCGGCTTGTCCAGCTGGCGCTCCATCAGGCAGTCGTTGACGTGGACGACGCTGACCTCCATGCCCTGGCGCAGCAGGCCATTGGCGGCTTCCAGCCCCAGCAGGCCGCCGCCGATCACCACGGCATGGCGGTGGTGGCGCGCGGCCGCCAGCATGGTCTCCACGTCCTGGATATCGCGGAAGGCGATCACGCCGGGCAACTGGTGACCCGGCACGGGAATGATGAAGGGCTTGGAGCCGGTGGCCAGCAGCAGGCGGTCGTAGGGGATGGCGAGGCCGGACTGGGCGTACACGGTACGACGAGGGCGGTCGATCTTCACCACCGGATCGCCGGCATGCAGGGTGATGCCGTTCTGCGCGTACCACTGCCGCGTGTTCAGCATGATGTCGTCGACGGTCTTTTCACCGGCGAGGACGGGCGACAGCAGGATGCGGTTGTAGTTGCCGTGCGGCTCGGCGCCGAACACGGTGATGTCGTAGAGATCGGGCAAGAGCTTCAGCAGCTCTTCGACCGTGCGCATGCCGGCCATGCCATTGCCGACGACGACAAGCCTGGGCTTCGAGGTGATCATGGGTTCCTGTTGCCCCCGGGCGGGAGAGTCGTCCGTTACGCAGTACCGGCCCTTTGATAACGGCCTGCGCGGCGGGACGATCTCCCGCTTGGGTGCTCAGTGTGCGGCGACGAGAATCTGCCCGTTCTCGACGCGCGCAGGGTAGGCGCGCACCGAGTGCTCGGGTGCTTCCAGGCATTCGCCGGTTTTCAGATCGAAGTGATGCTTGTAGATCGGGGAGGCGACCACGGTGCGGTCGCCGAGATTGCCGATCAGGCCGCGGGACAGGACCGAGGCTTCCGAATTCGGATCATAGTTGGAAATCGCGAAAATTCCCCCACCCGTTCCGAGGCGGAAGACCGCCACCTGCTCATTGCCCACCAGGGCGCAGACACCGGTATTGGGAACGATATCGTCCACGGCGCATACCGGGACCCAGGTGCTCACGTTACGGTCGCCATCCATGTTCATCATCCTCATGCTGCCTTCACCACGACCGGGATTTGCGCCAGCTTCGACTGCTTCTCCTCGGGTGTCGCCGGCCGGATCTGGCCGCGCTCCTCGATGAAGACGACGTTGCTGTCGGCCTTGTCGCTGTTGACGAAGTGGCGGAAGCGCTTGCGGGCTTCCGGATCGGTGACGGCCTTCTTCCACTCGCACTCGTAGGTGTCGACCACATGCTGCATCTCGGCTTCCAGCTCGGCGGCGATGCCGAGCTTGTCGCCGATGACGACGCTCTTGAGGTAGTCCAGGCCGCCTTCGAGGTTCTCGCGCCAGGTGCTGGTGCGCTGAAGGCGGTCTGCGGTACGCACGTAGAACATCAGGAAGCGGTCGATGTACTGGATCAGGGTGGTCTTGTCGAGATCGCTGGCGATCAGCTCGGCGTGACGTGGCTTCATGCCGCCGTTGCCGCAGACGTAGAGGTTCCAGCCCTTTTCGGTGGCGATGATGCCCACGTCCTTGCCCTGGGCCTCGGCGCACTCGCGGGTGCAGCCGGAGACGGCGAACTTGAGCTTGTGCGGCGAGCGCAGGCCCTTGTAGCGGGTCTCGATCTCGATGGCGAGGCCTACCGAGTCATCGACACCGTAGCGGCACCAGGTGCTGCCGACGCAGGACTTCACGGTGCGCAGCGACTTGGCGTAGGCGTGGCCGGTCTCGAAGCCGGCGGCGATCAGTTCGTCCCAGATCAGCGGCAGCTGTTCCACGCGGGCGCCGAACAGGTCCACGCGCTGGCCGCCGGTGATCTTGGTGTAGAGGCCGTACTTCTTGGCCACCTGGCCCACCGCAATCAGGCCGTCGGCGGTGACTTCGCCACCGGGCATGCGCGGGACGACGGAGTAGGTGCCGTCCTTCTGGATGTTGCCGAGGAAGTAGTCGTTGGAGTCCTGCAGCGCGGCGTGCTCCTTCTTGAGCACGAAGTCGTTCCAGCAGGAGGCGAAGACGTTGGCTGCCATCGGCTTGCAGATATCGCAGCCCAGGCCCTTGCCGTGCTTCTCCAGCAAGGCCTCGAAGGTCCTGATCTGGCCGACGCGCACCAGGTGGTAGATCTCCTGGCGCGAGTAGGGGAAGTGCTCGCAGACATGGTTGTTGACCGCCATGCCCTGCTTCTTCATCTCGGCCTTCATCACCTGTGTGGCCAGCGCCACGCAGCCGCCGCAGGAGGTGCCGGCCTTGGTACAGGACTTGATGGCGCCAATGGTGGTGGCGCCTGCGCAGACCGCCGCGCAGATGTCGCCCTTGGAGACGTTGTTGCAGGAGCAAATCTGGGCCGAGTCGGGCAGCTTGTCCACGCCCAGGCCGGGCTTCTTGCCGCCGGAGTCCGGCAGGATCAGGAACTCCGGCGATTCCGGCAGCTCCATCTTGTTGAGCATCATCTGCAGCAGGGTGCCGTATTCCTCGGCATCGCCCACCAGCACGCTGCCGAGCAGGTGCTTGCCGTCTTCGGAGACCACCAGCTTCTTGTAGACCTGCTTGCGCTCGTCGTTGAACTGGTAGACGCGACTGCCGGGAGTGCTGCCCATGGCGTCGCCGATGCTGGCCACGTCCACGCCCATCAGCTTGAGCTTGGTGCTCATGTCGGCGCCAGTGAACTCGGCGACCTGGCCCAGCAGGTGCTTGGCGGCAACGCGTGCCATGTCATAGCCGGGAGCCACCAGGCCGTAGATGCGCCCGGACCACAGGGCGCATTCGCCGATGGCGTAGACGTCCGAATCCAGGGTGCGGCAGAAGTTGTCGATCACGATGCCGCCGCGCTCGCCGACGCCGAGCTGGCAGGCCTTGGCTAGTTCGTCGCGCGGGCGGATGCCGGCGGAGAACACGATCATGTCGGTGTCGAGAAAGCTGCCGTCCGCGAACTTCATGCGGTGGGTGCCGGATTCGCCGTCCACGATCTCCAGGGTGTTCTTCTGGGTGTGGACGGTGACGCCCAGTTCCTCGATCTTGCGGCGCAGGGTGCGGCCGCCGCCGTCGTCCACCTGTACGGCCATCAGGCGCGGGGCGAACTCCACCACGTGGGTCTGCAGGCCCATGTCGCGCAGGGCCTTGGCGCATTCCAGGCCCAGCAGGCCGCCGCCGATGACCACGCCGGTTTTGGAGCGGGCGCCGCATTCCTTCATGCCCTCCAGGTCCTCGATGGTGCGGTAGACGAAGATGTCCTTGCGGTCCTTGCCCGGCAGCGGCGGCACGAAGGGATAGGAGCCGGTGGCCAGCACCAGCTTGTCGTAGTGCAGGGTCTCGCCGGTGGAGACCGTGACGGTCTTCATCGCACGATCGATGCTGCTGGCGCGGGCGTTGAGCTTCAGCAGCAGGCCGTCCCGGCCGAAGAAGTCCGGCGCCACCAGCGAGAGGTCGTCCGCCGACTTGCCGGCGAAGAACTCGGACAGATGCACGCGATCGTAGGCCGGACGCGGCTCCTCGCAGAGCACGGTGACTTCCAGGTCCGGCAGGCCGGCTTCTGCCAGCGATTCGAGGAACTTGTGGCCGACCATGCCATGGCCGACAACGACGATCTTCTGCTTCATCGGGGCGCTCCTCAATGGTCGCAGTCGGAGAGGAAGCCGAGCAGTTCTTCGCGCAGCTTGTAGTAGTCCGGGTGCTCGAGCAGGGCCTTGCGCGTGCGGGGGCGGGGCAGGGGCACGTCCATGATCCTGCCGACCCTGGCGTTGGGGCCGTTGGTCATCATCACGACGCGGTCGGCCAGCAGGATCGCCTCGTCCACGTCATGGGTGACGACGATGGCCGTCAGGCGGGTGCGGGCCCAGACCTCCATCAGCACTTCCTGGAGGTCCCAGCGCGTCAGCGAGTCGAGCATGCCGAAGGGTTCGTCCAGCAGCAGCATCTTGGGCGACAGCGCGAAGGCGCGGGCGATGCCGACGCGCTGCTTCATGCCGTTGGAGAGCTCCGAGGCACGCTTGTCCGCCGCGTTGGAGAGGCCGACGCGCCCCAGGTAGTGATCGACGATCTCGCGGCGCTCGCGCTCGCTGATGTGAGGGAAGACCTGGCGCACGCCGAGCATCACGTTGTCCGCCGCGGACAGCCAGGGCACCAGGCTGGGCGCCTGGAACACGATGCCGCGGTCGGGGCCGGCGCCATCGATCTCCTTGCCGTCGAGGATGATGCCGCCCTCGCTGATGTCGTTGAGGCCGGCCATCATCGACAGCACGGTGGACTTGCCGCAGCCGGAGTGGCCGATGATGGAGATGAACTCTCCCTGGCGGATCTTCAGGTCGAAGCCGTCCACCACCTTCACCGGCCCCTTCCTGGTCGGGTAGATCTTCGAGACCTTGGCGAACTCGACGTAGCGCTCGGGTTGTACCGGCGCCTTCTTCGTGGCGGCCTTGAGCGCGGCGGGGTGCTCGTCGCTGGTCACCGGCACCTGCGGGCGCAGTTCCACCACCTTGCCGCCGGTTGCGCCCTGGGAGCCCTTGGCGGCGTCGATCAGGTATTGCGTGACCTCCTTGCGCAGCTTCACGAAGGCCGGGTCGTGGTTCATCTCCTTGCGGTCGCGGGGGCGCGGCAGGTCGATGCGGAACTCGGGGCCGAAGGTGGCGCCGGGGCCGGGGTTGAGCGGGATGATGCGGTCGGCAAGCAGGATGCCCTCGTCCACGTCATTGGTGATCAGGATGCAGGTCTTCTTCTCCTGGCTCCAGATCTGCACGATCTCGTCCTGCAGCTTGGAGCGGGTCAGCGCATCCAGCGCGCTCAGCGGCTCGTCCAGCAGCAGGATGTCGGGGTTGGCGGCCAGCGCGCGCGCCACCGCGGTGCGCTGGCGCATGCCGCCGGACAGTTCCGAGGGCCGTTTCTGCAGCGCGGGCGTCAGGCCGACCATGGCGACATACTTTTCGACGCGGGCTTCGCGTTCCGCCGCGGGCAGGTCGGCGTAGACCTGGTCCACGGCTAGCGCCACGTTCTCGCGGACGTTCATCCAGGGCATCAGCGAGTAGCTCTGGAAGACCACGCCGCGGTCAGGACCCGGGCCGCGGACCGGCTGGCCCTTCAGCAGGACCTCTCCCTCGTCGGCCTCGATCAGCCCGGCGATCAGCGAGATCAGCGTGGTCTTGCCGCTGCCGGAGAAACCGACGATGGCGACGAACTCGCCCTCCGCGATCTGCAGGTTGATGTCTTTCAGCACCGGGCTGCGGTGCTTGCCCTGGCCGTAGCTCTTGCCGACGCCGCGCAGCTCCAGGTACGGCGCCGCGGCGTCGGTTGCGCCGTGGGCCATGGGCGGCTCGGCGAGTTCGGCAGGCTTCACTTGTGCGTGCATGTTCAGGGCCTCGATCTCAATGAGCCTGCTCGCCGAAGCTGACCAGCTGCTGCAGCGTCTGCATCAGGCGGTCCAGCACGAAGCCGATGAAGCCGATGGTGAAGACCGCCACCATGATGCGTGCCAGCGACTGGCTGCTGCCGTTCTGGAACTCGTCCCAGACGAACTTGCCGAGGCCCGGGTTCTGGGCCAGCATCTCGGAGGCGATCAGCACCATCCAGCCCACGCCCAGCGACAGGCGCAGGCCGGTGAAGATGAGCTTGAGCGACGAAGGCAACACGATCTTGCGGACCTTGGCCAGCCAGGACAGCTTGAGCACGCGGGCAACGTTGATCAGGTCCTTGTCCACCGAGGCCACGCCGACCGCCGTGTTGATCAGGGTGGGCCACAGCGAGCACAGGGTGACGGTGATCGCGGAGATCAGGAAGGATTTCTGGAACATCGGGTCGGCGCTGACGTAGACCGCCGAGACGACCAGGGTGACGATCGGCAGCCAGGCCAGCGGCGAGACCGGCTTGAACAGCTGGATCATGGGATTCAGCGCGGTCTGCACGGTGGGGGACAGGCCGCAGAGCACCCCCAGCGGTACGGCCACCAGCGTCGCCAGCAGGAAGCCGATGAAGACCGTCAGCAAGCTGGTGAGGATCTGGTCGAAGTAGGTGGGCTTGCCGGTCCAGGGGCGGATGCGGACCTCGGCATTCGGGTCCTCCGCCAGCTTCTCGGCGTTGCGCTGCTCCTGCCGCTGGTAGAACTCGGCGGCCTTCTCGCGCTCCGCGACATGCTCGTCCACCAACACCTGGAAGGCCTCGTAGACCGCGGTGGGGCCGGGCAGCGCGCCCAGGCTGGTCTGGATGCCCTTGGCGACCATGCCCCAGCCGGCCAGGAACAGCAGGAAGGCGAGGACCGGCACGCCGATCTTCATCAGGATTTCGCGGGCCTGTTCGCGCGGGTCTTCGCCGGCGGCCAGCCGCACGAAGGGCACGAACCAGGTAAGCCCGGTCTTGGTCAGGAAATTGGTGGTCTGGGTCAGCATCGGCTTGCTCGGGGAGTGGTTGCGTTTCAGGTGCTTGGTGCGGCCGGGCAGCCTCCTGCCCGACCGCACCCTGGACTCAGGGCTTTTCGTTGCCCTTCAGGCCGATCTTGAGCTTGGAGAGGTAGGCGTTCGGGGTGCGGCCGTCGTAGCTCACGCCGTCGATGAAGTCCGCCGTGGCCGGCTTGAAGCCCGACTCCTTGGCGAAGTCCGGGAAGTCGCTGGCCTTGAGCTTGCCCTCGGCGATCAGCTCCTTGGCGGCAACGGTGTAGAGGTCGGAGCGGTAGACTTTCTTGGCCGTGTCGAGGTACCACTGGTCGGTCTTGGCCTCCGGGATCTGGCCCCAGCGGCGCATCTGCGTCAGGTACCAGATGGCGTCGGAGTAGTACGGGTAGGTGGCGTGGTAGCGGAAGAAGACGTTGAAGTCCGGCACCTGGCGCTTGTCGCCCTTCTCGTACTCGAAGGTGCCGGTCATGGAGTTGGCGATGACCGCCACGTCGGCACCCACATAGGACGGCTTGGACAGCATCTTCGAGGCTTCGCCGCGATTGCCGTTGTTGTTGGCATCCAGCCAGTAGGCGGCGCGGATCAGCGCCTTGACCATGGCCTTGGTGGTCTTGGGGTTCTTGGCGGCGAAGTCCTCGCGGATGCCGAAGACCTTCTCCGGGTTGTTCTTCCAGATCTCGTAGTCGGTGATCACCGGCACGCCGATACCCTTGAACACGGCCTGCTGGTTCCAGGGTTCGCCGACGCTGTAGCCATAGATGGTGCCGGCCTCCAGCGTGGCGGGCATCTGCGGCGGCGGGGTGACGGACAGCAGCACGTCGGCCTTGATCTGGCCGGCGACGTCGCCCTTCAGCGGCGCGTAGAAGCCGGGATGGATGCCGCCGGCCGCGAGCCAGTAGCGCAGCTCGTAGTTGTGCGTGGAAACGGGGAAGACCATGCCCATGTTGAAGGCCTTGCCTGCCGCCTTGTACTGGTTGACCACCGGCTTGAGTGCATCGGCCTTGATCGGATGTACCGGCTTGCCACCGGCCATCGGGATATTCTTCTTCATCTCGGCCCAGACGGCATTGGAAACGGTGATGCCGTTGCCGTTCAGGTCCATGGAAAAGGGCGTGATGATGTCGGCCTTGGTGCCGAAGCCGATGGTCGCTGCCAGGGGCTGGCCCGCGAGCATGTGCGCGCCGTCGAGCTCGCCGGAGATCACGCGGTCGAGCAGCACCTTCCAGTTGGCCTGTGCCTCCAGGGTGTCGTACAGGCCCTCGTCCTCGAAGTAACCCTTCGCATAGGCCACGGCCAGCGGAGCCATGTCGGTGAGCTTGATGAAGCCGAACTTGAGGTCTTCCTTCTCCAGCTTGTCCTTGGCGCTTGCCACCGGGATGCCCAGTGCCAGCGCCAGGCCGCTCGCCATGACGGCGGTGCCGGCGATCTTCCCGAAATGGCCCGCGAGACGCCCCATCGCTGCTGCCATCGTCGGTTTGACGTTGAATGTGCTGCTGAGCATCTTCTGCACTCCCGAGTGATCCTGAAAAAAGAAACCGGAAACGAAAAAGCGCCCATGGACCGGGATTGACCGGTGCATGGACGCCGTTGTCCTGAGCATCCGTGGTGCGAACCGCGGATGGATGTCTTGCAAGCCCACCGCCTTTAGCGGGCTGTCTCACGGTGATAAGTCGCAAGCCTCATGCCATGTTTCACAACCCGGATTCGCGCCTTGCTGGTGCAGGGATCGCGCCCGCGGTGCCCTGGCATGGCTCACGTCGCACCGGCATCGCGCCCTGCCGCCAGGAGACGCTCCGGATTGGACCGGGAGCCGGATGAGTGGGGTGGGCGGCATCGATACCCTGGGGCCGTGTGGCCCGGCGCCCCTGCGCATTTGCAGGGAATGGGCGCCATCACGGTGCAGTTCAGCCCTGGCTGCTCACCGATGCCGCCGGGGTGGCATTACGCTGCGTGTCGAAGGAACTGCCATCGAACAGCAGGTCGGGGCCCATCAGCAGTGGCCCGTTGTTGCTGCCGATGGCCCAGGCGCCGGCATGCACGCCTTCGGGCTTGGTATCGACGCGCGGGCAGGGCTGGCCGACGCGCTCGGCCGCAATGCGGTAGAGGTCGGGCCGATAGGTCTGCGCGGCGACCAGGGCGGCATCCACATGACTGGGGACATGCCCCCAGCGCTGCATCTGTGCAACGAACCAGTGCGCATGCGAATGCCAGGGGAAGTTGGCGGCACCGGAATGGAACACCAGGCCGGGGCCTCGCGGGTGGCGCGCATCGCGCAACGCCAGCGCTTCCTCCAGCTCCAGCATGGAGGCGCCGCGCACGTAGTCACCGGCCTTGAGCATCTCGGCGGCGGCCAGGCGGCCTGGGGCGGCCTCCAGCGAGCGCGAGGCTTCGATCAGCGCGGCGACCAGGGCCAGGTGGGTCAGCGGATGCCGCTCTGCCCAGTCACGGGTCACGCCCAGCACCTTTTCGGGGCTGTTGTTCCAGATCTGGTGCTTGGTCACGATCGAGCGGCCGAGATTGGCGCGCTCGGCGACGCCGCCCCAGGGCGCGCCCACGCAGAAGCCGTCGATGCGGCCTTCCTGCAGCAGTTGCACCATCTGCGGCGGCGGCACCACGACCAGGCGCAGGTCGCGGTCCGGGTCGATGCCGCAGCCGGCCAGCCAGTAGCGCAACTCGTAATGGTGCGCCGAGTGTGGGAAGACGTGCGCGAAGACCAGGGGCGGTGCCCGCACGGCGCGGTCGACCTCGATCACGCGCCGCAGCGCGGCACCGGCCGCGCGCGGTCCTTCCTCTTCCAGGCGCATGCGCCGGTACAGGGCATTGGAGACGGTGATGGCATTGCCGTTGAGGCTCAGCGACATCGCCGTGAGCATCGGCACGCCGATGCCGTCGATGCCCAGCGTCGCCGCCAGCGGCATGGGCGCCAGCATGTGCGCCGCGTCGAGCAGGCCGGCGGCCAGCTTGTCGCGGATGCCGGCCCAGGCGGATTCCACCGTGATCGATACGTCCAGGCCGTGGCGGGCAAAGTGGCCGGCGGTTTGCGCCACCACGATGGGCGCGGCGTCGGCCAGCGGCACGATGCCGATGCGCAGCCGGGGCTTCTCCAGGTTGTTGATCATCAGAGTAGTTCCGCGGCGGCGATCAGCGCACGGGCGGCGTCGCCGAGTTTGAGGTTGCGTTCCATGGCCATGTTCCTCAGCAGCTCATGGGCGGCCGGTTCGTCGAGGCTGCGGCGCTTCATCAGCAGCCCCTTGGCGCGCTCGATGTCGCGGCGGTCGGCGAGCTTCAGGCGGGTCTCCGCCAGCTCGGTGCGCAGCGCATGGAATTCCTGGAAGCGGGCGATGGCCACCTCGATGATCGGCGCCAGCCGCGCCGGCTGCAGGCCGTCGATGACATAGGACGTGACACCGGCGCGCACGGCCCGGCGGATGGTCTCGCCGTCGCTGCGGGAGGCGAACAGCACGATCGGCCGTGGCTGCTCTCGCGCGACCTGGCCGAGGGACTCCAGCGTGTCCCGGTTCGGTGCATCGACGTCGATCAGGATGACGTCCGGCTGGTAGCGCCGCACGGCAGCCTGCAGGTCAGCCGAGGTGGTGACCGCCGCCACGATCTCGTGCCCCAATGCCTGCAGCGGCCCGTCGAAGGCGGCGCGCCGCGCCGGGTCGTCATCCACCAGCATGATGCGAAGCGCGCCAGGATCTCCGCCGGTGCTGCCCTGCTTTGGTTCAGACCCCAAGGATGACCCCACGAACGCTCCAACAGCTGCCAGCGGATGCCCGTAAGGGCTACTGGCGCGGCTCATGCAAGGATCGTGACAGCCTGATATGCACCGTGATGGTGCCGGACGTGATGTCGGGGCGGAGGTTTGCGGCGGTCTGGCGCGGCGCCTGCGCGATCTTTGCGCGCCGGTCCAGATTTGGGCTCCAAGTCAGTGCGGGCCTGGAGGATCGCGCGCCCTGTCCGCGCCGGAGGGCGGGCATAAAAAAGGCGCCTGCACGGTTCCCCGTACAGACGCCATTGCCCGAACTGAGGGGCCGGATGCATCACGGTGGACCTACCGCGGTGATGTTCCTGGCCCTGCGATCAATCGAGCAAACGGCGTGCCATTCGTGGGAAAAGCGCCTCAGCGCGGTTCCACCAGGTCGTCCAGTTCCACGTTCAGTGCGCGCACCGACAGGTGGATCTCGCGCAGCGACAGCGCCAGCGAGGCCAGCATCAGCAGCAGCGACAGTGCGAACAGGGAAATGGCCAGCGGCTGGTGGTTGATCAGCACCCCGAACAGGCTGGCGGTGCAGCTCAGCAGGCTGGTGACGCCCAGTGCCTGGGTATGGCGCAGCAGGGCCAGGCGCTCCCGCAGGTTGTCCACCTGCAGCTTGAGGCGCGGGTGCGGCTCCTCGCGGTAGCGGGCGATAAGATGACGGGCGAGGCTGGCCAACCCGAGGAAGCGGTTGGTGTAGGCCAGCATCAGCAGCGAGACGGCCGGGAACAGCAGGCCGGGAGTGGAGTAGGTGAGTGGTGTCATGGCGCCAATCTAGCGCATGGGCAGGCCGAAGCGCTGCCGCAGTGCCCGGCGCGAGGTGGCCAGCAACTGCTCGGACTGCTCGCTGCCGGGGACCGCGCGGGCCATGGCCAGGGCACCCGCCATCTCCGCGAGCAGCGAGGCTGCCGCGGCACGGGGCTCGGCCTGGCCGGCGGACTCCAGCATGTTCTGCAGGCGGCTCCTTACGGCCTCGATGCCGGTGCCGAAGGCACGGCGGGCGGCAGGCGGCAGGTGGGGCGCCTCGCCGCAGAGCGCGGGAATGGGGCAGCCATGCGCGCGGTCGTCGCGATGGCGTTGCGAGAGGTAGAAGTCGATGTAGCCGGCGAGGGCCTCGGTGGAGGTGCAGCGCTCGATGTATTCGTCGATCCGGGCCTCGATGTCGGCGAACATCGCCGTCATGGCTTCGGCCACCAGCTCGTCCTTGGACTTGAAGTGGGCATAGAAGCCGCCGTGCGTGAGTCCGGCCTTGCCCATGATCGTGGCCACGCTGACGCCGCGCGGCCCCTTGGCGCGGATCGCGCGCGCTGCCTCCTTGAGCAGCAGCGCGCGCGTGCGTTCCTTGTGTTCGGCGTCGTAGCGCATCGGGCGATTCTAGCCTTGGCTCCTGGCCGCTACGCGGCCTCGAGGATGGTGGCGATACCCTGGCCGCCGCCGATGCACTGGGTGGCCAGCGCGTAGCGCTTGCCCTCGCGCTTCAGCAACTGCGCCGCCTTGCCGGTGATGCGTGCGCCGGTAGCACCCAGCGGGTGACCCAGGGCGAGGGCGCCGCCGTCCAGGTTGACCTTGGACCGGTCGATGCCCAGCTCGCGCAGGCAGGCCGCGGCCTGGCTGCCGAAGGCTTCGTTGATCTCGACGATGTCGATGTCCTCGATCTTGAGGCCCGCGCGCTCCAGCGCCTTGCGCGTGGCCGGCACCGGGCCCATGCCCATCACCTCCGGGCCGCAGCCGGCCACCGCCACGGCGCGGATGCGCGCCAGGATCTCCAGGCCATGGCGCTGGGCGAAGTCCTCGGAGCAGACCAGCACGGCAGCGGCGCCGTCGGTCAGCGGCGAGGAGGTACCGGCGGTGACGCTGCCGTCGGCGCGGAAGGCGGGCTTGAGTCCGGCGAGGCCTTCCAGCGTGGTCTGCGGGCGCAGGCAGCCGTCGCTGTCGACCAAGCCGTCGGCGGTCTGTACCGGCACGATCTCGCCGGCCAGGCGTCCCTCGACCTGCGCCGCGGCGGCCTTCTGCTGCGACTCCAGCGCCAGCAGTTCCTGCTCGGCGCGCGGCACGCCGAAGCGCTGGGCGACGTTCTCGGCGGTCTCGCCCATGGTGATGTAGGCCTCGGCCTGGAACTCCGGGGCGTCCACGCCCGGCTGGCGGAAGCGCGGATTGGGCGAGGCGTTGAAGCCGCCCTGCGGCACGCGGGTCATCGACTCCACGCCGGCGCAGATGAAGGCCTCGCCGGCGCCGATGGCGATCTGGCCGGCGGCCATGTGGATGGCGTTCATTGACGAGCCGCAGAAGCGGTTGATGGTGGCGCCGCCGACCGACTCGGGCAGCCCGGCCAGCAGGCCGGCGATGCGCGCGATATTGCTGCCCTGCTCGGCCTCGGGGTAGGCGCAGCCCATGATGACGTCCTCGATCAGCGCGGGATCGAGCCCGGAGCGTTCCACCAGGGCCTTGATCGCCACGGCGGCGAGATCGTCCGGGCGCGTGCCGGCGAAGCGGCCCTTGCGCGCGAACTGGAAGGGGGTTCGGACATACCCGGCAATGACGGCGTTGGTCACGGCTGTTCTCCTGTGGAAGATGAAGGGTTAACCGGCGTAGCTCGGCGGCTGGGCGTTCAGGCCCGCCTTCACCTGCCGGCTGATGTCGTCGGCCAGGGCCTCGATCTGGCCGGCTTCCAGCGCGGCGAGGGCGCTGGCGGCCACATCCGCGGGCGAGGTCTTGGGGGCGTCCACGCCGGCGACCATGTCGGTGTCGATGTAGCCGGCATGCACGCCGACCACTTCGGTGCCCTGTGCCTTGAGCTGGATGCGCGTGGCATTGGTCAGGGCCCAGGCGGCGGCCTTGGAGGCGCTGTAGCCGCTGGTGCCGGGCATGGCGATCCAGCTCAGCACCGACAGCATGTTGACGATGCCGCCACCGCCATTGGCGGCCAGCACCGGCGTAAAGGCGCTCGTGGTGTGGGCGATGCCGTGGTAATTGGTGTCCAGCTGGCGGCGCGCGTTGCGCTCGGCCTCGGCGGCGTTTTCGCCGTCGTCCAGGAAGATGCCGGCGTTATTGATCAGCAGGCTGACGTCGCCGCAAGCGGCTGCGGCGGCGGCGACCTGGTCGGGCTGGGTGACGTCGAGCTTCACCGGGATGACGCCGGGCAGGGTGACCGTGGACGGATCGCGGGCGGCGGCATAGACCTTCTTGGCGCCGCCGGCCAGCAGCGCCTTCGCAAAGGCCAGGCCGAGGCCGCGATTGGCGCCGGTGACCAGCGCGACGGAACCCTTGATCTTCATGGTGACACTCCGGCTTTATTGGATGATGAACATCATATTATGGGTGTCATGTAATGGAATCAAGGGGCGGGTGATTTGCCCTAATGCGGGCAGGGGACTGGCGCGGATATCGCGCCCCGTTCATCCCGAGTGCCGCGTAGCGGTGTATCGAGGGACGCGCTGACGCGGGCCGGTGGTGCCGGCGACGACGCCGGTCAGGTGCTGTGGTTCTTTGAGGGGTTATTTCGCCTAAGGGCGAGTCACTTTTTCTTTGCGTGCCCAAAGAAAAAGTAACCAAAAAGAAAGGGCACCCTCCATCCGCGGCCCCGCTGAAGCGGGGCAACCTGCCTGGCGGGCGAGTGCGACGGGTCGGGCCCACAGGCCATCCCTGGCCTGAGGCCCCTCGGCCGGACATCCTGTCCGGCTCGACCCTGCACTCGGCCGCCAGGCAGGCGCTACTGGAAGGGGACCCGGTACGTCAAAAGCATTCGCTTGCGCTCACGAAGACTTGGCAGGGTGATTCCAGGGTTTCTTGTCTGATCTTCGCTATGTTCAGAAAAGAAAAACCCCTCTTCGTTGCCGAAGAGGGGTTCTCGGGAAACGGTATCGATCGCTACCTCACATCGGCTTCGCCAGCGCCCGCCACATCATCTCGAACAGCGGACCGGAGTTGGCGGTGAGCGGTTCTTTCATGCCGCGGTGGATGTACATCTGCACCAGGCGATTGGTGAAGCCCATGACGAAGTCGAGCAGGTACTTCTCGTCCACGTCATCCGCCAGGATGCCGCGCTCGCGGCCCTCGGAGAGGACCTTGATGAAGGTGTGGAACAGCTCGGGGTTGTGGTAGTGCTCCTGCTTGCGCCAGGTGTTCACGTACACCGAGCTCATCTGCAGCTGCATCACCTTGGGATTCTTCTCGTAGAAATCCAGGCTCACCCAGAACACCTTGCGCAGGCGTTCCTTGTAGTCGGCGATGCCCTGGAGATGATCGAGCAGGCGCTCCGCCAGTTTCTGCAGCCAGACGTCCAGGCAGGAGAACAGCAGGGCTTCCTTGCTGCCGTAGTACTTGTAGAGCGTCTGCAGCGATACGTTGGCGCCACGGGCGACCTCGATCAGGCCCACGCGGTGGAATTCACGCTCGGAGAAGATGTCGAGCACGGTCTGCTCGATGCGGGCGCGGGTCTCGGGGTCGAGTCCCGCACGGTCGGCCACCACGGCTTCGGTTCGGCGCATGTCTGTTCACTGAGTAATGGTTGTTACTAGAAGCTTGCCGTCGCCCCATACGCAGCCGTATTGACCACGCGGGAACACGCCAGTAAGCTCGGTCCGCTTTCAATTCAGCCGGCGGGTTTCCGTATCTCTCCCGCCACGCCAATCCACGTTCCCGATCGGCCGATGGTAATTTAAATTACCCAGCGCCGCAACGAGGTCTCCATGAGCGAAGCATTCATCTACGACGCGGTGCGTACGCCGCGCGGCAAGGGCAAGAAGGACGGCAGCCTGCACGGCGTCACGCCCATCCACCTGGTCGGCAACCTGCTGACGGCGCTGCAGCAGCGCAATAACCTCGACACCTCCAAGGTCGACGACGTGGTCCTGGGCTGCGTCACCCCGGTGGGTGAGCAGGGCGCGGACATCGCGCGCGTCGCCGTGCTGTACGCCAACTGGGCGGAGAGCGTGGCCGGCGTCACGCAGTCGCGCTTCTGTGCCTCGGGCCTGGAATCGGTGAACATCGCCGCGCAGAAGGTCATGTCCGGCATGGAAGACCTGGTCGTCGCCGGCGGCGTCGAGAGCATGTCGCGCTGGGCGATGGGCTCCGACGGCGGCGCCTGGGCCATGGACCCGCGCGTCAATCACATGACCGGCTTTGCGCCGCAGGGCATCGGTGCCGACCTGATCGCGACGCTGGAAGGCTTCTCGCGCCGTGACGTGGATAGCTTCGCGGTGGCTTCGCAGCAGAAGGCGGCCAAGGCGCGTGCCGAAGGGCGTTTCGCCAAGTCGCTGATCCCGGTGCGCGATCTCAACGGCATGGTCGTGCTGGACCATGACGAGTTCATCCGCGCGGAGGCCACGGTCGAAGGCATGGCGGGCCTCAAGCCTTCGTTCGAGCAGATGGGCGCGATGGGCTTCGACGCCACCGCCCTGCGCAAGTACACCACCATCGAGAAGATCGACCACGTCCACCATGCCGGCAACAGCTCGGGCATCGTCGACGGCGCCGCGCTGATGCTGATCGGCAGCAAGAAGATCGGCAAGAAGCTGGGCCTGAAGCCGCGCGCGCGCATCGTGCAGACGGCGGTGATCGGTTCCGAGCCCACCATCATGCTCACCGGCATCGGCCCGGCCTCCAAGAAGGCCCTGGCCCGCGCCGGCATGAACGCTTCCAACATCGACCTGTTCGAGATCAACGAGGCCTTTGCCGCGGTGGTGCTGCGTGCGCAGCGCGACCTGGGCATCGACCCGGCGCGCGTCAACGTCAACGGCGGCTCCATCGCCATGGGCCACCCGCTGGGTGCCACCGGCTGCGCCATCCTCGGCACCTTGCTCGACGAGCTGGAGCGCCAGGACAAGCAGCTGGGCCTGGCCTCGCTCTGCGTCGGTGCCGGCATGGGCATCGCGACCATCATCGAGCGTCTCTAACCGAACTCCTGTAGGAGCCGGCTTGCCGGCGACACGGCCACCGGCAGTCGCCGGCAAGCCGGCTCCTACAAAAAGAAGGAAAGCACCATGAGCGTCAATTTCGAAAAAGACAACGACGGCATCGTCACTCTCACGCTGGACATGCCGGGCCGTTCGATGAACGTGCTCAACGACGAGCTGAGCAAGCCGCTGGCCGAAGCCATCGGCAAGATCGAGGGCGATGCCTCGATCAAGGGCGTGATCGTCACCTCCGGCAAGAAGGAATTCCTGGCCGGTGCCGACATCGAGAAGGTGTTCGCGATCACCGATCCGGCGGACGCCTTCAAGCTGGCCGAGGACTACAAGGGCTTCCTGCGCCGCCTGGAACTCTGCGGCCGCCCGGTCGTGGCGGCGCTGAACGGTACCGCCCTCGGCGGCGGCCTGGAACTGGCGCTGGCCTGCCACTACCGCATCGCCATCGACGACCCCAAGGCCAAGTTCGGCCTGCCGGAAGTGAAGCTGGGCCTGCTGCCTGGCGGCGGCGGCACGCAGCGCTTGCCGCGCCTGATTGGCATCCAGCCCTCGCTGCCGCTGATGCTGGAGGGCAAGGAGCTGAAGGCGAGCGATGCCAAGAACGCCGGCATCATCCATGCGCTGGCCAAGGACCGCGAGGACCTGATGGCGCAGGCCAAGGCCTGGTGCCTGGCCAACCCCAAGCCGGTGCAGCCCTGGGACGACAAGAAGTTCAAATGGCCGGGTGGTGACGCCAAGTCGCCGGCCAACGGCCAGCTCTGGGCCATTGCCCCGTCCATGGCCAACGCCAAGACGCAGGGCAACTTCCCGGCGCCGATCAACATCATGGCCAGCGTGTTCGATGGCGGCATCACTGACTTCGACACCGGCTGCCGCAGCGAGTCGCGCTACTTCGCCAACTGCGTGGTCTCGCAGGTGTCGAAGAACATGATCGGCTCGCTGTGGTTCCAGCTCAACGCCATCAACAAGGGCAGCTCGCGGCCGGAAGGCGTGGAGCGCTCCACGGTGAAGAAGCTCGGTATCCTCGGCGCCGGCATGATGGGCGCGGGCATTGCCTACGTCTCCGCCAAGGTCGGCATCGAGGTGGTGCTGCTCGACACGACGCAGGACGCCGCCGACCGCGGCAAGGCCTATTCCACCAACCTGCTCGACAAGGACCTGAAGAAGGGCCGCCTGACGCAGGAAGGCAAGGACCAGTTCCTGGCGCGCATCAAGGCGACGACCAGCTACGACGATCTCAAGGGTTGCGACCTGATCATCGAGGCCGTGTTCGAGGACCGCGCGATCAAGGCGGACGTGACGAAAAAGGCGGAGGCGCAGCTGGCCAAGACGGCGGTGTTCGCCTCCAACACCTCGACGCTGCCGATCACCGGCCTGGCCGAGGCCAGCGAGCGTCCGAAGAACTTCATTGGCCTGCACTTCTTCTCGCCGGTGGACAAGATGCCGCTGGTGGAGATCATCGTCGGCAAGAAGACCAGCAAGGAGACGCTGGCGCGTGGCTTCGACTACGTGCAGCAGATCAAGAAGACGCCGATCGTGGTCAACGACTCGCGCGGCTTCTACACCTCGCGCTGCTTCGCCACCTACCCGATGGAGGGCATGACCCTGCTGGCCGAGGGCCAGCACCCGCGTTCCATCGAGATGGCCGGCCTGCAGGCCGGCATGCCGGTGGGCCCGCTGGCGGTGCAGGACGAGGTTTCGCTGTCGCTGTCGCTGCACGTGCTGGAGCAGACCCGCAAGGACCTGGCCGCCGAGGGCAAGAGCGCCACCGAGCACCCCGGCGTCGCCGTGGTGGAGAAGATGGCCAAGCAGCTCGACCGCCAGGGCAAGAAGGCGGGCAAGGGCTTCTATGACTATCCGCAGGGCGGCCAGAAGACGCTGTGGAAGGGCCTGGCCGAGCAATTCCCGCTGAAGGAGCAGCTGCCGCAGCAGGAGCTGATCGACCGCCTGCTGTATGCGCAGGCCAACGAAGCTGCCAAGTGCTTCGAGGAAGGCGTGGTCACGGCGGTGGGCGACACCAACATCGGCTCGATCTTCGGCTGGGGCTTCGCGCCCCACCAGGGCGGCGCGCTGCAGTTCATCAACGCCACCGGGCTGGCACAGTTCGTGAAGCGTTCCAAGGAATTGGAAAAGAAGTACGGCGAGCGTTTCAAGCCCGCCAAGCTGCTGGTGAAGATGGCCAAGGAAGGCAAGCGCTTCGAATAGCGGCAAACCGCGGCCCGCCCGCTCCGTGCAAAACGCGGGGCGGGCGGCTTGCTGTCCGGGCATCTGGCAATGACCGATGGCCCGGAAGATTTCGTTTCAATTGGAGTCCCCCCATGTTTGGCTTATTGATGAAGTTCATGCAGGCCCAGAAGATCCTGCCGCAGATCTCCGATACGGAGCGGCAGGCCCTGGAAGCGGGCAGTGTCTGGATCGACGGCGAGTTCTTCGGCGGCAATCCCGACTTCCCGAAGATGCTGAAGGAGACCTACGGCCAGCTCAGCGCCGAGGAGCAGGCCTTTGTCGACGGCCCGCTGGCCGAGCTCTGCCGCATGCTCGATCCCTACGAGATCGCGCGCACGCGCGTGGTGCCTGCCGAGGCCATCGACTTCATCAAGAAGCAGGGTTTCATGGGGCTGATCATCCCCAAGGAATACGGCGGCAAGGAGTTCTCGCGCCTGGCCGTGTCCACCATCATGCACACGCTGAGCCCGTATTCCTTCGTGGCCAGCGTGTTCGTGGTGATCCCAAATTCGCTGGGCGCCGGCGAGCTGATCCACCATTACGGCACCGACGCGCAGAAGCAGCACTACCTGCCGCGCCTGGCCTCGGGCGAATACGTGCCCTGCTTCGGCCTGACCGAGCCGACCGCCGGCTCCGACGCCGCGTCGATCCGCGCCGAGGGCGAGGTGTTCAAGGATGCGGATGGCGAGGTGAAGATCCGCCTGAACTTCCGCAAGCGCTACATCACGCTGGCGCCGGTGGCCAACCTCTGCTCCATCGCCTGCCAGCTGCATGACCCGCAGAACCTGCTGGGCAAGGGCAAGCATCCGGGCATCACCGTGGTGATGGTGCACAAGGGAACGCCGGGCTTCACCAATGGCGACCATCACCTGCCCATCGGCGAGCCGTTCTACAACGGCCCGCTGATCGGCAAGGACGTGGTGGTGCCGGTGGACAACATCATCGGCGGCGCCGAGTACGCCGGCATGGGCTGGAAGATGCTGATGGAACAGCTCGCCGGCGGCCGCGCCATCTCGCTGCCCGCGGGTGCCATCGGCGGCATGAAGCAGGCGGCCGCGGTGGTGGGCCCCTACTCGGTCGTGCGCCAGCAGTTCGGCATGTCCATCGGCCAGATGGAAGGCGTGCAGGACAAGATCGGCAAGATCGCCGCGCTGACCTACATGTGCGAAGGCTCGCGTGTGTTCGCCTGCTCGGCGGTGGATCGCGGCATCCAGCCGCCGGTGACCTCGGGCGTGCTCAAGTGCTACACCACCGAGCTGTCGCGCGAGCTGATCACCGACGCCATGGACGTGTTCTCCGGCGCCGGCGTCATGCAGGGCCCCAACAACATCCTCGGCTCCGGCTTCGCGTCCTCCCCGGTGGGCATCACCGTTGAGGGTGCCAACATCATGACCCGCACGCTGATGATCTTCGGCCAGGGTGCCACGCGCTGCCACCCCTACGCGCTGAAGGTGGTGGAAGGCGTGGAGACCGACAACGTGCCGCTGTTCCGCGAGAACCTGGTGGGCTGGATCGGCCACTTCGTCGCGGGCATCGTCCGCAGCGCCGTGCGCGGCTGGACCCGTGGCCTCACGGTGAAGGTGCCGGACGTGGCGGTGGAGACGCGCGGCTACTACCGCCGCCTCGGCTGGTCGGCGGCGCGCTTCGGCCTGCTGACGGACCTGGCGATGTTCTGCATCGGCGGCAAGCTGAAGATGCGCGGCAAGCTCACCGGCCGCTATGCCGACGCGCTGGCCTGGCAGCTGCTGGCTTTCTCGGCGCTGCGCCGCTTCGAGGCCGAGGGCCGCCGTCCGGAAGACCTGCCCCTGGTGCGCTACTCGGTGGAGTATTCGCTGGCGCAGGTGCAGAAGGCCTTCGAGGGCATCTACGCCAACTTCAACGCGCCGGTGCTGGGCTTCGTCATGCGTACGGTGGGCTCCTGGTGGCTGCGCGTGAACCCGGTGGGCAAGCTGCCGGCCGACGACCGCTCCGCCGCCGCCGCGCAGACCATACAGCGTTACGACGCGCAGTACCGCCGCCTGACCGAGGGTGTGTTCGTGCCCGCCGGCGGCAAGAGCGCTTCCAGCCGCCTGCTGCAGGCCTTCCGCCTGCTGGCGGATGCCGAGAGCGCGCTGTCGCGCATCTCCCGCGCCCAGCGCGAGAAGAAGCTGGCCCGCGGTGCCGCTGCCGAGGTGGCGCCCAAGGCCGCCGAGCTGGGGCTGATCAGCGTGCAGGAAGCGCAGCTGGTGGCGGACGCCCAGGCGGCACGCCTGGAGGCGATCGAGGTGGATGTGTTCAAGCCGGAAGCCTTCTTCGCCACGGCCAATGCCGAGGCGGCGCAGGATCGCGGCTTCAAGCTCGCCGCCAACGGCTGAGTTGCAGCGCTGCAAATGAAAAAGCCCCGGTGAGAACCGGGGCTTTTTTTTGTGCCGACGCTCAGGGCGTCTTCATGCGTCCGATGGCCGGATGCGACAGGCTGCCGAAGTACAGCCACTCTCCGCTCTGCTCCACGCTGGTGATCGGGCCAAAGGCACCGGGGCCGTCGTACTGCAGGTTCTCCACCACCTTGCCGTCCAGGTCCAGGCCCAGGGCGAAGGCCTGGATCTTCGGCTTGGGATGGATCGACTCCGGCAGGCGCTGGATGATCTTGCGCATCGTGGGATGCGGCAGCATGCGGTCCAGGTCCGGCAGGCGCGGCGCGTAGATCGCCACCCAGATGCGGTCCTTGCCGTTGAAGCTGAGGTTATCGGGGAAGCCCGGCAGGTTGTCGATCAGCACGTCCACCTGGCCGGCCTTGTCGCCCTTGAGCCACAGGCGGCTGACCTGGTAGCGCGCGGTCTCGTCGAACAGCAGGTAGTCCTCGTTGGGGCCCAGTGCCACGCCGTTGGGGAAGTACAGGCCGTCCTTCAGCACCGTGGTCTCGCCGGTCGTGCGGTCATAGCGCAGCAGGCGGCCGCTGCCGCCGTGCTCCAGCACGTCGGACATCAGTTCATGGATGCCGAAGCGTGCCGAGGCGTCGGAGAAGTACAGCGAGTTGCCGTCGGCGGACACGTCCACGTCGTCGACGAAGCGGAAGGGCTTGTCGCCGGCAGTGGTCGAGAGCACCTTCACCTGGCCGTTCTCGATCTGCACCAGGCCCTTGTCGGCGTCGGCCACGTAGATTTCGCCACCGGGGCCGATGGCCATGCCCAGCGGGCGTCCACCGGTGTTGGCCAGCTCGTCGAGCTGGCCGCTGGCCGGGTCCAGCCGCACGATGCGGCCATCGAGATAGCCGGCGTAGACCCGGCCCTCGCGGTCCAGGGCCACGCCCTCGGGGCCGTTGCCGGCGCCCACCGCGAGCTTCTGGATCGCCTTGAGGCGCTCATTCTTTTCATAGACGCCTTCCAGGGCCGGCGCCTGGGGCGGTGTCCAGGCCTGGGGATCAATGGGGGAGGGCGCCAGCGCCGCCCAGCCGAGCCCGCCGGCCAGCAGCACCACGACCAGCAGCAGCAGTTTTTTCATGATCCGGGTCTCCTCCCTCGAAAAGTTTCGAATGTCGCCGATTCTGCGCCAATCTGTCCCACGGATGGTAATAAAGGCCTGATTGTCCCTGCGGCCCTGTCTCGGAATGGGCCGCTTTGGCTACACTCCCCCCAGTCCTAGCCGGCCGCCCGCGGTGCCCGGCCATAACGATCTACTAGATAGGGGAAGGAAATGACGACGAGGAACCCGGTCGAGATGCTGCTGCACTGGGAGCAGGAACGGCCGACCCAGCCCTGGCTGTTCCAGCCGCTGCACGGCGAGTGGCAGGGCATCACCTGGGGCCAGGCCGCCGACCAGGTGCGCCGTATCGCCTCGGCGCTGCAGGCGCGCTATGCGCCCGGCACCGCCATCGCCATCTCGGGCCGCAACACCGCCCATTGGTTCATGGCGGACCTCGCCATCGCCATGGCGGGCTGCATCAGCGTGGGCCTGTACCCCAAGCAGTCCAATGACGCGGTGAAGTACATCCTCAACCATTGCGAGGCCAAGGCGCTGTTCGTCGGCCCGTCGATGGACCTGGAGGAGTTCCTGGGCGCCGTGCCCGCCGGCATCGACCACATCAGCTTCCCATATCCGGACGTGCCCAAGGGCGACCTGGCCTGGGACGACCTGGTGAAGGCCCACGAGCCCATGAGCGGCTATGTGGCGCCGGACCCGAAGAAACTGTGGACCCTGATCTACACCTCCGGCACCACCGGCAATCCCAAGGGCGTGATGATCACCGGCGAGAACCTCTCCTTCGCCGCCGGCGGCCTGATGAAGGCGATGCCGGCACAGGGCCAGGAGCGCTTCTTCTCCTACCTGCCGCTGGCGCATGCCTTCGAGCGCGGCGCGCTGGAAGTGGCCAGCATCTACTTCGGTGCCGAGGTCTACTTCCTCGAGAACATCGAGAAGCTGGCCGAGCAGCTCAAGGAAGTGGCGCCCACGCGCTTCTTCGGCGTGCCGCTGGTCTACGGCCGCATCCAGACCGGCGTGCTCAAGAAGATGCCGCAGCAGAAGCTCGATCGCCTGCTGAAGCTCCCGATCATCTCCGGCATCGTCAAGCGCAAGATCAAGCAGGGCGCCGGCCTGCAGAACGCGCGTTACCTGTTCGTGGGCGCGGCGCCGATGCCGATCCCGCTGATGAACTGGTTCCAGAAGCTCGGCATCACCGTGCTGCAGGGCTACGGCATGACCGAGAACAATATCTACGCCACGGCCAACCTGCCGGGTGCCAACCGCATCGGTTCGGTGGGCCGCCCGATGCCGGGCGCCAACATGAAGCTGTCCGACCAGGGCGAGATCCTGTTCCAGCATCCGGGCGTGATGGCCGGCTACTACAAGGAGCCGGAGAAGACCAAGGAAACCTTCACGGAGGACGGTTGGCTGCGTACCGGCGACAAGGGCAAGGTGGACGCCGACGGCTACCTCTTCATCACCGGCCGCGTGAAGGACATCTTCAAGACGCTGAAGGGCAAGTACGTGGCGCCGGGCCCCATCGAGGGCGCGATGGCGCGCAACACCGACATCGACCAGATGTGCTTCGTCGGTACCGGCCTGAAGCAGCCGATCATGGTGGTCACGCTGCTGCCGGATGCGCTGAAGCAGCCACGCGAGGAAGTCGGCAAGCGCCTGGTCGCGGACATGGAAGAGGTCAACAAGACGCTGGAGCCGCACGAGGAGATCGCCAAGATCCTCGTGGTGAAGGACACCTGGACCATCGACAACAACATGATGACGCCCACCATGAAGGTGAAGCGCAACATCGTGGAAGAGCGCTACATGCCGCTGATCCAGAAGGAAGCGGAGACGCGGTCGAAGCTGGCCTGGGAGTAAGGCCCGGCAGGCCTTGTTTCCAAAGACTCAGTGAACGTTGCAAAAGGCCGCCCTTGGGCGGCCTTTTGTATTGAGCGTACATCCAGACCGTTCATCCCGAGTGCCGCCTAGCGGTGTATCGAAGGACGCGGTGGTGCCGGCGTCTACGCCGGTCGGGTGTTGTTGGTCTCTGGAGGTTTATTTCGCCCAATTGCAAGGGTAGCGGCCCCTCACCCTAGCCCTCTCCCCGCAAGCGGGGAGAGGGAACCGGATCATTCAGCCGAAGAGCCTCTTCCCGCGCTGACGCACCCGCCGCTCCAGCGCCGCCGCCGGTGCGCGCGTTGCGTTCACCAGCCACTCCCGCTGTGGCTTCGTCAGCCCCGGATGCTGTGGCAGCACGTGCAGGTCGTGGTGCAGGCCCAGCAGTTCGGTCAGTTCGTCCAGCGACCTCGCATCCACGGCCTGTGCGTCCAGCAGGGGATCGAGCAGGGTCTGGATCGCTTCCAGGCGCTTGGCGCGCTTGCGCCACTCGTGCAGGGCTTCGGCGTTCCCGGAGGTCAGTTCGCGGAACGCCTTGCGGGCACGCTTGCAGCTCTTGCGTAGCCCACGACGGAGGTCGGCGGGCTTAAGCCTGCTGTCGGGCAGGGCGGCGATCGTTTCGCGTGCCTGCTCGAGTTGCGCGCCCGCGGTATCCAGGACGCGCCGGGTTGGCTTGCGACGGGTTTCAGCCTTGCGCCGCAGTCGCTGGCCCAGGGCGCGCCAGTCGGCGGCGCGGATGCTCACGGGGCGCTTCAGGCGGCCGAAGGTGTCCAGGGCCACGGTGGCTTCGCGGGATTCTTCCAGGGCGTGGGCGGTGGCGCGCAGCAGGGCGTTGAGTGCCTGCGCGCTGCGATCCGCGGCGGCGGGCAGCGGCAGGTCGCGCAGCAAACGGGTGTAGGCGCGCAGGCGCTTGATGCTCTTGCGGGTCTGGTGCACGCCGCGGGCGTCGCCGCGGCCCAGGGCGGTCTGCGCCCGCTCCAGCTCCTGCAGGGCCGCGAGGCGCAGGGCGGTCGCGGGGGGCAGGGCTGGGTCGGGCGCGGCGCGCTTCATCCGGCGTAGGTCCGGTCCAGGTACTTCACGATGGCGGCCGACTCGTACATCTCGGTGCCGGTGTTCGGGTCGATCAGGTAGGGCACCTGCACCTGGCCGGTGCGTTCCAGCAGCAGCTTGCGATTGCGGCTGGTGTCCTTGGGGCCCTTGAACAGCTTGTCGCGGAAGGACGGCGGGCCCATGTCGCTCATGCGCGCCTTGCCGGTGTTGCGCAGCAGGTAGGGCAGCTCCAGCTCGCACAAGGTCTCGCGCGCCAGGCGCGAGTAGGGGCTGGACTCGAAGCTGTACAGCTCCAGCGGCTTCTTGGGCGCCTTGGACACCCGCATCTTCAGGCCGCGCGGGCCGCGCCAGGCGCGGGCGGCGGTGGCGGCCATGGAGCCTGCCAGCACCAAGCGGCGGCGCAGGCCCTGCGGCTTGCGTACCGGGCCGCCGTAGGTCTTGCCGAGGTAGGCGACGATGTCGGCCGCCTCGTAGAGCCGCGCGCCGGTGTTGGGGTCCACCAGGAAGGGATACTGCTGCTTGCCGCCGAGGGTTTGCACCTTGGGGCGGAAGCGCCGGCCGTCCTTGGGGCAGGGGTAGATCATCACGTCCAGGTCCAGCTCGGTCAGCGCCTCGCGCACCAGGCGGCAGTGCGGGCAGGCCTCGAACTCGTAGAGCTCCAGCGGCTTGGGCGGCAGCCGTTCCGCCGGGCGCTGCGTCATGCTGCCGCGCCAGGCGGCAAGGGTGCTGGCGAGGACCGAGGTGCCGACTTCGAGCGTGCGCTGGATCATGAGGGGGACTTAGGGCGTCGTGGCTTTGCGGCGGAACACCGAGAGGCGGTTGCCGATGGGGGAAACGTTGTCACCGAGAATACCCTTCTCGGTGACCAGGATGTCGGTGGGAGCGAACAGCGGCGGCTGGCCCACCCGCACCTGGGACGGGAAGCTGAAGCTCAGCAGCGAGGTGCTGGAGACGACATTACCGTCGGCGCCCACCAGGCTGATCTGGCTGGTGCCGAAGCCGGCCACCAGGAAGGAATCGCGGACGATGCTGAAGTCGTCCGGCACGGTCAGCAGGCTCGCCACCTGGCGGCCCGCGCCGGCGCTGCCGTCCGGCTGGATGTCGTAGGCGCGGATCTCGGCCAGGCCGCCGAGGCCGCTGTTGCTGACGTAGATCGTGTTGCCGCTGCGCTGCACGCCGTTGGGGGCGAGCAGGCCCTGGCGGGTCCAGACCTCGTCGGTCACCACCTTCATGGGGTCGAGGTCGTCGAGCTTGAGGCGGCGGACCTGCGGGTTGGGCAGGGCATTGGTGGCCAGCGGGCCGTTGGCCAGGAACAGGGTGTTGTCCGGGCCATCGGTCAGGCCGTTGGGCGCGGCGATGTCGTAGGTGTGGATCGGCTGCAGCCTGGGCTGCGCGGTGAGGCGCGCGGCATAGAGCTGCTTGTCGAAGCAGTTGGCGTAGAGCGTGTTGCGCTGGATGGCCAGGCCGGTGAAGTTGCAGCTGCCGTCCAGCAGAGGCATGGCGACCCATTCGGTGCCGTTGCGCGTGATCTCGAAGACGTTGGTGCCGCCGGATACGAACAGGCGGCCGTCGGCGGAGAACAGCAGGTTCTCGGCGTCGGGGATGGTCAGCAGCACGGTCTTCTCGCCGCAGCTGCTTTCCACGCAGAGGGTCGCCGGGTCCACCGTGCCGTTGCGGCCGTCGTCGCCGCTGCCGTCACTGCCGTCGCTGCTGCAGCCGGCCAGCAGCAGGACGGCCGCCAGGGCCGTCCAGGTCTTGATGCGCATCACCGCTCTCCTCGAGGTATTTCTGTTCTAGTAATGAAAAAGGGGGCGGCCTCGCGGCCGCCCCCTTTTCAAGCCGCAGTTGCGGTTTTTACAGCATCTCGACTGCCAGGGCCACGGCCTCGCCGCCACCGATGCACAGCGTGGCCACGCCGCGCTTGCCGCCGGTCTTCTTCAGCGCGCCGATCAGCGTGGTGAGGATGCGCGCGCCACTGGCGCCGATGGGGTGGCCCAGGGCGCAGGCGCCGCCGTGCACGTTGACCTTGTCGTGCGGCAGGTTGTGCTCCTTCATCGCCGCCATGGTCACCACGGCGAAGGCCTCGTTGATCTCCCAGAGATCCACGTCGGACGCCTTCCAGCCGGCCTTGGCCAGCAGCTTGGCGATGCCCTGCACGGGGGCGGTGGTGAATTCCGCCGGCAGCTGCGAGTGGGTGGCATGGGCGACGATGCGCGCCAGCGGCTTGACGCCGCGCTTGGCGGCTTCCGCGCCGCTCATCACCACCAGCGCGGCGGCGCCGTCGGAGATGGAGCTGGCGTTGGCGGCGGTGATGGTGCCGTCCTTCTTGAAGGCCGGCTTCAGCGCCGGGATCTTGTCCGGGTTGCCCTTGGCCGGCTGCTCGTCACGCGAGATCTTCTCGGTGCCGCCCTTGCCGGCGACTTCCACCGGCACGATCTCGAAGTCGAAGCTGCCGTTCTCGCCGGCGGCGCGGGCGCGCTTCAGCGACTCGATGGCGAAGGCATCCTGCTCCTGGCGGGTGAAGCTGTACTTGTCGACGCAGCGTTCGGCGAACACGCCCATGGCGGTGCGCTTCTCGTAGGCGTCTTCCAGACCGTCCAGGGCCATGTGGTCCAGCAGCTCGCCGTGGCCGAAGCGGTAGCCGCCGCGGGCCTTGGTCAGCAGGTGGGGGGCGTTGGTCATGCTCTCCATGCCGCCGGCCACGACCACCTCGGCGCTGCCGGCCTTGATCAGGTCATGGGCCAGCATCACGGCCTTGAGGCCCGAGCCGCAGACCTTGTTGATGGTGGTGGCGCCCGCCGCATCCGGCAGGCCAGCGCCGCGCACGGCCTGGCGCGCCGGGGCCTGGCCCTGGCCGGCCGGCAGCACGCAGCCCAGGCTCCCTTCCTGCACGTCGGCCGGCTGCAGGCCGCTACGCTCGACGGCGGCCTTGATGGCGGTGGCACCGAGCTGCGCGGCGCTGAGGGAGGAGAAGATGCCCTGCATGCCGCCCATGGGGGTGCGCACGGCGGCGGTAATGACGACGTCCTGCTGGCTCATCGGAAGGAAATCCTGCGCTGTGTGTCTGGTTTATGGGGCGCGCATTATCGCATTGACGCCCCCGACCTGACTCACCCTCCCGGGTAGTTGCCCGTGACTCCAAGCGCGATGCCGAAAAAATCCTGTGGAATCCTTAGAATAGAGACCGGTTGATTGGTGCTCCCATGTCCAGGCTCGTCGAACAGATTGCGGAATTCCTGCTGCGCCGTGGCGAGATGCTGGCCTGCGCCGAATCCTGCACCGGTGGCCTGATCGCCAAGACCCTGACCGACCTGGCCGGCTCCTCCGCCTGGTTCGAGCGCGGCTTCGTCACCTACTCCAACCTCTCCAAGACCGAGCTGCTGGGCGTGTCGGAGGCCGTGCTGGCCGAGCATGGCGCGGTCAGCGGCCCGACCGTGGAGGCGATGGGGCAGGGCCTCATCCAGCGCACGCCGGCCCACTGGGGCGTCTCGGTCAGTGGTGTCGCCGGTCCTTCCGGCGGCAGTCCGGCCAAGCCAGTGGGCACGGTCTGGATCGGCTGGTCGCATCGCCACCCGGATGGCGTGATGGCGGAGGCGCAGCACTTCCTGTTCGCCGGCGACCGCGAGGGCATCCGCGAGCAGGCCCTGCAGGTGGCGCTGGAAGGTCTGCGGCAGCGGCTGGAGTCGGCGGCATGATGCTCAAGCTCAACCGCCTGTTCTTCGCGTTGTGGCCGGGCGAGGCCCAGCGCCGAGCCTGCGACGAGGCGGCCCGTGAGCTGCGCCTGAAGATGCAGCCGGGCGGCTACCTGTCCAGCCCGGAGCGCTATCACATCACCCTGCTGTTCCTGGGCGACACGGTCTCGCCGGAATCGGAGGCGGCGGCGCTGAGGGCTGCCGAGAAGGTGAGGGCGGCGCCGTTCGCCATGAACCTGGAGCTGGCGAGCAGCTTCCGCGCCAACAAGAAGATTCCCTGGTGGCTGGGGCCGCGCGAGACCCCGCCGGGGCTGACGCAGCTCTACGATCGCATCAACGAGGCGATGCTGGCCGCGCGCGTGCTGCCGGAGCGCATGAAGTTCGTGCCGCACCTGACGATCCTGCGCGACGCCCACCTGCCGCTGCCGGTGACGCCAATCAAGCCGGTGGCCTGGAACGTGGACGAGTTCGTACTGCTGCGCAGCCGCCTGGACCAGAAGCCGATGAGCTACGAGATCCTGGGCCGCTGGCCGCTGGATGGCCGCGCGCCGCCGCCTCCGCCGCCGTCGCAGGAGCAGCTGGGGCTGTTCTAGGCGCGGCCTTCACGCGCCGCAAATGCAAAAGGCCCGGGCGGATCATCCGCCCGGGCCTTTTTCGTGATGCTTCAGGGCAGCGAGTACTGCTCGAAGAAGCTCCAGGCGGCCAGCGTGCCGCTGAAGTCGCGCGAGGTGCGGCCCAGGCCCACGGCGTAGGCGTCGTTGCCGTTCGGCCAGGTGTGGCCGCCGTCCTTGATCACGTACATCTCCACCGCGCCGCCCGAGGCGCAGCTGTCGTTGCGCAGCAGGGTGGTGGTGGTCTTGTCCTGGGTGTTGATGTCCGGCAGCGCCAGGCTGGTGACCTTGGAGGGGTCGCAGTTGTGGATGCCGATCCAGCGGTTCAGCGTGTCCGGGCCGGACAGCAGGGCCCAGGCGCTGGTGCGCGAGTAGGACACGCGGCTGTCGCTGGTGCCCAGCATGAAGGTCATGGGCACGGCGCGCGAGGGGTTGCAGGCCTTGCTCTGGCCCTGCCACATGGTGGCGACGACCGAGGCGCCGGCGGCGATCAGGTCCGGGCGCTCGCAGGCGAAGCGGGTGGTCATGAAGCCGCCGTTGGACATGCCGGCCATGTAGACGCGCTTGGCGTTGAGGCCGTGCTTGGCCACGCTGGACTGGATCACCGTGGCCAGGAAGCCGACGTCGTCGGTCTTGCTGCTGCTGGTGGGGTCGGCGTTCCACTTCTTGCTGATGCCCTCGGGCACGATCACCCAGGCGCCCTGGTCGCGGGCCAGCTCGCCGGCATAGGCCATGTTGGCGATGTCGGTGCGGCTGCCGCCGTTGAAGTGCAGCAGCACCACCACCGGCGCCGGGGTCACCGAGGCGACCTTGGGCTTGATGAACAGCACCGTGCGGGCCTTGCCCTGGTGGGTGAAGGTCTCTTCAAAGCTCTCCGTGCCCTCGGTGGGCGCCAGGAACTGGCGCGACAGGTGCAGGAAGGACAGGCCCAGGCCGCGACCAAGGCCGCCGATCAGGCCGGAGCCCAGGTTGCCGAAGCCCTCGCCCAGGCCGTCGCCCAGGCGGCCGAGGCCGTCGGCCCAGCCGTCATAGATCGCGCCCAGGTCGAGCGCAGCGGAGCTCGTTCCCGGTGCAACGGCAACGCAGCAGGCCAGCAAAGCAGCGGAAATCCGGCGCATGAACCCCATCCCCATGAAAACTCGAACAATGCCCATATTGTAGACCCTGGCGGCGATCGCCGCCGTGACGTGGTATACGGTCGCCCTGTCGTCCCACGCCGCCGGTCGCTGTGGGATAATTGCCTACGCTGATTTATCTACTGCCCCGAGCCCCGAACGCCATGGATCCGAACCGCCAGAAAGCCCTAGAAGCCGCCCTATCCCAGATCGAGAAGCAGTTCGGAAAAGGCGCCATCATGAAGATGACGCCGGGCGAAGGCCCCAAGGACGTCGAGGTCATCTCCACTGGCTCGCTGACCCTGGACATGGCCCTGGGTATCGGCGGCCTGCCGCGCGGCCGCGTCGTGGAGATCTACGGCCCTGAATCCTCGGGTAAAACGACCCTCACCCTGCATGCCGTGGCCGAGTGCCAGAAGGCCGGCGGCGTCGCCGCCTTCATCGACGCCGAGCACGCCCTGGATGTCGGCTATGCCCAGAAGCTGGGCGTGAAGATCGACGAACTGGTGATCTCGCAGCCGGATACCGGCGAGCAGGCACTGGAAATCTGCGACATGCTGGTGCGCTCCAACAGCGTCGACATCATCGTCATCGACTCCGTGGCGGCCCTGGTGCCCAAGGCCGAAATCGAAGGCGAGATGGGTGATTCCAGCGTCGGCGTGCAGGCCCGCCTGATGTCGCAGGCGCTGCGCAAGCTCACCGGCAACATCTCGCGCTCCAAGTGCATGGTGGTGTTCATCAACCAGATCCGCATGAAGATCGGCGTGATGTACGGCTCGCCGGAAACCACCACCGGCGGTAACGCGCTGAAGTTCTACTCCTCGGTGCGCCTGGACATCCGCCGCACCGGTGCGATCAAGAAGGGCGAAGAGGTCATCGGCAACGAGACCCGCGTCAAGATCGTCAAGAACAAGATGGCGCCGCCGTTCCGCGAGGCCCACTTCGAGATCCTCTACAACGAGGGCATCTCCAAGCTCGGCGAGCTGATCGACCTGGGCGTGGACAACGGCCTGGTCGACAAGTCCGGCGCCTGGTTCGCCTACGAGGGCAACAAGATCGGCCAGGGCAAGGACAACGCGCGCACCTACCTGCGCGAGAACCCCGAGATCGCCGCCAAGCTGGAAGCCTCCATCCGCGAGAAGCTGGCCCCGCCGAAGGTGGTCATCGCGGCCTCCACGCCTGCGGCTGCCCCGGCTCCGGCCAGCGGCAAGGCTGCCAAGTAATCAGCGGGGATGCGCGGAGGCAACAAGCCGCGCAAACCCCTGGACGCCGCCGGCGCCCGCGACTCTGCGTTGCGGGCGCTCGGCCGGCGTGAGCATTCCGCCGCCGAACTAAAAGCCAAGCTGCAGCGCCGGGGCCTGGAGACCGACGTCGCCGCCGAGGTGGTGGAAGACCTGTCGGAACGCGGCTGGCAGTCCGATTCCCGTTATGCCGAGATGCTGCTGCGCAACCGCGTGCAGCAGGGTTACGGCCGCTTGCGGATCCTGGCCGAGCTGGAAGCGGCGCGGGTGCCGCGCGAGCAGATCACCGCCGCCCTGGCGGCGGCGGACTGCGACTGGACGGAGCTGGCCTGCGCGCTGCAGCGCCGGCGCTTCGGCGGCCCGCCGGGAGGCGCCGCCGAATGGCAGAAGCAGTATCGCTTCCTGGCCGGGCGCGGCTTCGAGTCTGGCGCGATACGCGCCGCCCTCAGGGGCGGGGCGCAGGAGCCGGAGACAGACCCGGAGTAGTCGTCAGCGGGGCCGGCGAGACCGCCGGCACCGGGGCGGGCACCACCGGCGGCGACATGCGCGCCGCCAGCTTGTCGCGAATCTGCGGCATCGCTGCCAGCGCCGCCCGTTCGCCCTGCAGGATCGCCATCTGCTTGCTCTCGAAATCGGTCGCCGTGATGCGGCCCAGATCGGGCTTGATGATGATGTCGGCCTGCGGCAGCTCCGCCGCGCGGATCGACTGGCCCATGATGTCGAAGGTGCGCATCAGCACGTCGAACTTGCCCTCGCTGGCGGTGCCGGCGGGTGGGGTGGAGACGTCCACCGCGATGATGAAGGTGGCGCCCATCTGGCGGGCGTAGCGGATCGGCACCGGGCTGACCAGGCCGCTGTCCACGTACTCATGCCCGCCAATCTGCACCGGCTGGAACACACCTGGCACGGAGGACGAGGCGCGCACCGCCTGGCCCAGGTTGCCTCGCTGGAACAGCACGCCCTCGCCACTGTCGAGCCGCGCCGCCACGCAGGCGAAGGGAATCTTCAGCTTCTCGATGGGCTTCTGCTTGACCGCGTTGTTGATGAAGTTCTGCAGCGCCTCGCCGCGGATCAGGCCCTTGCCGAACATTGACCAGTCGGCCACGGTCGCCCGGTCCAGCGCGAAGGCCATCTCCTGCAGGTCGAAGCCGTTGAAACCGGCGGCATAGAGCGCGCCGGCCACGCTGCCGGCGCTGGTGCCCACCACCATGTCCGGCTTCAGGCCCTGGGCGTCCAGCATCTTCAGCACGCCCACGTGGGCAAAGCCGCGCGCGCCGCCGCCGCCGAGCACCAGCGCCACCTTGGGCGGAGGGGGCGGGGGTGGGGGCGGAGGGGGCTGCTCCACCGGCGGGGGCGGAATGGGGGCGGGCGTGTTGCAGCTGGCCAGCGACAGCAGCAGGGCGAGGCCTAGACCGCGCAGCAAGAAGGGCAGGGTGTTCATGGCCGGCCATTCTATTGAAGGGATGTGGAAGTTGCTGCCTTGCCGCAAGTTGCAAGGGCGCTCCCTCTCCCCGCTCGCGGGGAGAGGGAGCAGAGGGTCAGCCTCACGGCAGGATGAAATCCAGCGCCAGATCCGATTTCGGCAGCAGTTGCGAGGCCTTCTCGGTGGTCGCCGTGAGCCGCAGGATCAGGTTCTCGCAGAAGATGCGGTAATAGCGCAGCTGGCACTCGTCCGACATGCTGTCCAGCAGCGCCGCGTTGACCTGCAGCACCAGCACGTCGGTGGCGGCCACCACGCTGGCGGTGCGTTGCACGGCGTACAGGAAGCCGATTTCGCCGAAGCAGTCGCCCTTTTCCAGCAGGGCGATCATCTGGCCGTTCTTGCGCACCTCGGCGATGCCCATCAGCAGGATGTACAGCGCGTTGTCGGTCTCGCCCTCGCGGATGATGGTGTCGCCGGCGCGGTAGCTGACGCTGGTGCTGGCGTCCATCAGCTCGGCCAGTTCCGGACTGCGGAAGGCACGGAAGAACTGCAGGCGGCGCAGGGAGTCGTGGCTCATCTTCAGCGCCTTGCGGCGCGGCCCTCGGTCCTGGGACAGGGGCGCCAGGTCCTCGGCCAGCTTGCGGCCGCTGGCGTGGCGGGCGTCGGGGTCCTTGGCCAGCAGGCGGTTGACGATCTCGCAGAGCGGGTCGGGCAGGTCGTCGCGCTTGCCCTGCACCGGCGGCGCCGGCTCCCGCATGATGCGCTCGAACAGGGCCTGGGTGCTGCGCGCCATGAACGGCGGTTCGCCGGTCAGCAGCAGGTACATGACCATGCCCAGGGAGTAGAGGTCGCTGGCTGGGCTCAGCTCGCGGCCCTCGATCTGCTCGGGGGACATGAACAGCGGCGAGCCGCTGATGCCGCCGGAGCGGTCGGCGCCCAGCAGGGCGGCGATGCCGAAGTCCATGATCTTGGGCTGGCCGGCCTCGGTGACCATGATGTTGCCGGGCTTGATGTCCTTGTGCAGCACGCCGTTGCGGTGGACGTAGTCCAGGGCCAGGGCGCACTTGAGCATCAGGTCGGCCACCCGCTCGGTGCGGGGGCGGGGGGCGTCGCGCTGGCAGGGGCGCTTGAGCGTCTCGCCGGCCACGAACTCCATGACCAGGTAGTTCATCTGGCCTTCGGTGCCGGCGTCGAACAGGGTGACGATGCCGGGGTGGTGCAGGCGCCCGGCGGCCCGGGCCTCGGCGAAGAAGGCCTTCTGCAGCCCTTCCGCGGCGCCGTCCAGGCCCTCGGCCACCTTGATGGCGACCTCGCGCTGCACGAAGGGGTCGAAACCGCGGTAGACCCGGCCGTAGCTGCCCCGGCCCAGTTCGCCCCGGATTTCGTATTTTCCCAGCTGGCGCAGGGCGGTATCGCCGTCCTGCCGTGCTGCTCCGCCTGCTGAAATGGCCATGCCTACCCCCTGTCCGGGCCATTATGGGCCAAGGAATCGCCAACTGACGGCCCCCATTTGTGGCGGTAGGTCAACAGCTTGGCTAACATAACGCCCCTTTTTGTCCGCCGTCCCGCGCAGGTCACATGAACAGCAACGAAGTCCGCGCCCGCTTCCTGGAATTCTTCCGGAGCAAGGGCCATACGGTCGTGCCCTCGTCACCCCTGGTGCCGGGCAATGACCCGACCCTGCTGTTCACCAACGCCGGCATGGTGCAGTTCAAGGATGTCTTCACCGGCCAGGACAAGCGCCCCTACGTGCGCGCGGCCAGCTCGCAGAAATGCGTGCGCGCCGGCGGCAAGCACAACGATCTCGAGAACGTCGGCTACACCGCCCGCCATCACACCTTCTTCGAGATGCTGGGCAACTTCAGCTTCGGCGATTACTTCAAGAAGGACGCCATCCTCTACGCCTGGGAGTTCATCACTGGCAAGGAATGGCTGGGCATCGACAAGTCGCGCCTGCTGGTGACGGTCTACGCCACCGACGACGAGGCCTACGATCTCTGGAAGAACGAGGTCGGCGTGCCGGCCGAGCGCATCGTGCGCATCGGCGACAACAAGGGCGCCAAGTACGCGTCCGACAATTTCTGGAGCATGGGTGACACCGGCCCCTGCGGCCCCTGCACCGAGATTTTCTACGACCACGACCCGGATGGCTCCAAGGGCATCTGGGGCGGCCCCCCGGGTTCGCCCGAGGAAGACGGCGATCGCTGGATCGAGATCTGGAACCTGGTGTTCATGCAGTTCGAGCGCTCCGCCGACGGCACCATGACCAAGCTGCCGGCGCCCAGCGTCGACACCGGCATGGGCCTGGAGCGCATCAGCGCGCTGATGCAGGGCAGCAACGACAACTACCAGACCGACACCTTCAAGCAGCTGGTGGGCGCGGTGGCGAAGCTGGCCAGGCAGGAGCCCTATTCCAACGCCTCGCAGAAGGTCATCGCGGACCACATCCGCGCCAGCTCCTTCCTGATCACCGACGGCGTGCTGCCCTCCAACGAGGGCCGTGGCTATGTCCTGCGCCGCATCATGCGCCGCGCCATCCGCCATGGATACAAGCTGGGCCTGAACGAGCCGTTCTTCTACAAGCTGGTCGGCACGCTGGCCGAAGTGATGGGCGGCGCCTATCCGGAGCTCAACGAGAAGCGCGCGCAGATCGAGAAGGCCATCCGCCAGGAAGAGGACAGCTTCGCCATCACGCTCGACAAGGGCATGAAGCTGCTCGACGACGCCATCGGCAAGCTCAAGGACAAGACCATCCCGGGCGAGGTGGTGTTCAAGCTCTACGACACCTACGGCTTCCCGCTGGACCTGACGGCCGACATCGCGCGTGAGCGCGAGCTGGAATTGGACCTGCCGGGCTACGAGCGCGAGATGGAAGCGCAGCGCGAGCGCGCCCGCGCCGCCAGCAGCTTCAAGGGTGCCGCGACGCTGGCCTACGACGGTGCCGACAGCTGTTTCGTCGGCTACGACGGCCTGGTGCAGGAAGGCGCCAAGGTGCTGGCCCTGTACCGCGACGGCCAGGCCGTGAGCGAGCTCAAGGCCGGCGATGCTGGCGCCGTGGTGCTCGACAACACGCCGTTCTACGCCATGGGCGGCGGCCAGGTCGGCGACAAGGGCCTCATCGGCGGCTTCGCGGTCGAGGACACGCAGAAGCTCAAGGGCGCCGTCAGCGCGCACTTCGGCCGCCAGCAGCAGGGCACGCTGAAGGTCGGCGACGCCGTGCGCGCCGAGGTCACCGAGAGCCTGCGTCGTGCCAGCATGCGCAACCACTCCGCTACCCACCTGATGCACCGCGCGCTGCGCGATGTGCTGGGTGGCCACGTGGCGCAGAAGGGCTCGCTGGTCAACGAACAGCGCACCCGCTTCGACTTCTCGCACGACCAGCCGGTGACGGCGGCCGAGATCGCCGAGATCGAGGATCGCGTCAACCGCGCCGTGCTGGCCAACGTGCCGGTCAGCGCACAGCTGATGAAGTACGACGACGCTATCAAGGCAGGCGCCATGGCACTGTTCGGCGAGAAGTACGGCGATGAAGTGCGCGTGCTCGCGATGGGCGACTACTCCACCGAACTCTGCGGTGGCACCCACGTGTCCCGCACCGGCGACATCGGCCTGTTCAAGATCGTGGCCGAGGGCGGCGTCGCCGCCGGCGTGCGCCGCGTGGAGGCTGTCACCGGCGAGAACGCGCTGGCCTACCTGCGCGAGACCGAAGGCAAGCTGAAGAAGGCGGCCGACCTGGTGCGCGGCAATGCCGACGACATCGGCGCCAAGATCGAGCAGCTGATCGACCGCAGCAAGCAGCTGGAGAAGGAGCTGGCCGCGCTCAAGGGCAAGCTCGCTTCCAGCGCCGGCAGCGATCTCGCCGGCCAGGCGCGCGACATCAAGGGCACCAAGGTGCTGGTGGCGCGTGTCGACGGCGTCGAAGGCAACGACCTGCGCACGCTGCTGGACCAGCTGAAGAACAAGCTCGGCTCCGGCATCGTGCTGCTAGGCGCCGCCAGCGGCGAGAAGGTTTCGCTGATCGCGGGCGTCACCGCCGACCTGACCGGCAAGGTCAAGGCCGGCGAGCTGGTGAATTTCGCGGCTGGGCAGGTCGGCGGCAAGGGCGGCGGCAAGCCCGACATGGCGCAGGCTGGCGGTACCCAGCCGCAGAACCTGCCGGCGGCGCTCGACAGCGCCTACGGCTGGGTCGAACAGAAGCTTTGATCACCGGTAGGAGCCAGCTTGCTGGCGACCTCCGGCAGGTCGCGGGCAAGCCCGCTCCTACAATTTGAGGGAACGGTTCAGATGGCATTGATTGTTCAGAAGTACGGTGGCACCTCGATGGGCTCGGTCGAGCGTATCGAGCATGTCGCCAACAAGGTGGCGTCCTTCCGCAAGCAGGGGCACCAGGTCGTGGTCGTGGTGTCGGCGATGTCCGGCGAAACCGACCGACTGCTCAAGCTGGCCAAGGCCATCGATCCCAAGGGCAGCCAGCGCGAGTTCGACCAGATCGCCGCGACCGGCGAGCAGGTGACGATCGGCCTGCTGGCCATCGCGCTGCAGAAGGCCGGCGTGCCGAGCCGCTCCTTCACCGGCTGGCAGGTGCCGATCCGCACCGACGGCGCGCACATGAAGGCGCGCATCCAGTCGATCGAGCCCGAGGCGCTGCTGGCGGCCTGCAACGCCGGCATCGTGCCGGTGGTGGCCGGTTTCCAGGGCATCACCGACGACGGCAGCGTCAGCACGCTGGGTCGCGGCGGCTCCGACACTACCGGCGTGGCGCTGGCCGCCGCGCTGAAGGCCGACGAGTGCCAGATCTACACCGACGTGGATGGCGTCTACACCACCGATCCGCGCGTGGAGCCCAAGGCCCGCCGCCTGGACAAGATCACCTTCGAGGAAATGCTGGAGATGGCGAGCCTCGGCTCCAAGGTCCTGCAGATCCGTTCCGTCGAATTCGCGGGCAAGTACAAGGTCCCGCTGCGCGTGCTGTCCACCTTCGTGGATGGCCCGGGCACCCTGATCACGCTTGAGGACAACAGCATGGAAGACCCCCTGATCTCCGGTATCGCTTTCAGCCGGGACGAATCCCAGATCACCGTTACCGGCGTGCCGGACAAGCCCGGCGTGGCCGCGGCCATCCTCGGCCCGGTGGGCGATGCCAATGTCGAAGTCGACATGATCGTGCAGAACATCGGTGCCGACGGCAGCACCGACTTCACCTTCACCGTGTCGCGCGGCGATCACGACAAGGCGCTGGAGATCATCCGGCGCGTGGCCGGTGAGCTGGGCGCCAAGGGCGTTGCTGGCGCCACCGACATCGTCAAGGTGTCGGTGGTGGGCGTGGGCATGCGCAGCCATGCCGGCATCGCCTCGCAGATGTTCAAGGCGCTGGCCGTGGCCGGCATCAACATCCGCATGATCTCCACCTCCGAAATCAAGATTTCGGTCGTGATCAACCAGGACTACCTGGAGCTCGCCGTGCGAACTCTTCACAAGGCTTTCGGTCTGGAAGATAAGAAGTAAGCGAATAGCGCCCGGTTTCGGCCGGAGAAGGCCGGAACTGGGCGCAAACGGCAGGATAACGCCGCCAAAAGGCCTTATCCACAGGCGGCTGCGATTTTTTGGGGGCTACCGCGCCCCCGGCCGGCGCACGAGACTGCTCGTACAGGACACGGAGAGAGCGGGATGCTCATTTTGACCCGGCGCGTAGGCGAAACCGTCGTAATCGGCGAGGACATCGTCGTCACGGTTTTAGGTATCAAAGGCAATCAGGTACGGATCGGCGTGCAAGCGCCGAAGAACGTCGCCGTGCATCGCGAGGAACTCCTCAAGCGCATCAACGAGGGCGAAGCGGCTCCGCCGCACGCCGAGCGGCCGGTGCGTGTCGGGTCCTGAAGCCTGCATCGCCCGCTTCAGGGCGATTTCTGCCAGTTTTTCTTTACCTTGGCTCCACAGGCCGTTAGAATCCCGCCCCTCTCGAGGGTGAGAATCCTCGCTTCGTCATGCGCCCGTAGCTCAGCTGGATAGAGCACTTGGCTACGAACTAAGGGGTCGGAGGTTCGAATCCTTCCGGGCGCACCAGTCGAAGAAAAAGAGAAAGTCAGCAGCAGTCCCGGACAGATGGCCGAGTGGACGAAGGCGCGCCCCTGCTAAGGGCGTATATGGTTTATAGCCGTATCGAGGGTTCGAATCCCTCTCTGTCCGCCAATTGAAGTCCGGCGGGTCATTGTGGGAACGGTGGCCTGATCGGATGACGAAAGGGATTCGAGCCCTCGATAGACAAACGATGGGTTCGACCGATCCGCGAAGCGGGTCGGCGTCGCTCCGAAAGGAGCGACCCCGAGCGTAGCGAGGGGCAAGCGCCGCAAGCGCGCAGCCATCCCTCTCTGGGCGAGGGTCGTCGGTAGTAACCGCCAGTTTCCTGGGGCGGGTTTTAAAGCAGGATGCGGTAACAAGGTTTTATGCGCCCGTAGCTCAGCTGGATAGAGCACTTGGCTACGAACTAAGGGGTCGGAGGTTCGAATCCTTCCGGGCGCACCATTGTTGGAAACAAAAAAGCCCTCGCTAGCGAGGGCTTTTTTGTTTCCAAAGGGACGTCGGAAGGATTCACTCCGACGGAGGTTGGACGGGCCATCCATGGCCCGTCCCCCTCGGCGCTTTGCGCCGAGGGGCTGCGCGGCTCGGCCGCGCGCTCAAATCGGCAATCCTGCCGATTTGTGGGAGGTCCATCCATGGACCTCCCCCTCGCTCCACTCGGGCTACGCTTCGCTCGCTCGATCCGGCAATCCTGCCGGATCGTCGAATCCTCTCTTGGGCAAGCCATGAGCCTGCATGGCCCAAGGCGGGAAACCATTGCGGAACTGTTCTTAGGGGCCTTGGTCCTTAGCTCAGGGCAAGGACGCCCGATGGAGAACAATAAATGGACTTTTCAGGGATTCGCCGCGCCGGCTTGGCGCTGGCGTTGCTGCCGTGGGCTGCGCTGGCGGCGGACAACGAGATCGGGATCGGCTTCAGCCCTTCCAGCCTTTCCGAGGGTTATAGCGACTGGCAGGACATTCGGGCTCACTGGAAGCACCGGCTCGAAAAGGGGTCGGTGGAGTTGTCGATGCTGCAGGCCCACCGCTTCGACGAGGATGATACCCAGCTCCTGCTGGGGGGCTCCTATCCGCTGGGGGAGGACTGGTCGATCAACGGCCAGGCCGGGTTCACGCCTGACGCGGACGTGCTGGCGGAGCAGGCCTACGACCTCGGGCTCAGCCGGTTCTTCGGGGAGCAGTGGGCGGTCTCGGTGGCAGCCAACATGGCGACCTACCCCGGCGACAAGGTCTATGGCGGCGAGGTTTCGGTGGAGTGGATGCCCAAGCCCTTCCGCGTGACCGCCGGCCTGCTGTACGGCAGCCTGGAGGATGCAGGGCACGCCTGGTCGCAGATCTACCAGCTTGACTACGTCTACGGCGAGGACGACGACAGCACCATCGGTATCGGCGTCATCACGGGTGAGCAGCCGGAGCGCATCACGGCGAGCCAGGTCGCGGTCCTGGCGGCCGATGCGTTCTTCATCGGCGGTTCCACCTGGATCAGCCCTCGCTGGGGCTTCGACTACCGCTACACCCAGTATCGCCGCGAGCTGTTCTATACCCGCGATGAACTGAGCGTGAGCCTGATGATGCGCTTCTGAGTTCGTGGCGCAGGCAGGCCCTGCCGTGGCCTGCCTGCGTCCCCAGGCTCAGAGGAACATGCCGCCGGACACCTCGATGCGCTGGGCATTGATCCAGCCGCTCTCCGGCGCCAGCAACTGTGCGATGGCGCCGCCGATGTCGTCGGGCAGGCCGACGCGGCCCAGGGCGGTCTGCGAGGCGACGAAGGCGTTGAGCTGGGCGTTGTCGCGCACCGCGCCGCCGCCGAAGTCGGTTTCGATGGCGCCCGGGGCGATGATGTTCACGGCGATGCCGCGCACGCCCAGTTCCTTGGCCTGGTAGCGGGTCAGCACTTCCATGGCGCCCTTCATCGAGGCATAGGCCGCATAGCCCGGCAGGGCGAAGCGCGCCAGGCCGCTGGAGACGTTGAGGATGCGGCCGCCATCGCGGACCAGGTGCAGCAGCTTCTGCGTCAGGAAGAACGGGCCCTTGAAGTGGATCTTCACCAACTCGTCGAACTGCGCTTCGCTGGTATCGGCGAAGCCGGCGTGGATGCCGATGCCGGCGTTGTTCAGCAGGTAGTCGAACTGCTCGCGCTGCCAGTGCTGGCGCAGCGCGGCGCGGACCTGTTCGGCGAAGGCCGGGAACGTGCTGCTGTCGGCCACGTCCAGCGGCAGGGCCACGCCGCGGCGGCCCAGGGCGGCGATCTCGGCGACCACGGCTTCGGCCTCTTCGCGGCGGCTGCGGTAGGTCAGGATCACGTCGTTGCCCTTGGCGGCCAGCGCGAGGGCGGCGTTGCGGCCCAGGCCGCGGCTGCCGCCGGTGATCAGGGCGATGCGGGGGGAGTCGGGGGTGGTGCTCATCGTCAATCTCCTGTCGGGGGCCGGGAGGGTCCCGGATGGAGATCACTTTATTGGGCGGATAAACAGGGATAAATTGCCTGACAGCGATTTCTGTGTTCGCCTAAGACGAACAATAGGGGCTGACGATGAACCGCCTGGATGCCATGCAGACCTTTGTGCGGGTGGCTGAACTGGGCAGCTTCACCCGCGCGGCCGAGGGGCTGGACCTGCCCAAGGCCAGCGTTTCCACCGCTGTCCAGCAACTGGAGGCGGCCCTGGGTACGCGCCTGCTGCACCGGACGACCCGCCGCGTGGAGCTGACCCAGGACGGCCGTGCCTTCTACGAGAGGGCCAAGGACCTGCTCGACGACATGGACGAACTGCAGGCGCTGTTCCAGCGGGGTGCGCAGGCCCTGCGCGGACGCCTGCGGGTGGACATGCCCAGTGGCGTGGCGCGCAACTTCATCCTGCCGCGCCTGCCGCAGTTCCTGGAAGCGCACCCGCAGCTGGAGCTGGAGCTCAGCAGCACCGACCGCCGCGTGGACCTGGTGCGCGAGGGCTTCGACTGCGTGCTGCGGGTGGGCACGCTGGGCGATAGCAGCCTGATCGCCCGGCCGCTGGGGGCCTTCCGCATCGCCAACGTCGCCAGCCCGGCCTACCTGCGGCGGCATGGCGTGCCTCAGACCCTGGAGGACCTGGCCGGGCACCGCCTGATCCATTACGTGCCGACCCTGGGCGCGCGGCCCGACGGCTTCGAGGTCCGGGAGGGGCAGGGCCACCGCAGCCTGCCGATGGCCGGGGCGCTGACCGTGAACAACGCCGAGGCCTATCAGGGCGCCTGCCTGGCGGGGCTGGGCATCATCTAGGCGCCGGCGGTGGGGCTGCAGCACCTGATGGCCGAAGGCGCCCTGGTGGAGGTGTTGCCGCAATACCGGGCCGAGCCCATGCCGGCGACCTTGCTTTATGCACGCCGGCGCAACCTGCCGCGGCGGGTGCAGGCTTTCATGTCATGGATGGCGGATACCCTGGCTCCCCATCTGGACCCTCTGGAGTGAACCGACAATCGGCCATTTGTCGGCCCTTACTTCAATTGGGTTGGCTATGCTATTGACGGGGCTGCACAAATAATGAGAAACAAGCAGCCTAGTATAAATAAGATCCATCACGAGACCGCCAAGCCGGTCCGCACGACAACGAGGACTCACATGCGTTTGAGGAAGACACCCGGCGCGGGGGGAATTGCGCGGGCTGTCCTGGGGGCGTGGCTGGCGGTGGGCCTGCAGGCAACGGCTTCGGCGCAGGGACAGACCGATCTGCTGGCGGTGTACAGCGATGCGCTGGAGCGCAACCCGCAGTACCGCGCAGATGCGGCGCAGTATCGCGCGGCCCAGCAGTTGGTGCCGGCAGCTTTCGGCAAGCTGCTGCCGCAGGTGGGCCTGCGTGCGCGCTACGAACACATCTGGGAAAAGATCGAAGGCCAGTACTACAACGTCCAGAGCTTCACGTTCGACGACGACTACGACCGCCATGGCTACGGCGGCGTGCTGCAGCAGGTGATCTACAACGGCGCCATCCTGGCTGACCTCGACGCTGCCAAGCTGCGCGTGGCGCAGGCTGGATTCGCGCTGGAAGGGCGTCAGGATGCCCTGGGCGTGGAAGTGGTGGAGAGCTACTTCGCTGCGCTGGGTTCCGAAGAGGGCCTGCGCTACGCCAACGCCGAGGTCGAGACGCTGCGCCAGGAGTCCGAGCAGGCCAGCGCGCGCGCCGATGCGGGACTGGCGCTGGAAGCCGACAAGCAGGTTGCGCTGGCCGCCTACGAGCTGGCCCTGGCAAGCCAGGCCGAAGCCCGCTCGCTGGTGGAGAGCACCAAGCTGCGCCTGGAGAACCTCACCGGCCAGCGCTACGGCACGCTCAAGCTGCTGCCGGCGGATGTCGCGCTGGAGCTGCCGCAGCCGATGGACGAAAACGCCTGGATCGAACGCGCACGCACCCACAACGCTTTCGTGCTGGCGCGCACCGCCGGCCTGGAAGTGGCGCGCAAGGAACTGACCAGTGCCAAGCGCGAGCGCTGGCCGCGGCTCAATGCACAGGGCACGGCGTTCTGGGACAACTATGGCGGCGGCGTGGTCGGCGAGCGTGACGAGGAAGAACAGCGCATCGGCGTGATCCTGGACCTGCCGATCTACTCCGGTGGCCAGATCAGCGCGAAGATCGAGGCCAACAAGGCCGGCATCATCGGCGCCGAGGCGCTGCTGGAGCAGGCGCGGGCCGAGGCGGTGCAGCACACGCGCCAGGCCTACCTGACGATCACCACCGGCCTGCTCAAGGCCCAGGGCCTGAAGCGTGCCGTGGAGGCCGCCAATGCGGCGGAACAAGCCACGCGTTCCGCCTACGAGGCCGGCACCCGCACCAACGCGGACCTGCTGCAGGCCATCGGCACGCGCTATGACGCCGAGCGCAACTATGCACTGATCCGCTACCGCATCCTGCACGCGAGCATCCAGTTGCGCGCTGCGTCCGGAACGCTGGTGACGGCGGACCTGATCGGCCTCAATCGCCTGCTGCAAGCCGGTGAGCTGACGCCCTGAGGGAAGCGCCCATGTCGTCCGGCCATCCGTTCCGTCGCTACGGCACGACCGAACCCGTCGAGGTTCCGGGAGAGTTGCGCGCGCCGCGGCGTCCACCACCGACGGTGACGGATGAAACCTTCACTCCGGTGGAGCTGGCGCTGGCGCGCCTGTACGACGGCCAACGCGACGCCGACACCATCCTGGCGCTGGCGAGCCGCGAGCTGCAGCTGGAGCTGGACCGCCAGGAGCTCGAGGCCTTCGCGGCGCGCCTGGCCATCGCCGGCCAGCTGCAGGCCGGCGAGTGGGAGCCGTTGCCGTCGCCGGCCATCAGCGATTCCGCACAGGGCGAGCGGCTGCGTCCGCCGGGGCCCTGGGCGATGCCGCCTTCGACCATGCCCGGCTCGCTGGCCGGCCCGGGTACCTTCGGCGGCCTGCTGGGCCTGATCACCGACCGCCGCGGCATCGCGCGCCGGCCCTGGACCCAGATCGATCCGCAACCCTGGCTGCGTCTCGGCCAGCTGCTGAACTGGCCGCTGACCGGCCGCAGCGGCGCGCTGGCCTTCACGGCCCTGCTGGGCTTCGTCTTCCTCGGCCTCTGGCAGCTGCGGCTGGAAGCGGCGGTGGACCTGCTGCGCATCCGCTCCTGGGTGGGGCTGGCCGGCACGCTGTGGCTGGCGCTGACGCTGATCCATGTCTTCGGGCAGTCGGCGCGTGCCGCGGCCATCCAGTATTTCACCGGCGTGCGGCCGGAGATCGGCCTGATGCGCGGGCCCTTCGTCTTGCCGCTGGCCTATATCGACACCGCCGGCCCTGCCGAGCGCGCCAACCGTTCGCAGCGCAGCCGCATCGTCGCCTCGGCGATCACCGGCCTGGCGCTGTTGTTCAGCGTCTCCACGATCTTCTGGATGATCAGCCGCGGCAGCCAGACCTCGGTGCCATCGGTGGCCTTGTGGGTGGCGGTGATCTCGCTGTTCACGCTGCTGTTGCGCCTCAATCCGCTGGCGCGGCGCGACGGCTATTACCTGCTGGCCCAGCATCTCAACCTGCCGGACCTGCGCGAGCAGGCCATGGCGGCGCTGCTGGGCTACATGCGCACGGGTTGGGTGATGCAGCAGCGTCGCCTGGACCTGCGCACGCTGATGATCTATCTGGTGCTGTGCGCGATCAGCCTGATCGCGCTGATGTCCTTGTTCCTTGCCTTTGCCGGTCGCTGGGTGATCGAGAGGCAGGGTGGTATCGGTTTTCTTCTTGTAGTCGCGTTCATGGGGGTTCTTGTGAGTCAGTCATACCGCAACTCGCGCGGCGGTGCCGCCAACACCGGCCTGGGGGTCCCCGGACACCCGTGGTGGAAGTTCTGGGCCGACTTCTCCCGCAAGCAATGGATCATCGTCGGCATCGTCCTGCTGATCCTGGTGCTGCCCTATCGCTACAGCGCCAGCGGTGACTTCGTGGTGCTGCCGAGCGCTCGCGCCGATGTCCGCGCGCTGACTGCCGGCGACGTGCGCGAGGTGCTGGTCAAGGAAGGCGACGTGGTCAAGGCGGGGCAGGTGATCGCCCGCATCTCCGACTACGAGCAGCGCGCCCTGGTGGCCGCCGCCGAGGCGCGCCTGGCCCAGCTCGAAGCCGACATGTCGATCGCCAAGAAGGGCGGCAAGCCGGAAGAAGTGGTGGTGGCCGAGAGTGCGGTGCAGACCGCGCAGACCCGCGCCGACGTGTCGGCGGCGCAGGCCAAGCGCCTGCTGGGCGCCTACCAGAAGAAGTCGGTCACGGCGCAGGACTACGATCGCGCCAAGGGCATCGCGGATGTCGATGCCAAGGCCCTGGAAGAAGCCAAGAGCCGCCTGGGCCTGGTGCGCAGTCCGGCGGTGGGCGATCGCCTGAAGGCCATCGAGGCGCAGTTGCGCGAGGCGCAGGCCGAACTGGCCTACCAGCAGGAGCGCCTGAGCTACACCAAGATCACCGCGCCGATCGCCGGCCGCGTGGTCAGCGGCTCGCTGATGTTCTCGCGCGGCAGCTTCCTCAACCGCGGCGACCAGCTCGCCACTATCGAGGACGCCGGCCAGCGCATCGCGGAGGTGAAGCTGCCGGAAAACACGATCGGCGAGATCGAGCTCGACAACGCGGTCACCGCCAAGGCCTGGGCCTTCCCGGCCACCGGCTTCGACGGCAAGGTAACCAGCATCGCTCCGGTCGCCGAAGACGGCGAGTACGGCAAGGTGGTGCGCGTGCAGGTGGCGCTGGAAGACCCGAAGAACAAGCTGCTGCCGGGCCTCACCGGCAATGCCAAGGTCTCGGGTGGCTGGTACCCGCTGTTCTTCGCGTTCACTCGCGCCATCGGCCGCTTCCTGTTCGTCGAAGTCTGGTCCTGGATCCCGTGATCGAACTGCCGCCGGCGCCCAGCGAGGCCGACTTTCGCCTGACCGCTCCCAGCGGTTTCGGCGACGGCTGGAACCACTATGCGCACAGCATGGCGGTGTTCCAGGGCCGCGTGTACGTCGGCACCACGCGCGGCGCCTTCGCGGGCCTGAAGTTCGGCATCACGGTGCCGGCGTTGAATCCCTGGCCGATCGAAACGCCGCCGGGGCTCTACGACATCGACCGCCGCGCGGAGATCTGGGAGTACGAGCCGGTCACCGCGGTATGGCGGCTGGCCTTCCGCTCGCCCACCGTGACCGGCGTGAATGGCCGCCCCAACGTGCCGAGCTATATCGGCTACCGCGGCATGAACGTCTTCCAGGACGTCAACGACAGCAAGCCCTGCCTCTACATCTCCACCTGGTCGCCGCACCTGGCGCATTCGCCCGACGTGTTGCGCACCGAGGACGGCGTCAACTTCACCAAGATCCCGCGCCCGCCCTGGAGCCCGGCGGTGCGCGCCTGCCGCACCTTCCAGCCCTTCAAGGGCCGCGTGCACATGAGCCCCACGGCCTCCGGCACGGCCAAGGGCTACAACCAGGACGTGGGCTCCGAGGCGGTGATCTACGCCAACGGCGACCTGCAGAACGGCAAGTGGACGCCGGCCAACGACGAGGGCTTCGGCGACAAGAACAACGTCACCATCTTCGAGATGGGCGTCTACGACGATCACCTCTATGCCGGCGTGATGAATCCGGTCACCGGCGGCGAGTTGTGGAAGACGCCGGGCGGCGACCTGCCCTACAAGTGGACCCGCGTATTCGACCGCGGCGCCGGCCGCGGCCCGCAGAACGAGGGCCCGGGTGCGATGTGCGAGTTCAAGGGCGCGTTCTACGTCGCCTGCGCCATCGTCAACGGCGGGTTCCACCGCGAGTACAAGATCGGCCCCGCCGCGGCCGAGATGCTGCGTATCTGGCCCGACGATTCCTGGGACCTGATCGTGGGCGAGCCGCGCATGACCGAGCAGGGGCTCAAGGTGCCGCTGTCCGGTTATTCGCCGGGCTTCGACAACATCTTCAACGGCTACATCTGGCGCATGGAAGTGCATGAGGGCTGGCTCTACGCCAGCACCATGTCCTGGGCCATGCTGATGCCCTACCTGCCGCTGCATGCCTGGCCGGCCGACGTGCATGGCGTGATCCGCCGCCTGGGCGTGGACCGCCTCGCCGAGACCGGTGGCTGCCAGCTGTGGCGCACGCATGACGGCGTGCACTGGGAGCCGGTGACGCGCAATGGTTTCGGCAACAAGTACAACTGGGGTATCCGCACCCTGGCCTCCACCCCGCAAGGGCTGATGGTGGGCACGGCCAATCCCTTCGGCCCGCGCGTGGCGGTGGAGCGTGATGGTGCCTGGGGCTACGTGGACAACCCGCGTGGCGGTTGCGAGCTGTGGATCGGCAAGACCGGTGCACGCGAGGCGGCGACCCGTGGCTGAAACACAATCTCCGATCTGGCTGCTCGGCGCGCCGTTTTCAGGCGTGACCTGGCTGGCCGGCGTGCTGGGCACGCATCCGCAGCTCTACGCCACGCCGCAACTGCATCTGTCGCTGGCCGACGACGTCGGCAACCTGCTGGAGGTCTTCGGCGCGAGCCAGGGCGAGCATGGACACGGCCTGCTGCGCACCGTGGCCGAGATTGCCTGTGGTGGCCAGGACGACAGCGGCATTGCCGGCGCGAAGCAGTGGCTGGAACAGCGCCGCAAGCTCAGCACCGCGGCCTTGCTGCAGGAGCTGGCCGCGCGCGTGGCGCCGCGGCGCCTGGTGATCCCCGATGCCGAGACCGCGCTGCGCGCCTACGAGCTGCTGCGCCTGACACAGATGGCGCCGGCCGCGCCGATCGTCCACCTGCTGCGCCATCCCTGGACGCAGGGGCGGCTGATGAGCAGCTGGTGCAAGGAACGGCTGTTCGTGCCGGTGGACTACAAGGACTACTCCCAGGACCCGCCGCAGGTGGAGCCGCAGGTGCCCTGGCTGCGCGCGCAGATCAACCTGGATCGCGCGGCCGCGCACACGAAGATGCACCGCGTCAGCACCGAGGCGCTGGACCGCGATTTCAATGCCACGCTGGCCGTGCTTTGCCAGTGGCTGGGCGTGGATGCGGACCCGTCCACGCTGGCGCTGATGGCCGATCCCGGCCGCTGGCCCTATGCCGGACTCGGCCCTGCCGAAGCGCCGGGCGGGCTGGAGCCCGACGTGCTGATGGATTGGCCGGCGGACCTGTCGGCCCAGGCCCCGGCCGGAAGCCTCGAGGCTTCCTTGCCCTGGCGCGAAGACGGCATGGGCTTCGACGCCCAGGTGCGCCAGCGCGCTCGGGACTATGGCTACTAGGACCTCGCGTAGGACCTCGCGCGAGCACTAGCGCTCGCGCGTCTCCACCACCACGCCGTTGCGCAGCTTCACCACGAAGGGGAAGCTCTCCATGCGCCGCGAGAAGACCCACAGCTCGTAGCGGCCGTCTGCGTCCAGGCCCTGCTCGGTGTTGTGATCGGTATGGTTGCCGGCGGCCGCCAGGACTTCCTCCGCCTTCATGCCGGGCAGCACCCGGTTGCCCATGATGGCTGAGCGGACTTCCGCCGGCGTCGGTGCAGGGGGCACTGCGGCGCTCGTGGAGGACGGCTTGGCGGCTGGAGCGGCGGTGTCGGGTGAGCGGGTGGCGGGTGCGGTTTCCGGCAACGCGGGGACAACCGACAGCGGTGGCAATGCCACTGGCCCGCCGCTGCGACCGGCGCAGGGCTTGTCCTGGTAGGTGGGCGGCTTTCCCGGGACTTCGCAGCGGTAGACCTGCGCGCTCGCGGGCGCGGCGATCAGCAGCAGGGAAAGCAGCCAGGTACGGAGCGGGGATCGCAAGAGGGAGCCTGCCTTTTCGAACTCTCGTGGACTTGCCGGTGTCAGTCGGCGGTGACCATGCAAGGGAGTGTACGCCGATGAACATCAGCATGGCCGGGCTGGGGTTGCTGCTGGTGTTGGCAACCGCGGGCTGCTCCTCGCAGCAGGTCTATGACAGCACCTCGGAGCTGCGGGCGCAGGAGTGCAACAAGCTGGAGCCTGGCGAGCGGGCGGATTGCCAGCAGCGCGCACGCACGCCCTACCCGGAGGTTAGGGCGGCGCGGCAGGAGGCGGGGGGCAGCACCGCACCCTGACCAGGATGCTTGCCGGCCCTGGATTCTGGGGCGGTATCTGGGCCGATCAGGGGCCAGCGCAAGCCTGGGACGTGGCCGAGGCCACCGCCAAGGCCGGTGAACTGACCAGTTATCTGGAACTCCGGCGATACCATCCACGGTAAGCCCCTCGAAGCGGAGCGCGAGGCCGTCGGGCTGCTGCTGGCGGAGGCGGGCAAGACCTGGTCGGGGATCGCCGGGCAGTGCACCCGATAGCGGGGCGTCCGTCGGAAACCGTCCCCGGGTCTGCCGCTGGCCGAAGCCGGTCCCTCCGGTCCGGAATCGACGTAGGCAAATTCTCCCACCCCGGTTGTATGGTTGCTGTAAAGGACGGCTGGTAGGCTCCGGCGTCCGAAGATGTCTGACCCAGCGTCAGGCACGGTGCCACCAACAAGATTCCCAGGCGGGGCAGGACGCCCCGACGCAAAGAACCGTTCATGAGTCATAAGCTCGTCGATTACCGCTTCGATCGCATACCCGCCTTCCTGGGCCAGGAGCTGGGCGTCAGCGAGTGGATGACGCTCGAGCAATGGCGCATCGACGAGTTCGCCCACTGCACCGGCGACGACCAGTGGATCCACACCGATCCGGAACGCTGCGCCCGGGAAAGCCCCTACGGCGTGCCCATCGCCCATGGCTTCCTGACGCTGTCGCTGCTGGCGCAGCTGATGAACGACCTCAAGCTGATGCCCGAGGGCACCACCCTGGCCCTGAACGCCGGCATCAACAACGTGCGTTTCAAGAGCGTGGTGAGGGTGGGCAGTCGTATCCGCGTCCGCGTTAAACTGGCCGCGGTGACGCCCAACGGACCGGACCGCCTGCTGACCATTTCCGCCTGTGCGCTGGAAGTGGAGGGCGAGAAAGATCCGGCCTTGCTGGCGGATATCGTCGTGCTGCTGTGCCGCTGAGCGGCCGGCGGCGCGGCCGCCCATAACGAGGAGAAGTCCGGATGCTTTCGCGTGCCAAGCCTGCGGCAGTACTGTTTGCGGCCCTGCTCTGTGCCTGTGGCGGTGGCGGGGGCGGGTCTTCCGCGGTGGTCGGCGGACCGGTGGGCGAACCCGGCGTCGAGACCGAGGCCGCAATGCAGTCCTATCTCGACGTGATCCGCGGCTCCTCGCGCTTCAACGAATGCTTTGGCCCCTCGCTGCTGGCCAAGTGCGAGCGTGGCGCCCGCGCCGGCAGCCCGCTTTCCGAGGCGGTCTACGGCTGGGCCGAGGAGCAATTCCGCGCCATTCCGGGACTGACCGCTGTGCAGCGCCAGAGCTTCGGCTTCCCGGTGTTCCAGTTGCGCGGCTATGGACTGGAGGTGGAGGCTGCCGACGGCCGCAAGACGCCGGTGCCGGCCTTTCCCTGGTACTTCCAGGGCACCACGCCGGCCGCGGGCGTGTCCGGCGAGATCGTCTACGTCAACAAGGGCGGTGCGCTGGACCTGCTGGGCAAGAACCTGCAGGGCAAGATCGCGCTGCTGCGCATCACCCTGGTGCTCAACGGCGAGTCCGGCAGCGCGCAGGACGTGCTGAAGACCCTGGCGGAGCGCGGCGCCATCGGTGCCATCGTGGCCACCGACGCGCCGGGCAACGAGATCGCCGCGCAGAACCGCGACGTGCCGACCTACGGCCTGGGTACGCTGCCGACGGTGATCGTCGGCAAGCAGGCTGCCGCGGCGATCCGTGAGCAGGGCGCCCGCGCCCGCATCGTCGTGGATGCCGTCTATAGCGCCTCCGGTACCGAGAGCAACGTCGCCGCACTGCTGCCGGGCCGCGATCCGGACAACATCATCGTCGTCGGCACGCCGGTCAACGGCTGGTTCCTCAGCGCCGGCGAGCGCGGTCCGGGCGTGGGCATGCTGGTCTACCTGGCGCGCCATTTCGCCGAGAAGGCGCAGAAGGAAGGACCGCTGCCGTACTCGATCTATTTCGTCGCCACCGGTGGCCACCAGGTCTACGCCTACGGCCTGAACCGTTTCATGTCCTGCATCCCCAAGGACGAGACCGTGGCCTACGTCCACCTGGGCTCGGGCCTGGTGTACAAGGGCTATCGCGACGTCGGCGGCGAGCCGGAGGCCACTGGCGGGCTGTCGCAGGTGCGCACGCTGTCGGTGTCGGAGAACGCGATGCTCGGCGCCATCACCCGCCCGGCCTTCAATGATTCCGCGATCAAGCCCTTCTACCAGTTCCCGCCCTCGGTGCTCGCGCCGGGCGAGAACCAGGGGCCGTATGCCAAGGGCATTCCCAGCGTCGGCATGAACGGCACCAACCAGTACTTCCACACGCTGAAGGACGACGAGAGCCAGATCGTCACCGCGGCGCTGGGTCCGATGGCCGTGGCCTTCCGCGACACGGTGCAGGGCCTGCTGGAGGCCAACGCCAACAGCCTGCGCTCTGCCAACGCCGCGGCCGCGGCGCTGGGCGCGCGCTATGACGCCCCGAACTGGAACTGCGCCGCGCCGCTGGTGGGGCTGCAGTAGCCGGCAATCCGTCCGGCTTGCCGACTGCGGGTGGCTTCGATCAGGATTGAAACACGGCGGGATTCGCAGGGGCGGGTTCCGGCCGTTTGCTGTTCCGTACTTGGGGGATGCTGCAGATGATGTCGTTCAGGAATCTTGCCGGACTGCTGCTGGGCGTTGCGCTGCTCTGCCCGACGCAGGACGCCGCGGCCCAGGTCTTCAAGTGCAAGACGCCCAGCGGCGCCATCGAGTTCCAGGCTTATCCCTGCACGGCGGGCACCTCTGCCGACGGCAAGGGCCGGGCACGAATAAACGGACCCAGCTGCATGGGCGGCGACGGCCAGTGGTATCCGTACGGCGATGCGCGCTGCGAGGCCAGCGCGACGCCGCAGGGCGGCGGTGGCGCCGCCCAGGCACAGGAGAAGGCCGAGGCCGAGCGCTACCTGCGCTGCCTCAACGTGCGCGGCAAGCCGGAGAAGCTGCCGGGCACCGTGTTCTCGACCTTCCGCCAGCTCTGCGATGCCGAGCCGGAAGCGCAGTTCGCGGAGAAGGGCCCCGAGGGTCCGCGGACGCGCTGGGTATTCCGCAGCTACGACCTGGACATCTACACGCAGGGTGACCGGATCGTCGATGTGCGCAAGCAGCGCTGAGTGCGCGTCGGCGTCGCTGCCGTTTTCACGCAGCGCTTCGCCGGGTTCCAGATAGCCTGCGCGAATGACCCTTCCATCGTCCGAGACCTTGCTGGACGTGGACGATGGGTACACCGCGCTCTGCGTAACCCGCTCTTCGCCGAAGCAACTCGATCTTCTGGTGTCTGTCAGGCATGAGCCGATGGACCAGCGCCGGGTCGCGTTTTCCCTCACGCCCGAGCAATTCCGCCATCTCATCGATGCCCTGGAACAGCCCGGAAAGTCCAGGCATGGCCATCTATCCCTGTGGACGGCCAGATCGATCTACCTGATGCCTCGGCATGCGCCCTCGCAGACGTATCGGGAGATCCTGCTGTATCGCGCGACATTGCTCGGCAGTTGGAAGGTTCCCGCTACGCTGAGCACGGAGATGGTGCGCGCACTTAAGACGCTGCGGGTGTAGATCGACTCTTCAGTTGACTCTCCGGGGCGCCGTTGCGCGCAAGAAAAAGCCCGGCCTCGCTTGGCGAGGCCGGGCTTTTTCCGGAAGGGCTTACGGGTGCTGCTGGAAGAACTGCACGACCTTCTGCGAGGCGTTGTAGTCGCGCGTGCCCTTGCCGAGCAGGCGCGGCAGCAGTTCCTTGGCGCCGGCCCACTGGTGGCCCATGCCGTCTACGCCGCAGAGCTTCACGTCGGCACCGCCGGAGCAGCCGCGGCGGGTGACGCAGCTGGCGGAGCCGTCCTGCTGGGTTTCTTCCTTGGCGGCGCACTGGTTGCGCGCGGCCAGCTTGCTGAAGATGTCGCGCACCGGCGGGCGGTAGTTGCCCTCGAAGTCGCCGCCGTCCCAGGGGATGCGCGGATCGGCGCGGCCCTGGATCAGCAGGGCGGCAATCGGCTTACGCGCGGCGCAGTTGGGCACCATGATGCCACCGGAGGCGGCGGCGATGGCCTTGAACACATCCGGGGCGTCGCAGGCCACGCGGTGCACCATCATGGCGCCGTTGGAGAAGCCGGTGCCGTAGACGCGCTGGGTGTTGATCGGCGTGCGGCGGCCGATGTCGGCGATCATGGCCTTGATGAAGCCGACGTCGTCGATGCTCTTCTTCAGGGCCGGGCCACAGCAACTGCCGGCGTTCCAGGAGCGGCCGACGCCGTCCGGGTAGGCGATGACGAAGCCGGCGTTGCCGCCGACCAGGTCCAGGCCGGTCAGCTCTTCCATGTTCTTGCCGGTGCCGAAACCGCCATGCAGGGCGACGATCAGCGGGCGGGCCTGGTTGCCGCCGCCATCGGGGACGTAGAGGCGGTAGCTGCGGTCCACGCCCTGGAAGCTGATCTCGTATTCCTGGGAGGCGGCCGCCTGGGCGGAGGGGATGCCGCCGCCGGTGCCGCAGGCGGCGAGCGCGGCGAGCAGGGCGATGCCCAGGCTGCGCAGCGGACGGGAGAGGCGCGAAGCGACCATGGAACGGCTCCTTGTTCGTGGATACGGCAGACGCTACCGCATTGAAGCTTAATACAGAGCGTACGCGGTGCCGAGAACTTCCGGTGACAGGTCGGGCTCGGCGCCGGACACCCCGGCGGCGGCGAAGAAGCCGGCGTTGTCCGCGCCCAGGTCGGGGCCGCGACGCGCGATGCGGGGCGTGAAGCCGTCGATCCGGAAGGGCAGGCCGGGCAGGCGGGTACCGGCGGCATCCTGGAACCAGCCGCGGGCGGCCAGCTGCGGATCGGCGGCCAGGTCGGCGGAGCTGGCGACGAAGCCGGCCGGCACGCCGGCGGCCTGCAGCTCGGCGGCGGCGGCCTCCACACTGCGCGCGGCGCTCCAGGCGCCGACCAGGGCGTCGATCTCGTCATGGTGGCGTCGGCGAGCCTCGGCGGTGGCGTAGCGCGCATCCTGCGCGCTGCCGCCCAGCAGGCCTGCCAGGGCCTGCCACTCGGCATCGTTGCGCACGCTCAGCAGCAGCCAGCGGTCCTGGCCCTGGCCGGCGTAGCAGCCCTGCGGAGCGTGGTCGGGGTGGCGGTTGCCGACTGGCGTGGGCTGTTGGCCGCTGCGGGCCACCTCGGCGAAGAACTCGCCGACGAACCAGGCGGTGGTCTCGCATTCGGAGAGGTCGATCCACTGCCCGCCGCCGCGGCGCTGGCGCTGCCACAGTGCGGTGAAGCCGGCGCAGATGCCCATGATGCCGTTCATCACGTCCATCTCGCGCACGCGGTAGGCCGGGCCTTGCGCGTCGTAGGCGGTCAGCGACTGCAGGCCGCTGATCGCTTCCAGCGTGCCGCCGTAGCCGCAGTAGCTGGCGTAAGGGCCGGTGGCGCCGAAGGCGGACATGGCGACCATGACGACGTCGGGCTTGATCTCGCGCAGGCGTTCGTAGCCGTAGCCCTTGGCTTCCATGACGCCGGCGCGGGAGTTCTCCAGCACCAGGTCGGTGCCGCGCACCAGTTCGTCCAGCACGGCGCGGTGTTCGGGACGCTTGAGGTCCAGCGTCACCGACTTCTTGCCGCGGTGCAGCTGCCAGAAGCGGGGGTGCTCGTTGACCTTGCCGACGTAGCCGCCGCGCATGCCGTCGAGCCGCTGGGCGTATTCGATCTTGATCACCTCCGCGCCGTAGTCGGCGAAGAAGCGGGCGGCGTGTGGGCCGGCCCAGTCATGGGTGAAGTCCAGCACGCGCATGCCGGCCAGCGGCGCGGCGCCGGCCTGGCCGCTGCGGGCATTCCGCGGCTCCCAGCCCGGGATGGCGGTGGCCGTGGCTGGCGCGGGGCGGTTGAGCCAGGCGGCATCGGCGCCGCGGAAGGGCGCGCCCGGCATGGTGGCCGGCTGGCCGTCGGCGCGGGGCTGCTCGATGAAGAAGCCGCGTGCGGCGTGCTGCGGTTCGGCCAATGCCTCGGGCATGGAGGCCAGGTACGACCAGGCCAGCCGGTGCTTCTGTCCCATGTGGAACAGGTCGCGCTTGGTCTGGCGCTGCAGGAAGGGCTTCATCAGCTCCTGCGTCTCGGCCCGGTTGGCCATGCGGCCGCCCATGGTCTGCAGCTTTTCCGACAGCAGCTCCGGCGCCTCGAACAGGGGGGCGGCGCGCAGCCAGTGGCGGATGGGGCCGCCGATGATGGCGGCCTCGCCGTCGGCGCAGGGGTAGGTGCGCCAGGGCACCATGTTGTGCTCGTCGCCGTTGCGCCGCGCCACCTTGCCGACGTTGAGGAACTCGGCGATGGCGGCCTCGTAGTTCTCCATCGCCGCTTCGCGGATCGACAGGTCCACGCTGGCGCCGCAGCCGTCGCGCTCGCGGCGCAGCAGGCCGATGATCGCGGCACAGTAGGCGTTCATGCCGGCGGTGAGCTCGGCCATGCGCGGGCGGGCGTTGAGCGGCTCGCGGGCGCCGCTGCCGGTGCTCTGCATCAGGCCGGAGAGGCCGTAGAGCGTCAGGTCGCTGGCCTTCCAGGCGGCCTGGGGGCCGTCCTGCCCGAAGGGCGTGACCTGCACCAGCACCAGGGCCGGGTTCAGCGTGCGCAGGCGCGCGGCGTCGAAGCCGGCGCTGGCCAGCACGCCCAGGCCCCAGCCGTCGAGCAGTACGTCGGCGCCGCGGACCAGGGCGGCAAAGGCCTGCGGGTCCTGTGCCGGGTCCAGCGCCAGGCGCTGCTTGGCGGTGTGGTACCAGGCCTGCTCGTCGGCGCCGAGCGCGAAGCCGGGCAGGGTTGCCGGCGCGGGCAGGTGCAGGACCTCGGCCCCGAAGCCGGACATCAGCTTGCCGCAGAAGGCAGCGGCGACGTGGCCGCTGAGTTCGATCACCCGGATCTGGTCGAGGCTGGACATGTGCGTTCCTGTGGCGTTTACGAGCTGCGCAGCAGCGCCTCGACCTCGGCGCGGACCTGCGCCGGGTGGGTGACCGGGAAGAAATGGCCGGCCTGGGGCAGGCTGACCAGCCGTGAATTGGGCAGCAGCGCCTGGAGGCGGCTGGAGGTCGCACCCGAGCGCGAATGGCTGGGGTACATCAGCAGCGTCGGCTGGCGCAGCGCGGCGTAGGCCTCGGCCTCGGCGCCGGGCACGCGGAAGTCCTGGCGCAGGCTGGTGTCGTCGAGCAGGCCCAGCCACTGCTTGGCCGCGCGCAGCGCGCCGCGGCCCTCTCCGAAGGGGACGAATTCTCCCCCAGCGTCCAGTTCCACGCCGGCGACCTTGTTGCGTGCCGCCACTTCCAGGAAGCGGAAGCCGACCTCCGGCTCGCTGGCCCAGTCGCCGCCGTCCTGGCGGGCGGCGGCCTGTTCGAAGGCGGTGAGCTGGCCCACGTCGTGCAAGCGTAGTTCTGACTGCAGGCGCTGGATGCGGGTGTCCATCAGGGCCAGGTGGCTGAAGCGCTGCGGCTGCAGCAGCACGGCTTCGAGCGCGGCGGCACCGCCGTAGCTGTGTCCGATGACGGCGGCCTCTTCAAGGGCCAGTTCGTCCATCAGGTGCAAGAGGTCTTGCCCTTGGTCGGTTGCCGTATAGCCGCTGGTCGGTCGTTCGCTGTAGCCGTGCCCGCGCAGGTCATAGATTGTGACGCGGTACTGCGACGACAAGGCCGTCGCCAGGGGGTACCAGAACGCGCGATTGGCAGCCAGGCCGTGCACCAGCACGACATCAGGGCCGCTGCCGAATTGCTGATGCGCCAGTTTGGGTCGGGTGGTCACTAGGGATTCCGGTGAGCGGACGTTCTTCACGAAACCGACGTGAAGCCGGGATGAAGCTTGGGATTCAAGGCGGACAGGAAGTCATGCAGACGATGCATACACAGGACGTGGCGCGGCACTACACGCGACGTCACGAGCAGCGAGGCGAGCTGTTCGGCAAGCAGCCCTTTGCCAACTACGGCTACTGGACGCGCTCCGGCATGACCATGGAGCAGGCGGCCGAGGCGCTGACGCTGCTGGTGGCTTCCGCCGCGGGGCTTTCTGCGCAGGACCGCGTGCTCGACGTCGGTTGCGGCTACGGGGCCGGCGCGGTGGCCTGCCTGCGGCATTTCCAGCCCGCATCCATCGTCGGCATCGACGTCACCGAACTGCGCCTCGACTACGGCCGGGGCTACGTGCGGGAGCAGGGCTTTGCCGATCGTATCGACCTGCGCCTGGGCGATGCCACGCGGATGGAATTCGGGGATGCCAGCTTCGACAAGCTGGTGTCGGTGGAATGCGCCTTCCACTTCGACACCCGTGCGGACTTCCTGCGCGAGGCGGCGCGCGTGTTGCGCCCGGGCGGCACGCTGGCGCTGACCGACCTGATCCCGCGACGTGGGGTCGATCCGTCGGTCTACCTGCAGGGGGCGACGGCGGTGGGCACCGGGGTGTGCCTCGACAACCGTGACAACGCCTACGACGCCGACGTCTACGCCGGGCACCTGCGGGCGGCGGGCTTCACGGCCCTGCGCATCGAGTCGATCGTCGGCTGGACGCGCATTCCCTTCATCGACGCCTTCGAGCGTGCCGGGCTGCAACTGCAGGGCGAACGCGCGGCCGAGGTGAGCCGGTCGGTGGCGCGCCTGCGCGGCCTGATCGACGCAGGCGAGGACTACGTGCTGGTGGTGGCGCGCAAGGCCTGACCGCGCCGCCGGCATGGCTTATCCCGGAATGTTCGCGGCCAGGAAGTCGGCGATCTGGCCGATGGACAGGTCGTCGACGTAGCGGCCGTCCTTCATCAGCAGCTTCTCGAACGGCAGCTTGCCGCCGACGATGTCTTCCTGGATCGCCACGATCAGCTGGATGATGTCGATGGACTCGAAGCTGAGGTCGCCCAGCAGCTTGCTGCTGCGGTCCATTTCACCGTCGAATTCGTTGTCCCAGTCCTGGGTGAAATCCTTCAGCAGCGAGATCAGCTTGGTGACGTAGATGTCGGACTTGCTCATGGCGTGGGGCGTGTTGTCGTAGTTGATTTCAGGGCCAGGTGTACAGCGGCTGCGGCAGGCGCTCCGGACGGAACTTCACCTGGTAGCGCACCTTGTGCAGGCGCCAGGTCTCCGGCTGCAGCTCCTGCAGGCGGCCCTCGGCGAGGCGCTGCTCCAGACCCTCCAGCGAGGCCTCGATGCGGCTGTAGTCCAGTTCGTTCTTGTGTGGTGCCAGATTGTAGCGCCACCACTGCAGCTTCAGCAGGCGCTCGACGGTCTTCTCGTCGAAGCGCAGGCGGGTGACCTTGGCCGGCTGGCCGACCACGATGGAGTAGGGCGGCACGTCGCGTGTGACCAGCGCATGCGCCGCCACCACCGCCCCGTCGCCGATCTTCACGCCGCGCTTGATGAACGCGCCGGCGCCGATCCACACGTCATGGCCGATCTCGGTGAACTCGCGGTTGACCTCGCGCTTGGACACCGTGGTCAGGTCCTTGAAGTCCTGGAACACGGCGAAGGGCGGGAAGTCCTCCGGCGAACAGAAGGCGAAGGTGTGCGTCGACAGGCCGTCGGTGGGGTGCTCGTAGGGCCCTACGATGGCGGCCTCCGCGATGGAGCAGTAACGGCCCACGCGGGTGTCGTACAGGCTGCTGGTGTACATGCCGTTGACATAGGAGAACGCGCCGAAGCTGCAGTTCTTGATCCGCCGCGGCGCGAACAGGTAGCTCGGCCGCTCGAAGTCGATCACGCCATAGAGGCCGGTGGCCCCCATGGCTTCCATGCCGAGATCGAGCAACTGCTCCGACGTCAGGGTTCCTTCGTCGGAGGGCTTGGCGGCTTCCGCACTCACTCCATGTAGCCCAGCATCTGCAGCTGTTCGATGATCTGCTGCTTCTCGCCCTGGTCCATCTCTTCCTTGAGTTCCTTCTTGGCCGGCGGCTTGGTGCGGGCGCCCTTCTTGATCGGGTGCGCGGCGAGCCATTCGGCCTCGAAGAAGGTCTCGGCCGGCTTGCCCTCGAAGTCCGTGGGGATCGCCAGACCGAGGCTGTGCAGCAGGGTGGGGGCCACGTCCACGATCTGGCGGCGTTCGACCATGCCGCTGGCGGCGATGCCGGGGCCGCAGGCCATGAAGATGCCGTCCGGGTGATGCGTGCCGATCGCGGCCGGGCGATGGGCCACCACCGGCTCGAAGTTGCGGATGGAGACGAAGCCGTGGTCGCTCAACACCAGGGTCAGGTCCGGCGCGCGCTTCATGTGCTGGCCGGCGAACCAGTCCTCGCGCTTGAGCACGTCGATCACCACCGGCTTGCCGGTCTTGGGATCGGTGATGGTGTAGAGGTCGGCGATCAGCTTCTCGCGGAAGGACTCGTAGTCCTCGGGCTTGATGCCGGCGTCGCCCGGCTTCTCGGCCACGCGGATGACGATGCCGTTGGACGACGGCGTCTGGCAGTAGGCCAGGGTCTTGGACCAGTCGAGGTTGGCGAAGTCGGAGGCGTCGCGGCGCACGGCCTGCTCGCTGCCGTCGTTCTTGCCCCAGGTGAGATAGCCCTTCTCGCCGAGGAAGGTGTTGATGCGCAGCACGAAGTTGCTGGCGGTGAAGCCGTGGTCGGAGGCGAAGAACACCTGCGTGTCCGGGCCCGCCATGGTCACCAGCTTCTCGATGTAGCCGTCGAGGTTGTTGAAGTACTCGAGGCAGACCTCGCGCATCTCCTTGTCATGGCCCTGCGGGTCCTTGGGCAGCAGGTCCTTGTCCAGCCAGGGCCAGGCCTGGTGCTGGATCTTGTCGGTGCCGTCGAACATCACCGCCATCAGGTCCGGCTTGTCGCTGCCGAGGATGTACTCGGCGACCTTGAACCACTGCTCTTCGCGCGGCAGGTGGTAGCGCACCCACTTGGCGGTCTCGGTGGCCGAGAGCGATTCCATGGCCTGCTTTTCCTTGTCGAAGTCCCAGGCCAGTTCCTTGGGATCGAAGCCCGGCACGTCGGTCTTGATGCGCTCGAACAGCTCGCGCGGATGCGTGTTGCGGCGCAGGTGCTTGGCGGGGATGAAGCCCGGCACGATCGAGCCGTTGATGCCCTCCGGCGCCGGCGCGGTCAGCGGGAAGTTCAGCGCGGCGATCTTCTTGTCCTTGCGCGAGGCGATCGACCAGATCGTCTCGGCGTCGACGTCGCGCGCGTCATACAGTGTCCAGTAGACCTCGGCGCCGTGGTCCTCGGCGCGGATGAACTCGAACACACCGTGCTCGCCCGGGCCCTTGCCGGTCATGATGCTGGTCCAGGCCGGCGGGGTCAGCGGGTTGGGCGTGGAGCGCAGCTTGGCGCGCACGCCCTTCTTCATCAGCGAGGCCAGGAAGGGCATGGTCACACCCTCGCCCGGCAGGTCGCGGGTCATTTCATCCAGCACGGTGAAGGTGCAGCCGTCGAGGCCAATGAACAGGGTCGTCGTCATGATCGTGTCTTCGGAAAAGGAAGTTCTGTAGGAATGTTCAGGCTGCCGGCCATGTTGCTGCCCGTGGCGCTGCGGTGACGCACAGCGCCAGCATGGCCTGACCGGCTTCGGCATGCAGGGCGATATCGTAATCCTGACCGTTGTAGCGCACCCGCGCCATCTGCGGACCACCCAGGCGGTTGTCCAGGTGCGCGGCAACCACTTGCCAGTCCTGTGGACGGCCGTTCAGTCCCGTGCCGGCAGCCTTGGCGGCGGCTTCCTTGGCGCACCACAGGGCCAGCACGATACGGCTGCGCTCGGCCCCTTCGGCACCCTGGAACCAGACCTGTTCGGCGGCTGAGAAACCGCCGACGGCCACGTCCTCGGTGCGCAGGTTGTCGGCGCGCTGGTAGTCCAGGCCCAGGGCCACGCTCGGGTCGCTGGCCACGGCGTAGGCCCAGCGCTGGCTGTGCGCGATCGACAGCGCCGGCGCGGCCATCTGCGGCAGGGCCGGGCAGCGCACCAGCGGCCGGCCGTTGGCGTCGGAGTCGATCTCGACGTCGGCCGGCGACAGCTCGGTGCCGCCGCGCAGGCGGTACCAGTCGCGCGCGGCGTCCTTGGCGGCGAGGCGGCCCATCAGCCACTCCTCGCGGCGCGGGCCCTGCTGTGGCAGCGCGTTGAAGATCGCGCGCTCACGGCGGCTCAGCACCATGTGGGCCAGCATGCGCTTCCAGATCGTGCCGCCTTCGTCGAGCGTGCCTTCCGGCAGCGGCTCGATGCGGCGCAGGCACAGCTCGGCCGGCAACTGGCCGGCCATGGCCGTCTCCGACAGGCGCGCATGGCCCGGGTCGAGACGGAAGCCGAAGAAGCGCTCGTCGCCGCTGAACACGCGATCGTCCCAGCCCTCGGCACGCAGCAGCAGGCGGCCGTCGGCGCCGATCACGTCCCAGCGCGCTTCCAGCACCGTGGGGCTGGGCAGCGTGATGGCGCCGTGGCAGGCATAGCGCAGGCCCGGGGCCGGCGGCGGGGCGTAGAGCGACAGGCGCCGCACGCGGAAGGGGAAGCAGTTGGGCACGCCCGGGTTGCGCTCGCGCAGCCAGAAGCCGGCGAGCTGGCCGGCGGCGTCGAGCATCGCGGCGTCGAGCTGGAAGCGCGGCGTGGTCGTGCCGGCGAAGTAGTCGTGCACCGGGATCGTGGTCAGCTCGGCGACGATGCCCTGCTCGCCGTAGCTGTCCAGGCGCGTCACGCCCTGCAGGCGCGGTCCGTGGAACATGCCGTGCTGGTAGAGCTGGCCCGGCAGGTGGATGTGCGGCGGCTTGAGCCCTGCGGACGGCAGCGGTTGCGGTGCCGGTGCAGCGAGGTAGGCGGGTGCCAGCAGCACCGTGCCTTCGAACACCAGCAGGCCGCCGGGTGTGCTGCCCTCACCGAGCAGGAACACGCGACAGGCGATGGCGTCGGGATTGCCCGGCGCCGCCTCGGCCAGCACGCGCAGCGTGATGGCGCCGTCGTCCAGCGACAGCCAGCGGCTGCCGCGGGCGTTCTCGATGGCCGACACCACGCGGTCATTGCGGCCGCTGAGGCGCATCGCGGCCTCGGCGATCAGCTCCATGCTGTAGGTGAAGGGAATCACCGGCAGGCCGGTCAGTGCCGGGTCTGCCGCGCTGGGCGCATCGCCCAGGGTGTGGTCGCGCAAGAACAGGTCCTGCTCGATGGTGTAGCGGCGCTCCGACGTCAACTTGCCGGCCGAAAGCTGCACCGGGCCCAGCAGCGGGAAGGCCGGATCGAAACCGACCGGTGCTGCCACCGCTGTGGCCGCGACAGCCTGCGGCATCGCGGGCGCGGCACTGCTGGCCAGCCCCAGTACGCGGGCCTGGCTGTCGAGGAAGTCCTGCATCAGCGAGAAGTGCGCGTTGAGCGCCGTCATGCGCGGATCACTGGAGATCGCCGGCGTGTGCATGGCCGCCGGCATCGGCGCGGCCACGGCAGCGGGTGCGGCGGCAGGTGCCGGGATGCTGGCTGGTATCACGGGCGCGGCGGCCTGAGGCAGCGGCTTCTTCCATTCCTCCGGCAACTGCCAGACCGGGTTCACCAGCTTCATGCGCGGCGCCAGCTTGGCGGCCGGCTTGGGCTCGCCCATCAGGTCGAGGTCGGCGATCTTGCGGTGCGCGAACAGGCGCGAGGGGTCGAAGCTGACGCCGGCGGCGAACAGCTGCGCCAGGGTCTGGTGCAGGTGCGCCATGCCCGGCTTGCGGCGGCTGTTGCTGGACACCGCCAGCACGTCGTCCTTGCCGCGCAGGGTGTCGCCGACGAAGGAGGTCAGATTGCCGCTGGGGCCCACCTCGAGGAACACGCGGTAGCCGTCCTCGTAGAGGCGCAGGATGGTCTCGGTGAAGCGCACCGGGTGTTCCCACTGGCGCGCGGCCAGCTCGCGGATGCCATCGGCATCGGTGGGGAAGGGCGCGCAGGTCGAGGCACTGTAGACCGTGGTCGTGCCGGGGCCGAGATCCAGGGTCTTGAAGTAGCCGCGGAAGGCATCGGCCAGCGGCTTGAACAGCGCGGTGTGGTAGGCGCGGCCGAAGGGCAGCTCCTGGCAGATTGCGCCCTCGGCGCTGAGTTGCTCGTGCAGCTTGTGCGCGGCCTCGGGCGGCCCGAACAGCACCAACTGGTTGGGGCAGTTGTCCATCGCCAGGTGCATCTCGCCCAGGTCGGCGAGCAGGGCTTCGCGCAGCGCCGGCGTCAGGCCGCCGATGGTCAGCAGCGAGCCTTCGGTGATCTTCCCGGCGGCATCCAGCTCATTGAAGATGCGGTTGAACACCTGCACCGCGTCGGCGGTCTCGGCGCGGTGGCGCACCCGGTTCATGCCGGCGGCGGTCAGCACGGTGTTCTCGCCGGTGCTGTGGCCGAGCATGGCATCCGGCGCAAAGCCGAGATCCTGCAGCAGCGCGTGCAGGCCGAGGCTGGCGGCAAACACGCCCTCCGCGGCCACGTCCATCTCGTAGAGGCGTGCTTCCAGCGCCTTGCGGGCCTCGTCGCTGAGCACCGTCGGCGGCGGCAGCAGGGCCGGCACGCGCGAGGGGCTGCCGCGGCGATTGGCGTTCTCCTCGATGAAGTCGAACCAATCGCGCAGCTGCGGGAACTGCACGCAGAGGTCGGCCAGCATGTTGGGGTACTGCGAGCCCTCGCCCGGGAACACCAGGCACAGCTTGCCGGCGACGTCGCCGGCCCCGTAGTTGATGCCGGCGCGGGTCTTGAACGGCTTGACGTCCGGCCGCTCGATCTTCTCGATGGCCTGGTTCAGCTTGCGTTCCAGCTCGGCGGCGTCGGCGCAGACGATGGCCAGGCGGTAGGGGCCACGGCCGTAGGTGCCACAGGCCTTGGCGACCTCCGGCAGCGTCGCGGTCTTCAGGTGAGCCAGCGCGGCGTGGGCGCGCTGCAGCAGCTCCTCGCGCGATTCGGCTGCCATGGCCACCAGCTCGGAGTCGCTGGGCGCGTGCAGCACCTGCACCTGTACCGGACGGTGCTCGCGGTATTCCTCGAGGATGATGTGCGAGTTGATGCCGCCGAAGCCGAAGGCATTGACGCCGGCGCGGCGCGGATGCGCCTTGCCGTGCAGCCAGGGCCGGGTCTCGGTGTTGAGGTAGAACGGCGTCTTCTCCAGGCCCAGTTCCGGGTCGGGGACGTCACAGAGCATCGGCGGCAGCACCTTGTGGTGCAGCGCCAGCGCGGTCTTGATCAGGGCCGCGCCGCCGGAGGCCGGCATGCAGTGGCCGATCATCGACTTGACCGCGGTGATGGCGATCTCCGGATCACGGCCGCGCGTGCCGAAGATGCTGGTCAGCGACTCGATCTCGGTCTTGTCGCCCACCGCGGTGCCGGTGCCGTGCGCCTCGATCAGGTCGATCGTCATCGGGTCTATGCCGCTGCTCTGGTAGGCGCGGCGCATGGCCAGGATCTCGCCTTCCAGGCGCGGCGCCAGCAGGCCCTTGGCGCGGCCGTCGCTGGCGGTGCCGATGCCGCGGATCACCGCGTAGATCTTGTCGCCGTCGCGCTCGGCGTCGGCGCGGCGCTTGAGCACCATCATGCCGATGCCCTCGCCCAGCAGCGTGCCGTCCGAGTCCTTCTGGAAGGGGCGGATGCGGTCGCGCGAAAGCGCGCCGATGCGGCAGAACTGGATGAACAGCTGCGGTGGCGTGTGCACCTGCGCACCACCGGTGATGATGAGGTCGCAGCGGCCGCTGTTGAGCTCGGCCACGGCCTGTTCCACCGCGATCAGCGTGGAAGCGCAGGCGGCGTCGACGATGTAGCTAGGCCCCATCAGGTTGAGGCGGTTGGCGATCAGGCCGGCGATGACATTGGGCGTCAGCACGCCGATGTGCTCGGCGTTGAACGGCGGCAGCTGCGTCTTGAGCGCGTCCTGCAGCCGCAGGATGTCGCCCTCGTTGAAGTCCGGGCGCAGGCCGCGCACCAGGTCCATGGCCTGGTCGAGGAAGCAGTTGCGCGACATCAGCCCGGCCATGCCACGGTTGCCGTAGGTGCCGCGCGCGATGATCACGCCGCCACGCTCGCGGTCGAAGGGCTTGTGCAGGTAGCCGGCGTCGTCCAGTGCCTCGTGCGCGACTTTCAGCGCCAGCATGTGGTCCGGGTCCGAACCCGCCGCGACATTCGGCATCACGCCGTAGTCCTGCGGATTGACCCGCGCATGCTCGCCCAGGAAGCCGCCGCGCGTGGTGTAGATGCGGTCCTCACGCGTGCTGTTGGGTTCGAAGTAGGGTCCGACCCAATCCGGCTCGCCCAGGCTGGTAGCGTCAACCTTGTCGAGGATGTTCTGCCAGTACTGCCGGGCGTTGGACGCGCCCGGGTAGATGCCGGCGAGGCCTACGATCGCGATATCAAGCTGCTGACTCATTTATGCGCGATCCGACGGCGGGTTCGACTTCACCGCGGCCGCTGCTTGTCCGCCGAGGCGGTTCAGGGCCGCGCTCATGGTGGCCTCGCAGTGGCGCAGCTCCAGGCGTACGCGCCCGGCGTCGTCTAGGTAGAGCGCGTCGTAGACCATGGCCGAGTCGTGCGGTGCCGGCAGCAGGCGCAGCGCCAGGCGCAGGGTCTTGGGTAGCGGCTCGTTGCCGTAGCGCCGCACGCTGGCGAAGCTGGAGGGCAGCGCCGTCATGTTGCGGTTGAGGCGCGACCAGACGATGGCCATCTGCGGCGCAACGTCGCAGAGGCCCGGATCGAACAGCCAGCTTCCGTCAGCATTGGCGAGCCACTCCGCCGGTTGGCTCGGGCGCACGCGTGCGTCGAGGCCGTCCGGCGCCACCAGCGGAATCTCGCTGGCGAGCTGGAAGCGCGGACCGTGGAACAGGAAGTGGGCGTAGGCGTCGCTGGCGGCGAAGGACTTGCCGCCGCTCAACGCCGCGACGTCGGCCTGCGGGGCCTCCGGCATCTTCTGCGCCAGCACCGCGGTGGCGCGGTAGAACGGCAGCTTCTTCGCTGGGTCGATCATCTCCACCGTGATGGTCTGGCCGTTGAGGTCGGAGTGCGAGGAGGCGCGGGCACGCAACTGCACCGTGCGCTTGCCGCTGTTGACCTCGGGGTCGAGCATCACGCTGTTGAGCTGGCGCAGGTCGCGCATCTCCACCACCTGCCAGCCCGGCCAGGCCGCGGTGACGAACTGCGACATCCACTCCAGCGCGCCGGTGGCGGGCAACACGCCCTTGCCGTCGATGCGGTGATCCAGCAGGTAGGGGTCGGAGGACAGGCAGAACTCGTGGTCCACCATCATGTTGCCGCCCGGGCCCATGCGCGGCGCGGACTGCATGAAGGGCAGGCCGCTGGGCTGCGCGGCGGGCGCGGCGGCTGGCGTTTCGGCGCTGTCCTGCTCGGGCTTGTACCAGGGACCGGCGCCGGCCACGATCTCCACGTCGTTGCGCGGGCCGTAGGCGATCTCGTCCAGGAAGAAACGGCGGCCCGAAGGCACCGGGATGGCCTCGATGCCGCGCTCCTTGAAGGCGCGACGCACGCCCTCGCTGGCCATGCCGGCATCCCAGGGACCCCAGTTGACGGCGATCACGCGGGTCTGCGGCCACTCGCGGTGCAACTGCCAGGCGAGGCGGTTGAGCGTCTCGTTGGCGGCGGCATAGTCGCTCTGGCCGCGGTTGCCGTAGCGGCCGGCCACCGAGGTGAAGAAGGCCAGCAGCTTGAGGCTCTGCGGCTTCAGGCGCTGCGACAGCAGGAAGGCGGCGTCGAGCTTGGTGCCCAGTACGCGCTCGAAGGACTCCGCCGTCTTGTCGACGAACAGCTTGTCCTCGATCACGCCGGCGCCGTGCAGCACGGCGTCGATGTTGCCGTACTTGGCATAGAGGCTGTCGATCAGGCCACCGAAGGCGGCTTCGTCGCGCACGTCGCAGGCCAGGTACTCGACCTTGGCGCCGGCGGCGCCGAGCTTGGCCAGGTTGGCGCGGATCTCGCGGTCCACCAGGATGCGCGAGACCTCGCGGTCGATCTCCACCGGCTTGGGCTTCTCGCCGCGGGCCATGCGCGCCTTCAGCAGCGCGCCCTTGAGCTGCGCGGCGTCGGTGTAGGCCGTGGTCTCGGCGGATTCCGGCGCCGGTGCCGCGGTGCGGCCCAGCAGCACCAGGCGCATGCCCGGACGTACCAGTTCCTCGACGATCTCGGCGGTGATGCCGCGCGCGCCGCCGGTGACCAGCACCACCCAGTCGCCGCTCGGGATCACCGAGGCGGGGAAGGGGCTGGCGGTCAGCGTCTGGCTGGCGGTGACGCTGCCGTGGCGCACCGTGCCGACATAACCCACCTCGGGCTCGCGGCAATCGGAGGCCAGTTCGTCCACCAGCAGGCGGGCGATGTCCTCGTCGGACTGGCCGTCGAAGTCCACCGCGCGCATCAGCGACTGCGGGTACTCGTAGCGCAGGCAGTTGAAGACGCCGTTGGCAGCGCCGCCGGAAGCGGCACCCTTGCCGACGGAATCGCGGCCGAAGGTGCCGCCGAAGCGGCTGGCGCCAACGATGCGGGCCGTCTCCAGGTCGCTCTCCAGGGCCTTGAGACCGTGGTAGAGGCTCAGGGCATCCAGCGAATAGCGCGCCTTCCAGTCGGCGAGGTTGCCGATCTTGCGGCGGTCCAGCCCGCTGATCTGCAGCAGGGCCTTGGCCGGGCCGTGCTTGCTGCGGGCCGCGGCGATGGCGGCCTGCAGCTTGGCGGGATCACTGTCGCTGACGTGTACCGGCGTCATGCCGCGCGACTTCAGCTCGGCGGCCACCAGCTTGGCCACCGGCATCGAATCGCCGAGCACGATCGCCAGGCCCGCGAGCTTGCTGCTCGCGGCGGGCAGCGGCGCGGGGCGCGACTTGATCACGTAGCGCGGGGTCGGGGCCGTCGGCGCCGCAGGCGCGGCGGCCTTGGCCGCGGGTGCAGCGGCGACGCTCACGGTGACAGGGGCGGGTGCCGCGGCCGGGGCCTGCAGGCTGTCGAGGGCCTGCAGGATCGCGCTCAGCGTCTTGGCTTTGGTGTAGCGCTCCATGCTGGCCTGCATCTGCGCGCCGAGTTCGGCGGGCAGGGCCTTCTGGAAGGCACCGAGGATTTCCACGCGCTTGATCGAGTCGATGCCGAGGTCGGCTTCGAGATCGGCGTCCATGCCCAGCATTTCCGGCGGGTAGCCGGTGCGCTCGGCGACGATGCCGGTGAGCAGCGCGCCGAAGTCGATGCGGGTGGCAGGAGCGGCGACACTGACGCTCACCGCCACCGGGGCCGGCGCGGCCGCAGGGGACAGGCGCTGCATCTCGGCGACGATGGCGGCCAGGGTCTTGGCCTTGGTGAAGCGTTCCATGGTGGACTGCATCTGCGCGCCGAGTTCGGCGGGCAGGGCCTTCTGGAAGGCGCCGAGGATTTCCACGCGCTTGATCGAGTCGATACCCAGGTCCGCTTCGAGGTCGGCCTGCATGCCGAGCATCTCGGTGGGGTAGCCGGTGCGCTCGGCGACGATCGAGGTCAGCAGTGCCGTGGTGTCGATGGCAGGTGCTGCCGCGACCGGCGCGCTGACGGCCACCGTCACGGTGGTGGCGGGTGCGGCCGCCGCCGGGACCAGGCGGCGCAGCTCGGCGAGGATCGCCGACAGCGTCTTGGCCTTGGTGTAGCGCTCCATGGAGCCCTGCATCTGCGCGCCGGCATCGGCGGGCAGGGACTGCTGCAGGGCACCGAGGATTTCCACGCGCTTGATCGAGTCGATGCCGAGGTCGGCTTCGAGATCGGCGTCCATGCCGAGCATCTCGGTCGGGTAGCCGGTGCGTTCGGCGACGATCGAGGTCAGCAGGGCGGTGTAGTCGACCGCAGCGACCGGTGCGGCCACCGCGACGGTGACCGTGGCAGCCGGCGCCGCGACGGCGGTGGACGGCGCCAGGCGCTGCAGTTCGGCGAGGATCGCCGACAGCGTCTTGGCCTTGGTGTAGCGCTCCATGGAGGCCTGCATCTGCGCGCCGGTGTCGGCGGGCAGGGACTGCTGCAGGGCGCCGAGGATTTCCACGCGCTTGATCGAGTCGATGCCGAGGTCGGCCTCGAGGTCGGCATCCATCCCGAGCATCTCGGTGGGGTAGCCGGTGCGCTCGGCGACGATCGCGGTGAGCACCGCGGTGTAGTCCACCGCGACGGCGGCCGGAGCCGACACCACCTGCACCGACACCTGTGCCGCCTGCGCCGGCAGCAGCGGCTGCACCTGGGCGAGGATGGCGTTGAGGGTCTTGGCCTTGGTGAAGCGCTCCATCACCGACTGCATCTGCGCGCCGGTCTGGCCGGGCAGCGCCTTCTGCAGGGCGCCGAGGATTTCCACGCGCTTGATCGAGTCGATGCCGAGATCGGCTTCCAGATCGGCATCCATCCCGAGCATGTCGGTGGGGTAGCCGGTGCGTTCGGCGACGATCGCCAGCAGCACTTCACGGGCATCGAAGGACGGCACGGCGGCCTGCGCCGCCGCCGGGGCCGCGGCCACCGGCAGCGCGCGCGGCGCCGGCTTGGCCATCGGCTGTGCCGGGGCGACCGGAGCGGCGGCGACCGGCATCTGGGGCATGGCCAGCGGCATCGGGGCGGGCAGGGGCGGTATCGCGCCAGTCGCGCCGCCGCCGAGGAACTGCTGCACCACGCGCTCCTGCAGGCTCAGGAACTGGCGCATGGTCTGCTGGTAGGCCACCAGTGCTTCGTTGCCGAGCGCCGGCGCGGCCGGCATCGCCGGCATTGCCGCCGGCATGCCAGCCACCGGCTGATGCACCACCACCGGGGCCGGACGCGGCAGCGACGCGGCGATCTTGTCGATCTGTGCCTGGCGGGCGACGGCGGAACTGGCCTGCGTCAGCGCCGGCTGGCTGCCGGTGCGCATCAGCGGATCGTCGATCGGGCGGGCGCAGCCACCACTGAGCAGCCACATGTGCTTGGGCACCACGCGCGGCTTGGACAGGTCCGCGAGCTGGGTGTTGTCGAGCAGGGCGAGGTCACGGTTGGCGAACAGCGCCGAGGGCTGCCAGGCGACGCCGGCGGCGAACAGCTCGGCGAGGCCCAGCAGCAGGCCGCGCAGGCCGCCGCCGTTGCCGTCCAGCGCGATCGCCTGGGCGTCCTTGCCGGCCAGCGTCTGCTTGGCCATGTTGGAGCAGATGCCCTTGGGGCCCAGTTCCAGGAACACGCGACTGCCGGCGGCATGCATCGCCTCGATCTCGGCAACGAACTCGACGCTGCTGAGCATGTGCTCGTCGAGCAGTGCCTGCATCGCGGTCGGCTTGGCCGGGTAGGGCTTGGCGGTCTGGTTGGAGAAGACGGTGAGCTGCGGCGCGGCGAACTTGGTGGCGCGGATCGCGGCGGACAGCGCGGCCTTGGCGCTGGCGACCAGCGGCGTGTGGAAGGCACCGGAGACCGGCAGCAGCGTGGCGCGCAGGCCGGCGGCGCCGAGCTTCTGCGCGGCCGCCTCGACCTGGGCCCGCGGACCGGAGATCACACACTGCTCGGGCGCGTTGTGGTTGGCGATGGTGACGCCGGCGTATTCGGTGATCTGCGCCGCGACCATCTCGCGCCGGCCCTGCACGGCGGCCATGCCGCCGGGCTCGGAGGTGCTGGAGGCTTCGGCCATGGCCCGGCCGCGCACGGCGGACAGGTGCAGGAACTCGGCCTCGGTGATGGTGCCGGCGGCCAGCAGCGCGGTGTACTCGCCGTAGGAATGGCCGGCGGCCGCGGTGGCTTCCAGGCCCAGGCGCTTGGCCAGGCGCAGGTAGCCCATGGACAGCGTGCCGATGGCCGGCTGCGCCACGCGCGTGTCGGTCAGGGCGCGGGTCTGCGCGGTCTCGGTGGCATCGTCGAAGGCGGCTGGCGGCAGGATGCGGCTGGACAGCGCCTGCGGCAGCGCTGCCTGCAGTTCGCGGTCGGCGAATTCCATCGCCTCGCGCAGCTCGTCGACGAACAGTGCGACCTCGCGGCCCATGTTGATGTGCTGCGCACCCTGGCCCGGGAACAGGAAGGCCAGCGACGGGGCGGTGGCGGGCAGGGCGGCGTTGTAGCGGATCGACGGCGTCAGCGGCTTGCCTTCGCGCAGATGCGCCAGGGCGGCGTCGACGTCCTTCGCCAGGTTGGAGAGGTCGGTGGCGACGATGGCCAGCGCGGTGCCGCCCGAGCGGGATTCCGCCTGCTTGGCCAGCGTGAGGGCCAGCTCCGACAGGCCGACGCGGCTGCCGGCTTCGAGCCGGGGCCGCAGGGTTTCCAGTTCCTTGACCAGCGCGGCCTTGTCGGCGGCGCGGAACAGGCACAGCTCCACCGGCCAGCGCTGCGCGCCGGCGATGCCGCCATGCGGGGCGTACTCTTCGAGCACGGCGTGGAAGTTGGTGCCGCCGAAGCCGAAGGCCGAGGCCGCGGCGCGGCGCGGATGGTCGGCAGGGGCGACCCAGGGGCGCGCATCCTTCAGCAGGTAGGCGGCGGAATTCGGATCGGCCAGGGAGTCGATCGGCTTCTCGACGCCGACATGGGCCGGCAGCACGCGGTGATGCAGTGCCAGTGCGACCTTGACCATGCCGGCGACGCCGGCGGCGGCCTTGGTGTGGCCCAGCAAGGTCTTGACCGAACCCAGAGCGACGGAGCGCGGCGCGGCTTGCTCGGCGGCCAGGGCGCGGGTGATGGTGGCGGCCTCGGCGCGGTCGCCGACGGCGGTGCCGGTGCCATGCGCTTCGATCAGGCCCAGCGTGGCCGGCGAGAAGCCGGCCTTGGCGTAAGCGCGGTGCAGTGCGCGCACCTGGCCCTCGCTGCGCGGGGCGGTCAGGCCCAGGGCCTTGCCGTCGGACGAGCCGGCGGTGGACTTGATGACGGCGTAGATGCGGTCGCCGTCGCGCTCGGCATCGGCCAGGCGCTTGAGCACGGTGATGACCACGCCCTCGGAGATGGCGATGCCGTCGGCATTTTCATCGAAGGTCTTGGGCTTGCCGCTGGGCGACAGCGCCTGGGTCTTGGCGAAGGTGGTGAAGCCGTAGGCGGACTGCGTGGTATCGAAGCCGCCGGCCAGCACCAGCGAGCTGCGGCCGGATTCCAGTTCGTTCACCGCCATGCTGATGGCAGCCAGGGACGAGGCGCAGGCCGCATCCACGGTGAGATTCACGCCGCCGAAGTCCATGCGGTTGGCGACGCGGCCCGCGGCCACGTTGGGCAGCACGCCGGCGAAGGACTCCTCGGTCCATTCGGGCAGGCGCTCCCAGACGTCGTCGCTGATGTTCTCGATGAAGCGCGGCAGTTCGGCGCGTACGCCGTACTGCAGGCCCAGTTCGCCCGCGCCGCCGCTGCTGCCGAGGATCACCGAGGTGCTTTCACGGTCGAAGCCGCCCTTGGCATAGCCGGCGTCGTCCAGCGCGCGGCTGGCGGCCTCCAGCGTCAGCAACTGCATCGGGTCGATCGACTTCATCGAGCGCGGCGGGATGCCGAAGCGCGTCGGATCGAAGTGGATCTCCTCGAGGAAGCCGCCCCAGCGCGAGTAGATCTTGTCGCGGGTCTTGCGGTTCTCGTCGAAGAACAGCTTCCAGTCCCAACGCGATTCCGGTGCCTCGCGGATCACGCTGACCTTGTGCAGTACGTTGTTCCAGTATTCGTTGGCGTCGTTGGCCTTGGGCAGCACCACGCCGATGCCGACGATGGCGATGTCGGAGGGCTTCTCCACCGGCTTGGCCACGGACGGCACGGGAGCGGCCTTCTCCAGCAGCACGTGAGAACCCTGGCAGACGTCCTGGTGCAGGTCTGCGATGGAGACGGCGGCGTCGCGCAGCGTCGCCACCTGGCCGATCATGTACATGCCGTCGGCCAGCTGCTTGTCCGGCGCCACGCTGACGACCTTGCCGGAATCGTCACGATTGACGCCCTTGGAGGCGACGCGCAGGCGACCGAGGTTGAGATCCTCGAGGATGTCGCGGATCTCTTCCGCGCTCTTGCCCTCGCGGATCAGTTCGCGGCGCTGGTTGAAGAAATCGTCGGCGAACTGCGTCGCCGCGCAGCGCGTGGAGTGGCCGGGGCCGGTCTCCAGGTTGCGCGTGCGCTCGCAGGCCACGGCCTGTTCCTGGAAGCCCTCGACGATGGCGCCGGAACGCACGATCTCCTGGCTGAACAGGTAGGCGGTGCCCATCAGGGCGCCGACCTTCATGCCGCGTGCGGCCAGCGGCGCGGTCATCGCCGCCACCATGGCGCCGGAGCGGGCGTCGTGGATGCCGCCGGCGAACAGGACGTGCACGTCCTTCTCCTCGCCCGGCTTCACGTGCTCCAGCAGCACGTCGATCATCTCCTCCCACAGCACGAAGCTGGAGAGGGGGCCGATGTGGCCGCCGCACTCGCGGCCCTCGAACACGAAGCGGCGTGCGCCCTGCTCGAGGTACATCTTCAGGAGCGCCGGGGCCGGCGCGTGGATATAGGTCTTGATGCCGCGCTTCTCGAACTCCGCGGCCTGGTCCGGACGGCCGCCGGCGATCAGCGCGTAAGGCGGCTTGCAGTTCCAGATCTCGGTGCACTGTTCCTCGCGCAGCGCATGCGGGATGAAGCCCAGCATGCCGACGCCCCAGGGCAGGTTGCCGGCGAGGTCGCGGGTCTTTTCCAGCATCTCCTTGACCTGCGGGCCGCGCATCAGCGCCAGCGCCAGGAAGGGCAGGGCGCCGCCCTTGGCGACGTCCACGGCGAATTCGGGGCTGTCGGAGACGCGGGTCATCGGACCCTGCGCCAGCGGGTAACGCGTGCCGTGCGACTCGGCCAGCGGGCCGCCGGCATCCAGGAAGCGCAGCTGCGCGGCCTGCTCGATGTGCTTGAGGCTGGAGCGGCGGATGGCCTGCACCAGCTTGGCGACCGTGCGGAAACGGTCGCGGAAGGTCGCAGCCAGGCCGATACCCTGGCCCAGCGGGATCAGCTGGCTGCCGTCGCCGGCCCAGCCGATCTGGCCGGTGATGCGCTCGCGCCACTGCTCGATCGTCAGCAGCGCGCCCTCGACCTGGCGGTTGTCTTCCTCGGCCTGCTTCAGCGCCGGCGAACCCGGGCGGGCATAGACGCGGCAGGACTGGTCCACCAGTTCGCCGAACAGCTTGGTCTCGGCGCCGTTGAGGCGGGAGAACTCGGCCTGCTGCTGCGGCGGCAGCGGCGATTCGGCCAGCAGCAGCAGCTGGTCGTCCAGCACGACACCGGCAGCGCCGGCGGCCCGGCAGGCGGCGGCGGAATGCACGCCGATGCCGCCCTGCACGAACAGCGGCAGCTTGCTGCGCTCGCCCAGCTTCTGCAGCAGGATATAGCTGGTGTATTCACCGACCCAGCCGCCCGATTCGTGGCCACGGACCACCAGGCCCTGGAAACGGTTGCCCAGCTCCGGCAGTGCCGAGGCGTCGGAGATCTCCGCCAGCACGCGGTCCTGCTTGCGCGCGCCGATGGCCTTGGCCAGGTGCACGAGGCCGGCGGCGGGGCCGCCCAGGATCAGCGTCAGGGCGCGGTCGCCGGCGCGGGCCAGCAGGCTCTTGCCCAGCTCCGCCTGCGCCGCCGTCAACCGCAGGCCGATGCGGCCGCGGCCGCCCTCCTGCAGCAGGCGCTGGAACTGCGCGGTCGCGGCAGCCGTGTCGGCACAGAACTCGAGATTGAGCAGGCCGGCGCCGCCGGCGCGGGCCATTGCGGTGGCCAGTGCCGGGGTCGGCAGGCCGGCCGGGCTCAGGCCCAGGATTTCAAAGGAGCTGGTCATGGGAATACCCTGCCTCGCGAATTAACGCTTCTTGCCTTCCAGAAAAGGAATTTCCATGACCTTTTCGTGGACGATGGGACCGTGGCCGAAGAACCCGCCTTCGCCGAAGCACTCGCCGTGGTCCGCGGTGATGATGAAGTGGGTCCCGACCGGGGCCTTTTCAATCAGGCCCTCCAGCACCGTGTCCACGTACTCCACCGTCTTGATCTGCTGCTTGTGCAGCGACTTCATCTGCTCGTCGTCGAAGAACTTGTCCTCCGAGCCCTCGCCCATGTTGTCGTCCATGTGCTTGAACACGCCGTGCACGCCCGAGATGTGCGGCAGGTCCTTGCCGTCCAGCATGTACGGGTAATGGGTCTCGCCCAGATTCAGGAAATAGAACTGCGGCTCGTCGTCGTAGAAGTCGATCTCGCGCACCATGCCGGCGAAATCGTTGTGATTCGTCATCAGCTTGTATTCGTCGAAGTGCTTGTTCATGTGCGAGGTCGGGTTCAGCACCGGCATCGACACCTTGGCGTTGGTGCGGTAGCCGTGCTGCTTCAGCACATTGGGCAGCGACAGCTGCGGCACGAAGGACTTGAACGACAGGCCGTCCACGCCCAGCCGGTCCACCCACTTGGAGAATTCCTTCTTGTAGACCTCCGAGGCGAACACCCCCTGCGGGTTGTCGTGCGGGGTCATGCCCATCAGGTAGGTGTAGTGGGAGGGTGAGGTCCAGGACGCGTAGGAGTAGCGCTTCAGGCCTTCTCCGAAGTAGTCCATGTTCTTGGTGCGAGCCTGCTTGTAGCTGTCGAAGCGGCAGCTATCCATGACAATGAAGACGAGGTTGTTGCTCATTGGGGGTAGGGAAGGCCGGAAAGTAAGGACGGGGAAAGGGACTGGCGGCTATGGCCGCTCTGCATGTATTGCAGGCGACTCTAGGCTTGCTGGCTCAAGGCTGCTGTAAGAGGAACATGACAAGTGTCGAACGGTAATGTCGATAAGGCATACCGATATGCCGGTTTGCTGGCGGCGTTGTAAGCAAAACCTGACGCCGGAATCAGGTATAGCTGACCAAAATTGTCACTGCCTACCAAGCCTTGACGTGCAAAATGACGGAAAAAGTAAGAATTCCACGGGGATGCAGGCCTGATCCCGGCCAATGCCAGCATGTTGCGGAGGAAGCTCCGCGCGTGAATGGAAATGAATCGATCAAGCGACATGATGTCGCGATCTGTGTCAACGATGGTTCTATCGTCGGTTATCGTCGCCGATAACGGCATGGTCCTCATCCTCCGCCAACATACACAGCTATATAGTTATACCTGCAGTATTGCAGGCTTTTGGCTCAGTTTCATTGATGCATTGCACCAATTCTGGCCCCTTCGGAAAGTAAACTTCTGCCAGTTTGCAGCAAGGCCCGCGCCAGCCTGCGGCAGGTCTGTCCAGTACGGTCATTGGCCCGGCGGACAATAAAAAAGCGCGCAGCGGACGGGCCGCTGCGCGCTTGGGGTACGACGGTGTGGATCAGGCGGCGATCGCGCGCGCCGCCGGCTGGCCGCGGGCGGCGGTGACGCCGCCGAGTGCCATCAGCAGGCTGACCCGGGTGGCTTCCTCGGCATTGGGCTCGCCGGTCAGCAACTGGCGGTTGATCAGGGACAGCAGCAGGCCGACGATGCCCTGGGCCAGGGACGTCCGGGTCTGCTCGTCGAGCCCCTGGGCGGCCGTCAGCTCTTCGGCGATCGCCTGCTCCAGGGAGCCGTAGTAGGCCATGACCAGGCGGTCGGCGTTCTCGCTGACGTCGTGGCCGTGGCGATACCAGGCCAGGAAACCATCACGGTCCTGCAGCGACTGCTGCAGGATGAAGCCGACCACGCTGCGCAGGGAGCTGGCCAGTTCACGAGTGCGGTCGGCCTTGAGGCGGACCTTGAGGGCCTGTAGGCCTTCGCGAACCGGCTCGAAGTGGCCCTTGAGGACCGTCAGCAGGGCCTCTTCCTTGTCCGTGAAGTGGACGTAGAAGGTGCCGACCGCGACGCCGGCCTCGCGGGTCACGTCGCTGACCTGGGTGCGGCCGTAGCCCACCGCGGCGAAGCACTTGGCGGAAGCCCGCATCAACTGTGCACGCGTCTCCTCCGGAGCATGCTTGCGACGCTTCTTGGTTTCGATCGGCTGCAGCATCAGAAAAACCCCCTTCAGGTCAGATCATGACGACTGAGTCAGTATATCAACTGACCCTTTAAAAATGACTCGTTAGTCAGATTTTCCCATCCTAGCGTTCAATTCCGGCAGGGGTGTTGCGGAGAAGGGTGCGGACTGCACGATGCGAGGTGCGGCGCTAGACTCTGCGGATCATCAGACCGACCGTGCCCCGGATGCCTCACATGCGTCTTTTCCCTGTGTTTTCCGCCGTATTGATCGTTCTGGGTGGCACGGCCGCGCAGGCCCAGTCGGCCTATCGCTGCAGCACCCCGAACGGCACGGTGTTCCAGGACCGGCCCTGCAGTAACGGCGCCTCCGTGCGGGTTCACAAGGCAGTTCCGGTTCCGGCGGCCGAACCGGAGCCCCAGGCCTTGAGCCAGCAGGAGCTGCAGATGCAGATCCTGCAGTTGCAGGCCCAGCAGAAGATGCTGGAGCAGGAGCGTTTGGCGGAGGAGGGCGCGGGTGCGCCGCCACCGCGCCCGTCGGCCAAGACTGGCCAGCAGAACATGCAGGACTACCTGGATGACCGCGATCGCCAGCGCGAGCAATGGCGCTCGGATCAGCGCCAGGCCTTTGCCGCGGAGGACGCCCGTACCGCCCCCGGCGCGGCGTTGGCCCGTATCGACAACCGCTTGCGGGACTTGCGCATGCGGCGCGACAGCATGGCGGCGACGCCGCGGGAGCGCAGCCGCGCGGCCTATCAGGAAGAGCGCCTGCTGAGGTTGCGGCCCCGGATCGCCGCAGGGAATCCCGATGCGATGGAGGAGGCGGAGGCTTACATGTACTGACGCCGCGGGCGGCTCAGTCGCCCTGGTCCGAGCGCAGCTTCTCCTGGGCTTTCTCCAGGCGGCGCTTGTAGAACTCCGCGAACAGCTTGAGGGCCGGGCCCGGGACGGCCGAGGTGGCCAGCAGGAAGCCGGTGGCCAGCGGGGTGGTGCGGCGTGCCGGGCGGCGCGCGATGGCATCCAGGATCCAACCGGCGGCGTCCGCCACTTCCATCTGCGGCAGGTACTTGTAGACCTTGGTCGGCTCGGTCATGGCCGTCTTGACCAGGGGGTAGTTGATCGTGGTGGCGTCGATGCCGTGCTCGGTCAGTTCGATGCGCATGGAGCGGGTGAATGCGTCCAGTGCCGCCTTGCTGGCCAGATAGGCGGCGAAGCGCGGCGTGCTCATCAGGGCCGCCACGCTGGAAACGTTGATGACATGGCCATGGCCTTGCTGGCGGAAGCGCGGCAGCAGGTTCAGCGTCATGCGCACGGCGGCGAAGTAGTTGATCTGCATGGTCCGCTCGAAGTCGTGCATGCGCCCAACCGACTCGATCAGCGGGCGGCGGATCGAGCGCCCGGCGTTGTTGACCAGCACGTCGAGCCGCTCGTGCTCGGCCATCAGCTTCTCGCAGCAGGCATCCACCGACTTGGGGTCCGCCAGGTCGGTGGGGTAGATGTGCGCCTCGCCACCCTCGGCCTGGATCTCGGCCTGGACCGCGCGCAGCTCCTCTTCGCGACGGGCGATCAGGCAGACCACGGCGTCACGGCGGGCCAGTTGCCGGGCGGCTTCCGCGCCGATGCCGCTGGAGGCGCCGGTGATGACGACGGTCTTGCCGATGAAGCTCTGGATGGGGGAGGTTGCGGCGCTCATGACTGCGGAAATCCCTTTGGAAACGCTGAAAACATAGTGCAGACCCGACTTGTCCGTCATGTCCCTGACGTCAGGGGTCGCTGTCCGCACGGCACTGGTAAAGGCCGCCCCTGGCGCCAGCCCTGGAGGCGGCCGGACGGCGGGCGGGGATTCTAAGGCCGAAGCGTGACGGCCGGGTTGGTAGATTCATCCCGGGCGCCTTGCCGCCCTGCGGCTACGGCAGATGCGGCCGGGCCAGGTATTCCTCGGACTGCATCTCCGTGAGCCGGCTCTGGGTGCGCTGGAACTCGAACTTCAGCTTCTCGCCGGCATACAGCTCCGCCTGCGGCACCTCGGCGGCGACGATCAGCTTGACCGCCCGGTCGTAGAACTCGTCCACCAGGTTGATGAAGCGCCGGGCGGCGTCCTCGTGGAACACGGTCAGCTTGGGCACGCGCGACAGCAGCACGGCGTGGTGGGTGCGGGCCAGCTCGATGTAGTCGGCGGCGCCACGCGGGCCTTCGCAGAGGGCGGCGAAGTCGAACCAGGCGACGCCATCGGCCAGGCGCCGGGCGTGGATCGTGCGGCCATGCACCTGCATGTCCACGTCCTTGCGGCACTTGTCCGGTGCCAGCTCGTCGAACCAGCACTTGAGGTTGGCCTCGGCGGCGGCATCACAAGGGTGGTGGTAGATCTCGGCGTGGGTCAGCGTGCGCAGGCGGTAGTCGACGCCGCCATCGACGTTCAGCACGCCGACGTGGCGCTTGAGGATGTCGATGAAGGGAAGGAAGTTGGCGCGCTGCAGGCCATTCTCGTAGAGCCGCTCGGGCGGGATGTTGCTGGTGGCCACCAGCGTCACGCCGGCCTCGAACAGCGACTCGAACAGGCGGCCCAGGATCATCGCGTCGGCGATGTCGGAGACGTAGAACTCGTCGAAGCACAGCACTCGCGTTTCCTCGGCGAGCTCGGCGGCCACCAGCTTCAGCGGGTCCTGCTCGTTGGGATACTTGCGGCGCCGCTCGTGCACCTCGAGCATGAAGCGGTGGAAATGCGTGCGTCGCTTGCCGCTGAACGGCAGCGAGTCGTAGAACGCATCCATCAGGTAGGTCTTGCCGCGACCTACGCCGCCCCAGAAATACAGGCCCGGCACGGCTGGCCAGCGCTTCTTCGACAGGCCGAAGCGGCGCTTGGGCGGGTTGGCGACCAGGGTGTCGTAGACCGACTGCAGGGCGTCCACGGCCTGTGCCTGGGAGGCGTCGCGGCTGAAGTCGGTGCGCTGCAGGTCGCGATCGTAGCGCTGGCGGGGAGTGAGGGGCTTGGTCACGGGCAAGCTATCGGCGCTGGATGTCGAACAGGTCCGCCAGGTGCGGGTTCAGGAACAGGCCGCGCGGATCCATTTCCTGGCGCAGTTGCCGGAAGTCGTCGAAGCGCGGGTACAGCGTGCGCAGTTCATGCGCGGTCTTGTCGTGCTGCTTGCCCCAGTGCGGGCGGCCGTCGTTGCGGTCGAAGATGTCGGTGACCGCGGCGAAGTAATCCTCGTAGGGCATGCCGCGGTACATGTGCACGGCGACGTAGGCCGACTCGCGCTGGTAGCTGGGCGACAGCCACAGCGAGTCGGCCTTGACGAAGCTGATGTGCAGCGGGAAATGCACGCGGAAGCGCAGCGCGCTGATCAGCCGGTCGATCTGGCGGATCGCCATTGGCAGGCGGTCCAGCGGGATGCTGTATTCGGCCTGGTGGTAACGCAGCAGGCGGCGCGTGGCGAGGCCCTGGTGTGCATCGCGCACGCTCTGCGAGACCGGCATGCGCTGCGAGGCGAAGCGGCTGATGCGCTCGCTCAGCGAGGGCACGCGGCGCGCGGTCTCCGACAGCGCCCACATCAGGCCGTTCTCCACGGCCAGGTCGCTGGCCAGCTTGGCCGGCTGCCACAGGTTGGCCGGCCGGCGCGTGCTGTCCATGCACTTGATCTGGGCGGTCTCGCTGTAGGGGAACCAGAAGAATTCGAAGTTGCGGTAGCCGTGCAGGTACTCATCCAGGCGCACCAGTGTTTCTTCCAGTGGCGCCTGGAAGCTCTGGCAGTGCAGGCGATAGGCGTCCACGCACTGCAGTTCCACGTGCGTGATCACGCCGAGCGCGCCCAGCGACAGCGCCGCGGCGTCCAGCAACTCGCCGTTGGCGTCGCGCGTGAGGGTCTTGACCGTGCCGTCGGCCACCACCAGCTTGAGGCCGGTGACCTGCGAGGACAGGCTGCCGAACGACAGGCCCGAGCCGTGGGTGCCGGTGCTGATGGCGCCGGCCACGGTCTGCGCGTCGATGTCGCCGAGGCTTTCCAGTGCCAGGCCGCGCTCGAACAGCAGGCTGCCCAGCTCCTTCAGCGTGGTGCCGGCGCGTACCCAGACGCGGCGGCGCTCCAGGTCGGCGGCCTCGATGCCGGTGAAGTCGTCCAGCGACATCTGGTTCTCGTCGCTGTAGCACAGCGGCGAGAAGGAGTGGCCGCTGCCGATGACACGCAGGCGCTCGCCTTCTTCGGCGCAGCGCAGGACTTCGGACTGGATTTCCTCGATGCCGAGCGGACGGCTGCGGTGGTGCGGCTCGCAGCTCACGGAGCCGGACCAGTTCTGCCAGCGGTAGGTTCGTTTCAGCGCCATCGGTTCTGGGGGGAGGCGAAGGCAGGGCCGCGCAGGGCGCAGGCGGGGCGCAAGGATAGCGGATCGTTGCTCAGACCGCCGCCTCGGTGGCGGCGTCGGCCGGGGCGTGGGCGGGGGCGCTGTCGGGCTCGCGGCACAGCCGCAGGACCACGGCGCGGGCGGTGTCGCGCAGCTGCTGGGCCGCCTGCGCCGAGCCGTCCGGCTGGATAGGGGCTTCCAGCTCGACGGTCACGGTGTTCCAGCGGGGCAGCCGGTTGCCGCCGCCATAGAGCCGGCGGGTGCCGCGGATGCCGGCCGGGACCACCGGCACGCCCGCGCGGGCGGCGATCATGAAGGCGCCGTTCTTGAAGGGCAGCAGGCCGGGGGGCGCCTTGAAGGTGCCCTCCGGGAAGATCACGAAGCTTTCGCCCTCGGCCATGCGCCGGATCAGGGTGCGAGTCAGGGCCGCGGCGCTGCGGGCGTTGCCGCGGTTGACGAATTCCACGCCCATGCGCTTCAGCGTCCAGCCGGCCAGCGGCCAGCTGGCGGCGCCGTCCTGCACCATGAAGGTGAAGCGGCGGGGCAGGGCGGCGGTCAGCACCAGGCCGTCGAGGTAGCTGGCATGGTTGCAGACCACCAGCGCCGGGGTGGCCGGCAGGTGCCGGCGCCCCTGCACGAACAGCGGTACGCCGATGCAGCCCAGTAGCAGGCGTACGCCAAGGCGGCCGACCTCGCGCCGCAGGGCGGCGCCAGGGGTGGCGATCACGGTCAGGCAGACCAGCGGCAGTACCAGCATGAAGACCAGGAAAGCCAGCGGCGGGTAGACCAGGTCGAGGAGTCGTCGGAGCATGGGCGGCTATTATAGAAGGGTGAACGACGCCGACTTCGACCAGGGTCTCGCCGAGGCCCCCGGCTTCGAGGACGAGGCTGCCATCGCCCGCTTCCTGGACCGCCTGTGGCTGGAGCGGGGCCTGTCCAAGAACACCCAGTCCAGCTACCGCTCGGACCTGGCCCTGTTCGCGCGCTGGCTGCTGCCGCGTGGTGGCGCGCTGACCGCCGCCGGGGAGGCGGACATCAAGGAGTACCTGGCAGCACGCCGGCTCAAGGCACGCTCGCAGGCGCGGCTGCTGTCGGCCCTGCGACAGTTCTACCGCCACCTGCATGCCGACCGGCAGCGCCCGGACGACCCGACCGCGCGGCTGGAATCGCCCAAGCTGGGCCTGCGCCTGCCCAAGACCCTGGGCGAATCGGACGTGGAAAAGCTGCTGGAAGCGCCGGATGTGGAAACCGACCTGGGCCTGCGCGACCGCGCCATGCTGGAGCTGCTGTACGCCAGCGGCCTGCGCGTGTCGGAGCTGGTGGGGTTGCCGCTGCCGCGCGTGGATCTGCGCCAGGGGGTGGTGCAGGTACTGGGCAAGGGCGGTAAGGAGCGGCTGGTGCCGATGGGTGATCTGGCGATCGACTGGGTGGGCCGCTACGTCAATGATGCCCGCAAGACACTCCAGGAGGGCCAGGCCAGTGACTGGCTGTTCGTCACCCGCCGCGGCGGGCCGATGAGCCGGCAGAATTTCTGGATGCTGATCAAGCGCTATGCCGAGCAGGCCGGCATCCGCGCGAGCCTGTCGCCCCACGGCCTGCGCCATGCCTTCGCCACCCACCTGCTGGAACACGGGGCGGACCTGCGCATCCTGCAGTCCCTGCTGGGCCATGCGGACCTGTCCACCACCCAGATCTACACCCACGTGGCCAAGGCGCGCCTGCGCGACCTGCACCAGCGGCATCACCCCCGCGGCTGAATCCCGCCCCGGCGGGCGGGATTGAACGCCGCCGGGCGGTCTTTGTCATAATGACCGCATCCCCGCTGTCCGGACCTTCCATGAAACACCTGCTTTCCCTCCTCGCCAGCGCCCTGGTTCTCGGCGCCTGCACCGCCTGCGCCCAGGACACCCAGATCGAGCGCGTCCAGAAGGCCCTGGCGCAGTACATCCCCGAGATCAAGAAGGAAGACATCCGCGAGACCAGCGCCCCGGGCCTCTACGAGGTCCAGGCCGGCCCGGTCTATGCCTACGTCACCGCCGACGGCAAGTTCCTGGTGCAAGGCGACCTGATGAACATCGAGACCGGCGAGGAGATCACCGAGAACCGCCGTCGCGAGTTCCGCCTGACCCGCCTGGCCTCGCTGGGGCCGGACAGCACCATCGAGTTCGCGCCGGCCAAGACGCGGCATGTCGTCACCGTGTTCACCGACATCGACTGCGGCTACTGCCGCAAGCTGCACTCGGAGATCGGCGAGTACAACGACGCCGGCATCGCGATCCGCTACGTGTTCTACCCGCGCGCCGGCCTGGGCTCGGACTCCTACCGCAAGGCCGAGGCGGTCTGGTGCGCGGCTGATCGCAAGGCGGCCCTCACCAACGCCAAGACCGGTGCGCCGATGACCGGCGACCGCCACGATTGCGCCAATCCGGTGACGCGCGACTGGCAGCTGGGCCAGGAACTGGGCCTGCGCGGCACGCCGATGATGATCCTGCCCGACGGCGAGGTGGTGAACGGTTACGTGCCGGCGCAGCAGCTGGCGATGCGCCTGGACAACCCGCCGCGCCACGACGGCCTGCCCCGGTAAGCCGGCGCGAGTCGATGAAAAGGCCCGCCTCGGCGGGCTTTTTCGTTGGCGTACCCGAGGCATACTTCCGCCATCCATGACCGCCCCCGGCCCCGACCATCCGGACGTCCTGCCGCGCATCGCTGCGCCGGAGCTGTTCGCCCGCATGCTGCGCGCGCCCGGACCGGCTCCGGCGCTGCTCTGCGTCAGCAGCCGCTTGGCGCAGCACCTGTTCGAGGCGCATGCCCGCGCCGCGCAGGCCCAGGGCCTGTCGGCCTGGGAAACGCCGGTGATCCTGACGCTGGAGGCCTTCCTGCAGTCCGCGGCCGAGACCGTGCGCCTGGATTTGCGCCAGCAGGGCAGGCCGCTGCCGCAGGCGCTGCGCCCGCAGCAGCGGCGCCTGCTGTGGCGCCTGACCATCGACGAGACGCGACAGGAGCAGCCGCTGCTGCGCGAGGCCGAGGCGGCACAGCTGGCCGCGGAAGCCTGGGACCTGGTCCACGAATACGACCTGCCGTTGCCCCTGCCGGCGGCCACGCCGGACGTGGAGCGCTTCAATCACTGGGCGCAGCAGTACCGCAAGCGCTGCCAGTCGCTGGAGCGCGTCGATGCGCAGGGCTGGCGCGCCGCCCTGCTGCGGGCGATCGCGGAGGGGCGGGTGCCGGTGCCGGCCGACGTGGTGCTGGCCGGCTTCCACGAGCACACGCCCTCGCTGCGGCGCCTGGTTGCGGCGCTGCGCGCGGCGGGCAGCTCGCTGCAGGAACTGCAGCCGCCGGCGCGCGAGGCCCGTGTCCGGCTGGTCGGCGCCGTCGATGCCGAGCAGGAGCTGCGGGCCGCGGCGAGCTGGGCTGCCGCGCGCCTGCGCGAACAGCCGCTGCAGCGCATCGGTGTGATCGTGCCGGATATCGGCAGCCGCCGCGGCGCGGTGCAGCGCCTGTTCGACGAGCAGCTCTGCCCGCAGGCCGACGCGGTGGGCGCACACAGCCTGGCGCGACCCTACAACCTGACGCTGGGCGAGCCGCTGTCCGCCACGGCGCTGCCGCAGACCGCGCTGCGCCTGCTGCGCTGGCTGCACGAGCCCTTGCCCTATGCGGACGCCACGGCGCTGCTGTGCTCGCCAGCCTGGGGCGGCGGCGAGGACGAGCGCCTGCAGCGCGCGGCGATCGACGCCCGGTTGCGGCGCGAAGGACATACCGAGGTCAGCCTGGAATCGCTGCGCCACTACGCGCGCTCGGAAGCGCTGCGCGGGCGCTGCGAGGCCCTGATGGCGCTGCGCCAGCCGCAGCGCCGTGCGCAGGCGGGCGAGTGGGTGGAGGTGGTCGGCGAGGTGCTGAAGGCGGCGGGTTGGCCGGGCGCCCGCGCGCTGGACAGCGAGGAGTACCAGGCGCACCAGGCCTGGAGCGCCTGCCTGGCCGAGCTGGGCCGGCTGGAATCGCTGCTGGGCCGCGTGCCCTGGTCCGCCGCCATGGCGCAACTGCGCGAGATCGCCGAGCAGACCTTGTTCCAGCCGCAGTCGCTGGCCACCGGCGTGCAGGTGATGGGCGCGCTGGAAGCCGAGGGCCTGGAATTCGACGCGCTGTGGATCGCCGGCTTCGACGACGAGCACTGGCCCGCCGCGGTGAAGCCGCATCCCTTCATCCCGTACGCGCTGCAGCGCGAGCGCGGCTTGCCGCATGCCTCGGCGGCGCAGGAGCTGGACTATGCGCGGCGCCTGACGGCGCGCTGGCTCGCCGCCGCGCCGGAAGTGGTGCTGTCCTGGCCGCGCCAGGAGCAGGATCGGCCGCTGGCGCCCAGCCCACTGCTGGCGCCCTGGCTGGAACAGGCCGAGCTGCTGCCGCCGCAGGCCCTGCCGCGCAACTGGCAGGCGCAGCCGCCGCAGGCGCTGGACACACTGCTGGATGCCCAGGCGCCGCCGCTGCCGCCGGAGAGCCGCGCGCCGGGTGGGGTGCGCCTGCTCGGCGACCAGGCGCTGTGTCCCTTCCGCGGCTTTGCCACCCACCGGCTTGGCGCGCATCGCTTGGAAGTGCCGCGCCCCGGCATCAACGCGGCGGACCGCGGCAATCTCGTCCATCGCGTGCTGGAGTCGATCTGGCGTGAGCTGCGCGACCAGCAGGGCCTGATGTCGCTGCCGGCGGAACAACTGGAGGAACAGATCGGCAGCGCCGTGGATGCCGCGCTGACGCGGCTGCTGCGCGAGGCGCCGCAGCGCCTGCGCGCGGGCATGCGCCGCCTGGAGGATGAGCGCCTGCGGCGCCTGGTCTCCGCCTGGCTGGAGCAGGAGAAGCTGCGCCTGCCGTTCCGCGTGATCGAGCTGGAAGGGCGCCCGCCGGAACTGGGCCCCGATCTGGCACCGGGCAGTGACGGCGAGGTGGAGTTCGAGGGCTTGCGCCTGCGTTTGCGGCGCGACCGCGTGGACGAGCTGGAGGATGGCGGCCGGCTGGTGCTGGACTACAAGAGCGGCGGGCGGCGCAAGGCGCCCTGGACCGATGAGCGTCCGGAGGAACCGCAGCTGCTGATCTACGCGCTCACCGGCGGTGGCGTGCAGGCCATTGCCTACGGCCGGCTCTATGCGGGTGCCATCGGCTTCGAGGGCATTGCTGCGGCGCCCGAGCTCGCGCCGGGCATCGCGTCCTGGGACAGCGTCAAGCAGACCGCTGATGCGGATGGCTGGCAGGCCCTGCTGGGTCGCTGGCGCGGCCAGCTTCATACCGTGGCCGCCGAGGTGCGCGAGGGCTGGGCGGCGGTTACGCCCAAGCATCCGCGCCAGACCTGCCGCGATTGCGACCTGCATGCGTTGTGCCGCGTGCGCGAGAGCGTCGCGGACGTGGCGGAGGACGAGCTGTGACGGACATTGCCGACCGTGCGCAACGCGAACGCGCCCTGGACCCCGAGGCCAGCTTCATCGTCCAGGCTCCCGCCGGCTCCGGCAAGACCGAGCTGCTGACGCAGCGCGTGCTGGCCCTGCTGGCGGGTGTCAACGAGCCCGAGGAAGTGGTGGCGATCACCTTCACGCGCAAGGCCGCGGCGGAGATGCGCCATCGCGTGTTCGCAGCCGTGCAGCAGGCGCAGTCCGGCGGCGAGCCCTCCGACGAGCATCGCCGACAGACCTGGCGGCTGGCGCGCGCCGCGCTGGAGCGCTCGCAGGAGCGCGGCTGGGGCCTGCAGGACAATCCGCAGCGCCTGCGCATCCTGACCATTGACGCGCTGTGCGCGCAGATCACGCAGCAGGCGCCGCTGACGGCCGGCTTCGGCGGGCGGGTGCAGGTGGCGGAGCATCCGCAGCTGGCCTACCGCGAGGCCGCGCGCGCCACCATCGATCTGATCGAGAGTACACCCGCGCTGGCCGCGCCGGTGGCGCGCGTGCTGAAGCACTTCGACAACCGCACCGCACTGCTGGAATCGCAGCTGGTGCTGTTGCTCGGCCGCCGAGATCAATGGATCTCCTACACGCTGGCCGACGACCGCGCCGAGCGCACGCGCGAGGTGCTGGAATCGGCGCTGGCAGAGTTCGTCGCCGGCAGCCTGGCGGAGGTCGAGGCCCTGTTGCCGCGGCCGCTGCGCATCGCCTGGCTGGACTCGGCGGCCTATGCCTCGTCGAACCTCTACGCCACGCAACCGGGGCTGGCGCTGCATGTGCTGCGCGACGGCGAATGGCCGCGCTGCGACGCGGCGGGCCTGGTCTCCTGGCAGGTGCTGGCCGACCTGGTGCTGAAGCGCGATGGCGACTGGCGCAAGGTGGTCAACGCCACCAACGGCTTCCCCGCCGGCAAGAGCAAGGCCGAGAAGGCCGAGCGTGATCCACCGCGCCAGGCACACCTGGAACTGATCGCCGCGCTGACTGAAATCTCCGGCCTGCGCGAGCGCCTGGGGCAGCTGCGCATGCTGCCGCCGCCGCGCTACAGCGATGCGCAGTGGGAGATCCTGCAGGCGCTGCTGGACACGCTGCGGCTGGCCGCCACGCAGCTGCGCCTGGTGTTCATGGCGCGCGGGGAGGTGGACTTCACCGAAGTCGCCAGCCAGGCCGTGACAGCGCTGGGCGGCGCGGAAGGGCCGAGCGATCTCGCCCTGCGCATGGACTACCGCATCCATCACCTGCTGGTCGACGAGTTCCAGGACACCTCGGCGCTGCAGTGGCAGCTGCTGGCGCGGCTCACCGCCGGCTGGCATTCCGGCGACGGCCGCACGCTGTTCGTGGTGGGTGATCCGATGCAGAGCATCTATCGCTTCCGCAACGCCGACGTCGGCCTGTTCATGGATGCGCGCAACCAGGGCATCGGCAACCTGCGACTGGAGGCCCTGCAGCTGTCCTGCAACTTCCGCTCCGAGGCCGGCGTGGTGGACTGGGTCAACCAGGCTTTCGCCAAGGTGCTACCGGCGCAGGAGGATCGCGAGCGAGGTGCCGCCCGGCATGCGCTGGCGGTGGCGACGCGGCCGGCCGCTGCCGGGCCTGCTGTGACCGTGCATGCGCTGGGCGATACGCAGCCGGAGGCCGAGGCGCAGCGCGTGGTGGAGCTGGTGCGCGAGGCGCATGCCTCCGATCCCGCTGCCCGCATCGCCGTGCTGGTGCGTAGCCGCGGTCACCTGGAGGCCATCGCCCCGGCCCTGCGCGAGGCGGGTCTGGCCTATCGCGCGGTGGACATCGAAGGCCTGGCGACGCGCCCTGCGATCGAGGACCTGCGCAGCCTGACACGAGCCCTGCTGCATCCGGCGGACCGCATCGCCTGGCTGGCGCTGCTGCGCTCGCCCGGCTGTGGCCTGACGCTGGCCGACCTGCTGCCGCTGGTGGAGGGGCTGCATCCGGAGGCGTCGCTGCTCGCCGGCCTGCGCGATCCGGCGCGGCTCGAGCGACTGTCGCCCGATGGCCGCGAACGGCTGGCGCGCTGCATGGCGGTGCTGGAGCCGGCGCTGGCGCAGCAGGGGCGCAAGCCGCTGCGCCGCTGGGTCGAAGGCGTCTGGCTGGCCCTGGGCGGCCCGGCCTGCGCGGCGGCGCCACGCGATCTGGCGGATGCCCAGGTGTTCTTCGCGCGGCTTGACGATCTGGCGCGCGGGCCGGAACTGCCGGATCTGGAGGCCCTGGACCTGGCGCTGGCGGAACTCAAGGCCAGTGCCGATGCCGAGGCCGGCGAGTCGCTGAGCCTGATGACGATCCACAAGTCCAAGGGCCTGGAGTTCGACGTGGTGATCGTGCCGGGCCTGGGCCGCGGCACGCGCAGCGATACACGTCCGCTGGTGGCCTGGGCCACGCGCCGCGGGCGAGACGGCGGCGGACGCCTGCTGCTGGCGCCGCTGCATGCCAGCGGCGACGAGGAAGACCCGATCTTCGAATTCGTGCTCGGCCTGCAGGCCGAGAAGCAGCTGCACGAGGATGCGCGCCTGGTCTACGTGGCTGCCACGCGTGCCCGCCGCAGCCTGCACCTGGTGGGCGCGCTGGAACCCGCGGCCGAGGACAAGGCGCCGCAGCCGCCGGGCCGCAGCCTGCTGGCGCGGCTGTGGCCGGCGGTGTCGCCCGATTTCGCGGCGCTCGCGGCAACGGCGGTGTCGCCCGAGCCCGAGGCTTCGCGCCGTCCGCCGCCGATCCGGCGCCTGCCCGTGGCCTGGAGTGCGCCACCGCTGCCGCCCGGGCCGGAACTGCCCGCCGGCCTGGCTGCGGCCGATCCGATTCCCTTCGACTGGGCCGGTGAAGCGGCCCGCGCCATCGGCGTGGCCTATCACCGCTGGATGCAGCAGATCGCGCGCGAAGGGCTGGAGCAGTGGAGCCCGGAGCGGGTAGCGGCGCTGGGAGCGGAACTGGATGAGATGCTGTCAGTCGAAGGGGTCCCCGCCGCACGCTGCGAGGCGGCGCGCCAGCGCGTGCAGCAGGCGCTCGCAGCTACCCTGCAGGATTCGCGTGGGCGCTGGTTGCTGCAGGCACACGCGCAGGCGCGCAGTGAGTGGGAGCTGACCACCCTGGTCGATGGCCAGCCGCGGCGGCTCAAGCTGGACCGCAGCTTCATTGACGAAACGGGGCAGCGCTGGGTGGTGGACTTCAAGACCAGCGTGCACGAAGGCGGCAACGTCGAGGCCTTCCTTGAGGCCGAGCTGGAGCGCTATAGCGGCCAGCTCGAGGGCTACCGCAGCGCCTTGCGCGGCCTGGAAGGCGGCGGCGCCCGGCTGGCGCTGTATTTGCCCTTGCTGGCCGATGCGGCGCATCGATGGATCGAGTTGCCGTGATCTGTCGCGATCTGCGCTGATCTTCGCGTCTCCATGTGACAGGGGCATGTAATTCCCCCTGTGAAGGGCAGTACAGCGAGGAATGACGAGAGGGTGGCGACACATTTGCGCCGCGAGCGCAATCTTGTTCGTGGCGCGTCAAGCTGTTTAATCTGCAAACTCCTACAGAGCCTGACCTGATGACCTACACGCTCTCGCCCCGCTGGATTCGCGCCAACGGCCTGGAATTCGCCTACCTCGAAGCCGGCGAAGGGCCGCTGGTGCTGTGCCTCCACGGATTCCCCGACACTGCCTGGAGCTTCGAGCCGGTGGTGAAGTCGCTGGCCGCCGCAGGCTTCCGTGCCGTGGCCGTGTTCATGCGTGGCTACGCCCCCACCGCGCTGCCGGCGGATGGTGACTACCGCATCACCACGCTGGGCCGCGACGTGATCGCGCTGATCGATCACTTCGGCGTCGACAAGGCACACGTCGTCGGCCATGACTGGGGCGCTGCCGCGGCCTACACCGCCGCCGCGCTGCGGCCGGACCGTATCCACCGCATCGCCACCGCCGCGGTGCCGCACCTGCGCCGCTTCCTGCTGCGCCCGGCGCTGCGCCAGCTCAAGCGTTCGCGCTACATGGGCTTCTTCCAGTTGCCGCTGATCCCGGAGCGCCGCATCCGCGCGCAGGATTTCGCCTGGCTGCGTGCCTTGATCCACGAATGGTCGCCGGACTGGAATTTCACCGACGCCGAGTTCGAGCCGCTGCGCGCGTTGTTCAGCGAGCCGGAGCGCCTGCGTGCCGCCCTGGGTTACTACCGTGCGATGCCACGCGGCCTGTTGATGGGTGAGAGCTGGCAGACGCTGATGAAGCCGATCGCCGTGCCGACGCGCGTGATCGTGGGCGAGAACGACGGCTGCATCGGCCGCGAGATGTTCCTGGGCCAGGATCACCTGTTCTCGGCGGGCTACGAGCGCATCGAGATGGCCGGCTGCGGCCACTTCATGCACTGCGAGCAGCCGCAGGCCTTTGCCGACCTGCTGATCGAGTTCTTCAAGCGCGGATAGGGCCTGGTGTTGTTTGTAGGTCTTTTCCCATAGGCCGGCCCTCGGGGTCCGGCCTAGACTCCGGCAGCAGGCCGGACTGGAGGAGAGACCGCATGAGCCGCAATACCGGGATTGTCACGAGCCGCCTCGTGGGCGCCGCCCTGCTGATCAGCGGTTTTGCCGGGCCTGCCTGGGCGATTACGCCCCAAGGTGGGGAGACCGCCGTTGCCGTTGCCAGCCAGGGCATGTTCACGCCGCGCATCGCGCGCGTGCAGGACGGCCGCTCGGTGGTCGTGTGGTCGCAAAGCACTTTGGTCAATGCCGAGTCGCATGTCTGGGCGCGCCGCTTCGACGCCGCCGGACTGCCGCAGGGCGTGCCGATCCAGGTCAGCAGCCATACGCCGGGATACCAGAACGATCCCGTCGTCGCGGCGGATGGCAGCGGCAACTTCGTGGTTGCCTGGGCCAGCGGCGTGATCGGCTCCGACGCGACGCAGGAGGGTTCTGGCGCAGGCATCTACGCGCGCCGCTATGCGGCCGACGGCACGCCGCAGGGCGCGGAGTTTCGCGTCAACAGCACCACTGCGGGAGACCAGGAGCAGCCCGCCGTCGGCATGAGTGCAGCCGGGGGCTTCGTGATCGCCTGGACCGGCGAGGCGGCCAATGGCCGGCTCGACGTCTACCTGCAGCGCTATGCGGCGGGTGGCGTTGCTCAGGGCGGCGAGATCAAGGCCAGCAACCTCGATGGCGGCGATGCCTCGAATCCATCGCTGGCCATGCAGGCCAGCGGCGATTTCGTGATCGCCTGGCATGGCCGCCTGGTGATCCAGCCGATTCCGCCCGAGGCCGGCGGGCTGCTCGGCATCGTGATGCTGGACCAGAACAGCATCAATGTCCGGCGTTATCGCGCCAATGGCAGCGCCAAGGACCTGGGCGGCATCGCCGCCAGCAGCCTGGCCACCGGGCTGACGCCGCGCGTGAAGCCGGTGCGCTCGCCGGATGTGTCGGTCAACGACTCGGGCGAGTATGTCGTCGCCTGGCAGCGCGGCGAGGTGTTGAATTCCAGGGATATCGACATCGAGGCGCAACGCTATTCGGCGGCCGGCTTGAAGCGCGGCGGCGTGATGCGCCTGCGGCAAACCGGTGCTGCGGAACTAATGGCGCCGGCCGTGGCCCTGCGTGCCGACGGCAGCTTCGTGTTGGCCTGGGAGCGCCGGGTCGGCAGCACGGCCGTCGGCAGTCCCACCACCTACGCCATCCAGGCACAGGACTTCGACGCCAGCGGCAATGCCGCCGCGCCGGCTTTGCTGGTCAACAGCACCATTGCCGGACGGCGCGATTCGCCGGACACCGCCACGGATGGCTCGGGCAATGTCGCGGTCACCTGGCGTGGTGACGGCAGTGCACCGCCCGCTACACTCTACTTCCAGCGCTATTCGCCCTGAGGCTGCGGGAGGCTGTTGCGTCCCGGAGGCGGGCGCGGTCCAATGCGCTGCATGAGATTGCACATCCTCTCCGACCTGCACCTGAGCGTTTGCCCGATGGAGCGGCCGCAGGCCGAGGCCGATGTGGTGATCCTGGCTGGAGACATTTCGCGCCCGACGGAGGCTGTGGAGTGGGCCGCCGGCTTCGGCAAGCCGGTGATCTACGTGCCGGGCAACCATGAGTTCTACGGCGGCAGCATCGATGGCACGCTGGCGCAACTGCGCGAGTCCTGTGCGCGCCATGGTGTGCGGCTGCTGGATCGCGAGGCCTGCGGGATCGGTGGGGTACGTTTTCTCGGCGCCACGCTGTGGACCGACTTCCGCCTGTTTCCCGACGCCGCGCAGCAGGAGCTGGCGCTGCAGGGCGCGATGCGCTTCATGCGCGACTTCGCCCGCATCCGCCTGAATGAGGAGACAGAGGAGTTGCTGAGCCCCGAGTCTTCCGCCGCGCTGCATGCCGCCTACCGCGACTGGCTGCACCAGCGCCTGGACGAACCGCATGACGGCCCTACGGTGGTGATCACCCACCACGCACCGTCCACGCGCAGCATCGCCGCGCGCTTCGCCGGCTCGCCGATCAATGCCGGCTTTGTCTCCGACCTGGAAGCCCTGATGGGTGGTGACCGTGTCAGGCTGTGGATTCACGGCCATACGCACGACAGTTTCGACTATGAGGTGAACGGCACGCGCGTGGTCTGCAATCCGCGCGGCTATGCCAAGGCGGATACCAACGAGAACCGCCGCTTCGATCCGCAGAAAGTCGTGGAGATCCATTGACGATGAATGCCGCCGCCTGGAGCCGTATCGCCCGCCGCCACCCCTCGGCCTTCCTGCTGGCGGTGCAACTGCTGAGCCTGGTCGTCTATCCGCTGTTCGACGGCCTGCCCAGCGGGCGCCTGGTGTTCGGCGCCTTCGGCGCGACCGTGCTGGTGCTCGCGGTCTGGGTGGTCAACCGCAGCCCGGCGGTCAATTGGGTGGCCTGGTCGCTGGCGGTGCCGGCCCTTGTCAGCGCGGTGCTGGCGGTCATCCTCAAGAGCCAGGCCCTGCTGGTGACGGCCTCGCTGCTGGAGGCGCTGCTGTACTTCTATGCCGCTGGCGCCCTGATCCTCTACATGATGAACGACAACCGCGTCACCGCCGACGAGCTCTATGCGGCAGGCGCCACGTTCACCTTGCTGGCCTGGGGTTTCGCCTATCTCTTCGTGGTCTGCCAAGCCTGGTATCCGGGCAGCTTCACCGGTGCCGTGGAGCCGGAGCGCGCGCGGACCTGGCTGGAGCTGCTGTTCCTGAGCTTCACCAACCTGGCCGCCGTGGGCCTGGGCGACGTGCTGCCGCTGCGTTCCGAGGCGCGCGTGCTGGTGATGCTGGAGCAGTTCGCCGGCGTGGGCTACATCGCCGTGGTGGTGTCGCGGCTGATCGGGCTGACGATCCTGCGACAGGGGAAGGAGTAGTGGGCCTGGCTTCCCCCAGCAGGGTCGCGATCTTCGTGGACGTCCAGAACGTTTACTACACGACCAAGCAGGCCTTCGGGCGGCACTTCGACTACAACGCGTTCTGGGCTGCAGCGACGCGCGAGCGGCAGGTGGTCAAGGCACTGGCCTATGCCATCGACCGTGGCGACGACAGGCAGCGGCAGTTCCAGAACATCCTGCGGGGCATCGGCTTCGACGTCCGCCTGAAGCCCTACATCCAGCGTTCCGACGGCTCCTCCAAGGGGGATTGGGATGTCGGCATCGCCATCGATGTCATGGATCATGCGGAGAACGTGGACGTGGTGGTGCTGGTGTCGGGCGACGGCGACTTCGCCCTGCTGGTGGATCGCATCCGGCAGAAGCACGGCGTGAAAGTCGAGGTCCATGGAGTCGAGGCGCTTACCGCGCAGGCGCTGGTGCGATCGGCATCGACGTTCTTTCCCATCGAGGGGGAGTCGCTGCTCAGCGGCAGGGCCTGAGGGTCAGGTCCCCGGCGATGGGGACCGCAGCGACCCGCGTGCCCGAGGCGCCGGTCTTCCCGCCAGGGATGCCGCCCGTCACGAAAATCATGCTTACCCGCCCTTGGGCGCTAGTCTCCCAGCCGAAAGGACTGAAGGGATTCCGATCCGATGGTGCGGGTATTGCGGCTGCTGGTGCTGTGCGGGCTGGGTTTGCTCCTGACAGCCTGCGGTGGTGGCGGCGGGTCGGAAGGCACCACGAGGCCGCCGCTGGCCAATACAGCGCCCCTGGCCCAGGCGGGCGCCGACCAGACGGTCGAGAAACTGGCTGCCGTCACACTCGATGGCAGCGCCTCCTCGGATGCCGATGGCCGCATCCTGTCCCATGCCTGGCTGCAGGTCTCCGGGCCTGCCGTGTCCCTGGCCCGCGCGGACCTCGCCTCCACGAACTTTACCGCGCCCGATGTCTCCAGTGCGCAGACGCTGGTGTTCCGCCTCACCGTCACCGATGACGATGGGGCCACGGCCAGTGATACCGTCAGCATCCTGGTCAATCCATCGGCCCCTCCGCCGACCATCGCCGCCAGCCACTGGAAACTGGCGCAGACGCATGCGTTGCCGGCCGCAGGCAAGCAGTGGGCGCTTTCAGGCGGCGGCAACGCGGAGCTGCACATGGTGGGTGGCCGCGCGGCGCTGGCGCTGGTGGACATCGCACCCGCCGGGCTGTCGGGCCTGAGGCTGGAGGGCGAAGCGGCGGGCAGTTCCCTGGGCAGCATCATCTTGGAAGGGAATGCCGCACTGCCGGCGAACGAAGACGGTAGCCTGCGCTATTCCGGCAGCGCCTACGTCGCCACGCTGCCGGCCTCCTGGCTGCGCCCGGGCTTGCGACTGCGGGTGACCGCTGCAGGAGCCAATCCCAGCGCCTGGAGCGAAGTCTCCGTCGGCGCCGATCCCGATTTTGTCGTCCGCATCCTGCCGTTCTACGTCTTCGGCGCCATCGAGTCCGATATGAGCCTGGCATCGGCGGGCTCGCCGTCCGCCGATGCCATCGACGACATGTTCGCTGTCTGGCCGGTGGCGACGCTGCAGGTCGGCAATCATCCGGCGGGCAAGGTGGTATGGCCTTCCCTGGTGGTGCCGCCGCGCGACGATGGCAGCGGCGTGCGCCGGCCGGCCTACGTGGCCAGCAGCACCGACGCCTACAAGGATGGTTTCGCCGGCCTCTCCACGCTGCACGGCATCGTCGGCGGGTTGCGCGCGGCCAATGGCGAGGCCAACCAGGCGGTGCAGTATTACGCCCCCCTGCTGGCACGCGATGCCGGCGGCAGGTTCAGGAGCGCCGGCGGTGGCATCGGCGGCGGTAGCGTCGGTACCGGCGATACGGCCTATGCCGGCATCTATATCCACGAGCAGGGCCACGCTTTCGGCCTGCCCCATGCGGGCGGTTCCTACGACGACGGCATCTATCCGTACGAATGGGGTAGCCTCAAGGGTTCGGAATGGGGCTACGACGCGGTGCGCAAGCTGTTCCGTTCCATCCTGGTGCCGGCCTCATCCTCGCGCTACGCCCGATGCCGCAGCGACAGCTTCGACGGCCATGCCCGCGCGGTGGATGGACAGAGCCGCTGCATCAAGCAGGACCCGATGCAATCCGGTTCCGGCGATCAGGCCAGCGGCCAGCGCTTCACGATCTTCTCCGACTACAGCACGGCGGTAATGCAGCGCTATTTCGAGGGCACGACCACGCTCGACGGCGCGGCGCACAAGTACTCCGGCGGCAAATGGCAGCGCGATGCGGGCTTCCCTAGTGGCTACAAGCGCTGGGACGGCATCGACCGCAAATGGGTGGATGCGCCGGATGCGGTCAACGTGGCCAGCGGCGGCATCTGGGGCTTCGAGGACGATGCGCCACTGCAGACCAACGTCCCGGTTTACGCCATCGTGGCCACGATGAGCTATGCCGGTACCGCGGGCGCCACGCAGATCTACCCGCCGATCCGCTACACCGGCAACCTGATCCGCCTGATCGACCCCACCGTGCAGGCGCAGCGCGACAGCATCCAGCCCAATACCAGCGCCTACTACTGGTGGTGCCGGGCCTACGGTTGCGACTACACGCTGCGCGTGCGCTACGCCAACGGCACTGTGCGCCACGTCGCCCTGCAGGGCGGCTTTCGTCCCTGGAACGGCGAGCAGCAGCCGGTGGTGGCAGAGGCCTCGGATCCGCTAAGCGGCAGCAGCTTCCGCCGGTGGAGCGTCAACGTGCCGGACGATGGCGCCATCGCCAGCATCGAGTTGCTGGACACTCCGCAGGTGTGGAAGGGGTTGCCGGCCTCGCCGAAGGTGCTGGCCAGCCGTTGACCTGGAGTGGGGTCCTGGCCTATCCGGGCTCATGACACGCCCACTGCGCGCCGTCCTGCTGGTGCTGGTCCTGCTGCTGCAGGGCCTGGCGATCTACGCGGCGGGAGTGGTGTTCGCCTTCTTGCTGCCGGTCCTGGCCTGAGCTTGCGGGCGGGGGCGCGTTTCACCCATACAGAGGGGTTCGCGCTCCCGCCGGCATGCTAGCGTCCCTGCATCGCGACAGGAGGAATGCAGATGGGCATGCAGGGCAAGACCGTGATGATCACCGGTGCCGCGGGTAGCCTGGGCCGTGCCGTGGCCGAGGCCTTCCATGAGGCGGGGGCGACGCTAGCGCTGGTGGACCTGCAGATGGAAGCGCTGCAGAAGGCTTACCCCGGCAACGATCCGCGCCACAAGCTGCTGCCGGCCAACCTGACGGACGCCGATTCCGCGGCCCAGGCGGTGAAGCAGGCCGGCCGCGTGGACGCGCTGTGCAACATCGCCGGCGGTTTCACCATGGGCACGCCGGTGCATGCCACGCCGGCGGCGGACTGGAAGAAGATGTGGGACATCAACGCCGTCACGATGCTCAACATGGTTCAGGCGGTGGTGCCCGGCATGATCACGCAGGGCCGCGGCAGCATCGTCAACGTCGGCGCCGGCGCGGGGCAGAAGGGCGCCGCGCTGATGGGCGCCTACAGCGTCTCCAAGAGCGCCGTCATCCGCATGACCGAGGCCATGTCGGCGGAGCTGCGCGATCAGGGCATCAACGTCAACTGCGTGCTGCCCAGCATCATCGACACGCCGCCCAACCGGGCTGCCATGCCGGATGCCGATCCCTCGAAGTGGGTGGCGCCGAAGGACCTCGCCCGCGTGATCCTGTTCCTCTGTTCCGCGGATGCGCGCGCGGTTCATGGCGTGGCGCTGCCGGTGGTGGGGTTGAGCTAGGGCCTACCCACGCTACGGCGATCGCTGCGTTGCCCCCGCATTTGCGGCCAGGCATGGTGCGAGATCAGGAATTCATATGGTTTCATTGACATTGGAGAATCGCAGCATGGCCACAAATGCGGGAGCAACCCAGAGGGGCGGGGCCGCCCGGGCGCATGGCTGCGCCTCGAGTCGCTCATGTACTCCAGTACACCGCGCGCCTCGCGGCATTGCCCTGCACCCGGGCGACCTCCGCCGCAGCGAACGCCGAAGCGTGGGTAGGCCCTAATGGACGCCGCCCTGGAAGCACAGCTGCGGGAATTGCTCGACAAGCAGGCGATCGCGGAGCTGATCCACGCCTACTGCAACGCGGCCGATCGGCACGACCACGCCAAGATGCGCGAGCTGTATCACGAAGACGCCATCGACGATCACGGCCACTTCGCGCGAGGGCCGGCGATGGCGTTCATCGACAAGCTGCCGGAAATCCAGAAGCCGATGGCGATCCTGCACCACAACGTCACCACGGCGAACCTGAAGCTGGATGGCGAGCGGGCGGAGGGCGAGGTCTACATCCTGGCCTTCCACCAGGTGAAGCACGAGGGCGAGCTGTTCGACGTGCTGATCGGCGGGCGCTACTTCGACAAGTACGAGAAGCGGGCAGGGGTGTGGAAGTTCAGCCACCGCGCCATCGTGGCGGACTGGTGCTATCCCTCGCACCCGACCCAGGTGCGGCTGGATCATCCCTTCCTGCACGGGGCCTACATTGGCGAGCCGGGGCCGGATGATCCTTCGTACAAGTTCTTTTCGCTGCTGAAGCGCGGCGAGCGCTAACGAAGTGTCTTGCCTCTCCCTCCGCCCCGTTAAGAGCACACGGGGTAAAGAGCCGGTCGCGCCGCAGGCGCGGGTGAGGCGCGTGCTTGGCATCGGGCATCCCTGCTACAACGAGGCGACGTCCCTCACCCCCAGCCCCTCTCCCGAGGGGAGAGGGGAGTCGGGCTCTAGACCGGCCGGTTTTCCGTTCCGGCGCCCGGCGTGATGAACAACATGCTGGTGGGAATGCGCGTCTTGGCCGTATGCCAGGTGTTGCGCGGTACCAGCACGTAGCTGCCCGGCTCGCTGAGCGTCACGGATTCAATGCCCTGGGCCGTCTCCAGCAGCAGTTCCGCGGTGCCGGACAGCAGGATCACCGCTTCCTCGCCGGCCGGGTGGCGCTCCCAGGTGGGCCAGTCCTCGCTGAAGCTGAAGCAGGTCATCAGGCGGCCGCGATCCAGTTGTGGCATCTGGCCGGCCATGACTTTCGGCCAGAAATCGCCAGTCACCGGCACGACCGTCGCGGTGCTGCCTTCGTCAAGGTGCAGGTACTCGCGCTCGACGTGGAAGGGGCCCACGCCGCTCATGGCGTACCCTGGAGCATCTCGCTCCAGCGCTGCTGCATCTGTGCCGGGCTGACCTCCTCGCGGCGCGAGGCGAGGTGCCAGAGATGGCCGAAGGGGTCCCGCAGCATGCCGGCACGGTCGCCGTAGAACTCGTCCTGCACCGGCCGCAGCAGCGTGGCGCCGGCCGCCACCGCGCGGGCCACCACGGCATCCACGTCGGAGACGTAAAGATGCAGCCGGACCGGTGTCCCGCCGACCGCTTCGGGCCCGAGGGCCTGGTAGTCCGGGTATTCATCAGCCAGCATCAGGCGGCCGCCGCCGAGCCTGAGTTCCGCGTGGCCGACCTTGCCTGAGGGCTCGGTGAGGCGGAATTCTTCCACCGCACCCAGCACCGATACGTACCAGTCGATGGCGCGCGCGGCATCCCGCAGGACCAGGTGGGGCGTCAGTGCGGAGCCGGGCTCCGGGATGGGGTTCACGGTTTTCATCATGCGGCTCCGGTTCTACACTCGGAACAATGAGTCTTCACATTGTTCCGCAATCAGATGGCGCTGTCGCGTCGGAGTTCCCGGCCGGCGGTCGCCGTTCCCCATGAGCATTATCGGCCTGGATGAGTTGCGCGCGCTGGCGATGCTGCCCGAAACCGCCAGTGGCTACTCACCCTTCGACGAGCCCTGCCTGCTGCTGGGGTTGGGGGGGGCGGCCGAGCCGCGCCTGGGTGAGTGGCTGCGACGCTTGCCTTGCCCGGTGATCGGCGTCGGCCGAGCGGATGCGCCGCTGGCGGCGGACTGCGACGCGATCGTGGAGGAGGAGCGTGCCGCCGCTCCGCTGCTGGCCGGTGTGCGCCGCAACCCCATTGCCGCCGCGGTGCTCGTGCAGTTGCTGCGGGCTACCGAAAGCCTGCCGGTGACGGATGCGTTGGCGATGGAATCCCTGGCCTATGCCACGCTGCAGGGCGGTGCGGAGTTCCGCCGCTGGCTGGAAGGCCGGCCAGCGCCGCTGCCGCCGCCGCGGGAGGATGGGCCGGCCGTGGTGCTGTCGCGCGAGGGGGACGCACTGCAACTGACGCTGAACCGCCCGCAGCGGCGCAACAGCATGTCGGTGGAGATGCGCGATGCCCTGGTGGAGGGGCTGCAGCTGGCGCTGGCGGACGAGAGCATCCGCCGCGTCCGTATCGACGGTGCCGGCAAGTGCTTCAGCACCGGGGGGGAGCTGGACGAGTTCGGCACCGCGCCGGACCCGGCCACGGCGCATGCGGTGCGCAGCCTGACGGTACCCGGCCGCCTGCTGGCGGCCTGTGCGCAGCGCGCCGAGGCGCGGGTGCATGGCGCCTGCATCGGCTCGGGCATCGAGTTTCCGGCCTTCGCGGGCCGCATCGTCGCAGCGCCGGATGCCTGGTTCCAGTTGCCGGAACTGCAGTTCGGCCTGATTCCCGGGGCCGGTGGCTGCGTCAGCATCCCGCGGCGCATCGGCCGCCAGCGCGCCACCTGGATGGTGCTCAGCGGCAAGCGTATCGACGCCACCACGGCCCGGGACTGGGGCCTGGTGGATGCCGTCGAGGCCTAGGATCTAGCGGGCGTTGGCCTCGGTCACGGCCTCGTTGATGCGCGTCTGGATGCGCGCCATGTCGGCATTACCGGAGTTCATGTAATCGGTGATGCACTTGGAGTAGACCTGCGCCCTCTGGTTATAGATGCGCACCTCGCCGTTGTAGGCCAGGGCCTCGGCGCTGCCACCGACCCCGGAGGGCATCTGCGGCATCACCGGCTTGCTGCAGGAATGGGCGGGATAGCCGCCCGGGGGCAGCAGGGTCGGCTCCTCGGCCAGGGCACTGCCGCAGGAAAGGAGGGCCGCGAGGGCGGGGGCAAGAATCAGGCGGTTGCGCATGCTGGGTCTCGAGGAAGAAGGCCTTGCTAGGACGTAACGATCTGCGATCATCGCGGTGGCCGCAACCTGCCACCGTCGTCAGGTTCGCGCAGCGCCTAGAGGAGTCCGGGTACCCATGAAGTTTCTCTTCTTCCTGGCGGTCGTCGTGGCGGTGTTCCTGTGGCTGCGGTCGCTGCTGTTGCGCCAGGGCAACCGGCAAGATTCTACGGCGGGGCAGGGTAGCAACCAGGCCAGCGGGCCTGCCGACAGCTATGCCAATCCCTACGAACCGCGGGACTACGATGGTGGCTGCCGACCCCAGGACGTGGACGGCGTGGGCGGTTCCGACAGCGACAGCAGTTCCAGCAGCGATGGTGGCGGGAGCGACGGTGGAGGCGGCAGCGACTGAGGCATGAATTTCCTGGCCCATCTCTGGCTGGCCGAGCGCAGCGCCACCTCGCTGCCGGGCGCGATCCTCGGCGACATCGTCCACGGGCGGGACCTGTCCGCGTATCCGGACGACGTCGCCACCGGCATCCGCCTGCACCGGCGCATCGATGTGCTGACCGACAGCCACCCGGGCATCATTGCCCTGCGCAGCGGCTATCCGCAGGGCGCGCGCCGCTATGCCGGCATCCTGCTGGACCTGGTCTGCGACCATGCGCTGATCCTGGATTGGGAGCGGTATGCCGACGAGCCGCTGCCGGATTTCTGCCGGCGCAGCGCGCAACAGGTGGCGGAAGGCGGCGAGTGGTTCCAGCTCGCCGGTGCCCGCCGGCCGCAGGCCGAGAGCTTTTCGCAGTTGCTGCTGTCCTATGGGGAGCCGCAGGGTATCGACCAGGCGATCCGCCGCACCGCGCAGCGCCTGAGCCGGCCGCAGGCCTTGCTGGATGCCGGGTCCGGCTGGCGTGAGGTGCTGCCGGCCCTGCGTGAAACCCTGCCGTCGCTGCTGCGAGACCTGCGCCAGGCACAAATCTAGTTCATTGCAAGGCAGTCGGCCCTCTGCTGCGCTGCTATCTTCGCCCTCATGTCGCCTGGAGAACGCCCGTGAAGCTGTTCGAGTCCTTCCGCCTGCGTGAGGTGGAGTTGCGCAACCGCATCGCCGTGTCGCCGATGTGCCAGTACTCCGCCGAAGACGGCGCGCCGACCCACTGGCACCTGGTGCACCTGGGCAGCCGCGCCATCGGCGGCGCCGGCCTGGTGATCGCCGAGGCTTCGGCGGTGCTGCCGGAGGGGCGCATCTCTCCGGTCGATGCCGGCATCTGGAACGACGCCCACGTCGAGGCCTGGGCACCGGTCACGCGCTTCATCGACGAGGCCGGCGCCGTGCCGGCGATCCAGTTGGCGCATGCCGGCCGCAAGGCCAGTACCGACAAGCCCTGGCTCGGCGGCAGGCCACTTACGCCGGAGCAGGGTGGCTGGGCGCCGGTGGTGGCGCCCAGTGCGCTGCCCTTCGACGAGCAGTCGCCCACGCCGCAGGCACTCGACGAGGCTGGCATCCAGGCGGTGATCGAGGGGTTCCGCGCGGCCACCGTCCGCGCGCTGGTCGCCGGGTTCCGCATGGTGGAAATCCACGGCGCGCATGGTTACCTGCTGCACGAATTCCTGTCGCCACTGAGCAATCACCGCACCGACGCCTGGGGCGGCAGCTTCGACGGCCGCACGCGCCTGCTGCGCGAGGTGATCGCGGCGGTGCGCGAGGTCTGGCCGGAGCGCCTGCCGCTGTTGCTGCGCATCTCCGCCACCGACTGGGCCGAGAGCGGCGGCTGGGATATCGAGCAGAGCATCGAACTGGCGCGAGAGGTGAAGGCGCTGGGCGTGGACCTGATCGACGTCTCCTCCGGAGGTACGCTGCCCTCGGCGGTGCGTATTCCGGTGGGGCCGGGCTACCAGGTGCCGTTCGCGGCGCGCATCCGCCGCGAGGCGGGCATCGCCACCGGCGCGGTCGGCGGCATCGTCGATCCGTCGCAGGCGCAGCAGATCGTCCACAACGGTGATGCCGACATGGTGCTGCTGGCGCGGCAGATGCTGCGCGATCCCTATTGGCCCTACCACGCCGCCAAGGCGCTGAAGGCGGAGATCACGGCACCGAAGCAGTACGGCCGCGCCTGGTAGTCCTCAGGCGGCCGTGACGGCCTGATCGAGCATCAGCGCCTCGAAGCGCTCTGCCGGCATCGGCCGGGCCAGGTAGAAGCCCTGCAGTTCATCGCAGCCGTTGGCGCCGAGGAAGGCCTGCTGCTCGGCGGTCTCCACGCCCTCGGCCAGTACGCGCAGGTCCAGGTTGTGGCCCAGCGAGATGATCGCCCGGACGATGGCGGCCGAGTCCGGATCGGTGGTGACCTCGCGCAGGAAGGAGCGGTCGATCTTCAGTGACTGCACCGGGAAGCGCTTGAGCTGGCTCAGGCTGGAGTAGCCGGTGCCGAAGTCGTCCATCGACAGGCGCACGCCCAGCGCGCGCAGCCGCTGCAGGATGGCCGCCGCCTGTTCGGCGTCCGGCAGCACCATGCTCTCGGTGACCTCCAGCTCCAGCAGCTCCGCCGGCAGGCCGGTTTCGGCAAGCACCGCCGACACCGTGGCGGCGATGTCGCCATGCACGATCTGGCGGCGCGACAGGTTCACCGACACGGGGATGGGGCCGATGCCGCTGTCGAGCCAGGCGCGGTTCTGCAGGCAGGCCGTGCGCATCACCCAGTGACCCATAGCCAGGATCAGCCCCGTCTCCTCGGCCAGCGGGATGAAGGTTTCCGGCATCACCATGCCCTGTGGCGACTCCCAGCGCAGCAAGGCCTCGGCACCGGTGATCAGGCCGCTGCGCAGGTCGAACTTGGGTTGGTAGTGCAGGCGGAACTCGTCGCGCTCGATGGCCTGGCCCATGCGTGTCAGCAGCTCCAGCCGCCCGGCCACGCCGGCCTGCAGTTCATCGGTGTAGTACTGCACGTTGTTGCGCCCGGCTTCCTTGGCGCGGTACATCGCCATGTCGGCATTGCGCAGCAGTGCGGCGGCGTCCTCGCCGTCGCCAGGGAACAGGCTGATGCCGATGCTGCAGGTCACGCGCAGCTCACGGCCGCCGAGTGCGCAGGGCTGGCAGATCGCGTCCAGCATCAGGCCGGCGAGGTAGGCGATGCTCCCGCGGTGGGTGCGTGGCAGCAGCACCACGAACTCGTCACCGCTCTGGCGCGCCACCACGGCGCCGTCGCGCAGGCAGGCGCGCAGGCGCTGCGCCATGGTGCGCAGCAGGGCGTCGCCGGTGTGATGGCCCAGGCTGTCGTTGATCAGCTTGAACTGGTCCAGGTCGATGAAGGCCACCGCTACCTGGTCGCCCTGCTCGCGGGCGGTGTCCAGGGCCTGCTGCAGGCGTTCCTGAAGCAGCAGCCGATTGGGCAGGCCGGTGAGGGCGTCGTGCGTGGCCTGGTAGCGCATCGCGGCGTCGTGCAGCTTGCGCTCGGTGATGGCCTCCACCGTGCCCTCGTACATCAGCAACTGCCCCTCGGCGTCGCGCACCTCGCGGGCGTTTTCCGAGATCCACATGACGCTACGATCTCGGCGGTAGACCTGCGACTCGAAATTGGTCACCGAGCCGTCGCGGGCCATCGCCGTCATGAACTGGGCGCGCCGGCCCGGCTCCACGTAGAGCTGGCGGTCGATGTCGCGCAGCAGGGCGATCAGCTGCGCCGGCGAGTCGTAGCCGTACATGCGTGCCAGCGCCGGGTTGACGGTGACGTAGCCGGCATCCGGCGTGGACTGGAAGATGCCCTCGATGGCGTTCTCGAAGATGCTGCGGTAGCGGCGCTCGGCCTCCGCCAGGGATTCCTCCGAGCGCTTGCGCTCGGTGATGTCCTGGATGATGCCCTCCAGCGATTCCACCTGGCCCTGCTCGTCGAGGTTGCCGGCACCACGTTCCCAGACCCAGCGGCTGCTGCCGTCGGCATGGGCGATGCGGTATTCCACCTCGTAGCGGCGGCGCTCGCGCAGGGCAGCATCCACCGAGGACCGCACGCGGGTCCGGTCGTCCGGGTGCATCAGCTGCTCGAAGGATAGCCGCCGGTTCAGGATCAGGTCCTGTGGCTGGTAGCCGGTCAGCGCCAGGCAGCCCTCGCTGACGAACTCCATGGTCCAGTGCTCGTCGTGGCGGCAACGGTAGATCATGCCGTCGACGTTCGACAGCAGGGTGGTGAGCAGCCGCTCCCGCTGCTTGACCCCATCAAGTCCTGGCACCCGGCCCTCATTGGCCTTGCTGCGCTTCTGCGACTCTGGCATGAGCCCAGGGACAGCAAAAGGCGGGCCAAGACCTCGCCGGAGGGGGCCGTCTCACCCGATTGGGCGAAGCGCCCCGGCCCCCGGCGCCCCTAATCTGGCTGGTAAGTCAGACTCACCAGAACTACGGAACCCTCATGGCGAACAGCACTTCCTCCGACCGTCCCTCCGTCCTGCAGGCCTTTTCGGGCCTGTCCCACGACGAGATGGAAATCCTGGCCCAGGCCGACCGCTTCGGCCAGAACGAGCTGTACCCCCTGGCCCAGCGCATGGACGACGAGGAATGGTGGCCCAGCGAGATCTTCCCCAAGATCGGCGCCACCGGTTACTTCGGCATCACCGCCCCGGAGCAGTACGGCGGCTCGGGCATGGACGTGTTCACCTCCGGCCTGATCCTGCAGGCCTTCTCGCGCTGGAACCACGCCCTGGCCCTGGCCTGGGTAGCGCACGAGAACCTGTGCATGAACAACATCCTGGCCAATGCCAACGAGGCCCAGCGCCAGAAGTACCTGCCGGGCCTGAACAGCGGCAAGCTGATCGGCGCCCTGGGCCTGACCGAGCCGGGCGCCGGCTCCGACGCCATCGGCTCGATGCGCACCACCGCGCGCCGCGAGGGTGACTTCTATGTGCTCAACGGCAGCAAGATCTACATCACCAACGGCCCGGTGGCCGACGTGCTGCTGGTCTACGCCAAGACCGACAAGGACAAGGGCAACCAGGGCGTCTCGGCCTTCATCGTCGAGAAGGACTTCCCCGGCTTCAAGGTCGCCCAGAAGCTGATCAAGATGGGCTTCCGTGGCTCGCAGACCGCCGAGCTGGTGTTCGAGGAGTGCAAGGTGCCGGCCGCCAACCTGGTGGGCGAGGAGAACAAGGGCGTGCGCGTGGTCATGTCCGGCCTGGACCTGGAGCGCTCCATGATCTCGCCGATCAACCTCGGCATCGCCGAGCGTGCGCTGTCTCTGTCGCTGGACTACGCCAAGCAGCGCAAGCAGTTCGGCCAGTCCATCTCCAATTTCCAGATGGTGCAGTCGATGCTGGCCGAGATGTACACCTGGGTGGAGTCCATGCGCCTCTACACCTACCAGGTGCTGCGCGCCGCCAACACGGTGGGCGAGGGCGAGGGCGGCCGTGGCGACATCCACAAGCTCACCGCCGCCGGCGTGATGTACACCGCCGAGACCCTCAACAAGGTGCTCAACCACGCCGTGCAGATCCACGGCGGCAGCGGCTACATCTGGGAGTCCGAGATCAACCGCCTGTACCGCTCGATCAAGCTGCTGGAGATCGGCGCCGGTACCACCGAAGTGCGCAAGATGATCATTGCCCAGGAATTGCTCCGGTCCTGAGGATACGAATAAACCTACTCCGCTGCTCGATCTTGCATCTCCGGTGCTCGCCGTACTTCAGTACGGCTCCGCTCCTCGATGCAAGCTCGGGCATGCTCGCTACGGCTTCTTCGCATCCTCAAGGGCGTGTGAAGACCAAGAGCAAACAGCTGAAGACACGAGTGCAGGAAGGCCATGACTGTTGACGTAGAAGCCCTCAACAACCCCGAAACCCTCTGGAACGCGGAGACGGTCTACCGCTCCGACCTGTTCAAGGACAAGGTCGCCCTGGTGTCCGGTGGCGGCAGCGGTATCGGCCGCGCCGTGGCGCTGCTGTTCGCGCGCCTGGGCGCCACGCTGGTGATCTGCGGCCGCACGGCCGAGAAGCTGGACAAGGTGGCGGCCTTCGTACGGGGCAAGGGTGGCACCGTGCTGGTGGTGCCCACCAATGTGCGCGAGCCGGAGCAGGTGGAGGCGCTGTACCAGCGCATCCACGCCGAGTACGGCCGCCTGGACTACGTGGTCAACAATGCTGGCGGCCAGTTCCCGCAGAACGCCATCGACTACGCCCCCAAGGGCTGGGCGGCGGTGATCAACAACAACCTCAACGGCAGCTGGTACATGATGCAGCGCGCCGCGCAGTACTGGCGCGACGTGAAGACCCCCGGCTCCATCGTCAACATCGTGGTGGTGACCGAGCGCGGCATGCCGGGCGTGGCCCATACCGTGGCAGCGCGCGCCGGCATCATCGGTGCCTCCCGCACCGTGGCGGTGGAGTGGGCGCCGCTGGGCATCCGCGTCAACTGCGTGGCCCCAGGCCTGACGGCCACCGAAGGGCTGGAGGTCTACCCGCCCGAGGCGCAGAAGGAATTCCCCCTGGCCAACCCGCTGAAGAGGCCGGGCACGCCCATGGAGATTGCCGAATCCTGCATCTACCTCTCGGCGTCCTCGGGCAGCTTCATCACCGGCGAAGTGCTGACCGTGGATGGCGGCGGCAAGCTCTGGGGCGAGCTCTGGACCGCCGGCCGGCCGGACTACTATCGCCAGGGCTGATCCGCAGTTCATCCGGACGGGGTACGTCCAGTCACTGGACATCATGCAAATCTAACCGGCACAAGAATTCCGGTTCCGCTACAATGTTGCAGTGCAACATGACGAGGCCCGGAACCACCGGGAGAGGTGCGCGATGAAGTACGGATTCCTGCTGGCCGTGGGTTTGCTCCTGAGTCTGCCGGCCCAGGCCGCCAAGGACGCCCACGAGGTCTTTGCCTGCATGAAGGCGAACATCCCGCAGACCCTGCGCATCCAGGAGATCCAGCTCGACGCCACCGACCGCAGCGGCGGCGTGCGCAGCCTGCGCGGCAAGGTCTACGCCAAGCGCGAGGAGGGCCTGATCCGCGTGATGCTGCGCGTGTCGGAGCCCGCCAACGTCGCCGGCGCCGCCTACCTGGTGCGCGAGACCGGCCAGCGCGAGGACGACATGTACGTCTTCCTGCCGGCGGTGAACCGCGTCCGCCATGTCACCGGCAACTTCGCCAACGGCGCGCTGCTGGGCACCGATTTCTCCTACGTCGAGATCAAGCTGGTGCAGAACGCCTTCACCGGCGCCGCCGGCACGCTGGAGCCCCCCGAGAAGATCGACGGCCGCAGCGCCGACGTGGTCACCATCAAGTCACCCAGCGGCGACAAGGCTGCTTATAGCCAGGTGAAGATCTGGGTGGACCAGAAGACCTGCGTCGCCCTCAAGGCCGAGTTCTTCAACGGCGGGGCCCCGGTCAAGCGCCTGACTGCGCCGGCCAGCAGCCTCAAGCAGACCGGCAAGCTGTGGTACGCCTCCGCCATGGAGATGCGCGACCTGAAGGAAGGCACCTTCACCACGCTGAACATCACCGGCGTGAGCAGCGACGTGAAGCTGGGCAACAAGCCCTTCGATCCGAACTCGTTCCACATCGGACGCTGAAGCCTGGATCTGTAGGAGCCAGCTTGCTGGCGACAGGGTCCTTGTCGCCAGCAAGCTGGCTCCTACATGTGCAAGCAATCGTAGGGTGGGCACGCTTCGCTTGGCCCACCCTACATTCGCCTACGCCGCCAGCGCCTGCTCCACCATGAACAGGCGGTCCTGCCCCCAGTAGAGTTCACTGCCGACGACGAAGGTCGGCGCGCCGAAGGCGCCGCGGGCCAGGGCTTCGTCGGTGTTGGCGCGCAGCGCCGCCTTGGCCTCGTCGCTGGATGCCAGCGCCATCACCGCCGCCGGATCGAAGCCGGCGCGTTCCAGCACGCCCGTCACGACCTGCGGCTTGCTGAAGTCCAGCGCATCCACCCACATCGCGGTGTAGATCGCGCGATTGAAGTCCTCGAAGCGCTGCGGCTCGCGCAGCTGCATGCCCGCCGCCGCGCGCATCAGGTCCAGGCCGTTGAAGGGGAAGAAGGGATTGATCGTCAGTGGTACGTTCCAGTGCTTCGCCCAGCGGTTCAGGTCGGCGAACATGAACTTGGCCTTGGCCGGGATCATCACCGGCGACTGGTTGCCGGTGGCCTTGAACACGGCGCCGAGCAGGAAGGGCTTGTAGACCAGCTGCGCCTGCCTCTCCGCGCAGATGCGCGGCATCTGCGTCCAGGCGAGGTAGGCGGCGGGACTACCGAAGTCGTAGTAGAAGTCGACGGTCTTGTTGCTCATCGTGGGGCTCACCAGGTTTCCATGTAGGGGCGCAGATCGAGTTCGAAGGTCCAGGCGTCGCGCGGCTGCGCGTGTAGCTGCCAGTAGCTTTCGGCGATGTGCTCGGGCTTGAGGATGCCTTCCTTGGGCATGCGCTCGGCGTAGGCCTTGGGGAAGTTGTCGCGGATGAAGTCGGTGTCGACCATGCCGTCGATCACCACGTGACCTACGTGCACGCCCTTGGGCCCCAGCTCGCGCGCCATGCTCTGGGCCAGCGCGCGCAGCGCGTGTTTGGCGCCGGAGAAGGCCGCGAAGCCGGCTGCGCCGCGCATGCTGGCGGTGGCGCCGGTGAACAGGATCGTGCCGCGCCCGCGCTTCACCATCCGCTGGGCCGCCTCGCGGCCGTTGAGGAAGCCGGCGAAGCAGGCCATCTCCCAGATCTTGAAGTACTTGCGCGCCGTCTCGTCGAGGATCGAGGACGGCACGTTGGCGCCGACGTTGAACACCAGCACCTCGACGGGGCCGATGTCGCGCTCGATCTGCTCGAACAGCGCCGTCACGTCCTCCTCCTTGCGGGCATCGCTGCCGAAGGCCTGGGCGCGGCCGCCGGAGGCCACGATCTGCGCCACCAGCGGCTGCAGCTTCTCGGCGCTGCGGCGCACCACGCAGGCTACGTAGCCTTCGCGGGCGAAGCGCCGGGCGATGGCGGCACCATTGCCGTCGCCGGCTCCGATCACGAGGGCAACGCGGGGCGAATCGGTCATGGCGGCTCCGGGAGGGAAGGTGGGCTGACAGTAGGTTCTAAAAAAGAACCTGTCAAACACTGGTACCGGTAAAGGTCAGGCGCGCTTCTTCCGGCGGCCGACCGCATCGGCCAGCACCAGGCCCGGGCCGGGCAGCGGGGTGATGTCGTGGGCATGGACGGCTTCGCCGCAATCCGGGCAGCTGAGTTGCGGCGTCACGGTGTGGCCGCAGGGCTCATGGCGATACAGCACCGGCGGGCCCTTGCCCTCGTCCATGAAGGCATCGCCCCAGGCTGCCATCGAGATCAGCACCGGATACAGATCCTTGCCCTTGGAGGTCAGGCGGTATTCGTAGCGGGGCGGGGAGTCCTGGTAGGGCAGACGAACCAGGATGCCTTCCTCCACCAGGCGCTTCAGGCGGCCGGCGAGCAGGTGGCGGGTGATACCGAGGTTGGCCTGGAAGTCCTCGAAGCGGCGGATGCGCAGGAAGGCATTGCGCAGGATCAGGATCGTCCAGCGGTCGCCGATCACCGAGGCGGTGCGCGCGACCGAACAGGACAGGCTGCCGACTTCGCTCCATTTCATGGAGGCCAGTATAGGACCGCCGCATTCCTTTCGGGAACCCAGTCCTTTCGTCGGCAGGATTCGCTGTGCGGACAGGGGCTTGGGAGGGTGTCGCCGAGTGGTCCTTGACGGCGTCCGGGGCGGAACTTAGGCTTAATGTGTCAGTCAACAATGTAACAGTAACCACGATTCCCGAGGCTCCCAGCATGAAAGCCAAGAAAGCCGTCCAGCCGACCCGCCGCGACCTGACCTTCAACCCGCCCGCGGAGCACATCCACGACTGGCTCGGCGGCGGCGTGCACTTCACCCACATGATGAACACCATGTCCCTGGTGATTCCGGTGGGCGAGCGTTTCTTCATCGACGCCGTGCGCCACTACCGCGACCAGATCACCGATCCCGAACTGAAGAAGGCTGCCACCGCCTTCATCGGCCAGGAGGCCATGCACGGCCGCGAGCACGACGAGTACAACGCGCTGATGCACGAGCGCGTGAAGGGCTCCAAGGAGTTCGAGGACAGCGTCACCGCGCTGCTCAACTGGGGCAAGAAGAACCTGCCGGCGTCTTCGCGCCTGTCCGCCACCATCGCGCTGGAGCACCTCACCGCGATCATGGCCGACGGCTTCCTGACCTCGGAATACATGAACGAGAAGTCCGAGAAGCACTACGGCGCCCTGTGGAAGTGGCACGCGCTGGAAGAGACCGAGCACAAGGGCGTGCCCTACGACATCTACGAGCAGGTGGTGGGAACCGGCCCGCGTGCCTACGCCGAGCGTACCCTGACCCTGGTGATCGCCACCGCGATCTTCTGGGGCAAGGTCATCCCCGCGCATTTGTCGTTCGTTCGCGCCGAGGGCAAGCTGACCGATCTCAAGGGCTGGCGCGAGTTCTACCGCGTGGGCTTTGGCGAGGTGGGTTTCCTGCGCAAGATGATTCGCCCCTGGTTCAGCTATTTCAAGCCGGGTTTCCATCCCTGGGATCACGACAACAGCCACTTCCTGAAGGAAGTGGAGGGTCACTCCGCTCCCTGGATCACCAAGCGCAAGGTGCCGGTCGCGGCCTGAATGCCAGGGTAGTCGGCGGCTCTCATGTAGGAGCCGGCTTGCTGGCGGCCTGATCAGACCAGGTCGCCAGCAAGCTGGCTCCTACATTTGTTTGTACGGCTCTACGGTCCCGTCGACAGGCGATACTGGCTGGTGGCCAGCACGTCGATGGTGCCCAGGTCCAGGAAACGGCCGACGCTGGCCATCATCCGGTCCAGGTTGCGCTGGAACTTCTCTGCATCGCCCACGGCATCGAAGAAGGCCTGGGGATTGGTCATTGCCTCGGGCGGAAAGCATTCCTCCACGATGGCGTCATAGGGCCGCGCGCCCGGCGTGAGCGCACGCACCACCACGTTCTGGCGATACTCGAAGGTGGACTGCGTTTCGATGGCCACCGGCGTGTGCGTGTCATGCCAGACCGCCAGCCATTCGGCGTCGGACAGGCGCTCCGGCTTCCTCAGCAGTGCGATCTGCGCGAAACCATGGGTGCGCAGGCCGGGCGTGGGTGCATGGCGCTCGTTGCGCAGCGGCTGCGACTCGGTGACGAGGTAGGCGTCATGGCGCGCCGCTGCCGCGCCGATCAGCGCATCGATCGGCCGGCGGCGCAGCGCGATGGCGCTGTCCAGCCAAAGCTGCAGCAGGGCATCGGGTAGCGGCGCATGGGCGACCTGGCGGATGCCGGCGGCGGGAGCCACCTCGGCATCGTCGATGTTCAACTGCAGGTGCTGCGCGCCGGCCTGCTGCAACTGCGCGGCCAGCGGCTCACGCAAGACGGTCGTGAAATCCGCCATCGCCTGGCCTTCGGGCTTCCACAGCGTGTAGATGAGCTTCTCCATGCGTCTCCTCTTCAGCGTGTGCGCAGCGAATCCAGCGACACCACCCGGCAGCGTGGCTGCGGATGCTCGCGGGCATCGACCCAGCGCAGCAGCATGCCACCGCGGTCGTGCCCGTCGGTATCGAGATAGTTGGCCACGCCCGGATTCTCGGCGGCGATCACCAGGGTGACGCTGCCGTCGGCGTTGCGCCGGGCGGCGTGATGGTTGATGGCCACCGGGCGGTGCAGCGCATCCAGTGACTCCAGCCACCAGTTGGCCAGCTGGAAATTCCAGTAGGCACAGTCTGGCACCTCGGCGTCGATCACCAGGGCCTCGCCCGGCGCGAGCTGCCAATAGCCGTGGTAGTAGCAGATCTTCGGATCGCCGCCGACACGCATGGCGGCCTCGGCGTAGGGCGCGGCCGCCAGCCGGTTGGGATGCGCCGCGACCATCGCGGTCCAGTCCGCCACCAGCTTGAAGGTGCCTTGCACGAAGCCGGCCGCGCGCAGCAGGCCGGCCGCGAGCGTGGCCGCGTCCAGCGGGCGCGGGGCCTGCGGTGCGCCGATGCGCTCGATATGGAAGCTGCCGGGCGCCTCGCGGGCCCGGTCGAAGAAGGTCTCGCGCACGATCAGCATCGAGGAGTCGTCCGCCAGCGGCAGCCAGTTGCCCGGCTGCGGTTCACGGCTGGCGATGATCTCGAAACTCCCGTCGGCCTCGAACTGCATCTGCGAGGCCTCCAGTTCGCCGGTGGAGGCCATGGTGCCGTCCATCGCGTAGCGGTTGGCCTTGGTGCCGAAGGACAGGTAAGGCGCCTCGCCACGGCGGCCGCTGATGCGGTACTCGCGGTCGCCCGCGATGGTGGCGTTGGCGTAACGGTTGTCGGGGTTGGGCAGGAAGACCTTGATGGTGTCGTCCGATGCCGCGTAGAACTGCGGGAAGTCCGGATCGCCGAACTCCAGCATCATCTGCAGGCCCAGCCGCGTGTAGCGGCTCAGGCAGCGCCAGGCCTCGGCACGATCCAGCTCCGTGGCCGGCGCATCCGGCCGCAGGGCGATCCGCCCTGCGGCCTTCAGTGCGTCGCAGAAATCGATCCAGGCCTGGCCCTGGTCCGGGTTGGGGCAGAGGGCGGCCTGGATCATGTCGGCCTCAGGGCATGTACATGCCGCCGTTGGCGTCCAGCGTGGCGCCGGTGACGGCGCTGGCGTAGTCGGACACCAGGAACAGCGCGGCACGCGCGCATTCGTCGTCGGTCGGGATGCGGCCGATCGGGATGTGGCGGGCGATGCCCTGCACCAGTTCCTCCACCGGCACCTTCTTCTCCTGCGCCTGCCACTCGAAGTAGCCCTGCACCGGTGCTCCCCACATCCAGCCCATGTGCACCGAGTTCACGCGGATGCCGTCCGGGCCCAGTTCCTTGGCCAGCCACTTGGAGGAGTTGGCCAGCGCGGCCTTGGAGGCGGCATAGCCGGCCTCGCCCAGCGGCGGGATGGTGCGCACGGCCATGGTGTTGATCATGACCACGGCTCCGGACTTCTGGCTCTTCATCTGCGGGATCACGGCCTGCGTCAGCTTCAGCGTGCCGAACAGGTTGGTCTGCATCACCTCGTTCCAGGTGTCGAGGTTGGCGGTGGAGGCGTAGTCCATGTCGCCGTGCTGGAAGGCGCTGTTGACCAGCGCGTCGATGCGGCCGAAGGCCTTGGACGCCGCGGCGGCCAGGGCATCGCAGTGCTCGCGCTTGGTGATGTCGCAGACCTGCTTGACCACCTTGGTGTTCAGGCCCAGGGCCTTGATGCGCGCTTCGGCGTCGTCCAGCTTGTCGGCGGAGCGGGCGGCAACGACGACGCCGGCAGCGCCTTCGCGCGCGGCTTCGACGGCGAGCTTCACGCCCAGGCCCGGGCCGATGCCGGAAACGATGACGATCTTGTCCTTCAGCAGCATGTCTTTCTCCTCGTGGGTTCTAGTTCAAAATCGGGCCGCGGTTCAGGCGGCGGAATCGATATACGCGGCGCGGTAGTCGGCGAAGTCTCGCTTGAGCTGCGCCTCGGACAGGCCGAAGTCCTCGGCCTTGTATTCGTGTGCGCCGCGGCTGTCGCGGCGGTTCTGCTCCATCCAGCGCTGCATGGAGGTCTCGGCCTCGTCGGTCAGCGGCAGGCCGGCGAAGCCATAGATCGCCTTCACCACCTCGAAGGGCTGCTTCACCGTGTCGATGAAGCGCACATCGAGGAAAGTGCCCGGCTGGTCCTGGCTGCGGCGCACGTCCTGGGTGTGGTGGAAGGCACGCGCCATCAGCGTGCTCCACTCCTGGCCGGCGGCCACCGGGCTCGCATCGGCGCCGTAGATGCACCACAGCGTGTGGATGAAGCTGGCGATGGACGGGATGGTGTCCACCGGGTCGCGGTGTGTCTGGATGACCTTGGCGCCGGGGAACTCGCGCAGCAGCAGGCGCATGCGCAGCAGGTGGTGCGGGGCCTTGAGCACCCAGCGGCTGGCGACCACGCCGCGCTGGCGCTTCTGCCACTGCAGGAACTTGAGCACGCGCTTGAGGTAGTCGTAGGCCGGCTTCTCGTCGATGGAGTGCAGCCAGTCCATGTACGAGGGCACGTGCACATAGGCATTGAACGCGGCCATGAAGGAATGCTCCATCAGCATCACCTCCTCGTCGGCCTGGTCGGCATCCATCGGGTGCATCGACATCAGCTTGGGCATGGCCTCGACCATCACCGCCACTTCGCCACGGGCACGCTCGATGCGCTGCGACGGGTCCGACACCGCTTCGCCGGGGAAGGGCACCGGGTAGCGCGACTCCCACCAGGGCATCGAGTACAGGTGCGGATCGGCCGCCAGCACGCGCTGCAGCAGCGTGGTGCCAGTGCGCGGCAGGCCCACGATCACGATCGGCGCCTGGATCTGCTCGTCCTCGATCTCCGGATGCTGCTTGAAGAACTGCTCGATGCGCAGGCGGTTGACCAGCAGCTCCACGAACTTTCCGTGCAGCAGCTGGCGGCCCAGCTCGGAGAGATTGGCTTCGCGCTCCAGCGAGTCGCACAGCACCTCCAGCGCCTTGCGGAAGGACGGATCGCCGAAGTCGGTGAGGCCGCCGGACTGTGCGGTGGCGGCAGCCAGCAGGGCCGGCGGGTCGAAGCGGAGTTCTGCGGTCATGGATCAGCCCTTGAGGTCTGCAACGCGCACGACGCGCGTCTCGGGGTGGATGTGTTCTTTCGCGCCGACCCAGCGCAGGCACATGGTGCCGCGGCGGTGGCCGGTGGTCTCCAGCCAGTTGGGGCGGCCGGGGTCGCGCTGGCTCAGCACGATGGTCACGCCGCCATCGGCATCGTGCTGCGCGCTGTACTTGTTCACGTGGATCTTGTGGTAGCGGTAGTCCAGCGACTCCATCCACCAGTTGTTGATCTGCAGGTTCCAGAAGCGACAATCCGGAATGCGCGGCAGATGGATCACCAGCGCCTGGTCCTCGTCCAGTTCCCAGGCCGAGTGGTAGTAGAAGATGTTGGGATCGCCGCCGGTGCGCTGGCAGACCAGCTGGTTGGCGGGCGGCAGTTGGTTGACATGGGGCAGGTAGCCCTGCGCCCAGTCGGCGAACACGCGCGCCGTGCCTTCGGTAAAGGCGGCGGCGTTGCGCAGGCCAGCCTGCAGTTGCGCGGCCGACAGCGGCTTGGGCTGCGCGTCCGCGCCCAGGCGCGAGATGCGCATGGTGGCGGCGCGCTCGTTGGGGCGGTCGTTGAAGGTCTGGCGCACCACGATCGAGTTGCTCTCCGGCTCGATGCGCAGCCAGTTGCCCGGACGCTGCTCGGCCGACAGCACGATCTCGAAGCGGCCGTCGGCGTCCAGCTGCAGGTCCTTGGCCTCGATGAAGCCGGTCTGCTCCATCAGGCCGTTGGTCTCGTAGCCGCCCTTCTGCGTGCCGAAGGACAGGTAGGGCACGGTGCCGCGCTCGCCGCGGATCAGGTACTCGTTGCGGCCGTTGATGCGCGCGAACAGGTAGTGGTTGTCCGGGTTGTCGGCGCCGATCTTGCCGGTCTCGTGCGAGGGCAGGAAGAAGCCGGGGAAGTCCGGGTCGGCGAACTCCAGGTGCATCTCCAGCCCGATGCGCAGCAGGCGTGTCAGGTAGCGCCAGCCCTCGGCGCGGTCCAGCTCGCTGGCGGCCGCCTCGGGGCGCAGGATCTGCTGCCCGGCGCGCTTCAGGGTGTCGCAGAATTCGTCCCAGGCCTGGCCGCTGATGACCGCGCCGGCGGGATCCTGTGCTGCCGTCATGGACTGCTCCTCAGTGACGTTCAGGATTGATGGATAAGGAAAGTCCCTTAATCTAGGCGCCCGCACCCGTTCCGATCCTCGTCCGGGTGGAGGAGGATCAGGGTACGGTTTGCCTTAACATGCCCAGCCTGGATTAAGGCTATATCCTTAAGAATCATGAAACCCGCCTCGGCCACCGCCCTGCGCGTCCGCCCCCAGGCGGCGCGCACCCCGCAGAGCATCGCCACCCGCGCCAAGCTGGTGGCGATCGCGGAGCGCCTGTTCGCCGAGCGCGGCATCGAGGGGGTGTCGCTGAGTGACATCAACAAGGCCGCCGGGCAGCGCAACAAGAACGCCACCCACTACCACTTCGGCTCCAAGCAGGGCCTGCTGCAGGCGATCCTGGACAAGCATATCCATGGCGTCTCGGCGCGGCGCAACCAGTTGCTGGACGAATTCGAGGGGCAGGGGGCGGTGGGCCTGCCGCAGGTGGTGCGGGCCTTCGTCTACCCGGTGGCGGAGAAGCTGTTCGACACCGACGGCGGGCATCACTTCATCCGCTTCCAGGCCCAGTTGGTGGCCATGCTGACCCTGGACGTGCACCAGCTGCACGCCTCGGCCCTGAAGATCGCCCCGGTGGAGCGCCTGACCTCCGCCCTGCGGGACGCCACCCCGCACTTGGCGCCGCCGCTGATGCGCCAGCGCGCCATGCTGGCCACGGTGCTGCTGTTCGACGGCCTGGCCGACCACTCCCGCATGCTGGAGCAGGCCGACCTGCCCAGCCCGCAGATCGACACCGAGCTATTCATCCGCAACCTGGAAGACTGCATAATCGCGCTCTTCTCGGCCCCCGTATCCCCAGCGACCGCGGAGCGCCTGGCCGCCGCCAGCGCCGCCCTGCCGGGGTCCCACCTCAAGTGAAAGCGAAACATGACTGAACAGAAAGCGACCAACGTCCACTGGCACCACGGCCAGGTTTCCCGCGAGGACCGCAACAAGCTGCTGGGCCACAAGGGCGCCACCCTGTGGTTCACCGGCCTGTCCGGCAGCGGCAAGAGCACCGTGGCCGTGGCGCTGGAGAATGCGCTGACCGCGCGCGGCGCGCTGTGCTACCGCCTGGACGGCGACAACATCCGCCTGGGCATCAACAAGAACCTGGGCTTCTCGGCGGCCGACCGCACCGAGAACATCCGCCGCGTGGGCGAGGTGGCCAAGCTGTTCGTGGACGTGGGCGTGATCGCCCTGTCGAGCTTCATCAGCCCCTACCGCGCCGATCGCCAGCTGGCCCGCGAGACCCACGAGAAGGACGGCCTGCCGTTCATCGAGGTGTTCGTCGACGTGCCGCTGGACGAGGCCGAGAAGCGCGACCCCAAGGGCCTGTACAAGAAGGCCCGCGCCGGCGAGATCAAGAACTTCACCGGCATCGACGATCCCTACGAAGCGCCGGAGAACGCGGAGATCCACCTGCGTACCGACCAGCTCACGCTGGAGCAGGAGGTCGAGGTGCTGCTGAAGGAACTCGAAACGCGGGGCATCATCCCGGCGAAGTAAGCTGGGTGTCGTTGAGAAAAAAGCCCCGCATTGCGGGGCTTTTTTGTTGGGCTGAGCAACCCGCCCGTTCATGCCGAGGGCCGCGTAGCGGTGTATCGAGGCACGCACCGCAGTTACTCCCTCTCCCCGCAAGCGGGGAGAGGGTGGGGGTGAGGGGCCAATCTCTCATCGATTAGATGAAGCTGTGGTGCCGGCGACTACGCCGGTCAGGTGCTGTGGATTTCTGGAGGTTTATTTCGCCTAAGGGCGAGGTACTTTTCTTTGTTGTACGACAAAGAAAAGTACCCAAAAGAAAACGTACCCTGCCATCCGCGGCCCCGCTGAAGCGGGGCAACCTGCCTGGTGGACGAGTGCGACGGGTCGGGCCCACAGGCCATCCCTGGCCTGAGGCCCCTCGGCCGGACATCCTGTCCGGCTCGACCCTGCACTCGACCCCCAGGCAGGCGCTACTGGAAGGGAACCCGGTAAGTCAAAGGCATTCGCTGCGCTCACCAAGAATTCGGAAGCGCAGTGTTCGTAACCCGCGCTATCCCGCCAGGAACTCCAGCGTCGCCTTGACCACTTCCGCCGGCTTCTCCTCCTGCGGCAACAGCCGGGTCTGCGGGATCGTGACCAGCCGCGCCTCGCGGAACTGCGGCAGCATCTGCCGGGCCTGTGCAAGCGGAAACGTCCGGTCCTCTTCGCCCCAGAGCAACAGCACCGCCTCGCGCAGCTCCGCATGGCGCGTGGCGAGCGCATCCAGTGTCGGCCAGTGGATGCCGAGCAGGTAGTGCTTCAAACCCTCCAAGCGTTGCGGCTGCTCGATCAAAGGCTGCACGAAGCGGCGCTGGAAGTCACCGTCGATCAGGTCCAGATCGCAGAAGCTGCCGCCGAAGGCCATGCCGGAGCGCAAGAAGGTCCGTGACTTCAACAACTGCCGGAAGATCGCCAGCGTCAAGGGCAGGCGCATCAGCAGCTGGTACTCCACGATCCAGGGCGGGCGGTGCCCGGGAATCTCGGTGTTGATCAGCACCTGGCGCCGCGCATGCTCCGGATCCAGCAGTGCCAGGCAGCGGGCGACGGTGGCGCCGGTGTCCTGTGCCAGGATGTCGTAGCGCGACAGGCCCAGTTGTTCCGCCATCGCCTTCAGGCGGCGCGCATGGCCGGTGAAGGTGAAGTCGGCGTCGTCGCGCCAGCGCGAGTCGCCGAGCCCGGCGAGATCGACGACATGGCAGCGGTGGTGTTGCGAAAGCTCCGGCAATACATAGCGCCAGGTGTAGCCGGACAACGGAAAGCCGTGGATCAGCAGCAGGTCCGGGCCGCTGCCGTGGCAGCGGTAGGGCAGGGTGGCATCGCCGAGTTGCAGCTCGCGTGCGGGCAAGGAGTGGTACAGGCGGTCGGCATCGGTCACGGGGTTGCTCCTGAAGCTTGCGGTTGTTGTGCCAGCCAGTCGGCGGTGCGGCGCCACAGCGTGTCGCGGTGGGCTTCGCGGAAATAGCCGAAGTGGCCGACGCCCTGCGTGAACTCGTCGCCGCGTCGCTCGATGCGTGCCTGGGGATAGTGGCGCAGCAGCGCCTCCACGGCGGCGCGAGGAGCGTAGTGGTCGTCGGGGAAATTCCAGGCCAGGATCGGTGCGCGGATCTGGCCGTAGCCGGACAGGTCGAGCCCGTGCTCCGGCGTGAACAGGTAGTCGCGCGAGCGTGCCCAGCACGCCCAGCCGGCGGCGGCGCCAACCGGCAGGGCCGGCCCCTTGCCGAGGCCGAGCTTCGATTGCGCGACGCTGTCGCGGCCGCGCACGTTCCAGGGCACCAGTCCGTACCACAGCAACGCCAGCGCGGGACGCTGGCTCCAGGGGTAGTAGCGCAGGTGTGGCGCGGTGCCGGCCACGAAGACGGCGCCGCTGAGCTGTCGGGCCGACGGCGCCAGGCCGGGAATCTGGCAGCCGATGCTGTGCCCGACCAGGAAGTGGCGCGGATTCACCGAGCGTGCGCGCTCCAGCAGCGCTTCCAGGTCCTGGCGGCCCCAGTCGGCCAGCGTCACCTTGCTGCCGCGCAATGCCGTGGCTGAGTCGCCGAAGCCGCGGTTGTCGCAGGTGATGACGTGGTGGCCCTGTGTCGCGAGCCAGCCGGCATACGCAGCGTAGAAGCCCTGCGGCACGCCCAGTGCGGCGGAGATCACCACCGCGCCGGCATCGCCGCCCGCGTATTCGCGGGCGGACAGCGTCACGCCGTCGGCGCAGCGCAGGGACAGGGGAGTGGCCTGGATCAAGCGGAATCTCCGTTGGGGCCCCAGGCATGCAGGGCCAGGGCGATGAGCAGCAGCAGTGTAGCGAGCAGGTCGGCCAGCGCCACGCGGCGCAGCGGCGCGGTGAGCCCTTCCGATTGGGCGGCCAGCAACAGGAATCCACCCATGCTCACCAGCCCCGCGATGATGGCGGCCACCTGCAGCTCGCGGCGGAAGGCGCCCGCGATCAGCAAGGCGCCGAGCAGGCCGAACAGCAGGGCGCGGTGGCGCAGCAGCAGTTCCAGCGAGGCATCACGCACCGGGATGCCGTAGAGCGTCTCGAGCCGGGCGGCGGACAGCAGCCCGGTCAGCGGCAGGAGATGCAGCACTCCGGCCGTGACCAGGCTGAAGCTCAGCAGGGCTTCAGGCCAGCGCATGGCGGGCCTTGGCGCCGCTGAACTGCCCCACCAGCAGGTACAGCAGCGGGCCGAAGGAGCCGGCGGCCAGGGTCAGCAGCACATAGGGCCAGGCGTTGCGGCCGCTGCGTCGCGCGTCGCCCACCATCCAGACCACGATCAGCAGGCAGGCGATGCCCAGGTCGGCCAGGGCCTGCCAGCCGGCGGTGTTCTGGAACAGGTTGGTGAAGATGCCGATGTAGCCGTGTTCGGCGATCGCCACCAGGCTCAGCGCGCCGAAGGCGGCGAAGAGGACGGCCAGCAGCAGGGTGTTGAGGTTCATCGCAGTCTCCTTGGTCTTGGGAGGCTGCAGCTTCCCGCCGCGGGCGCGGCGTCTCAATTACCCCTCAGGTAATGACGCCGCCTTGCTGGCCAGCTGGATGCGGTAGTCGCGCGGGCTGCAGCCGGCGCGGCTGCGGAAGGCGCGGGTGAAGTTGGCGGTGTCGCGGAAACCCAGCGAATAGGCGATCTCGGTGATGCTGAGCACGCCGGACGCGAGACGCTCGCAGGCCATCTCATGCTGGATGCGCCCGGCCAGTTCGCGGTAGCTGGTGCCTTCGCGCTCGAGATAGCGGTTCAGGGTGCGGGTGGACAGGTTGAGCGCGCCGGCCAGCTCGGCCAGCGAGGGAACGCCGTCGCCGACTTCCCGCAGCGTCATCGCCACCCAGTCGGCGAACTGGCGCACGTCGGTGACCTGCTGCACCAGCTCGCGGCAGCGTTCCTCCGCCACCTTGAGGGCATTGGCGTCGGCCATCGCGATCGGGTAACGCCGGAAGTCGACGTTGAACTGCAGCCGCACGCTGGGCTCGCGATCGGTGCCGAACGTGCAGTGCAGGTCGCGGATCTCGGTGTAGCGATGCAGGTGCGCGGGCTCGGCGATGGTCAGGTACATGCGGCAGGGGATGCGCGAGCCGACCATGTCGTGCACGTCGCGCAGCGAGGCCATGGCGATCGTCTCGATGTGGAAGGACAGGCACTGGTGGCCCATGGCGGCCGTCGGCGTGAACAGCAGCTCGCCGTGCTCGGGACCGCTGGAGTAGCGCATGCGGAAGCTCGGCAGCACCAGCCGGAAATAGCGTGCGACGAAATGCATCGCGTGCTCCACCGTGGGGCTGTTGACCATGCCGAAGCCGACGATGCTGTGCGAGCTCACCGTCAGCAGCTTGCCGAGCTCGAAGCCGAGATCGCTGCGTCCGCTGGCCTGCACCGCGCGCGCGATGATCTGTTCCACCTGCGAGAAGTACAGCGTGGCGTCGGGCTGCTCCAGCGCGGCCACCGGCAGGGACAGGTCGCGCAGCAGATCGCGCATGTCAATGCCCTGGCGTGCCAGCACTTCCTGCAATCGCATGTAGTACCGCGCTGGCACGCGCAGTTCCTGCCTGGCCATGGGGGCTCCTACCGGGGGTCCTGTCTCATTATGACAACAACATGGCGCAAAAAGACAAGAACGGGTGGGTAGGCACGGGCAGCATGCACGCCGTCTGGAGGAAGTTATAAAAATGAATACGTTCGAAACGACGATGGGAGAAACCGCCAGCTGGCGCGACGGCAAGCGCTGGTGGTGGCTGCTGAGCCCGGCGCTGCCGCTGCTGGGCGCGGTGTCGGTGCTGGGTGTGATGCTGGGCGGCAACAGCCTGCTGCTGTGGCTGATGCCGGTGGTGTTCTACGGCCTGGTGCCGTTCCTGGACTGGCTGATCGGCACCGATCCGGTGAACGCGCCGGAGTCCGCCGTCGCCGCCCTGGATCGCGACACCTACTACCGCCGCATCGTCTACGCCTACATCCCCAGCCAGTACGTCGCGACGATCCTCGGTGCCTGGCTCGCCGCCAACGGCGGCCTGGCCGCCTGGGAACTGGTGGGCCTGGTGGTCACCGTCGGCATGACCAACGGCGTGGGCATCAACACCGCGCACGAACTGGGCCACAAGACCAATTCGCTGGAGCGCTGGCTGGCCAAGATCACGCTGGCGCCGGTGGCCTACGGCCACTTCTGCATCGAGCACAACAAGGGCCACCACAAGAACGTCGCCACCCAGGAAGATCCGGCCAGCTCGCGCATGGGCGAGAGCTTCTGGGCCTTCCTGCCGCGCACCGTGATCGGCAGCATCCGCTCGGCCTGGGGCATCGAGGCCACGCGCCTGGCGCGCAGCGGCAAGGGCGCCTGGACCCTGGGCAACGAGAACCTGCAGGCCTGGGCCATGACCGTGCTGATGTTCGGCGCGCTCACCCTGTGGCTCGGCCCCTGGGCGCTGCTGTTCCTGGTGGCGCAGGCCGCCTACGGCGCGACCCTGCTGGAAGTGGTGAACTACCTGGAGCACTACGGCCTGCTGCGCCTGCGCGACGCCAATGGCCGCCCCGAGCGCTGTCAGCCGCGCCACTCCTGGAACAGCAACCACGTCGTCACCAACCTGTTGCTGTACCAGCTGCAGCGCCACTCCGATCACCATGCCAATCCCACGCGTCGCTACCAGGGCCTGCGTCACTTCGACGATAGCCCGCAGCTGCCCTCGGGCTATGCCGCGATGGTGCTGATCGCCTACTTCCCGCCGCTGTGGTTCCGCCTGATGGACCCGCGGGTGGTGGCCCACCACGGCGGTGACCTCACCCGCGCCAACCTGCAGCCCTCGCGGCGCTGGCAGCTGCTGGACCGCTGGATGGGCCGCTCGGTGGCGGACCGCGACCGCGGGCCGCCGCTGCTCGGTGCTGCACCCGCGGCGCAGGCGCAGGCGCAGGTCCAGGCGGCAGCGCGATACCAGTGTCCCAACTGCCGTTTCATCTACGACGAAAGGCTCGGGTACCTGCCCGAGGGCTTCCCGCCAGGTACGCCCTGGGCGCGGTTGCCGGCGGACTGGAGCTGTCCGCACTGCGCCGTCCGCGACAAGCCGGACTTCGCTCCGCTCTGAACTGGCCCGGGCGGCATGGCCGCCCACACCCGACACCATCTGAGGTCCTTCCATGCACGATTCACGTAGCGCATTCGCGCAGGCGTTTGTTCGCCTGACGGAACCGCTGATCTTCAGCCGCCGCCGCCTGACGCTGGCCGTCCTGGCCGTCATCACCGTGTTCCTGGGCTGGCAGGCCACGCACCTGCGCGTCGAAACCGGTTTCGACAAGCAGCTGCCGTTGGGCCATCCCTACATCGGCGTCTACAAGCAGTACCAGAAGGAATTCGGCGGCGCCAACGTCACGCTGGTGGCGCTGCGCCAGAAGGAAGGCGACATCTACAACGCCGACTTCATGCGCACCCTGCGTGCGCTGACCGACGCGGTGTACTTCACGCCGGGTATGGACCGCGCGCGCGTCAGTTCCATCTTCACGCCGGACGTGCGCTACCTGGAGGTCGTGGAAGGCGGCTTCGCCGGCGGCAACGTCGTGCCGGCAGACTTCCAGCCGACGCCGGAGTCGTTGCAGCGCGTGCGCGCCAACGTCGACAAGGCCGGCATCGTCGGGCGCCTGGTGGCCAACGACCATGGCGGTGCCATGGTGTTCTCCGAGCTGCTGGAGCGTGACCCGGTCAGCGGCGTGAAGCTCGACTACATCGACACCGCCCACCGCCTGGAAGACGTGCGCGGCCGCTTCACCAGCCCCAAGCTCTACGAATACCACCTCAAGTCCGCGGCGCCGCCGCTGGCGGCCGGAGCCCTGGTCGGCAGCGCCTACAGCGATCCGCGCGGGCTGCTGTTCGCGCTCAAGAGCGTCGACGCGGCTCCGGGCGAAGATGGCGTGGCGCGCAGCTTCCGCGGCTACCAGCTCGACGTGAAGGAAGTCGCCAACCCGGACTACAACCCGGGCATCGAAGTGCACATCATCGGCTTCACCAAGGCCGTGGGCGACATCGCCGACAGCGCCATCGAGGTGTTCAGCTTCTTCGGCCTGACCGTGCTGCTGGTCTGGCTGCTGCTGTGGCGCTACTGCGGCTCACCCAAGGTGGCGCTGCTGCCGCTGGCCTGCGGCGTGCTTGCCGTGATCTGGGAGCTGGGCCTGCTGCACATGGTCGGCCTGGCGCTGGACCCCTTCGCGGTGCTGATGCCCTTCATCGTGCTGGCCATCAGCACCTCGCACGGCATCCAGATCACCAGCTTCTGGCTCAACGAAGTAGCCGATAACGGCCTGCCGCCGCTGGAAGCCGCGGTGGCCACCTACCGCCGACTGGTCATCCCCGGCCTGTCGGCGCTGGCCACCAATTTCATCGGCTTCGGCACGATCCTGCTGATCCCCATCGACATCATCCGCGAGATGGCGATCAACGCCATGCTCGGCCTGATGGCGATCGTGCTGTGCAAGAAGATGCTGCTGCCCTGCCTGCTGACCTTCGCCACGGTGAAGGACCCGGTGAAGTTCCGCGCCCACCAGAAGGCACGTGACCGCCAGTTCGCCCCGATCTGGCGCATGCTGTCGGGCCTCACCGCCAAGCCGGTGGCCGCCGTGGTGCTGGTGGCTGCCGCTGCGCTGTGGGGCTGGGGCGAGTGGGTGGCGCGCGATCTGAAGATCGGCGAGCTGCACGCTGGTGTGCCCGAGCTGCGCCCGGATTCGCGCTACAACCTGGACTCCGCCGCCGTGGTGCGTGATTTCTCCATCGGCGTGGACGTGCTCAAGGTGGTGGCCGAGGGCAAGACCGACGGTTGCATCGACCACTCCATCGTGTCGCTGATGGATCGCTTCGCCTGGCGCATGGAGAACACGCCGGGCGTGCAGTCCACGCTGTCGCTGCCCAAGCTGCAGCAGAAGGTGTTCAACAGCTACAGCGAGTCGAACCCCAAGTTCAACACGCTGCCGCGCGAGAGCGGCGCGCTGGTGATCACCGTGCAGCCCTTCCCCAGCTCCACCGGCCTGCTCAACGAGGACTGCAGCGCCATGCCGGTGCTGGTCTTCACCCGCGACCACAAGGCCGAGACCATCGACACCATCGTGGCGGCGGTCAACCAGTTCGTCTCCGAGCTGCCGGAGGACGCGCCGGTCAAGTTCCGCCTGGCCACCGGCAACGTCGGCGTGATGGCCGCGGCCAATGACGTCATCAAGGACACCGAGTTCTCGGTGCTGCTGTGGCTGTTCGTGGGCATCGGCATCTGCGTGCTCGCCTCGTTCCGCAGCATCGCCGGCCTGGTCTGCGTGCTGGTGCCGCTGGCGCTGGTGCACGTGGCGTCCTACGCGGTGATGGTCTACCTGGAGATCGGCATCAAGATCTCCAACCTGGCGGTGGCGGCCTTCGCCGCCGGCATCGGCGTGGACTACGGCATCTACATCTATTCGGTGCTGGAGGAGAACGTCCTGCAGAAGCGCATGAAGCTGCGCGAAGCCTACGAGAACACCCTGCACCAGACCGGCAAGGCGGTGATCTTCACCGCGCTGACGCTGGCGGCCACGGTCTGCACCTGGCTGTTCTCCGGCCTGCAGTTCCAGGTCGACATGGGAATCCTGCTGACGATGATGTTCGTCGCCAACGCCGTGGCAGCCGTGGTGCTGTTGCCCGCCTTCGCCGCATTCCTGCTGCGGCCCCCCACCGATGCCGCGGGTGCGGCACCCGTGGCCAGCCCGCAAGTGAATTGAGTTGTCCCCCTTACAGACCTGACAGAGGAGAAATCGAGATGAAGATGCGAATGCTCGCCATCGTGGCGCTGGCGGCCGCGCTGCCATCGGTGGCGCTGGCCAAGGTGTCCGCCGAAGAGGCGGCCAAGCTGGGCAAGGAGTTGACCCCGGTCGGCGCCGAACGCGCCGGCAACAAGGACGGCACCATCCCCGAGTGGAAGCCCGCCAAGCAGTCCGGTGCGCTGAAGGGGCAGTTCCCCTCCGATCCGTCGATCGAAGGCGAGAAGCCGCTGTTCACGATCGACGCCAAGAACCAGGCGAAGTACGCCGAGAAGCTCACCGAGGGCCACAAGGAGCTGCTCAAGCGCTTCCCGGCCAGCTACAAGCTCAACGTCTATCCCAGCCACCGCAAGGTGAACTTCCCCGAGAAGGTGCTGGCCGAGACCGTGAAGAACGCCACCCGCGCCGAACTGGAAGGCGTGGACAACCCCAAGGGCGCCTACGTCGGCTTCCCGTTTCCGATCCCGCGCTCCGGTGCCGAGCCGATCTGGAACCACCGCGTGAAGTGGCGTGGCGACGCGCTGCGTCGCTACAACAACCAGATGATCGTGCAGCAGGACGGCAAGTTTACGCTGACCAAGATCGTCGAGGACGTGAAGTTCTATTACGCCAACGTCGGCAACGCGAACCCGCCGGAGCTGAAGCCGGGCACGGACTTCCTGCGCTACCTGTCGGAGACGATCTCGCCGCCGCGTATCGCCGGCACCTTCATCCTGGTGCACGAGAAGGCGGGCTTCGGCTCGGAAGGCCGCGCCGCCTGGCTGTATGCGCCGGTGCTCAAGCGCATCCGCCGCGCCCCCGCGGTCTGCTGCGACAACCCGTACGAAGGCACCGATGGCCACCAGTTCTACGACCAGGTGGACATGTACAACGGCGTGCTGGAGCGCTTCACCTGGAAGCTCGTAGGCAAGAAGGAGATGTACATCCCGTACAACGCCTATCGCATCGCCGGCAACAAGACCAAGTACGCCGACATCGCGCGTCCCAACCACATCAACCAGGACCTGCCGCGCTACGAGCTGCACCGCGTCTGGGTGGTGGAGGCCGACAACAAGCCGGACCAGCGCCACACCTTCAAGAAGCGCCGCATCTACCTGGATGAGGACAGCTGGAACATCGTCGCCATCGACGACTACGACCAGCAGGGCAAGCTGATGCAGTTCCAGGAAGGTCACCTGGTGCCGTACTTCAACATCCTGGCAGCGACCACCCAGCCGGAAGTGATCTATCACCTCAACTCCGGCCGCTACTTCGTCACCGCGATGATCAACGAAGACCAGCCCTACGACGCGACGGTGTCCTTCACCGACAGCACGTTCGAGGCCGAGACGGTGCAGAAGCGCACGTCCAAGTAAGAAGACGGGGCGGCGGCTCGTGCCGCCGCCCCACTTTCTCCCCCCAATAGAAGCGTCCGTGCAGGAGATCACGAAGATGCCGACCAGAATCCTTTCCAGGGCGATGCTGCTGCTCGCCTGCGCCATCGCGCCGCTGGCCACCCAGGCCGCGGAGTTCAATTTCAACATCGGCGATACCGCATTCAGTGCGGTGCTGAACAATACCGTCACGCTGGGTGCGTCCTGGCGTATCGAGGAGCGCTCCGACGATCTCGTTGGCAAGTCCAACCTCAATCCGGACCTCTGCAGTGGCGCCTATCAGTCTTGCCAGGGCGTGCACCGAGCGCAGACCCATCCCTCGGAGCGACTGGCCGGGGCTCCTGGCATGGCGTCGATGAACTTCGACGACGGCAACCTCAACTACGACAAGGGCGACATCACCCAGGCGCCGCTCAAGCTGTCGCAGGACCTGAACATCAAGTTCGGCAACTACGGATTCTTCTTCCGCGGCATGGGCATCTACGATGACCTCAACTACCGTGGCTTCAAGGAGACCTACCCCAACAAGATCACCGCGGAGAACGCCGGCCAGGTTGGCATCACCGGCGATGCCGGTGTCGGCAACCGCTACTTCGCCCGCAGCTACGGCCCGGGCGCCCGGGTGCGCTCGGAGCGCGACGAGGCCGAGGCGCGCGAGATCGGCATGCGCTACGACCTGCTCGACGCCAACTTCTACGGCGTCGTGCCCTATCTCGATGGCGAGCGGGAGCTGATCTTCCGTGTCGGTCGCCAGACCGTGAACTGGGGCCAGAGCACGGTGGCGGTCATCAACAGCGTCAACCAGGCGCAGCCGGTCAATGCCAACAGCCTGTACCGCCTCGGCTTCGGTCTGCTGGAGGAACTGTTCGTGCCGGTGGGCATGATTCGCGCCAGCACCGAGATCGCCGGCGGCGTCAGCATCGAGGGCTACTACCAGTTCGAATGGCAGCCGATCGAGATTCCGACGCCCGGTAGCTTCATGTCCTTCGTCGACATCGGCACCGACAACCTGCGCGGCTCGGTGAATGCCGCCTTCGGCGGCTCGGCCGATGATCCCGACCATGTCGGCTTCCAGCTCAACAGCCCGCTGGCGCTGATCACGCCGACCACGCTGACCCTGGACCGCGACAAGGACCGCGAGGCCCGTGACCAGGGACAGTTCGGCGTCTCGCTGAAGTACTACGCCGACTGGCTCAACGACGGTACCGAGTTGGGCCTGTACTTCATGAACTATCACTCGAAGCTGCCCTACGTCAGCTTCTACTCCACCGATGCCAGCTGCGCACGCCGCGAAGGCAACGCGATGGGTGTCGATGCCACCAATACGCTGCAGTTCCTGGAGGCCTGCCCGAACCTGCCGGTTTCGAATCCGAGGGCTTCGATCCCGGTTCTTGGCGACATCGTGGCGCTGGCAGGGCAGCGTCCCGGCATCCTGGGCGAGCTCGGCCTGGGGCTTGACGTAGTCACGGCTGCGAACGGATTGGCCAGCCTGCTGTTCCCTCGCCAGGGTCCGCAGAGCGATGCCGTGCCGCTGGATACCGCCCGGATCCAGCTCGAATATCCGGAAGACCTGCAGATGTACGGCTTCAGCTTCACCACCACGGCCGGCGACCTGTCATTCCAGGGCGAGGTGTCGTACCGTCCCAACGTACCGCTGCAGGTGGCGCTGATCGACCTGGCCTTTGCCTCCTTTGGTCCGACGCTGACGCGCTGTCATGACGCTTCGCTGGGCTGCGCGGGCGCCAGCGCCGGTATCGGCTTCAACGAGGCGGGCCAGTACGTCATCTACGACCAGAACAACTTCGTCGATGCCAGCGGCAACAATCCCTACCCGGACGCGGTCAACCTGATCGTCGGTGCGGCGCCGGGCTCGGCCCGTTCGTTCCCCAACTTCATCATCCCGTACCGTGGCGGCGTGATCGGCGAAAACGATCCGAACAGCTACATCCAGGGCTGGGTTCCGGGCAAGGTGGCGCAGTACAACATCGGCGCCACGCAGGTGCTCGGTGCCTCGGAGAACTGGATCGGCGCAGACCAGGTGATCCTGCTCTACGAACTGGCGGCGACGCACGTGCTGAACATGCCCGACTTCGACCGCCTGCAGATCGAGGGGCCGATGACGGCCACCACGCACGCCAGCGCCGGCGCCAACGGCAGCGGTGCCGACGGCTCGCAACTGGCCTGCTCGACCAATCCGTCCTGCTCGGTCGGTCCGGATGGCCTGCGCTTCAATCCCTTCCAGGCTCCGCGCAGCGCCTTCGCCGACGCCTTCTCCTGGGGCTACCGCGTGGTTGGCCGCATCAGCTACGAGTCGGTGCTGCCCGGCATCAGCGTGCAGCCGCTGTTCATCTGGCAGCAGGACATCCAGGGCAACTCGCCGGGCCCGGCGGGCAACTTCGTGGAAGGCCGCAAGTCGCTGAACTTCCTGCTGGAGACCCGCTACGAGAAGTCGATGGCGTTCACCATCGCTTACAACACCTTCTTCGGCGGCGGCAAGAACAACCTCTATGCCGATCGCGACAACCTCGGCTTCTTCGTCAAGTACCAGTTCTAAAGGAACGACCATGTTTCGTCCGATCCCTGTAGCGGCCGTGCTGGCCGCACTGCTCGCCACCACGCCGGCCTACTCCGCGGAGGCGCCCAAGCCGCGCGCGGCCGAGATGGCGCCGATGTCGGAGCGCAGCCTGCTGACACGTGTCGTGCCGGCAGGCTCTGCCCTGGTTGCCGTCGGTGCCCGCGGCCACGTCCTGCGCTCCGAGGACGGCACCGCCTGGAGCCAGGTGGCGGCCCCGGTGGATGTCCTGCTGACGTCGGTGTTCTTCGCCGACGCCCGCAACGGCTGGGCGGTGGGCCATGACGCCAGCATCCTGCACAGCGCCGACGGCGGCCGCAGCTGGAAGCTGCAGAACTTCCAGCCCGAGCTGAACCTGGCGCTGCTGGACGTGCTGTTCCTCGACGCCCAGCACGGCCTGGCGGTGGGCGCCTACGGCCTGATGCTGGAAACCCGTGACGGCGGCGCTCGCTGGACGCGGCTGGATTCGCCGCTGACGCAGGAGGGCCTGCATTTCAATGCCCTGACGCGGCTCGGTGACGGCTCGCTGCTGGTGGTGGGCGAGGAGGGCATGATGGCTCTGTCGCGCGATGCCGGCGCTACCTGGGAGCGCCTGGCCTCGCCCTACGAGAGCTCGCTGTTCGCGGTGCTGGCGTCGGGCCCGACGGGGGCTCTGGTCGCCGGCCTGCGCGGCAACGCCTACCGCAGCGACGACGTTGCGGCCGGCGGCTGGCAGCGCGTGGATACCGGCAGCGTGCAGTCGGTGTTCGGCCTGGCGCCGATGCCCGGCGGCAGCGTTGGCATGGCCGGCCTCAATGGCTTTCTCGAGGTGGTGGACAGCGCGGGTCGCATCCAGCCGCAGGAGTGGCACCGGGCCGGGTCGCCGACGGTCACGGCCGGGCATGAGCTGGGGGCCTTCAGCCACCTGCTGGCCTGGCGTGGCGACCTGCTGACGGTGGGCGACAGCGGGGTCCAGCGCTGGTCATCCGGCGGGCCCTGAGGCGCCGGCTTTACCCCAGGGGTAATTGAATGGCCGCCGCGGGCAATGGAAACTGCCCGCGAACCGAAATACTGCAGGAGGCAAGTGCCGCCCCGCCCGTCGGGGCCGCCGGAGACCGTTCATGGCCGGAGATCTCGCCGATGTCATCGCTTTTCCCCACCTGCTTCGGGACTGCCGCCGCGGGCGCCGCCTGTCGCAGCTCGATCTCGCCGTGGAGGCGGAGGTCTCGCAGCGGCACCTGAGCTTTCTCGAGTCGGGGCGGGCCAAGCCCAGCCGCGACATGGTGCTGCAACTGGCCCAGGCCCTGGACCTGCCGCTGCGTGAGCGCAACCGCCTGCTGCAGGCGGCGGGCTACGCCGGCCTGTTTCCGCAGCGCAAGCTCGAGACCGGCGACATGGGGCCGGTGCGGCAGGCGCTGGAGCGCCTGCTGAAGCATCACGAGCCCTATCCGGCGGTAGTGGTGGACCGGGCCTGGAACCTGTTCATGGCCAATGACGCGGTGACCCGCGTGTTCGGCCTGCTCGGCAACCTCGACGATATCTACGCCCGCGTCTGCGGTGACGGCCCGCGCAACGTCCTGAAGCTGACCCTGCATCCGCAGGGCCTGCAGCCCTATATCGCCAACTTCGCCGAGGTGGCCGCGCCGCTGCTGGCGCGCACCGCGCGCGAGGCGCTGGAGCACCCGGAGGTGCAGGCGGTGCTGGACGAGGTGCTGACCTACCCGGGTATCCCCTCGCGCTGGCGCGTGCAGGAGGTGCATCCGCTGCCGCTGCCGGTGCTGCCCACCGATTTCCGTGTCGGCCCGGTGAGCCTGAAGCTGTTCTCCATGCTGACCACCTTCGGCACGCCGCAGGACATCACCACCGATGAGCTGCGCGTGGAAAGCTTCTATCCCGCCGATGCGGGGAGTGAAGCGCTGCTGCGGCAGTTCGGGGGGCAGGCCTAGACCTGCCCGTCCCCCGGCGCTACCCTCGGGCCATGCGCAAACTGGCCCTCCTGATCGTCCTGGCCCTGCCGCTGCCGCTGGCGGCGCAGGTCTACAAGTTCACCGACGAAAAGGGCGTGGTGCACTACACCGACAAGCCGCCCAGCAAGGGGGCGAAGCCGGCCAACCTGCCGCCGCTGCATACCTACAAGCCCCTGGCCGGCCCGGAGAACTCGGAGGGCGGTAGCGCCCCATCGGCAGACACGGCCAAGCCGGCGGCGGCGGCCGGCGGGTTCGAGCTGCGGATCGTCTCGCCGGTGCAGAACCAGACCAACCGGGACGCCAGCGGCAACCTGGCGGTGTCGGTGGAGGTCTCGCCGGGAATCCCCGATGGCTACCAGCTGGTCTACTACGTCAACGGCGCGGCCAATGGCGAGCCGACCGTCAGCACCAGTACCACCCTCAGTGGTGTGGAGCGGGGCGAGCACAGCATCTCGGTCAGCTTGCAGGACCCCGATGGGGTCGAGGTGGCTCGCTCCGCCGCCGTGACCGTGTTCCTGCGCCAGCCGACGGTGAAGAACCCGGTGGGCACTCGCCCACCCCGTCCTGCACCACGTTGATGCACTAAATTGGTGCAAATCACCCCGGACTGCGCTAGTCTGGGGCTGCTGCCTTTTGGCGCGACTCTTGCTGTATCCCGCGCATGAAATTCATTCCCCGCAGCTCCTCGGTCCGGCCGGAAGACGTGTTGGACGGTCTGACGACCGCCGTCATCGGCCTGGACGAACAGCTCTGCGTCACCTCGCTGAACTCGGCTTGTGAAAACCTGTTCGGTATTTCCCGCAAGCACGCTATTGGTGCGCCGCTGGCCGAGGCCATTCCCCACCTGGCGCCGCATGAGCTGAGGCTGCGCCGCTCGCTGGACAACGCCACCGGCTTCATCGAGCGCGAGTTGCGGTTGCAGCGCGTCGGCGACGCGGCGGTCACCGTGGACTGCACCGTCACCCCCTTCATCCTGGGCCGCAAGCCGGGCCTGCTGATGGAAGTGCAGGCCCTGGATCGCCACCTGCGCATCTCCCGCGACGAACTGCTGTTGGCCCAGCACCAGGCCAGCCGCGAGCTGATCCGTGGCATGGCCCACGAGATCAAGAACCCCCTGGGCGGCATCCGTGGCGCCGCCCAGCTGCTGGAGCGCGAATTCCCGGACTCCGAGCACCGCGAGTACACCCGCGTGATCATCCGCGAGGTGGACCGCCTGCAGAACCTGGTCAACCGCATGCTGGGACCCAACCGCGCCCCGCAGAAGAACTGGCTCAACATCCACGAGGTGCTCGAGCACGTGCGCCAGCTGGTGCAGGCCGAGTCCTCCGGCGACATCGCCTTCCTGCGCGACTACGACCCCAGCATTCCCGAGATCAGCGCCGACCGCGAGCAGATGATCCAGGCGGTGCTGAACATCGTTCGCAACGCCATGCAGGCGATCGGCGGCGAAGGCACCGTGACCCTGCGCTCGCGCACCCGCCGCCAGTTCACCATCGCCACCATCCGCCACAAGCTGGTCGTGCAGATCGACATCGAGGATGACGGCCCCGGTATCGAGCCGGCGATGCTGGAAAAGATTTTCTACCCGATGATCACCACGCGGGCCGAGGGCACCGGACTTGGCCTGCCGATTGCTCAGTATTTGATTCATTCGCATGGTGGCCTGGTCGAATGCAAGAGCCGGCCAGGCTGCACCGTGTTCTCCTTGTACCTACCCCTGGAATCGACATGACCGCCCCATTTCCCCGGGCTTTGCTGGACGAAGGATCGACCGGCAGCCACCAACCGCAGGTTCGTGGAGTGTCGCCTTGAGCGCCGCACTGCGTGTCTGGGTGGTGGACGACGACGAGTCGATCCGCTGGGTGCTGGAACGCTCGCTGGCGCGCGAGGGCATGCGCGTGGAGAGCTACCCCGGCGCCGCCGAACTGCTCGATGCGCTCAACGACGACACGCCCGACGTGCTGATCTCCGACATCCGCATGCCCGGCGTCAACGGCCTGGAGCTGATGCAGCGCGTGCACCGCTCCAAGCCGGAGCTGCCGGTCATCATCATGACCGCCCACTCCGATCTCGACGCCGCCGTGGCCAGCTACAAGGGCGGCGCCTTCGAGTACCTGCCCAAGCCCTTCGACGTGGACGGCGTCGCCTCGCTGGTGCGCCGTGCCGCGCGCAAGCTGGAAGAGCCGGCGGAGCCGGCGGGGCTGGAGTCCAGCGCCGACATCATCGGCGAGGCACCGGCGATGCAGGACGTGTTCCGTGCCATCGGCCGCCTCAGCCAGTCCAACATCACCGTGCTGGTCACCGGCGAGTCCGGCACCGGCAAGGAGCTGGTGGCCCGCGCGCTGCACGTCAACAGCCCGCGCGCCTCCAAGCCCTTCATCGCGATCAACACCGCCGCGATCCCCAAGGACCTGCTGGAGTCGGAGTTCTTCGGACACGAGCGTGGCTCCTTCACCGGCGCCGCCACGCAGCGCAAGGGCCGCTTCGAGCAGGCCGACGGCGGCACCCTGTTCCTGGACGAGATCGGCGACATGCCGGCCGACCTGCAGACCCGCCTGCTGCGCGTGCTGCAGAACGGCGAGTTCTACCGCGTGGGTGGTGTTTCACCGATCCGCGTGGACGTGCGCGTGGTCGCGGCCACCCACCAGGCGCTGGAGTCGCTGGTGAAGGACGGCCGCTTCCGTGAAGACCTCTATCACCGCCTCAACGTCATCCGCGTGCGCATCCCCGCGCTGCGCGAGCGCCCGGAGGACGTGCCGCAGCTGGCGCGCCACTTCCTGGCCCGTGCGGCGGAAGAGCTGAAGACCGAACCCAAGCGCCTGCGGCCCGAGGTGGTGGAGCGCCTGAAGACCTTCGAGTGGCCCGGCAACGTGCGCCAGCTCGAGAACATCTGCCGCTGGCTGACCGTGATGGCGCCAGGCCAGGACATCCACCTGCAGGACCTGCCGCCGGAGGTGCGCCCCGCGAGCTATGTCGCCGCGCCTGCGGCGGCCCCAGCAGCAGCGGCCGTCGTAGCTCCGTCGCCGGTGGTGCCTGCCGCCATGCCGCCAGCAGTGGCGGCTGCACCGGTCGCGGCCATGCCCTCGGCAAGCACTGCGCCCACCGGCGCGCCGTCCGGTGCCTGGGACGAAGGACTGCGCCAGTGGGCGGACGCCGCCCTGCAATCCGGCAAGGATGACCTGCTGGGCGAGGCGACGCCGCTGTTCGAGCGCGTGATGATCGAAGCGGCCCTGACCGCCACGCGTGGCCAGCGCCAGGAAGCGGCGCGCCGCCTGGGCTGGGGACGCAACACGCTGTCGCGCAAGATCAAGGAGCTGGGGATGGGCGAAGACGAATAGTGCTCCGCGCCATTCGTCTTCATGACCCGTTCTGTAGTGGGAGCGGCTTCAGCCGCGATCGTCGTTCTACGATGAAGATCGCTGCTGAAGCCGCTCCCACAACGGATCGGTGAACCGCTACACCACCGGCGCCTTCTGCTGCCGCAGTACCAGCTCCAGCCGGTTGCGCACGCCGAAGATCGTCAGGATTGCGGTGACGTGTTCCTTCACCGTGTACTCGCTGATGCCCAGGGTGCGGGCGATCTGCTTGTTGGAGAAGCCGCCGAGCAGGGCCTCGTAGATGTGCCGCTGGCGTTCGGTCAGCGCTTCCTGCGGCGGCGCGCGCAGGCCGATCATCTCTTCGGAATCCACGAACACCTTCTCGCCCTCCTGGATGCGGCGGAAGCCGTCCAGCAGGTGGTCGATGTCGGCGTTCTTCAGCAGCAGGCCGCAGACGCCACGGCGGCGTGCGAGGTCCACCGCCTCCGGCTCCGGCGCGGCGGAGATCAGGATCACCCGCGACAGGCGTGGGGCCAGCCGCTCCAGCGACTCCTCGAAGCGCATGCCTGGCAGGTGCATGTCCAGGAACAGGTAATCCCAGCGGCCGTTCTGGGCCTCGGCGTCGAGCTGATGCAGCGTGTCGATACGCGCCTGCGGATAGCAGGCCTGCAGCAGGCTGCGCAGACCGGCGCAGGTCATGGGGTGATCGTCGACGATCAGTAGGCGCATGGTTCGAGACTACAGCAGGCCGGCGGCGCGCAGCGCGTCGTCGATGGAAAAGCAGCAATTGGCAAAGACGATCCGTCGTCCACGGCACAGGCCGACGCTGCGATAGCGGCCGGTGTCGATGCGCTCCAGCTGCAGGACCGGTGAGCCGTCCTCGGCGTGGATGCGGAACAGCGCCGGCGCGCCGGGCGGTATTTCCCCGTGGTGCCAGAAGCTGCGGAATACGGCCGGCAGTCGCTCCCGCACCCGCTCGAACGCCGCCTGGAGCTCGGCAGTCTCGTCGCGGGTGTAGCCAGTGAAGGGGGAGCCATCGGCCATCGGTGGGCAAGCCTGGAGCGGAAGGGCTGCGCCATTAGACCCGCCGTGATGGACGGCGAGTACCCCTCTGTAGTGGGGGCGGCGTTCACGGCGCCATGCCGGCCAGGGTGCGCAGCAGCAGGTCCGGGGCTACCGGCTTGGTCAGCAGCAGCAGGCCTTCCTGCTCGGCACGCTGGTGGGTCTCGGGCGCCAGTTCGCCGGACACCAGCAGGCCGCGCGCGTCGGGCCATTGCGCCAGCCAGTCGGTGAGCCAGTCGATGCCGTCGCGGCCGCCAGGCAGGCGCACGTCGCAGAGGATCAGGTCGGGCGCCAGCGTCTCCTCCACCTGCGCCGGATCGTTGCGGTGGCTGACGCGCAGGCCCCAATCGCCGGCCCAGGTGGCCAACGCGCTGGCCGCCATCGGGTCGTCCTCCACCAGCAACAGGTGGCGCTCGCGCAGGCGCTGCAGCGGCGCGGCCTGGGGGCCGGACTCCTGCGGCGCCAGCCCGCGTGCGGGCAGGGCGATCAGCGCCGTGGCCGGCAGCAGCAGGGTGAAGCGACTCCCGCGGCCGGGCCACGAGCGCAGCAGCAGCCGCGCACCGAGCAGGTTGGACGCCTCCTGCACGATGCTCAGCCCCAGGCCGATGCCCTGGCTGCGGTCGCGGGTGGGGTTGTGCAACTGCACGTAAGGCTTGAATACCTCGGCCACCTGCTCGGCCGGGATGCCGATGCCCTGGTCCTGCACCGCCAGCTCCACCGAGCCACCGCGCCGCCGCGCCGTGAGCAGCACCGCGCGATCGGGCGCTGAGAACTTGATGGCATTGTCGAGCAGGTTGTGCAGCACGCGGCCCAGCAGCACGGGGTCGGTATCCAGGGCGCGCTGCTGCAGGCGCCGGTCGATGCGCAGGCGCAGCCGGATGCCCTTGTAGCCGGCGATCTGCCGGTGCGCGGCGATGGCGCGCGGCAGCAGCTCCAGGAACGGGGTCGGCTGCAGGTTGAGGCGGTAGGCCCCGCCTTCCAGCTTGGACAGGTCCATCAGGCTGTTGAACTGGTCCGACAGCGCCTGGCCGGCCTCCAGCACGCGGTCCACCAGCTCGCGGCTTTCCTCTCCCGGCACGCGCATGCGCAGCGCGTGGCTGGTCAGCATCAGCGCATGCAGCGGCTGCCGCAGGTCGTGGCTGGCAGCCGCCAAGAAGGCGGACTTCTCGCGGTTGGCCCGCTGCGCGCTCTCCACCGCTACGCGCTGTTCCTCGATCAGCCGGTCCTTCTCCTTCTCCAGCATCAGCGTGCGGGCATTGCCGTGATGGCGCAGCAGCACCGCCTGGATGATGGTGGCGTGGAAGAACACGAACATGATCGCCAGCTGCAGCCAGTTGTCGGCGAATGTCTGGCGCAGCGGTGGTAGCAGGAACAGCAGCGAGACCAGCGAGGCCGAGAAGACATGTGCCAGGCCGAAGGACGCCATCGAGGAGGCCGACACGCTGACGCCCATGTAGATCATCACGATCATCAGGTTGTGGCCGGCCGGCTCCGGCACCAGCAGGAAACCCAGCGCGCCCCAGATGGCGCCCAGCATCACCCCGCCGTGCAGCAGCGCCAGCCACTCGCCCATGCGCAATTGCGCCAGCGGCAGCACCGGCGCGCGGAGCTGCTGGTAGTGGCGCCGCATGGCCAGGCCGATCATGCCGTTGGCGATGCTGATCGCCAGCCAGCCGAGCAGGAAGCCGTGGTCGTTGACGTCCCAGCACAGCCCGGCCACCACCGCCACCGCCAGCGGCGAGAGCCAGGGGCGCAGGCTGCCCCAGCCCAGCGCCAGCATCTCGGTGGCGAGCGGCGGTGGGTAGGCCTGGTAGTTGAACAGCGCAAAGGGCGGACGCATGACGGCAACCGGTGATCCAGGGCCGCACAGTAACCGGGTCCCCGGGGAAGGTGCGAGCAGCCTAGGGCGGTGGCGCCCCAGGGCATACCCCTCCGCCGGGGGGATCAGGCCCGGCGGCGCTTGCCGGCCCCGGCGCGCGGGGGCTCGCCGGCGCTTTCCCGCAGCAGCAGGCCGATGGCCCGCCGAGCCTTGTCCGGCTGCGGGTGGAAGCCGCCGATCAGGCCGGAGTAGAGGAAGTGCTCACCCACGCTGACCATGGCCTCCACCAGGGTCTCCAGGTCGGCTGGCGGGCGGTAGCGCCCGGCGTCGATCTCCTGGCGGATCACCGCCATGTCGGCCTGCACCAGGCGGCCGTGCACGCCGTCCGGGTGCGTGACCAGCCGGTACCCGGCCTGGCCTTCATGCTCCAGGAAGCGGCGCAACGGCACCGCCGTGGCGATCACCTCCACCTGCTCGCCGAAGATAGCCTCCAGGCGCGCCACTCCCTGGCCGGCGGCGCGGGCGGCCGCGCGCTCCAGGGTCTGCTGTGTCAGCGACCAGATCACGTCCACCAGCAGGCGATCCCGGTCGCCGATCCAGCGATACAGCGTGGCCCGCGCGATGCCCAGCTGCAGCGCCAGCTGGTTCATGTCCAGTTTCTCGCCCGCCAGGTAGATCCGCCGCGCTGCCCGGAACATGTCCGCCGGCGTGGCAGGGGCCGCATGGCTGCGCTGCAGCGCCGGGATCGGCGCGATCTGGGCGGGCTTTGGGGAGCTGGGGGACATGCCGACAGCATACGGCGGGTGATGAGACACGAGCAATATCGTGTATTGACGACGAGACACTGGTGGCGTAGTGTCTCATTCATGGGCTGCCGCAACGGCGGCCAGGAATATTCAGGGAGCCTCCCGTCGGCGCCTCCCGTGATGGTCGTGGGGCTCGGCCCGGCGTCGCACACGCCGGGCCTTTTTTTATTCAGCGGCAGGGAGTGTGGGAAGCATCCGAGCCCTTGAAGCCCGATGCGCACTCAGCGTTGCGCAACCATGGCGTAAGATCACGAGCATCAAGGCTTTGTCATGCATTGCGCCCTGCGGAAACGTCGTCATGGAAATCGAGATCCGCTGTGCAAGGGCTGCCGACTTCGAGTCCATCTTCGATCTGCTTAAGGCCTGCGTCGCTGGGATGAGAAATCGAGGAATCGATCAGTGGGATGAGGTCTATCCCAGCAGGGAAGCCGTCGATGCAGATATCAAAGGCGGGAATGCGGTTGTGGCGGTCGTAGATCAAGCAATCGCAGGCTTCGCGGTTCTGGACGAGCATCAGGAGCCCGAGTATGGACAGGTGCCGTGGAGCATCGCGGGCCGTGCAGCTGTTATCCATCGCATGATGGTTGCGCCCGCTGTCGAGGGGCGTGGGATCGCCCGGGCACTGATGAGCTTCCTCGAGGCCCGCGCAAGTTCAGCAGGACACGATACGATCAGGCTGGACGCCTTTGTGAACAACCCGCGGGCTTTACGGTTCTACGAGCGTTGTGACTATCGTCGAGCGGGGCTGGTTCGCTTCAGAAAAGGCGAATTTTTCTGCTTTGAGAAGAGTCTCGGATGTCCCAGCTGACTTCCCGTTTACACGACGACGGTCGAATAGCCGGTCTCAGCTTTTCCTGTACACCGGCTTGCGCTTCTCCAGAAAGGCATTCACGCCCTCCGTGAATTCGTCGTAGTGCCCGCACTCACCCTGCAGCCGGCGCTCGATCTGCAGCGATTCCTCCAGCGTGCTGCCATCCCCCGCGTAGATCGCCTGCTTGATGCGCTCCAGCGCCGCGGCCGGGCCGTTGGCGAGCTTGCGGGCCAGGGTCAGGGCGGTGGGCAGCAGCTGTTCGTCGTCCACCACGTCCCAGACCAGGCCCCAAGCCAGTGCTTTTTCGGCGGGCAGCTTCTCGCCGAGCATCGCCATGCCCATGGCGCGCTGCAGGCCGACCAGGCGCGGCAGCACCCAGGTGCCGCCGGCGTCGGGGATCAGGCCGATGTTGACGAAGGCCTGCAGGAAATAGGCGGAGCGGGCGCAGACGGTGAGGTCGGCCATCAGGCCGAGATTGGCGCCGGCGCCGGCGGCGATGCCGTTGATCGCGGAGATGATCGGCTTGGGCAGCGCGCGCATCTTCAGGATCAGCGGGTTGTAGAAATCCTCCAGGGCCTGGCCCGGGTCCAGGCGGCCCTGTGCGTCGCGCGGTGTCATCGCCAGCGAGGCGGCAAGGTCGGCGCCGGAGCAGAAGGCCTTGCCCTCGCCGGTGAGCACGATGGCGCGCACGGCGGCATCGGCTCCGGCGCGGACGAAGGCATCGTCCAGCTCGGCCAGCATCTGCCCGGTGATGGCGTTGTAGACCTTGGGGCGGTTGAAGCGGATGACGGCGACGCCGTCATCCGCTGCGTAAAGGATTTCCTGGTAGTCCACGCCGCTCTCCTGTGCCGTGGAATCAGTCGAGCGTCGAGCGCGCGATGATTTCCTTCATGATTTCCGAGGTGCCGGCCAGGATGCGATGGATGCGCTCATCCTGGTACATGCGGCAGATCGGGTATTCCTCCATGTAGCCGGCGCCGCCGTGCAGCTGTACGCCCTCGTCCACCATGCGGCCCTGCAGCTCGCTGGTGTAGAGCTTGGCACGGGCGGCATCAGTGGGGTCCAGCTTGCCGAGGTTGTGCTGCTCCACGCAGCGGTCCACGTAGACCTGGGCGATGTCCAGCTCGGCGTCCAGCGAGGCTAGCTTGAAGCGGGTGTTCTGCATCTTCGACAGGGGCTTGCCGAAGACCTTGCGGCTGCGCACGAATTCCTTGGTCACGTCCAGCGCGGCGCGGGCGCCGGAGACGTTGCCGGCGGCGGCGATCAGGCGCTCCTCGGCCAGGCCCTTCATCAGCTGGTAGAAGCCGGCGTGCGGCTGGCCCAGCACGTTGGCCTTGGGCACCTTCACGTCACGGAAGAACAGCTCGGAGGTGTCCTGCGACTTCATGCCCATCTTCTTGAGCATGCGGCCGCGCTCGAAGCCTTCCATGCCGCGCTCCACCAGGAACAGCGTCACGCCGTGCGGGTTCTCCGGGTGGGTCTTGGCGGCCACGATCACCACGTCGGCCAGGATGCCGTTGGAGATGTAGGTCTTGGAGCCGTTGAGCAGCCAATGGTCGCCCTTGTCCTCGGCGCGGGCCTTCATGCCGGCGAGATCGGAGCCGGCGTCCGGCTCGGTCATGGCGATGGCCATGATCTTCTCGCCGCTCATGATGCCGGGATAGAAGCGCTGCTTCTGCTCCTCGGTGCCGAAATGCTCGAGATACGGCGCCACCAGGCGGCTGTGCAGCGTGATGAAGTAGCCGCTGTCGCCGTGCAGCGCGTTTTCCTCGATCAGGATCTGCTCGTAGCGGAAGTCCTTCAGGCCCAGGCCGCCGTACTTCTCGTCGATCCACATGCAGAGATAGCCCGCCTCGCCAGCCTTGAGGAAGGCCTCGCGGTCAACGATGCCGGCTTCACGCCAGCGCTCGCTGTGCGGGCGGATCTCGGTCTGGAAGAACTTGCGGGCGGAATCGCGAAAGAGCTCCATGTCGGAGTCAAGGGCAGGACGTTTCATGATGATTATCTCTATTGGGAAATGTGTGGCGATTCCACGGCGATTCGCGACGCTAAGATCCCCAGCTGCGCTGGGGCCCCTCCACGCTGCTCACGCCGTTATCCCGAAACAGCTCCATGTCGGAGTCGAGAGCAGGGCGTTTCATGGGAAGGACCTTATTTGCGATTGATGATCTTGGAGACCGGGAAGGTCATGCGGAAACGGGGGACTTCCACCGTCAGCAGGGTCTTGGCGCGGCCGAGATTGGGGAACATAGCGGCATCGGCGCGGGCGCGCATCGTCCGCGCCGGCTTGATCCAGCCACGGGCCGAGGGCGTGTAGACGAAGGTCTTGCCGTCGTAGTGCTGGCCCAGCGTTCGCAGGGACTTGGGGATCAGCGCGCTCAGGAAGGGAATCCAGAACGGGTAGCTCTTGAACTCCAGCTCGGCGAACACGCGGCCGTCGCGGGACAGGGTCACGCGGTCCACGCCCTGGTCGCCGTAGCGCACGTCGAAGTCCGCCAGCTCCTTGGGGATACCCCAGTTGTTGCGGCCGTTGACCACGCTGTCCATGGTCGAGACGAAGATGCGGCTGATCGACAGGTGACGCTGGCCGTCCTCGAAGGGAAAGCTGCCGGGGATGAACAGCAGCTCGTGGTAGGGGCCGGCGTCCGAGCTCTGGTAATCCACGAACATCAGCCAGCCGTAGGGCGAGCGGCCGCGCTTGCCGAGCAGGGTCTTGGGCAGGAACGTGTCCTGCACCTTGCTGTCGGGCGAGAAGCGCAGCATGGCAATGTAGCCGCGGCCGACCAGGTCCCAGGGGGCGGGGGCCTGGATGACGGCGGGGGTGGAGAGGGGGGCGTTCACGATAAGCATTCCTGAAAGTGATTTCCCTCTCCCGCTTGCGGGAGGGGGGTTGGGGGACGAGGGCATGGATGCCCGAGGTAGGGCAACGCAGGAGCAGTTGCCGAGAGGGTGTCTGTAAATAATGGGATTTACAGCCCCTCTCTCCCGGCCTCTCCCCCGCAGGCGGGGGAGAGGAGACAAGCAGTGCTTTACTTCGGCGCCATGCGCAGCGCGCCGTCGAGGCGGATGGTTTCGCCGTTGAGCATCACGTTCTCCACGATCTGCACGGCGAGCTGGGCGTACTCGGCGGGGCGGCCGAGGCGCGGCGGGAAGGGTACGGACTTGCCCAGCGCTTCCTGCGCGGCCAGCGGCAGGCCGGCCATCATCGGGGTCTCGAACAGGCCGGGGGCGATGGTCAGCACGCGGATGCCGAAGCGGGCGAACTCGCGCGCCAGCGGCAGGGTCATGCCGACCACGCCGGCCTTGGACGCGGCATAGGCGGGCTGGCCGATCTGGCCGTCGAAGGCGGCGACGGAGGCGGTGTTGATCACCACGCCGCGCTCGCCGTCGGCGTTCGGCGCCTGCTGGCTCATGGCCCAGGCGGCGAGGCGGATGACGTTGAAGCTGCCGGTGAGGTTGATGTTGATCACGCGCTGGAAGTTGGCCAGCGCCTGCGGGCCTTCCTTGCCCAGGGCCTTCTCGGGGGTGCCGATGCCGGCGCAGTTGATGACGCCGTGCAGGCCGCCCATTTCCTTCACGGCCAGGTCCACGGCTTCCTGCACCTGGGCCTCGTTGCTGACGTCCACGCGCACGAAGCGCGCGCCGTTGCCCAGCTCGGTGGCCAGGGCCTTGCCGGCGGCCTCGTTGAGGTCGGCGATCAGGATCTTGCCGCCACGCGCGGCCAGGGCCTGTGCGGTGGCCGCACCCAGGCCGGAGGCGCCGCCGGTGATGATGAAGACGGAATTCTCGATTTTCATGCTGTGGTCTCCAGGACTCTTTGTGTTTCTGAGGGGCGCGTAGCCTGGCCCATGTGGGCCTTTTCCGCCCCGCCCGCAAGGGTGAGGGCGGCGCCCTTCTCGCCGATCATGGTCGAGGGGGCGTTGGTGTTGGAGCCGTTGAGGGTCGGCATGATCGAGGCATCGATCACGCGCAGCCCCTGCAGGCCGTGCACGCGCAACTGCGGGTCCACCACCGCCATCGGGTCCACGCCCATCTTGCAGGTGCCCACGGGGTGGAAGTTGGAGCCGGCGTTGCGGCGTACCCAATCCTCGAGCTCGGCGTCGCTCTGCACCGCCGGGCCGGGCGACAGCTCCTCGCCGCGGTGCGGATCGAAGGCGGCCTGCGCCAGGATGCGGCGCATGGCGCGCACGCCGGCCACCAGGCGGGTGACGTCGCGCTTCTGGCTGAGGAAGTTGCCGTCAATCCGCGGCGGCGCCAGCGGGTCGGCGCTGGCCAGGCCCACGCGGCCGCGCGCCAGCGGCCGCAGGTCGCAGACAAACGCGATGTAGCGGTAGTCCAGCATCGCCGCCAGGCGGAAGCCGTTCTCGACGTTGGCGGTGGGCGCGAAGTGGCACTGCAGGTCGGGGATCGGCTCGTCGGCCGAGGACTTGAAGAAGCCGCCGGTCTCCACCACGTTGCTGCTGAGCTCGCCCTTGCGCTGGAACAGGTACTGGAACAGACTGCGCAGCGAGCGCAGCAAGGATGTGGGATGCCAGGAGATCGGCGCGCGGCTGCGGGCCTTGGTCTCGATGATGACGTCGAGATGGTCCTGCAGGTTCTCGCCCACGCCCGGCAGCTCGTGGCGCACCGGGATGCCGTGCTTCTCCAGCTCCGCGCGCGGGCCGATGCCCGAAAGCAGCAGCAACTGCGGAGACTGGAAGGCGCCGGCCGACAGGATCACCTCGCGCTGCGCGCGGATCTCCTCGTCGCGGCCATCGCGGCGCAGCTTCACGCCCACGGCGCGCTTGCCCTCCAGCAATACCTGCAACGCCTGCGCGCCGGTGAGGATGGTCAGGTTGGGGCGGTTGCGCACCTCGGGAGTCAGGTAGGCGCGGGCATTGCTCCAGCGCTCTCCGTCCTTCTGGAAGACCTTGAACGTGCCGAAGCCTTCCTGCTCGGCGCCGTTGAAGTCGTCGTTGCGCATGTGGCCGCACTGCTGCGCGGCCTCGATGAAGGTCTCGCTCAACGGACTGGTGTAGCGGCGCTCGGTGACGTTGAGCGGGCCACCCTGGCCATGGAAGCGCTGGTCGCGCGCCGCCAGCGGAGCCTGGTAGTTCTCGGAGCGCACGAAGTAGGGCAGCACCTCGTCATAGGACCAGCCCTCGCAGCCAAGCTCGGCCCAGTGGTCGTAATCCCAGGCATGGCCGCGGGTGCAGACCGTGGCGTTGATGCTGCTGCTGCCGCCCAGCACCTTGCCGCGCGGCTGGTGGATGCGCCGGCCCGCGCAATGCGGCTGCGGCTCGGTCCAGAAATTCCAGTTGGCGAACCAGCCGCGCACCAGCGCGACCACGCCCAGCGGCATGTGGATCAGCGGATTGGTGTCGTCCGGCCCGGCTTCCAGCAGGCAGACGCGCTGCTGCCCGTCCGCCGACAGGCGGTTGGCGACGACGCAGCCGGCAGAGCCGGCCCCGACAACGATGTAGTCGTACTCGGCCACGGCTCTCTCCTGGCGTTGCGCTACGGGAAACCTTGGGTCTTGCTCAGGCGCCGCGACGCTGGGGCGTGGCGCCTGCGGCCAGGGTGGCTTTCGCGAAATCCGCGAGCTTACCTATCGCTTCGTCGGCGTCGCCCAGGATGCCCGCCTGCAGGTGGAAGTCATGCCACAGGCCGGGGTAGACCTGCAGCGTGACCGGCACCTTGGCTTGCGTCAGCGCCTTCTCCAGGCGCAGCGTGTCGTCCAGCAGGATTTCGTCCTCGCCGCTCTGCAGGATCACCGGCGGCAGGCCGCGCAGGTCGGCGAACAGCGGCGAGCACAGCGGGTGGTCGGTCGGTACGCGGCCGACATAGGCCGCTGCCCAGCGCTGCAGCGACGGCTGCGACAGCATCGGATCGACCGCGGCCTTGCTGGCCATGGTGGAGGCGCTGCAGCCGACGTCGCCCCAGGGCGAGATCAGCAGCAGGGCCGCCGCCGGCGGCAGGCCGGCATCGCGCAGGCTCAGCGCCGTGGCCAGCGCCAGGCCGCCGCCGGCGGAGTCGCCGGCCAGCACGATGCGCGTGTGCCCTTCATCCAGCAGCGCTCGGTAGGCGGACACCGCGTCGTTAAGCGCGGCGGGGTAGGGATGCTCCGGCGCCAGGCGGTAGTCCAGCGCGAACACCGACAGGCCGCTGGCCTTGGCCAGCGTGGCGCTCAGCGGGCGATGCGAGTCCAGCGAGCCGACGCAGTAGCCGCCGCCGTGCAGGAACAGGATCACGCCGTCCTGCGAGGCAGGCCCGGAAGGCTGCAGGGTTTCGCCGGGCGCGGAGCCGAGCATGCGCGGGCTCACGCGCACGTCGCGCGGCACGCGCGTGGCAACGCCGAGCAGCTTGAGCATGCGGCGCTGCGAGTGGATGGACAGCGAGGGCCCGAGCATCGGCTTGAGCGTCAGCCGCACCACCACGCGCAGCGTGTTGCGAAGAAGGGTGCCGGACATGGGTTCTCCTCAGGCGGCGCGCGACAGCGTGGAGGCGGTCTCTTGCGGGGCAGTGCGGTAGGCGGCGAAGTCCGGCAGCTTGGTGCGGCGGCGGAACTCCAGCATGGTGCCGACCCAGTTGTTGGTGTTGCGGCCCTCGGCAGTCTTGTACCAGCTCTGGCAGTTGCCGGAGTAGGTGGTCTCCGCGCTGCGGCGCTCGATCTCGGCGCGATAGGCGGCCTGCGCCTCGGCGCGCAGCTCGGCATAGCGCCAGCCCTGCTGCTGCTGCGCCTGCACCATCTGCACGATGTAGCGCTGCTGGCATTCCAGCATGTAGATGATGGAGCCCGAGCCGACATTGGTGTTGGGGCCGTACATCATGAAGAAGTTGGGGAAGCCGGAGACCGTCATGCCCAGGTAGGCCTCGGCGCCCTTGCTCCAGCTCTGGTGCAGGTCGCAGCCGGCCAGGCCGCGCAGGCTCATCGGCGCCAGGAAGTCGGTGGCGGTGAAGCCGGTGCCGTAGACCAGGGCGTCGACCTTGCGCAGCTTGCCGTCGGCGGTGATGACGCCGTCCTCGGTGATCTCGCGCACCGCGTCGCTGACCACTTCGACGTTGGGCCGCGCCATGGTCGGCAGCCAGTCATTGCTCAGCAGGATGCGCTTGCAGCCCACCGGAAAGTCCGGGGTCAGGCGCTTGCGCAACTCCGGGTCACGCACCTGGATGCGCATGTGCGCCTTGGCCAGCAGCGTCACCAGGCTCTCGATCCACTTGGTGCCGTTGTAGGCGTTGGCCAGCGTCTCGGTGATCAGGAAGATGCGCCAGCGGTCGATATCGTGGATCACCGGGAAGGTTTTCAGCAGCCACTGCGTGAACGGGCCGAAGGCCTTCTCGAACTTGGGGATGAACCAGCCCGGCGTGCGCTGGTAGACGTAGAGCTGGTCCACCTGCTTGGCGATCTCGGGCACGAACTGCACCGCGCTGGCGCCGGTGCCGATCACCGCCACGGACTTGCCCTTCAGGTCGAAAGAGTGGTCCCAGCGGGCGGAGTGGAAGGCCTTGCCCTTGAAGCGTTCCAGGCCCGGCAGCTTGGGATAGGCGGGGCGGTGCAACTGGCCCACGCCGCTGACCAGGTGGCGCGCCTGGATGCGCTCGCCGTTGGCCAGCTGCAGTGTCCACAGGCCGCTGGCCTCGTCGAACTCGGCGCTCGCCGCCTCGGCATTGAAGCGGAGATGCCGGCCCAGGTCGTACTTGCGCGTGACGTAGCGCTGGTACTCCAGGATCTCGGACTGCTTGCCGTAGCGGTAGGCCCAGGGGTAATGCGGCTCGAAGGAGTACGAATACAGGTGCGAGGGGATGTCGCAGCCCGAGCCCGGATAGGTGTTCTCGCGCCAGGTGCCGCCGACCTCGTCCGCCTTCTCGAAGATGGTGAAGTTCTCGATGCCGGCCTGCTTCAGGTAATAGCCCAGGCCCAGGCCGCCAAAGCCGGCGCCGATGATGGCGACCTGCAGCGGTCCATTGGTGGTAGTGGCCATGGTTCTCCTCGTCGTTCTGTTAACCGTGGGGCAGATCATGGCGATACCTGTCCCCTGCGTGGATGACGGGCACGGCCATTACATTGATAATTCCGGCCACGTCTCCAATCCCAGACTATGCCCTACGAACAGGTTCGCCGCAGCGTCGTCAGTGCCCAGTTGCTCCTGCAGCTGGCGGCGGACCATGGCCTGCCCGCGACGGCGGCGCTGGAGGGCGCCGGCATCGGTCCGGAGGCCCTGGCCGACCCGCAGCAGGAGATCACCGCGGCGCAGGAACTGCGCCTGGCCGGCAACCTGGTGAAGGCCCTGGGCCACGTGCCCGGCCTGGGCCTGGAGGCGGGCCTGCGCTACCACCTCTCGGCCTACGGCATCTGGGGCTTCGCCCTGCTGTCCAGCCCCACCTTCCGCAGCGCCGCCGATATCGCCCTGCGCTACCTGGACCTGTCCTACGCCTTCGTGCGCTTCGGCCTGCGCGAGCAGCGCGGCGAGCTGCACGTGCTGATGGACGACCGCGAGATCCCCGAAGACACGCGCCGCTTCCTGCTGGAGCGCGACTTCGCCGCCTTCATCAACATGGTGCGCGAGCTGCGTCCCGGGGGGCTGCCGATCCTGGGCGCGCAGTTCGCCTTTCGCCGGCCGGCCTACGCCGAGCGCTATACCGCCCTGCTGGGGACGGAGCCGCGTTTCGACGCCGCCGAGCACAGCGCCTGGCTCGATGCCGCCTATGTCGATGCGCCACTGCCGCAGGGCAACAGCGTCATGGCAAGCATGGGCCAGGAGCAATGCCGGCAGCTGCTGGCGCGCCGCCGCGTACGCACCGGCTTTGCCGGGCGTGTGCGCGACCGCCTGCTGCAGAACCCCGGCGACATGCCCGGCGTCGAGGCGGTGGCGGCCGAAATGAACATGGCGGTACGCAGCCTGCGCCGCCGGCTGGACGAGGAGGACACCTCCTTCCGCGCGCTGGTGGACGAGGTGCGCCAGGCCCTGGCAGAGGAATTGCTAACCACAGCCAAGATGAAGCTCGAGGAAGTGGCGATGCGCCTGGGCTATTCCGAGCCGGCGGCCTTCGTGCATGCCTTCAAGCGCTGGAAGGGCATTTCGCCGATGGCCTACCGCGCGCAGCGCCTGGGTGAACTGGGCGGCAAGGCTTGAGTGTGCGTTCCGGCGCCGCGCACAATTGGACAGGCTGTAAAAATCAAAAACCATGAGGGGATATTCATGAAGCTTGTCGCGCGATCCGGCGCCGTTGCCGCTTGCCTCGTAGCGGGGCCTGCCGCTGCCGGTGGCCTGCAGACCGTACCGGTGGAACTGCAGCCGGTGGAAGTCCGGGCCAGCGCCGACACCGCGCGCAGCAGCGCCAGCGAAGGCACCGTCACCGCCGAGCAGCTGGCCAACCGCCCGCGCCTGCGGCCGGGCGAGTTGCTGGAGGTGGTGCCGGGCCTGATCGTCACGCAGCACAGCGGCGACGGCAAGGCCAACCAGTACTTCCTGCGCGGCTTCAACCTGGACCACGGCACCGACTTCCGCACCACCGTGGCCGGCATGCCGGTGAACATGCCGACGCACGGCCACGGCCAGGGCTACACCGACCTGGGCTTCGTGATCCCCGAACTGGTTTCCTCCATCGAGTACCGCAAGGGTTCCTACTACGCCGAAGAGGGCGACTTCTCCGCGGCGGGCGCGGCGCATCTCGAGCTGATGCAGCAGCTGCCGCGGCCGCTGTCGATGGTGGAGATCGGCGAGGACGGCTATCGTCGCCTGCTGGCCGCCGGCTCCGGTGCCGTGGGCGCCGGCACGCTGCTGGCCGCCGTGGAGGCCAGCACGCAGGACGGCCCCTGGACCGTGCCCGAGGACACCGAGAAGTACAACGCGCTGCTGCGCTACGGCTGGCGCAACGACGCGGGTGCCTGGTCCGTCACCGGCATGGCCTATTCCAACCGCTGGACCGCCACCGATCAGATCCCGCAGCGTGCGGTGGACAGCGGCCAGATCGGCCGCTTCGATTCGCTGGACGACTCCACCGGCGGCGACAGCCACCGCTACAGCCTGTCGCTGGACTGGGCCCGCGGCAACGAGAAGGCGGAAACACGCGCCACGGCCTACTTCGTCGACTACGACCTGGATCTGTTCTCCAATTTCGCCTACTTCTTAGAGAACCCTGCCGACGGCGATCAGTTCGAGCAGGTGGACCAGCGACGCTACGGCGGCCTGGGCCTGGTGCACGAGCGCCATGGCGAGTGGCTGGGCAGGCACATGCACCAGCGCGTGGGCCTGGACCTGCGCTATGACGACATTGGCGAAGTGGGCCTGCACCGCACCGTGCGGCGGCAGCGGCTGAGCACCGTGCGCGAGGACGGCGTGGAGCAGCTCAGCGCCGGCGCCTGGTACAGCAACAGCATCGAGTGGCACAAGGCCTTCCGCAGCGTGCTGGGCCTGCGTGCCGATCACTACCGTGTGGACGTGGACTCCGACAATGCCGCCAACTCCGGCAAGGACGATGACGCCATCGTCTCGCCCAAGCTGTCGCTGATCTGGTCGCCGACGGCGCAGACCAATGTCTTCCTCAATGGTGGCTACGGCTTCCACAGCAACGACGCGCGCGGCGCGACGATCACCGTGGTGCCGGGCAGCAACCCGGTGGAGCCGGCCGACAAGGTGGACCTGCTGGTGCGCGCCAAATCCTACGAAGTCGGCCTGCAGACGCGACTGCTGCCCACGCTGCAGACGGCCCTGACGCTTTGGCAGCTGGACCTGGATTCGGAACTGCTGTTCATCGGCGACGCCGGTAACACCGAGGCCACGCGGCCCAGCCGGCGCCAGGGCGTCGAGTTCTCCAACTACTGGACGCCGCGCAAGGGCCTGATCGTGGATGCCGACCTGGCCTGGTCGCGGCCGCGCTTCAAGGACAGCGACCCGGCAGGCGATCGCATCCCGGGGGCGATCGAGCGCACCGCGTCGGTCGGGGTGGTGCTAAACGATTGGAATGGCTGGTTCGGCGGCGCACGCCTGCGCTACCTGGGTAGCCGTCCGCTGATCGAGGACAACTCCGTGCGCGCCAGTTCCTCCACGCTGGTCAACATGCGCGGCGGCTACGCCTTCTCGCCGCGCTTGCGGGTGTCCCTGGACGTGTTCAACGTCTTCGACCGCGAGGTCAACGACATCGAGTACTACTACGAGTCCAGGCTGCCGGGCGAGACGCCGGTGCAGGATCCGCCGGTCGGGGTTGAAGACCGCCACTTCCACCCGGCAGAGCCGCGCAGCGTGCGCCTGGGGCTGACGGCGTACTGGTGACGGTGGCTGTCTTCAAGCCTTGTAGCCTTGTAGGGTGGGCTAAGCGAAGCGTGCCCACCATGACGGCCGGTAGTTGGTGGGCACGCTTCGCTTAGCCCACCCTACGAGAACGTGGGCTTTCGCCGGTATGACGTTTGCCTGGGTGATCCGTCGCAGGCGATGACTAAATGTCATCGCCTGCGACGGATCACGGGCGGCCATGGATGGCCGCCCAGGGGCTAGATCGAGAGATGAAGTCCCGCCATGGACGGCGCCCCGACCCCAGATGCCAAAGCAAATAAAAAAGGCCCGCAGCCGGGGGAGGACTGCGGACCTTGGGGGGTGCGGAGGTTGGGGGAACCTCCTGGGAGACCGAAGGGGGTGATCTCTTGGAAACAGAGTCTACGGATCGAAACCGAACGCTGGCTGAACGATTTTTCCGGGGCTGACGCCAGGCGGAGACAGGTCCGGGAACCGTCCCTCCAGGGGGCAGGTCGCAAAAGGACCGCCGCCACCTGCGGCTATCCAAGGACGGAGACGAAGCATGGCGACCAGCTCCCTGATTCCGGCACAGCAACTGGCCCGAAAGATGAGGCCACCCTTGCCCGGCCAGAGCGAGGCTTACCGCCAGGCGCGGCAGGCCCTGCTGGCGGAGGAGATCGAATTCCGGCGTCACATGACCCGGCTGGTGGAGCAGCGGCAGGCGCTGCCGCCCGGCCCGGTGATCGCCAAGGACTACCGGTTCAGGGACGAAAACGCCTTCGAGGTCGGGCTGCTCGATCTGTTCGGTGACAAGGATACGCTGGTCACCTACTTCTGGATGTATGGACCGCAGCGCGAGCGGCCCTGCCCGATGTGCACGAACTGGCTGGGCTCCGTGAACGGCAATGCCATGGACATCAAGCAGCGCGTGGCGCTGAAGATCCTCGGCCGCAGCCCGGTGAAGCGGCAGTTCTGCTTCGCGCAGGAGCGTGGCTGGCAGCACCTGGATTTCATCCAGACCGTGGGCGACGACTATGCGAACGACCTGGGCCTGTTGCACGAGGATGGCAGCGAGGACACGGCGCTGCTGGTGTTCCGGCGCGACGGCGACGCGGTGCGCCTGTTCTGGGCCAGCGAGATGACGCGAGAGATGGCTGATCCGGGCCAGGATCCGCGGGATGCGCCGGACATCGCGAGCCTGTGGAATATCCTGGATTTGACCCCCGGTGGCCGGGGCAAGGACTGGTATCCCAAGCTGAGGTACTGAAGCCCTCAGGCACTGAACCAACCCCCGCCCCCAAACGCGGGGAAGGGGCGTCAGGGGCAGGAGCGGAAACCAGCATCGGGGGAAGAAGCCCCGACAAGGTCACTATCAGCGCCCGCTGTTACACCTGTCAATGGCAGAAGCGGACAGCCGACAGATAGTTCAGGCCTGGGGCGCCGCTCCGGCTGGGGCTGCCGGCGCGCGCGGTGCCAGGAAACGCCGCGACAGCAGCAGGCCCACGGCCATCGCCGCGACGAAGACCAGCACCGGCAGGCTGCCGCTGGAGCCGACCACCAGGGCCGGACCGGGGCAGAGACCCGACAGGCCCCAGCCGCCGCCGAACAGGGCGGCGCCGCCGACCAAGCGGGCGTCGATCAGGGTCCGGTCCGGCAGGCTCAGGGGAGCGCCGGCCAAGGTGGTGCGATGGCGCCGGGCCCAGGCGAAGGCCGGCAGGGCGGCCAGGATGGCGCCACCCATGACGAAGGCCAGGGCCGGGTTCCACTGCCCGGTGATGTCGAGGAAGGCGCGGACCTTGGCGGGGTCGGTCATGCCCGACAGGATCAGGCCGAAGCCGAACAGCAGGCCGGCACCGGCGGCGGCAATCAGGGGTTTGCTCTGGCTGCTCATGCGCTCACTCCGAAACCAAGGGCGACGGTGATCATCGCCACGCCCATGAAGGTGAGGACCGCGACCAGGCTGCGCAACGAGAAGTTGGCCAGGCCGCAGACGCCGTGGCCGCTGGTGCAGCCATTGCCCAGCTGGGTGCCGACGCCCACCAGCAGGCCGGCGCCGATCAGCGCGCCCCACTGCGGCGTGGCCAGCGCGCCGCCGAGCTCCAGCGGCTGCACCAGCCGCCACAGCCAGGGCGTGGCCAGCAGCGCCAGCAGGAAGACCACGCGCACACGGTCGCGGCCGGTGCTGAGGGCGTTGCCGAAGATGCCGCTGATGCCGGCGATGCGGCCGCTGCCCAGCAGCAGCAGCGAGGCCGAGGCTCCGATCAGCAGGCCGCCGGCCAGCGAGGCGGCGGCGTCCGGGATACTGAAGACGATGGTGGTCATGGGACGTCCCTGGCTTTCGCTCAGAAGCTGAAGCTTTCCTTCTTGCCGCCGCTGACCTTGGCCAGCAGCTCCTCGATGGCGCCGGGGCTGCTCATCAGCTTGCCGAAGGTCACCATCGTCAGGTCAGGATGCCAGACTGCCATGCGGAAGCGCATGTGCTGGGCCTTCACGCTCTTGCCGTCCACCAGCAGGGTGTAGGGCAGGTAGGAGGTGGTCTTGACCGCGAACTTCTGGTCCACCGTGTCCTGCAGGATGTGCTTGTCGTTGGCGCGCTGGTCGGTGACCTGTGCGCGCGAGATGCCGAACAGCGTGCGCTGGCCCGGCAGGTCCAGGCGGAAGACCTTGGCGGCGCCGCCGACCTTCTTCTGCAGGTTGGCTTCCACGGTCTTCACCGCGTCCTCGTAGCTGGCGTGGCTGCCGAGGTCGTAGGTGTCCTCGAAGTTCTCCATGCCCACCATGTAGCGGAAGTCGCGCAGCTGCTCCGCCGTGCGGCCCTTGTCGGCGCCGAAGCTGTCCTGCGCGCCCAGCGCCTTGGCCAGGGCCTGAGCGACGCCGGCGAGGTCCACCGGCAGGCGGTAGGCCGCAGCCTGGTAGCGCGGGTTGAGGTAGGCCACCTGCAGCTTGCCGTCCACCACCGTCAGGCCGACATTGAGCACCGCGCCGAAGGCCGACAGCGCCGGCTTGGCGGCGGCGCCCTTCAGGTCCGCGCTGGTGAAGGAGACGACGTGTGCGTTCGGGTAGGGGCTGTATTCGCCGACGACCTCGAAGCCGGCGGCGGCGAGCTTGCCCTTCACCGCGGCGATCTCGGTGTTGAGATCGGCGGTGTTGGTATAGGCCAGCACGTAGGGCTTGAGCAGTTCGGCGGACCAGGCCGGCCCGGCGCTGAGCAGCAGGCCGAGCACGGCGGCGGAGAGGACGACGAGGGCGTCGCGCAGCAGGCGCTGCGCGGGACGGCGGGCGATGTTCATGAAGGGTCTTGCCTGACGATCAGAAGCGGTAGTTGAAGCCGAGCGTGATTTCCCACTGGTGCATGTCCAGCGAGATGTCCTGGTCTTCCGGATCGGCGTCGAAGGCGTTGTCCAGCGCCGGGCTGCCGCCCGCCGCTCCGCCTGCGAGGATCTGCACCAGGTTGGCCTCGACGTTGCTCAGCGGGTTCTTGCCGCGCACCGGGTTGCTCGGCGCGTACATCGCCGCCAGGTCGAAGCCGATGCTCTTGGAATACTGGTAGCTGAGGCCGGCGGTGTAGTGCTTCTCGATCACGGCGGGCGCCAGGATGTTGAACAGTACCTCGTCGCTGGGGATCGGCTGGCCGTCGTTGATGCTGTAGCCGGCGCGGAACTTGAACGCGGCGAACTTGTACTGCACGCCCAGCTTGTAGACCTGCACGTCCTGCCAGCCGAAGCCCGGGCCCTTGTCGGCGCCGAGGCAGGCGCTGCTCTGGTCGCTGCTGCCGACGATCGGGATGATGCCGTTGAGCAGGCGCGGCAGGGCGCAATCGTTGACGAAGCGGTTCGGGTCCAGCGGGTTGCCCACCGAGGCGACCTCGCTGAAGTTGATGCGCTGGTAGTCCAGGGCCACACGCAGGTTGTCGCTCAGGTGCAGCGACAGGCCGACGTTCCAGGACGAGGGAATGTCGAAGTCGCCCTGCTCGGCGAACAGGCCGGCGTACTCGTCCAGCTCGGTCATGCGGATGCGGGTCTGGTAGGACGCGCCGATGCCGATGCCGGGAATGACGCCGGTCAGCACGCCGATGCGGCCGCCATAGCCATAGGAGATGTCGTAGCCGTTGTCGGTGACCTTGTCCGGTGAATTGGAGAAGGGTTTGAAGGCGCTGAGGCCGTCGGCGCGGAAGCGCTGGCCGGCGATCAGTGGCGAGATGCCGATCGAGGTGCGCTCACCGATCTTGAAGGAATAGCTCGGCGCGATGAACAGCTGGATCAGGTCAACCGCCGCGGCCGATTTGTTGGTGGCGCCGCCGCAGAAGCCGATGGGATCAGCGCGGCCGGCCACCGGCGTACCGCCGCCGAGCGTGCCGTTGCACTGCGTGGCGAAGCTCAGCGGACCCAGGCCGAAGCCCTGGCCGAACTGCGCGGTGTTGCCCTGGTACTCGGTGTTCATGCCGCCGTTGCCGTACACCGCGATACCCCAGCTGGAGAAATCGTCGATGCGGCGGCTGAAGGCGAAGCCGGGGATGTAGAACAGGTCGTTGTCGCTCTTCACCGTCGCCGGGTCGATGGAGATGATGCCGATGTTGGCATTCTCGCCGCGCGCAAAGGTGGTGTAGTCGCGCACCGGGGCGAACACGCTGAAGTTGACGTCGATGCGGTTGCCCACCCAGACCAGGCCGGCCGGATTGATCGTGGACACCAGCGCATCCTCGGTCAGCGCGGTGCCGGCACCGCCCAGGGCGCGCTGCGAGGCGCTGTAGCCGTGCGCGAAGTAGCCGTTGGTGGCCATTGCCGGCAGCGGCGCGGCCAGTGCCGCGAGCAGCGCGAGTCGGCGCCAATGCGGCGAGCGTGAAGTGGATTCCCCAAACATGTTCTGAATACCCCGGGCCTGACGATAGTTGTGGCGGCAAGGTATGCGTCGCCAACCCTGAAGTAAAAGAATATCGGCTGATATTTATATGCCCAAGCCCTTGGTTCTGGTGGCGAAAGGCGGCAGATGGCGCTCGGGAACGTGCGGCGCCATTCCGAATGTATATAACAGGATGGAATTTAGACCTGAATTTATATTAGTTAGAGATTGCTTGCGGGGCGTCTAGGATGGCGATCAACCAGTCCCCCAACGGGACCGCCAACGTAGAGAGGTCACCATGTCCGCCGCTATCCGTCCCCAGGCCGCTGCCGCTGCGATCCCGCCCGTCGTGGTCGGTGATCCCTCGCATCCCACGCTGGTGGAAGCGCGCGGCCATGCCCAGTCCGTCGGGCTCAACTATGCCGGCGGCGTGACCCCGGCGGAAGCCTGGGAGCTGTACTCCTCGGGCCTCGCCGTGCTGGTCGACGTGCGCACCGCCGAGGAGCGCAAGTTCGTCGGCCATGTGCCGGGCAGCCTGCACGTGGCCTGGGCCACAGGCACCTCGCTGATCCGCAACCCGCGCTTCGTGCGCGAGCTGGAAGCCAAGGCGCCCAAGGGCGCGGTGCTGCTGCTGCTGTGCCGCAGCGGCCGCCGCTCGGTGCTGGCGGCAGAGGCTGCCACCAAGGCCGGCTTCGGCAGCGTGTTCAACATCCTCGAAGGCTTCGAGGGCGAGATCGACGAACACAACCGTCGCGGCCAGCGCGGCGGCTGGCGCTCGCACGCACTGCCCTGGATTCAGGACTGAGCCAGGACTGAGCCAGGACGGGCTTCGGGGAAGCGACGATGACGCAATCGACAGGAGTGCGCGCATGAGCCGGCATGATCTGGTGGTGGCACCGCTGGCACCTGCGCAGCACTGGGACCTGGAGCGCATCGTCGCCGAGCTACACGAGGCGCGCCGCCGCTGGCGCGAGACGCAGCAGCGCAACCGCGAGTACGGCGGCCGCGAGTTTCCGTCGCGCGATGCGCTGAAGGCGATCGCCGAGGGCCTGCGCGGCGCGCTGTTCCCGATGCGCCTGGGTCCGGCGGACCTGCGCCAGGAGAGCGAGGACTTCTACGTCGGCCACACGCTGGACGCGGCCCTCAACGGCCTGCTCGACCAGGTGCGGCTGGAGCTGACCTACACCGCGCGGCACCAGCAGCTCGGTACCGCCGACCTGGAGCAGCGCGCGGTGACCATCGTGCGCGAGTTCGCCGCCTCGCTGCCGGCCCTGCGCGGCGTGCTGGATTCGGACGTGGAGGCCGCCTACCGCGGCGACCCCGCGGCGCGCAGCGTCGACGAGGTGCTGCTGTGCTACCCGGGCATCCTGGCGATCGTCCATCACCGCCTGGCACACCAGCTCTACAACCTGGGCGTGCCGCTGCTGGCGCGCATCCTCGCCGAGATTTCCCATTCCGAGACCGGCATCGACATCCACCCCGGTGCCCGCATCGGCAACAGCTTCTTCATTGATCACGGTACCGGCGTGGTGATCGGCGAGACCGCCGTCATCGGCTACCGTGTGCGCCTCTATCAGGCCGTGACCCTGGGCGCCAAGCGTTTCGAGACCGAGGAAGACGGCAGCCTGCAGAAGGGCGCGCCGCGCCATCCGGTGGTGGAGGACGACGTGGTGATCTACGCCGGCGCCACCATCCTCGGGCGCATCACTATCGGGCAGGGCTCCAGCATCGGCGGCAACGTCTGGCTGACCCGCAGCGTGCCGCCCGGTAGCCAGGTCACGCAGGCGCGTTCGCAGCAGGAAAGTTCACAACAGGGACCGGCGGCAGCCGGTTGAAACAAACAGGGAATCATCATGAGCAGTCTGGAAAGGCAGTTCGGCCAGGTCATCCGCACCGCGCGCAAGCGCAACGCCTGGTCGCAGGAGCGTCTGGCGGAAGCCGCGGATCTCAACCGCAGCTATCTCGGCGAGATCGAGCGCGGCGTGGTTAGCCCCTCGCTCGCCACTATCCACAAGCTGGCGTCCGCGCTGGGTTCGTCGATCGCCGCGCTGATCGAAACCAGCGAACGCACCGTGCTGGTGCCGCAGCGCGCCTTTGAGGCGCAGCTCAATGGCGGCGATAGCCTGTAGAAGCGCGCTTCATAACGCGCGAATCTGAGCTTATTCCAAACGCCTCAAGACGCAGCAAGGAGCGACTTTCATGGCTGAGTACACCGCCCCCCAGACCCTGGGCGATAGCGGCGCGCGCCAATTGGCGAACGCCACCAAGACCCCGGCGCAGTACTCCATCATCACGCCGCGCTGGCTGGTGCATCTGCTGCAGTGGCAGCCAGTGGAGGCGGGCATCTACCGCGTCAACACGGTGCTCAACCCGGCCGACGTGCGTACCGCCTGCACCGCCAAGGAATCGGGCGAGCTGCCGGACTCCTTCGTCGACTACGACCCGGCGCCGCGCGAGTACTTCCTGAACGCGCAGACCACCAAGCTCAACATCAACACCCGCGTCTCGGACCTCTACTCGAGCCCGCACGACCAGATCAAGGAACAGCTGCGCCTGACGATCGAGACGATCAAGGAGCATCAGGAGAGCGAGCTGATCAACAACCCCGACTACGGCCTGATCGCCAACGTCGTGGAGAGCCAGCGCATCTTCCCGCTGACCGGCGCCCCGACGCCGGACGACCTGGACGAGTTGCTGACCAAGGTGTGGAAGGAGCCGGCCTTCTTCCTGACCCACCCGCTGGTGATCGCCGCCTTCGGCCGCGAGTGCACCCGCCGCGGCGTGCCGCCGCCGACCGTGAGCCTGTTCGGTGCGCAGTTCCTGACCTGGCGCGGCATCCCGCTGATCCCGTCCGACAAGGTCCCGGTGGCCGACGGCAAGAGCAAGATCCTGCTGCTGCGCGTGGGCGAGAAGCGCCAGGGCGTGGTCGGCCTGTTCCAGCCCGGCCTGCCGGGCGAGCAGAGCCCCGGCCTGTCGGTGCGCCTGATGGGCATCGACCGCTTCGCCATCGCCTCCTACCTGATCTCGCTGTACTGCTCGCTGGCGATCCTCACCGACGATGCCGTGGCGATCCTGGATGACGTGGAAGTGAACAAGTTCCATGACTACCCCGACACCTACAAGTGAGTTTGCAGGCCGGGGAGAGGACGCGGGCGGCTTGCTCGACATCGGCGCGCTGACGCAGATCGCCAACGATCTGTTCCGGGAGCTGCCGACCGGCGGCCAATGGCCGACGGCGCCCTCGCGCCCGGCCGGCCTGACCCTGCCGCAGCCAGCGGGTGCGCCGCCGCTGCCGGCCAATCCCCTGCCGCTGGCCACCAGCCTGCCGGCGACGCCGCCCTTCGTGGTGTCGCAGCCCGCAGCGGCCGCGGCGGCGGCACCGCCTTCGGCGATCACGCCGCGGGTGCTGCCGACGCAGTCGCAGTCGCTGGACCAGCATGGCTTCAACACCACCGTGGCGCCGGCACTGCCGCATGGCGGTGGCGTGAGCCAGGGCGTGCCGGAGGCCTACGCCGCCGGTCTGCCGGCCGCCGCCCCGGTGCCGCTGCCCACCGACAGCGCCTTGCCGGCGCCGCCGCTGTCGCCGCCGTCGACGCCCTACTACTTCCTCGGCGAGGCCAGTGGCTGGCCCTCGTCCGCCGCGCCGGCTCCGCTGCCGACGGTGCCGGACTTCGCCGTGCCGGCGGGCCTGGACACACACGTGCTGCGCGAGCCCGCGGCGCCCGCGCCTGCCGCTCCGGCTGCGCCGCAGTACTATTTCACCGAGTCCGCCACGCCGCCGGCGCGCGGTACACCCGCCGTGCCCGAAGGGCGCCGTCATTTCGACGTGCAGGCCGTGCGTCGTGACTTCCCGATCCTGCAGGAGCGCGTCAATGGCCGGCCGCTGGTGTGGCTGGACAATGCCGCCACCACGCAGAAGCCGCAGGCGGTGATCGATCGCCTGGCCTACTTCTACGCGCACGAGAACTCCAACATCCATCGCGCCGCGCACGAGCTGGCCGCGCGCGCCACGGATGCCTACGAGGGCGCACGCAACAAGGTGGCGCGCTTCCTGGGCGCGAGCTCGGCGGAGGAGATCATCTTCGTCCGCGGCGCCACCGAGGCGATCAATCTCGTGGCCCAGAGCTGGGGCCGGCAGAACGTGCGCGAGGGCGACGAGATCATCGTGTCGCAGCTGGAGCACCACGCCAACATCGTGCCCTGGCAGATGCTGGCGGCCGAGAAGGGCGCGAAGCTGCGCGTGATCCCGGTGGACGACAGCGGCCAGGTGCGCCTGGACGAATACCAGAAGCTGCTGAACGACCGCACCAGGATCGTGGCCGTCACCCAGGTCTCCAATGCGCTGGGCACCATCGTGCCGGTGCTGCAGATCGTGGAGATGGGCCACCGCGCCGGCGCCAAGGTGCTGATCGACGGCGCCCAGGCGGTGTCGCACCTGCGCGTCAACATGCGCGCGCTGGACGCCGACTTCTACGTGTTCTCCGGGCACAAGATCTTCGGCCCCACCGGTATCGGCGTGGTCTACGGCAAGCGCGAGCTGCTGGAGCAGATGCAGCCCTGGCAGGGCGGCGGCAACATGATCCAGGACGTGACCTTCGAGAAGACCGTCTATCACGGCGCCCCGGCACGTTTCGAGGCCGGCACCGGCAACATCGCCGACGCGGTCGGCCTGGGCGCGGCGCTGGATTACCTGGAGCGCCTGGGCCTGGAAAACGTGGCGGCCTACGAGCATGACCTGCTGGAGTACGCCACCCAGCTGCTGCGGGGCATTCCGGGCCTGCGCCTGATCGGCACGGCCAAGGAGAAGACCAGCGTGCTGTCCTTCGTGTTGCAGGGCTACCAGACCGAAGAGGTCGGTAAGGCCCTGAACCAGGAAGGCATCGCGGTGCGCTCCGGCCACCACTGTGCCCAGCCGATCCTGCGCCGCTTCGGCGTCGAGGCCACGGTGCGGCCCTCGCTGGCCTTCTACAACACCTGCGAGGAAGTGGAGTTGCTGGCGCGGGTGGTGCAGCGGCTGGCACGAGCCCGCAACTAGGGTTCGCTGCCGGGGCGCCGCTGCGGAAGCGGCGCGCCACGCTTTCGGACGAGGTGGGCTGACTGCTGCTCCGCGACACTGTCGCGATTCCCCAGAGGATCGCGACATGCGTCTTGCCATTCCTGAAACCCCTGGCCTGCTGCGAGGCCGCAGGGCCCTGGTCACCGGCGGTGCCGGCGGCCTGGGCCTGGCCAGCGCCTCGCGCCTGCTGGCGCTGGGCGCAAGCGTGCTGCTGGCCGACATCAACGCCGCCGCTGGCGAACCGGCTGCCGCCGCGCTGCGGGCCCGCCATCCGGGCGCGGAGGTGGAATTCCTGCCCGTGGACCTCTCCGACATGGCCAGCGTGCGTGCGCTGGTCACGGCGGTGGTGGCGCGCGGCGATCGCCTGGACCTGTTGCTCAACAACGCCGGTATCTATCCGCCGGCGCAGCGCATGCAGACCGCCGAGGGTTGGGAGCTGAGCCTGGCCGTTGCGCTGATCGGCCCCCATGCGCTGACGCTGCCGTTGCTGCCGCTGCTGGAACGCAGCGAGGCCGGGCGCGTGGTGACCATCACCAGCCTGGTGCAGAGCCAGGGCCGCATCGATTTCGCCGATCCCTTCCTGCAGCGCCGCTACAGGCCGATCGATGCCTATCGCCAGAGCAAGCTGGCGGCGCTCACGTTCGCGGTGGAACTGCAGCGGCGCCTGGAAGCCGCGGGCAGCCGCGTCCGCAGTCTTGCGGCACATCCCGGTGTCTGCCGGACGCAGCTGGGGCAGAACCGCCGCCGCCAGGCCAGCGACAGCCGGCTGCAGCGCTTCAAGGCAGATTTCTTCGCCTATACCCAGATGCGCTTCGGGCAGGAGGCCGAACAGGCTGCCGACTCCGTGCTGGTGGCGCTCTGCGCCGAGGGCCTGCCGTCTGCGGCCTTCATAGGGCCGTCCGGCTGGATGCAGATGGCGGGGGCGCCAGCACTGCAGCATCCCAATCCCCTGGCCCTGGACCCTGCCCTGGGTGCGCGGCTGTGGGCGCTGGCCGAGTCCTGCAACGGGAGTCGCTGGCCCGTTTGAGCATCCGCAGGACTTGCGAGGGGCGGGTGGCCCGTGCTGGACTCGCGCCGCGTCCGCCTTCGTCCTGGAGTTCCGTGTGAAGTGCCGCTTACCTGCCTGCTTGCTGGCCGCTGCCCTCGCCGGCGTCGCTACGCTGTCCTGGGCCGCGCCGCGCCCGCCCCCGCCCCCGGGGGCGCTGCCGTTGCCGCCGGTGGTCACCCCGGCTCCGGCTCAGGCGCCGACGCCCCAGGCCCTGCAGGAGCCAACCGCCGAGCAACTGCGCCTGCTGTTCCTGCAGATGCTGATCGCGGAAGAGCCAAATCCCCCACAGCAGTGCCTGGACCAGGCGTTGCGCCTCAACTACGGCCTGATGGCCCTGCGCTTCGCCAAGGCCACGCCGGATCGTGTGCAGCAGGCCCTGCTGCGCGGTGCCGAAGGCGCGGAGCTGGAGCAGCGCCGCCGCGAGGCCGCGATCTGGACGCGTACCACCGCGCCCGGCATCGTGGCGCGCAGCCGCTTCTCGTTCTGTCTGGAGCAGCATGGCCTGCAGTCGCGCCTGGGCGAGGTCGAGTTGCGCTGCTTCCAGATGGCGGGCGTGCCGGCCGTGGCGCAGCTGCGCAGGGCCGGCGGCGCCGGTGAGGCCGATACGCTGGCGCAGTTGCAGGGCATCTACGGCAAGACGCTGCCGGTCCAATACCTCCAGGACGTCAACTCGGCGATCTATCGGGCGGCCAACGACGAGGCCGCCTTCGGCGTGCATCGTGCCCTGTTCGGAGGTTGCCTCGGGCAGGCCCGTTGAAGGGATGATGGCGATACCCTACAGATAGGCCCTGAGGGAATATAAGTAAAACACCATATTCTTTTGACATATAACGCTGCTGCCCTAGATTGCACGCCGGTTCGGCAAATCGGTTCTAAGGGTGGCGGCAATGCGACAGCAAAACGGGGTGGGGCGCAGCACAGGCAAAGGAGTCCGGCCATGAAGCTGCGGCAATTGCGATATATCCACGAGGTCTCGCGCCGCGGGCTCAACGTCACGGCCGCGTCGATGGCGCTGTTCACCTCCCAGCCCGGCGTCAGCAAGCAGATCCGTGTGCTGGAAGAGGAACTGGGCGTCGACATCTTCGAGCGCAGCGGCAAGCACCTGACCCAGGTGACGCCCGCGGGCCGCCGCATTCTCGAGCACACGCAGCGCGTGCTCACCGAGATCGAGAACATCTCGCGCATCGCCGGCGAGTACCGCGACACCGATGCCGGCGACCTGGCGATCGCCACCACGCACACGCAGGCGCGCTATGCGCTGCCCGGCGTGGTGAGCGCCTTCACCGGACGCTATCCCAAGGTCTCGTTGCACCTGCACCAGGGCTCGCCGGTGCAGATCTCCAAGATTGCCGCGGAAGGGCAGGCGGATTTCGCCATCGCCACCGAGGCTATGGACCTCTATGACCAACTGGTGATGCTGCCCTGCTACCGCTGGAACCGCTGCGTGCTGGTCAAGCCGGAGCATCCGCTGGCACAGCTCGCCGAGCTGACGTTGGAGGACGTGGCCAAGTATCCGATCGTGACCTACACCTTCGGCTTCAACGGCCGCTCGCAGCTCGACAAGGCCTTCGGCGCCCGCGGACTCAAGCCCAACCTGATGCTGACGGCGGTGGACGCCGACGTCATCAAGACCTACGTCCGCCTCGGGCTGGGTGTCGGCATCGTCGCCGACATGGCCTACGACACGCAGACCGACAGCGACCTGGTGCGCCTGCCCGCGGGCCACCTGTTCGAGTCCAGCACCACGCACATCGGCTTCCGCCGCGGCATGTTCCTGCGCGGCTACATGTACGACTTCATCCAGCTGTTCGCGCCGCACCTGAGCCGCGACGTGGTGGACGACGTGGGCCGCCTGGCCGACCCCGAGGAACGCCGCAACCGCGTGCGCGAGCTGCTGCCGGCGCTGCGCACGCTATGAGGCGCGCGGCACTGCTGATCCTGGCCATGCTGCCGGGGCTGGCCGCTTGCGGCCGCGCGTTGGAGCTGGATGCCGAGATCGACATCAGCCACGTCGTCGGCAGCGAGCCGCTGCGCCTGGATGAAGGCCAGTACCGCAATGCGGCGGGCGAGGCGTTCACGGTCCAGCGCCTGCGTTACTACCTGAGCCTGCCGCGCTTGCGCCGGGCCGACGGCAGCTGGTTCGAGCCGCAGCATCCGGCGGAATCGGCGGACGCCTATCACCTGGTGGACGAGGCCAAGGCCGAGAGCCGGCGCCTGCGCATCACCGGCCTGCCGGCCGGCAAGTACGTGGGCATCGAGTTCCTGCTGGGCGTGGATGACGCCCGCAACCATGCCGGCGCGCAGACCGGCGCGCTGGATCCTGCGCGCGGCATGTTCTGGACCTGGAAGAGCGGCTACATCTTCCTGGTGCTGGAAGGAACCTCTCCGCAGTCACCGGCATCCGGTGGCCGCTACAGCTATCACGTGGGCGGCGGCGAGCCCTCGCTGGCGCGTCGCATCTACCTGCCGTTCGGCGAGCGTCCGATCCGTGTCGAGGAGCGGGTGAAGCCGACCGTGCATCTGGCGGTGGACGTGGGCGCGCTGTTGTCCGCTGTGAACCCGGTGCGGATCGCGCAGTTGCCCGAGGCCATGGACCCGGTCGCGGCCAGGCCGCTGGCCGACAATGCGGCGGCGATGTTCCGGGTCGATCACCTGCACCATGAACCGCGCCGGCGCGGCGGCGGATGAGGCGGCGCGCCGTGATCCTGCTGCCCCTGATCGTGGTGGTGCTGCTCTTCGCCGCCAATGGCGTGCTGCGCCAGCGCCTGGCGGACGCCGTCGAGAGCTTCCCGACGCCGCGGCCCGCGGTGCCCCCGGGCTGGCCGGCGCCCCGGTATGACTTCTCGGCCAACCCGGTCACGGCCTCCGGCTTCGAACTGGGGCGCCGCCTGTTCCACGATCCGCGCCTGTCGCGTGACGGCAGCATCTCCTGCGCCAGTTGCCACCAGCAGTTCGCCGCCTTCGCGCACCTGGATCATCGCGTGAGTCATGGCCTGAACGGCGCCAACGGCACACGCAATGCACCGCCGCTGTTCAACCTCGCCTGGCAGCCCGAGCTGATGTGGGATGGTGCGATCCACAATCTCGAACTGCAGCCGCTGGCGCCGCTGGGCAACCCGGTGGAGATGGGCGAGACCCTGGAAGGTGTGCTGCCCAAGCTGCGGGCCGACGCCGGGTATCGCCGCCGCTTCGAGGCCGCCTTCGGCCCCGGTGAAATCGACAGTCGCCGCATGCTGCTGGCGCTGACGCAGTTCGTCGGCACGCTGCACTCGGCCGATTCGCGCTATGACCGGGACGAGCTTTCGGCGCAGGAGCGCGAGGGCCTGGCGCTGTTCCGGCAGCACTGTGCGTCCTGCCACCGCGAGCCCCTGTTCACCGACTACAGCTACCGCGGCAATGGCCTGGACGCGGACAGCGCCGACCTTGGCCGCAGCGTCATCAGCGGCAAGGCCGAGGACCGCGGCCGCTTCAAGGTGCCCTCGCTGCGCAACGTCGCGGTCAGCGCGCCCTACATGCATGACGGTCGCTTCGACACGCTGGCGCAGGTGCTGCGCCACTATGCCTCCGGCATCCAGGATTCCGCGGCCCTCGATCCGGCGCTGCGTGGCGGCCTGAGCCTGAACCCGGAACAGCAACAGGCGCTGGTGGCCTTTCTCGAATCTCTGACCGACGAAGCCTTCCTGCAGGATGATCGCTACGCGGAGCCTCTGCCATGACGCGGCTGATGCTGGTACTGATGATGGCGCTAGCCCTGCCGGCGCAGGCGCATGAAGGCCATGAGCATGGTGGGCCGGCAGAAGCAGTCGCCACGGTGCTGGAGCCGCGGGTGGCACTGCATTCGGAGCGCGTCGAGGTGGTGGTGGTGCGCGACGCCGAGGCCTTGCTGATCTACGCCGATGACTACGCCAGCAACGCGCCGCTGGAGCACCTGGCCGTGGCCGTGGCCGCGGCGGATCGTCGCGTCGAAGCGCAAGCGCTGGGCGAGGGTGTCTATCGCCTGCCGCTGGACCTGCTGCCGGCAGGTGATGCGCTGCAACTGCAGTTGCGCGGGCAGGACTGGCAGGAGAGCTTCGCGCTGAGCCTGCCGCCGCCCGCTGCCGACGAGACACCGGCAGGGCACTCCTTTGCATGGCCCTGGCTGGCCGCTGCGCTTGCCGTGCTGCTGGCCCTGGTCGGCGTCGGCTTCGTCCGGCGGCGCCGGAGAAGGGCGTGAGCTTCTCTGGCGTCCTGCACTGGAGCCTGCACAACCGGGCGCTGGTGCTGCTGCTCTCGCTGGCCCTGCTGATTGCGGGGCTGGCCAGCCTGCAGCGCCTGCCGGTGGACGTGCTGCCCGAGCTCAACCGCCCCACCGTCACCGTGCACGTCGAGGCGGCGGGACTGGCGACGGCCGATGTGGAAACGCTGGCGACGGTGCCGCTGGAAGCGGCGCTGCAGGGCATCCCGGGCCTGCAGCGTCTGCGCACCACCACCGCGCCCGGCCTGGCCCTGGCCTATGTCGAATTCGGCTGGGACATGGACCCCTACCGCGCGCGTCAGTTGGTGGCCGAGCGGCTCGACCTGGCACGCCTGCCGGCGGGCCTGAAGGCGCGCCTGGGCCCAATGACCTCGCTGATGGGCGAAATCCTGCTGCTGTCCTTGCAGTGGCAGGACCCGGAGCACACAGACCCCGCCGGCCTGCGCGATGCCGCCGACTGGACGCTGCGCCCGGCGCTGCTCGGCGTGCAGGGCGTGGCCCAGGTCAGCGTGATCGGCGGTGACCTGCGGCAGATCGAGGTCCGGCCCGATCCGCAGCGGCTGCATGCGCTCGGCGTCTCGCTGCAGCAGATCGAGCAGGCCCTGGGCGGGCACGCCCGCGCCGCAGGCGGCGGCTATGCCGAGGATCACGGCCAGGAAATCCCGGTGGGCAGCCGCGCGGCGCCGGTGGACTTCGGCGAGCTGGCGCAGGTCGCGGTGGACTGGCGCGACGGCTCGCCGCTGCGCCTGGGCCAGGTGGCGGAGATCGGGCAGGGCCACGCGATCCGTCGCGGGGCCGCCGGCCACGGCGGCCGGCCGGCGGTGATCCTGGCCGTGCAGAAGCATCCGGGTGCCGATACCGTCGCCGTCACCGCGGCGGTGGAAGGCCGGCTGGCAGAGCTGGCCCCGCGACTGCCACCGGGAGCGCGGGTGTCGCCCGTGTTCCGCCAGGCCGACTTCATCGACCGCTCCGTGGACAACCTGGGCGCCTCGCTGCTGCATGCCAGCGTGATCGTGGCGCTGACACTGCTGGCCTTCTTCGCCGGCCTGCGCCCGAGCCTGATCGCGCTGGCGGCCATTCCCCTTTCAATGCTGGCGGCCGTGCTGGTGTTCCAGTGGCTTGGCCTGTCGGTCAACACCATGACCCTGGGCGGCCTTGCCATCGCCGTCGGCGAGCTGGTGGACGACGCCGTGGTCGGCGTCGAGAACGTCATGCGCCGGCTGAGGGCCGGCAGCGGCGACGTGCTGGGAACGATCCTGGCGGCAACCGTCGAGGTGCGCTCGGGCATCCTCTATGCCACGTTCATCATCGTGCTGTCCTTCCTGCCGCTGTTCGCGCTGGGCGGCATCGAGGGCCGCCTGTTCCTGCCGCTGGGCATCGCCTACGTCACCGCCATCCTGGCGAGCCTGCTGGTGGCGGTGACACTGACGCCGGTGCTGTGCAGCCTGTTGTTGCGCAGCGGCGTGCCAGCCCATATCGGCGAGCGGCGCTGGCTGGCGCGCCTGCGCGAGCGCTATGCCGCGTTGCTGGCGCAAAGCCTGCACCGGCCGCGGGCCATGCTGGTCGTCACGCTAGCCCTGCTGGCGATCACCATCGCCGCGGCATGGTCGCTGCCGCGCAGCTTCCTGCCGCCCTTCAACGAGGGAACGCTGACCGTGAACCTGGTCCTGCAGCCGGGCATCTCGCTGCAGGAGTCGGATCGCCTGGGCCTGCTGGCGGAACGGATGATCCTGGCAGTGCCCGGTGTCGAAGCCGTGGGTCGCCGCACCGGGCGCGCGGAGCTTGATGAGCATGCCGAGGGCCTGCACTACTCGGAGCTGGACGTTGCGCTGGCGCCAGATGCGCGGCGCGAGGAGGTGGTGGCGGCGCTGCGCCAGCGCCTTTCGGTGCTGCCGGGCGACATCGCCATCGGCCAGCCGATCTCGCATCGCATCGATCACCTGATGTCGGGCGTGCGCGCGCCACTGGTGGTGAAGGTCTTCGGCGACGACCTGGACACCCTGCGGCATCTGGCGCGGGAGGTGCAGGCACGCCTGCAGGCGCTACCGGGCCTGGCGGACGTGCAGGTCGAACGGCAAGACGCCGTGCCGCAGGCACGCCTGCGCGTCGACACCCGTGCGGCGGCGCTCTACGGCCTGTCTCCGGCCGCGGTGCTACGCCAGGTCTCCAGCCTGACCGTGGGCCTGCCGCTATCGGAGTTCGTCGACGGCGATCGCCGTCATGAACTGGTGCTGCGCCTGGCGGAGCAGCAGCGCACGGTGGAGGCGCTGCGCGAGCTGCCGCTGGAGACCCCCGCGGGTCTCGTGCCCCTGTCCTGGATCGCGAGCCTGGAGCTGGAGCCCGGCGCCTACCAGGTCGGCCGCGAGGGCTCGCGGCGACGCATCGCGGTGTCCGCCTTTCCGGCCGCCAGTGGCTTCGAGCGCGCCGGCGCGCAGGCGCGGCAGCAGTTGCAGGACCTGTCCTTGCTGCCGGGCTACGAGCTGCGTTTCGAAGGCCAGGCCGAGGAGCAGCGCGCGGCGGCGCGACGGGTGCTGCTGCTGGCGGCGCTGTCATTGCTGTTCATGCTGGTGCTGCTGCATGGGCGCTATCGCTCGTTGCGGCTGGCCCTGATCGTGCTGGGTAACGTGCCGCTGGCTTGCGCGGGCGGTGTGCTGTTGCTGGCGATCACCGCCACGCCACTGTCCGTGGCGAGCCTGGTCGGCTTCGTCACGCTGGCGGGTATCGCCGTCCGCAATGCCATCCTCAAGATCAGCCACTACATCCGCCTGGCGCGCGACGAGGGCGAGCCCTTCGGTGAGGCCCTGGTGCTGCGTGGCTCCGCGGAGCGGCTCGCGCCGGTGCTGATGACCGCGCTGATCGCGGCGCTGTCGCTGCTGCCGCTGGTGCTCGCGGGCGGTACTCCCGGGCGCGAGATCCTGCATCCGGTAGCACTGGTGGTATTCGGCGGCCTGCTCAGCAACACGCTGCTCGACAGCTTCATCACGCCGGCACTGTTCCTGCGCCATGGCGAGCAGCCCTTGTTGCGGCTTATCGCCACCAAGGCATGAGCTTATACCCATGCCGACCATAACCCAGCAGAAAATCTTCTATTTACGTAAGGGTCTACGAGCTCTTGTGCATCGCTATTCTCCGCTCCGAATGCCGCCTGTCGTGCGGCACAAACAAGCGAAAGCCACAGGAGTGGATATGTACAAATTTTCCAAGGGAGTCCTGCGGTCGTTGCGGCGAGTTGCACTCGCGGCGACGACCAGCGGCGTGATCGCCGCGGCGGGAGCGGCTCAGGCATCTGCGCCTGCCGCCATCAACAAGTACACGGGGGAGATCATTCCCAACGGTTCGGTGCTGCTGGTCTGGACGGGCGACGGTTGCGCCCTGCCGGTCCCCATCGGCACCTGCAGCCCCGACAGCGCCCAGGACTTCCTGGCGGTGGTCGACGTGGAGCCCAACTCCACCCGCTACGGCGACGTCATCTGGACCGCCGAGTTGCCGCGCGTGACGCTGTCCAACATCCTGCCGGGCGGCATCATCGCCAACTCCGATGCGCACAACGACCCGCATCACATGCTGAGCTACACCTCGTACATCTCCGGTGGTGGCGACGGCCTGCAGAAGGGCCGCAAGTACACCTTCGGCGGCGGCGTGATCAGCAAGAACGTGTTCCGCTACGACATCACCAGCGTGCGCAACATCCAGAAGGCCGACCTGGTGGTCTGCGGTACGCAGCCCAAGCGCTCCTCGCTGACCGACGACTTCATCGTCATGCCGGCGCCGGGCGGTGATCACAAGATCATCTACACCTACATGGGCAGCTACGGCTACGGCGCCATGGGCACGGTCACCGAGATCGACCCGGGCCGCAACGCGCCGACGCTCGCCGGCATCTGCACCCCGTCGATTCCGGCGGTGGCGCCGCTGCTGGAGACCGTGGGCCTGCTGGGCTGCGTCGGCGGCACCACGCCGGAAGACAGCGCCGAACCGGGCCACAAGGGCATCACCGAGTACCCGGGCTGCGTCAGCGCCAACCAGCCGCGCAACCCGACGAACTACACGAGCTACCCGGACCAGCGCGAGTCACGCAAGCGCAACCAGGGCGTGTTCTTCCTGGGCAACTCCGACGCCGGTCACGAGTCACAGCCTCACGGCATGGGCCTGACCTATGACGGCAAGTACCTGGCCACCTCGGACTACGCCGTGCCGGCCTCCATCGGCGCCGCCGCCATCAATGGCGCGCTGTCGGTGTTCTGCGCCAAGAACCAGACCGTCAACGTCGGCCCCCTGGGCATCTGCGGTTCCACCTACGGCGCCTCGGTGCGCGTGTGGGAGACCAGCGGCGTCTACAACCTGGGCAAGACCCGCGACTCGCTGAAGGAAGCCAACGTCTACGGCAACAACTCCTACATCCGCTCGGTCAGCGCCGTGCCGGATGGCCCTCGCCACGAGGAAGTGCTGTTCCACGAGGAGAACGAGGGCCTGATGGCCTTCGGCCTGGCGCACCAGTCGCATCACTGCGTGGGCCAGAAGGGCTGGGAGAACCTGGGCGATCCGTCCTACGACGCCGCCGTGACCAAGGCCGGCGTGTCGGCCAACGACGCCTCGAAGATCAGCTCCTCCGACTGCAAGCCGGGCGACGCCGACTACGTGCCGCATGACGGCGCCTTCACCGCCAGCATGTGCGGTGGCGTGCTGTACTACTCGCCGGACATCACCATCCGCGGCGACCAGCCGAACGCCTACGGCGGCAACGGCCCCTATTGGCGCCCGGTGTATGACGTCGGCCCCTGCTCGGGCGTGTCGTACTTCACGCTGTCGGACGATGACCGCTTCCTGATCCAGCCGGTATCGGGCATCCAGAGCCCGCCCAGCATCGATCCCTCGGGCAGCGCCGTGTTCGACCGTGACTACCCGCGCCAGCACAGCCGTCGCGTGCTGACCGTCGACGTGCGTCCGCTGCTGGCCAAGGGCAAGGCAGATACCGCCGAAACCCGCATCGCCTGCGACTTCCCGCCGCCGGATGCCACCCGTCCGGCCAACACCTCGCTGGGTACCTCGGCCACGCGCAGCAACCGCTTCGCCGGTGCCAGCGGCAAGTTCAACGTGCTCAAGCACAACAACGAGGCGGACGATTGCCCGCGTATCCGTGGCGCCATCGGCCAGTTCGAGACCGGCCCGCACGGCAAGGGCCTGCCCACCACGGTGTCCTCCAACACCGACCAGGTCGGCACCGGCTACCTGCGCCTGGTGAGCGTACTCGACAACGTGCTGAACCCCGGCACGCTGCTGAACAACATCACCGACGCGGCCGGCAACGTGCTGGACGGCAGTGCCATCCGCAGCCTGCTGGAGCTGAACGTCGACGGCCTGGGCCTGCTGGATGGCCTGGACGTGGCGGGCATCATCCTCAACGGCCAGCAGACCGGCGGCGAGCCCTCGGGCGACGGCGGCACGCCGGGCAGCGGCAACCTCAATTCGCTGCAGAACCTGTACACCCACGGCGGCCCGCACTTCACGCTGTACGACCGCCTCGGTCACCAGCGCACGCCGAACGGCGAGGGCGGCTACCTGGACCTGCGGCCGAAGGTGGTCAACGGCCTCGGCCTGCCGCGTGACCAGGTGGAAGGCCAGCCGGAGGCTTCGGGCTCCGCCCGCTTCGCCTTCATCCAGTACTTCGTGGAACTGCAGCACGTCCCGGGTCCGGGTACCGGCTCCGACGGCGACCGCACGATCTGCCTCGGCAAGTTCGACCGCAAGACCGGCGCGACGGTGCTCGACACCTCGTTCACCGACGAACTGCTCGGCACGCCCTGCCTGGACTTCGACAGCAAGGCGCGTGACGGCTGGACCTGGCCGGGCGCCCGTGGTGCCAAGGGCGGCGCCAAGCCGCACGCGGCAGCCTTCGAGCGTGACGGTGCGGCGCTGTTCGGCCCGGGCTACTACCCGGCCAAGCCGATCGACGCGGATGGCACGCAGTAAGACAAGGCCGACAAAGCGGCCGTCATGAAACGTTGACGTACACGGACGCTGCCTGCGCAAGCAGGCAGCGTCCTTTTCGGCTTCAACGGCCGTGTAAATGACCTTGATTCAACAGAGATGAACAACATGACCTACACCAAGAATTTCATTGCCCTGGCACTGACGACCGTGCTGGGCTCCACCGCGGCGCTGGCCGCCCCCGCCTCACAGGGCCTGGCCGCGGACGTGCTGGTCAATGGCCAGCCCATCAGCCGCAACCACGTGCTGCTGATGAGCCAGGGCATCGACCCCGAGAACAAGTCGAACCGCTCGGAGAATGCCGACGCCCAGGCGGCAGCACGCGCCGAGCTGATCACCCAGGAAGTGCTGGCGCAGGAAGCGAGAAAGCAGGGCCTGGACAAGGTGCCGGTGATCGCCGACCAGCTGGCCTTCCAGAACCGCGTGATCCTGTCGCGCGCCTACCTGGAGGACTTCTTCGCCAAGGACCCCATCACCGACTCGGTGCTGAAGAAGAGCTACGACTTCAAGAAGGCCAACGGCAAGATCCAGGAATACAAGATCCGCCACATCCTCGTGCAGACCCCGGAACAGGCCCAGGACCTGATCGCCAAGCTCGGCAAGGGCGAGGACTTCACCGCGCTGGCCAAGCGCAGCACCCAGGACCCGGGTGGCCAGGCCAACGGCGGCGACCTCGGCTGGTTCCGCCCCGACATCTTCGTGGATCACCACTTCACCGACGCCGTCGAGGCGCTGAAGAAGGGCCAGTACACCAAGACGCCGGTGCGCACGCGCTTCGGCTGGCACGTGATCAAGCTCGAAGAGGCCCCGCGCGCGGTCGCCAACCCCGAGAACTTCGAAGCGCTGGATGACTCGGTCAAGGAAGCGCTGCGCCAGAAGGCCGCGCAGATCCGCATCGAGGAACTGACCGCGCGCCTGACTGCCGGCGCCAAGATCAGCAATCCCGGCACCGTCGCCCGTAACAGCAAGTAAGGAGACGACATGAATCCCAACAAGATCGTCATCGCCCTGTTGCCGTTGCTGCTGGCCGCCTGCGCCACCACCTCCGGCTCGCCGGAAGCAGGCAAGCCCGCCGCCGCGCCGGTTGCCGACGCACAGCCGGCGCTGACGCAGGAGGAACGCGTCGCCTTCTTCGTCAACCACGCACGCGCGGGCGAACTGCTCGACGTCGCGCGCGAGCTCAAGGCCGGGCTCGACGTCAACGCCTTCGACTCGCTGGACCAGACGGCGCTGATCGGCGCCGTCAGCCACAAGCAGATCCTGGCGGTGAAGCTGCTGCTCAACAGCGGCGCCAACCCGGAGCTGGCGGATCGCGCCGGCTGGACGCCGTTGATCCATGCGGTCTACGCCGGTGCCGATCCGGACCTGCTGGGCCTGCTGCTCGAAGCCGGCGCCGACGTCAACGGCCGCAACGATCGCGGCATCACGGCGCTGTATCTCGCCAGCGTCAGCGGGCGCGAAGAGCAGGTGAGCTACCTGCTGTCGCGCGGCGCCGATCCGGCGCTGGCGTCCAAGGCTGGCTACACGCCGCTGCGGATCGCCCAGCTCAAGGGCCTGCAGAAGGTCGTGGCGCTGCTCAAGGATGCACCGTCGCCCGCGACGGCCGCCCGCGCCACGCCCTGATGCATCGCAGATGATCCGCGCCGCCGCCCTGCTGCTGTGCCTGCCGCTGCTGGCATGGGCGGCGCCGGGCGAGCGCGTGCTGCAACTGGACAAGGCCGAGCAGCGGCGCCTGCAGTTGCGCACCCAGCGCGCCGATGCGCCGGCCACGGTGCTGCTGCCGGCGCGCGTGGTGGTGGATCCGCGGCGGCACCTGCGCGTGACCAGCATCCAGGCCGGCACGCTGGAGCCGCCACCGGGAGGTTTTGCGGTGGCGGGAGACACGGTGGCCGCGGGCCAGCTGCTGGCCTGGCTGCGCCCGGCGCTGACGGCGCCGCAGCGTCGTGACCTGGAGGCCGAACGCGTCGGCGTGGAGCGCGACGTGCAGCTTGGCCGACTGCAGATCGAGCGCTACTCGATCGACGAGGCGGAGAATCTCGACATACGCCTGCCGACACCCTCCATCCAGATCCTGACCGACTACCGCATCGCCAAGGCGCGGCAACTGGAGCTTCGGCACGCATTGGATGGCCGCGTGGCGATCCGCGCACCGGCCTCCGCCATCGTGCTGCGTTCCGGCTTGCGCAGCGGGCGTGTCGCCGCGGAGGGGGAAACCCTGCTGGAGCTGAACAGCAGCGGTGGCGTGGCGGTGGAGCTGCTGTTCGATGGCGATGACTACGACAGTGCCTCGGGTTCCGAGGCCTGGACACTGCAGGGCGGGCGACTGCCGCTGAGCTTCCTGGGAGAAACCCTGGACCCGGTCTCGCGCTCGCGCCGTGCCTTGTATGCCGCCGGCGCATCCCTGCAGCCCCTGGCCGTCGGCCAGCCGCTGCGCCTGGGCCTGTCGCGTCGCGCGCAGGCCGGCTGGTTGCTGCCGGCGCGCAGCCTCCAGGCCCGTGGCGACCGGCAGTTCGTCTGGCTGCATGAGGCGGCGGAGCGCTTCGTGCTGCGCCAGGTATCGGCCACCGTCCTGCCGGATGGCTGGGCACGCGTCGCCGGGCTGGCGCCGGACTCACGCGTGGTGACCGAGGGCTCTGCCGCCTTGTCGGGGCGAGGCTCGTGAAGCCATTGCGCCTTGCGACGGCAGCCGTGGCACTGGCGATGACAGGCATCGTCCACGCGGCTTCGATCACGCCGGAGGGCGTGCGCCGCATCGGCGACACCGAGTTGATGGTGCCCAAGGGCCTGCAGCGCCTGCTCGGCATCCGTACCGAAGTGATCGGCAGCACGGGGGGTGCCCCATCGCTGCTGGCCGAGGTAGTGGCCGATCCCCGTTACTCCGGAGAGCTGCGCGCCGCGCAATCCGGCACGCTGGAGCCCGCCGAGCGCTGGCGCCTGCCTGGCGAGCGCGTGCGCAAGGGTGAGTTGCTGGCCTGGCTGCGGCCAACGATGGCACAGGCCGAGGCCGCGCGCCGCCAGGCCGAGATCGCGCGGCTGGATGAGAGGTTGCGCATCGCGAAGATGAATTTCGAGCGGCTGCGGGTCCAGGCCGATGCGCTGGACAATCCGGCCGCCACGCAGAACAACGTCTACTACGAACAGGCCGACCTGGAGTGGCGCGCGCTGCAGCGCCAGCGCGAGCTGGCGGGACTGGGCCTGGCGGTGCTGCAACCGCTGCGCGCGCCCGCCGACGGCACCCTGGCCAGCGCTCCGGTGCGTGAGGGTGAGCTCGTCTCGGCAGGCCAACTGCTGTTCGAGATCGCGGATCCGGAGCGCCTGCAGTTGGCAGCCTTGAGTCACGACGCGACGCTGCCGGCCCGTTTGCGCGGCGCAACGTTGCGCCTGGGAGCTGCCTCGCTGCCCTTGTCCTATCGCGGCAGCGAGCCGCAGCGCGGTGGTACCGGATGGAAGCTGCTGTTCGAGACGCAATCGCCGCCGCCGCGGGCCCTGCTGCCGGGCGAGCTGCACCGGATCGAGCTGGACGAGGCGGTGCCGGATGCGCAGGCCTCGCAGCGGGGATGCCTGGCGCTGGGCAATGGCGAAAGAGGGGTCTGGCTGCATACGGCGCCCGAGCGCTTCGTGTTCAAGCGTGGGGTGCAGTGTGCGGCCTGGAGCGCGGGTGACCGCCGGGTGGTGCAGGGTGCCGCCGTGCTCGAGCAGTACCTGCATCAAGCGGAATAAACATATGCCGCGGTCTGGAAGAAGGCCGCACAAAAAGTTCCTTCTGGCGCAGGGAACGCTTGTCTAGAGTTCAGGCAAATCAAGACACCGTGGACCGCTTGCGGTCCTCAGAAATCAGGGAGCGATGGGATTCATGGCAACGACGCACAAGATTCAACAGGTTCTGGGATTCGCGCTGGCAGGCTCGCTGCTGACGCTGGCCGCTTGCAGCCGCAGCGACCAGGCGGGCGACTCGGCGGTGCCGCAGAGCCGCGACATCAACACCAGCGCCGCGGCGCTGGGATCCAAGGCCGATGCCCTGCGCGAGCTGGGCGTGATCGGCGCACTGGCCAACCAGGTGGCCGGCGGTGCCTCCGCCTGGAACAGCGGCAACGCCGATTCGCAGCGCGTCCGTCCCTGGGCCTTCAACAACAACGAGCGCGCGCAGGTCGGCGCCGCTGACAGCAGCTCCGGCAACTGCCCGGGCGGCGGCAGCTTCACCACCGAGGACAGCAGCGCCAGCCGCAACTACGCGCTGTTCGGCGGGCAGTCCGCTGAGACCGCGCAGTCCAAGAGCAGCGAGGTCAACTGCAAGTCGGCGTTCCCGCAGCAGGGCAACGTCACGCAGACCCTGTCGCTCAACGGCGTGCAGGAAAGTGGCAGCGCGGCTAGCCTGAGCTATGGCAGCGCCGGCAGCGGCAGCGACTTCTACACCGAGCTGTTCGAGAAGAAGGATGGCTCGCGCCTGGTGGACAGCACCAAGGTCAGCTACCGCGGCCTGTCCGAGGTCAAGAGCCTGCAGGGCAGCCCGGCCGACGCGCGCGCGGTCTATGCCTACCGCTACGCCCGATCCGGCGGCGAGTTCTTCAGCGCCGACGTCGGCAACACCAGCACGCCGTTCAAGGTGGTGCAGGGTGATCTGCTGAGCATCAGCGGCCCCTACGGCTACAGCTCCAAGACCTGCAGCGGCGGCACGGCCACCGTGACCACCACCGACGGCCTGGCCTTCGGCGAGAACGGCGACCAGATCGTCGCGGGCACGCTGGAAGTGGTGTCGGCGTCGAGCAAGGCCGTGTTCCGCTTCAAGCCGGACGGCAGCGCCGATCTCGATCTGAACGGAGCCACGCAGTCGATCAGCGCCAGCGAACTGCGCGCCGCCATCAACCCGGCCAACCCCTGCTAAGAAAGCAGCAGCGGCAAACCAACGACTACAAGGGAGCCGGCAGGGATGCCGGCGCACAAGGGGAAGCAATGAAGCTCAAGACCATGGCCCTGCTCGCAGGGCTCAGTACCGCGCCTGCCTTTGCGGTGACCACCGCCGGCTACGACATCCCGTATGCCGGCATTTCCTACGGGCACGAGATTTCCGACAGCGCCCGCGATTCCGACAGCGGCCGAGGCCTGCAGATCAGCGTCGGCATTCCGCTCGACTACGGCACCAACAACGCGCTGGAAGTGAGCCTGTTCGACGTCAGCCGCAAGCGCGACCTGGACGGCGGCAAGGACTACCAGACCGCGCTGTTCGTCGACTGGGTGCATCACTACACCAGCACCAAGGCCGGTATCGCCGCGCTGCCGGCCTTCACGCCGCTGATCCTGGGCGGCGTCGGCCTGGTCAACGAGGACGTGGACGGCGAAGAGGAACTGCACCTTGGCGCCAGCGCCGGTGTCGGTCTGCTGTTCCCGCTGCCCTGGTACGGCCTGGCACTGCGCACGGAAGCGCGCGCCCAGCTGCAGGTCAACGACAAATCGGTGAGCGGCGAAGACTGGCTGCTGGACTACCGCGTCAACGTCGGCCTGCAGGTGCCGCTGTACTTCCTGCGCGAGGGTGGCTTCCGCAATGCCGCGCCGGCTGAGTGCAGCGTGGCCGTGGTCGATCCCAGCGGCCGTCGGCAGGATTGCGGCGTGGACAGCGACGGTGACGGCATCAAGGACGGCGCCGACCAGTGCCCGGCGACGCCGGCCGGTGTCGCGGTCAAGGCCAACGGTTGCCCCTGAGGCTGAAGAGGCTGGCCCGGGCAGGACTCTATGCCTGCCTGGGCCTGCTCGTGGCCTGCAGCGGGTCCTCCTCGCCTCCGGGCGGGGAGGGATTGCGTTCGCTGCTGATCCACTTCGAGGTCAATGCCACGCCGCAGGCCCCGTACGTGGACCTGGCGGCGGGCGAGGTGTTCTTTCGCTTCGAAGGCGACATGGTGGCCTCGGCCGTCGACCCCGCCACGGGGCAGGTGACCGGCAAGGGCAGCAAGAGCCTCGGCCGCTTCGGGCCGGCGGTGGTGGGGTTCCGCGTGAATCCCGCCCGCTCGCCCACCAGTAGTGACTTCCTGACCTTCCGCTGCATCGACTGCAGCATCCATTTCGCCGATGGCGCCCTGCTGCGCCCCCTGCTTCCCGGCGATGCAACGATTCCTGCGGGCGAGCCTTTGCGTTCCTCCGCCTTCGACATCCCGATGCAGGGACACTTCCTGCAGAACCTCGGCGTGCTGTCGCCGCAAACCGGGGGCATCGGCTTCGGCCTGCGTGGCGTCGGCTGCGGCGGCACGCAGGAGGTGACGGGCAAGGGGTTGCTGGCCGGCGGGCGCGGCACCATCTGCATGAACGGCCAGTTCGACTTTTCCAGTCCTTCGCCGGCCGCGCTGGCGCAGGTTCTGGCTGGCTTTGCGGACGGTGGCGATGCGGCGGAAGTGGCGGCACTGCTGCAGTTGCTGGCGGGCAGCCTGCTGACCGGACGCTCGGACTGCGCCATCACCGTGCAGGGCCAGCGCTCATGAAGCGCCTGGCCTTGACCGCACTGCTGCTGGGACTCACGGCGTCTGCCTCCGCCGGCTTCCTGGAGAGCGCGCTCGACATCCTGCTGCGGAGCCTGCGCAGCTTCAGCGGCGCCGAGGCGCTGAAGTATTCGCTGCACTACGATCTGCAGGGGCAGCGCAGCGGCAGCGGCGAGGATTGGGTGAGCTGGCGCCTCGAAGGCCCGGTGCGCGTGGCGACGGTGGATACGTCGGATGCGCAATGGCGGGGCGAGGGCCCGGTGGTCGGGCAGGTGGTCGAGTGGGAACTCCGCCTGCGTGTCGATCCGACGGTGGCCGGTTTGCCGCGCAACACCCAGACGGAACTCGGCTCCACGAGCCTGCGCCTGGAGCTGGCGGACGGCTCGGTGCTGACCGAACTGCTTGATGACCCTGCCACGCCTTTGCCCGAAACCGATATCCCGCTGCAGGGGCGCCTGCTGTTCGAGCTCGGTCCGATCCCCGGAGGCAGTGGCCCGTATCCCGCGCGCTACCGTGCCACTGGCTGCATGGGCGTGCAGGGCAGCGGCAGCGGCGCGCTGGCCGGCCGCCGGGGCGCGCTCTGCATCAGCGGCGCCTTCGGATTCCCGAGGCGGCCAGCCGATTTCGCGGAACTGCGCAGTTTCGAGCAAGTCGAGGCCGTCTCCGGCTTCACGCTGGTCCTCCACTGACTGGGGTTTTCCTGGCGGGCCGACTACGGTCGGTCCGCTAGGCCATTTTTCCCAGCCCCGAGGTCATGTTGTTGTCATTTGCCGTCACTAGCGTGCCCGGTTTGCCGCGGCCTCACGGCCGCACAACGCCAACCGGACCCGCGACCATGAAAGCCATCGACGCCGACGACGTCTCCAGCAATCCCTCCACCAACCTGCACCTGAACCAGGTTGCCGCGATGGTCTATTCCCGCCGCGACGTGCTCAAGGCCGGCCTGGCCTTCGGCGCGGTCGGCTTCTTCGGCGCGGGGCTTTCCGCCTGCGACCGCAGCGACGCTTATCCCCTGTTGGGCTTCAAGTCGGTGGCCGCGAACAGCGGCGACGACGTGGTGGTGCCGGAGGGCTACCGCCATACCGTGCTGTGCCGCTGGGGCGATCCGCTGTTCGCCGATTCGCCGGCCTGGAAGGGCGACGCCAGCGAGAACGCCGCCGCGCAGGCGCTGCAGTTCGGCGACAACAACGACGGCATGCGTTTCTTCCCGCTGGGCGCCGGCAACAGCCGCGAAGGCCTGCTGGTGATGAACCACGAGTACATCAACCCGGAATACTTCTTCACGCCGGACGTACAGTCGGGCGACACGCCCTGGTCGCAGGACCACGTGCGCAAGAGCCAGCACGCCCATGGCGTGTCGGTGGCGCAGGTGCAGCGCCAGGCCGACGGCAGCTGGCAGGTGGTGGTCGGCGCGCCCTACAACCGCCGCATCCACGCCAACACGCCGATGGAGCTCACCGGCCCGGTGCGCGGCCACGAGCAGGTGCGTACCACCGCCAGCCCCGCCGGCGAATCCTCGCTGGGCACCATCAACAACTGCGGCAACGGCTACACCCCCTGGGGCACGTACCTGACCTGCGAAGAGAACTTCAACAACTACTTCGGCACCACCAGCGGCGAAGACATCCGCAGCCCGCTGATGCGCCGCTACGGCGTCTCCGCCGCCGCCAGCGAATACCGCTGGGAGGAGCGCGACGACCGCTTCGACTACGCCAAGGAAGCCAATGAATCCAACCGCTTCGGCTGGATCGTGGAGATCGATCCCTTCGAGCCCTCGTCCACGCCGAAAAAGCGCACCGCGATGGGCCGCTTCAAGCACGAGAACGCCGCGCTGCGGCTGGCGGCGGACCGTCGCGTGGTGGTCTACATGGGCGACGACCAGGCCGACGACTATCTCTACAAGTTCGTCTCCGACGCCACCTACGATCCGGCGCTGGGCGATGCCGAGAACAAGGCGCGCAACCTGCTAGAGAACGGCACGCTGTATGTCGCCAAGTTCGGCGCGGGCGCCGTCAGCGGCGACATGATGGGTGACGGCCAGTGGATTCCGCTGCGGCTCGACACGCCCGCCGTGGCCGGTGGCACGCTGGGCGACCTGTATCCGGACATGGGCGCGCTGCTGATCGCCACCCGCCTGGCGGCCGATGCCGCGGGCGCCACCAAGATGGATCGCCCCGAGTGGGTGGCGGTGCATCCGAAGACCGGCGAGGTCTACTGCACGCTGACCAACAACAGCGGTCGTAGCACCACCGACGACGTCAACCCGCGACAGAAGAACGTCTACGGCCAGATCGTGCGCTGGCGCGAGGCCGGTGGCGATGCCGCCGCCACGAGCTTCGAATGGGACCTGTTCGTGCTCGCCGGCAACCCCGCGGCGCACGACGCCGGCACCCTGGAGGCCGGTTCGTCCAACGTCAACGCCGACAACATGTTCAACAGCCCGGACGGCCTGTCCTTCGACGCCGACGGTCGCCTGTGGATCGAGACCGACGGCAAGTATTCCAACACCGGTGATTTCGCCGGCATGGGCAACAACCAGATGCTGGTGGCCGACCCGCACAGCAAGGAGATCCGTCGCTTCATGGTCGGCCCTTCCGCCTGCGAGATCACCGGCATCAGCTTCACCCCCGACCAGCGCTGCGTGTTCGTCAACATCCAGCACCCGGGCGAATACGGCGGCCACCCCAACCAGCCGGAGACCACGCCGCAGCAGGACCCGCTGGCCTTCTCGCGCTGGCCCGACAACGGTGCCGGCGGCCGCCCGCGTCCCGCCACCGTGGTGATCTGGAAGGCCGACGGCGGCAAGGTCGGTACCTGAGGCCTCGTTCGCCTGCCGGTGCATCCGCGACCCCCGCCGCAGTCGTAAAGCAGGTGTGACAAGACCAAGAAGCACGCGGCCATCAACTTCGTGGGAGTCGGGAGCCCTCATGCCTGAGATCCCCCCGCGCTCGCCCGTGCATGGATGCGGGTGATGCGCAAATGCAGGAACCTGGTTCTGATCCTGGGTGACCAACTAGACGCCCATTCGTCCGCCCTGGACGGATTCGACCGGAGTCGCGACCAGGTCTGGATGGCCGAAGTCCGCGAGGAATCGACCCATGTCTGGTCCTCCAAGCAACGCATCGCCCTGTTTCTCTCGGCTATGCGACATTTTGCGGATCGACTGCGCAAGAGCGGCCTTTCGCTGAGTTATGGAAGGCTCGACGACGCCCAGGGCTCCCATACCCTCGCGGCCAGCCTCGGGCTTGCCATTGAGCGCCATCGGCCCGAGCGGCTGATCATGACGGCACCGGGTGATTGGCGAGTGCTGCAGGCACTGCGCGCTGTGGCTCGCGACCATCGCCTTACCCTGGAGGTCCGCGATGACCGCCATTTCTATCTTAGCGTCCGCGAGTTCCGCCGCTATGCGGAGTCGCGTTCGCAGCTGCGCATGGAGTACTTCTACCGGGAGATGCGCCGGCGCCATCATGTGCTGATGCGGGACGGTGCGCCAGCTGGAGGCGCCTGGAACTTCGATGCGCAGAACCGGGCATCATTCGGACGGCTGGGGCCTCAGGGTCATCCGGCCCCTCCACGATTCGAGGCCGACTCCATCACCCGAGAGGTGATCGAACTCGTCCAGGAGCAGTTTCCCGATCATCCCGGGACGCTTGACGAGTTCCATTGGCCTGTCACGCGAGAGCAGGCCATCCACGCACTCGAGCGCTTTATCGAGCAGCGGCTGCCGGATTTCGGCCGTTATCAGGACGCCATGTGGCCGCAGGAGCCCTGGTTGTTCCACTCGCAGCTGTCTGCCGCGCTGAATCTCAAGTTGCTTGATCCACGCGAGGTCGTCGGCGCCGCCGAACAGGCCTGGCAGAGCGGCAAAGTCCCGCTGCCGGCGGCAGAAGGCTTCATCCGCCAGATCCTGGGTTGGCGCGAGTACGTGCGAGGTATCTACTGGACTCAGATGCCCGACTACATGGATCGGAATGCGCTTGACGCGCGCGAGCCGCTGCCGGACTGGTACTGGACCGGCAGGACCGAGATGGCATGCCTACGCGACGCACTAGCCCAGACATTGTGTCACGGATATGCCCATCATATTCAGCGGCTCATGGTGACCGGCCTCTATGCCTTGCTCCTCGGAGTGGAGCCCAGGGCGCTGCATGGCTGGTACCTGTCCGTGTACGTCGACGCCGTCGAGTGGGTCGAGCTGCCGAATACGCTGGGCATGAGCCAATATGCCGACGGCGGGCTGATGGCGAGCAAGCCGTATGTTGCCAGCGGCGCCTACATTGATCGCATGAGCCCTTTCTGCCGCGGCTGCCGCTACTCACCGCGGGAGTCGGAGGGCGACGGTGCCTGCCCCTTCACCGTGCTGTACTGGGACTTCCTGATCCGGCACCAGGAGCGTCTCCGCAAGAATCCGCGCATGGCCATGCCACTGCGCCATCTGGATGCCTTCGGGCTGGCGCGCAGGCAAGCCATCGCGCTCAAGGCCCGCGCCATCCGACAGACCGGAGGGCAGCCCCAGGGCTAGTCCTCTGCGCCGGCTAAACCGTGCGTGCCCTTGCCACAGCCGATGGGCCCAGGCACATCGAGATCCGGTAAGGCGGGCAGTGCAGCGTATGAGGCGTAAAGCACGATCGTTGCAGCCTCCATACGGGCTCTATTCTCGCCAGCCAGCCAAGTTTCTCTCGACGATCGCCTTCAGTGCTTCGATGTGGGCCGGGTCGTCGTTGAGGGCGGGGATGTAGCGCAGCGCTTCGCCACCGGCCTTGCGGAAGCTCTCGCCGTAGCGCAGCGCGATCTCCTCCAGGGTCTCCAGGCAGTCGGCCGAGAAGCCGGGGCAGATCACGTCGAGCTTGCGCAGGCCCTTCTTTGCCAATTGCTGTACGTGTGGCTCGGTGTAG
>JASBRP010000007.1 GCA_030149365.1 Solimonas sp.
GATCGACAAGGTCACGCACCAGAACGCCATGCGCTTCTTCAACTTCGACCCGTTCAAGAGCCACAAGCGCGAAGACCTGACCGTGGGCGCCCTGCGAGCCAAGGCCAAGGCCGACGGCGTGGACGTGACGCCGGTATCCAGTGGCGGTGCCAAGCCGCTGGAAGAGGGCGAGCAGGCGCGGCCGATCACCTCCGGCGACCTGATGAAGATGTTCAGCCATCATTCCAAGGCCGCCTGAAGGTGGAAAGGGCCAGGATGTCTGACCGCAGTTCACCCGCCCTGCGCCCGAAGACCCAGCGGCGTCCCCAGGACCCGGCGCGCACCCGCGCCGCGATCCTGGAAGCCGCCGGCACCCTGCTGGCCAAGGATGGGCCCGAGGGGCTCAGCGTCTCGCAGGTGGCCCAGTTGGCCGGCGTCAACCGCGGTACGGCCTACCAGCATTTCCAGACGCGCGAGCAGTTGCTGGAGGCGACCACCGCCTGGGTCAGCGAGAGGCTGCGCCGCTCGGTGTTCGGCGACGGCAGCACCGTGCACGCCGTGGTGCCCAGCGATCCGCAGTGGGTGGTGGAGCGCATGGCCGAGTTCGCCATGGAGAACCCGGAACTGGGCCGCGCCTGGCTGTTCGAGGTGCTGAGCAGTAGCCAGCCCACCAGCGACCCCTTCTGGCACCACTACAAGACGCTGTTCGAGAAGTTCGCCCGCTCGGACCGCGCGCAACCCGGCATCGACACCGAGGTGCACTCGGTCATCATGCTGATCGGTACCTTCCTGTGGCCGGTGTTCGTGCGCTCGCAGGCGCGCACGGCGAAGGAGCGGCAGGAGCTGGTGGGCCGCTTCACCCAGGAGATGCTGCGCCTGAGCATGGCGGGCACCATGCGGCCGGAGGAATTCCCGGAGCTGCAGGCGAGGATGCCGCAGGCTCCCGCTGCAAAGAAGCCGCGCCGCTAGAACATCGTCATGCCGGCTTTCGCCGGCATGACGGTCTTGATGTTCCCCGACTTGCCGTCAGGCTTCCTGGAACAGCCTGCGCACCTCGCGCCGCAGCAGCTTGCCCATCTCGTTGTAGGGCAGGGCTTCCAGCACCGCGATCCGCTCCGGCACGCGCGAGGAGCGCAGGCGGTTGCGGATCAGCGTCTTCAGCTCGTCATCCGAAGGAGCCGCCTGTCCGGGACGCGGCACCACGGCGATGCCCACGGCCTCGCCCCATTCCAGCGAGGGCACGGCCACGGCCGCCGCGTCGGCAATCGCCGGGTGCGACAGCAACACGTCCTCGATCTCGCCCGGCGAGATGTTCTCGCCGCCGCGCACGATCACGTCGTCCGCCCGCCCGGCCAGGAAGAGATAACCCTCTGTGTCGAGCCAGCCGGCGTCCCGCGTCGGGAACCAGCCCTGCGCGTCCAGCGCACTGCGCTCACGGTATTCACCGGAGACCTGCTCGCCGCGCACGTAGATTTCGCCGCGCTCGCCGGCGGGCAGGCATTTGCCGTCCTCGTCGCGGATCTCGATCTCCACGGTCGGCAGCGGCCGGCCCACGGAGCCCAGGCGTGCCCGTGCCTGCGGATCGCTGGCCTGGTGCGCCGCGCGGTGGTCTTCCGGCCCCAGCAGCGCGACGGTCGAGCTGGTCTCGGTCAGGCCATAGGCATTGGTGAAGGCGGTCTGCGGGAACAGCGACAGCGCACGCTCGATCAGCTCGGTGGGCATCTTGCCGCCGCCGTAGGCGATGGCATTCAGCGCCGACAGGTCCGGCGGGCTGCCGGCATCCAGGCGCTGGATGATGCGCCCGAGCATGGTCGGCACCACGAAGGCATTGGTGGCGCGCTCCGCCGCCGCCAGGGCCAGCCAGGCATCCGGCTCGAAGGCCGGCAGCAGCAGGATGCGGCGCATCGCATAGATCGAGCTCAGCAGGGCCGCGATGCCGGCAATGTGGTACGGCGGCACGCAGACCAGCGCCGCCTCGTCCTCCGGGGCAGCGCCGAAATCCACCGTGCCCAGGATGTAGGACAGCAGGTTGGCATGGCGCAGCAGCGCCGCCTTGGGCGCCGCGGTGGTGCCGCTGGTGAAGATCTGCACCGCAATGCCGGCCTCGGCTGGCTCGCCCGCGTAGGGCTCGGCCTGCTCCGCCGCTGCCACGAAATCGGCGCGCGACTGCAGTTGGTGCCCGCTGTCCGGGTCCAGCCGGCGCACCCGCTCGACGTCGCCGATCACGCAGGCGGGAGCGATGCGCTTGAGCAGCGCCGCCAGGTCGGCATCGGCTAGGCGGTAGTTGAGCGGCACGTAGGGGATGCCCGCCAGCGCCGCACCGAACAGCGCGATGGGCGCGGCCTCGCTGCTCTCGTCCAGCAGGGCGACGTAGCCGACACCGCTTTCGGAAAAGCGGGTGGCAGCCCCCTGGGCGGCACGCAGCAGCGCGCCATAGGACCAGCGCCGGCCGTCGCAGACCAGGCCAATGCGCTCGGGCTCGGCCTCGGCGGCCATCTGGAGGATGAGGGAGAGGTTCATGGAAAGACGGGAATCGGGAATGGGGAATCGGGAATCGTTGAGGAGGTGATCAGGAATCCCGGCTTTTTTGCTTCTACGATTCCCGATTCTCCATTCCCGATTCCCGGCGGTTCAGTCCGACGACGGCAGCGGCTTCGCTTCCTTCGTCTGCAGCGCCACGCCACCGACCGACAGCGAGCCCTGGCCGGCCTTGGTGCACAGCAGTTCGATGCTGCCGGCTGCATCCGTATAACGCTTGCCGATCTTGGTGCCCTCGGCAAAGGCGGGATTCAGCGCTGCCTTTTCGGCCGGACGCTCTTCCGTCATCGGCGCGCCGCCGCATTCCAGCACCACGTCGGCGCCGCGCACCACCATCACCTCGGTGTCGCAGGCAGTGCTCTTCAGCTTCTTTCCAGGCTTCATGTCGTTTCCAGAAAATCAGGCGATGGCGCCGGCAGCCTTGAGCTGCTCAATGCGCTCCCACTCCAGGCCCAGTTCCATCAGCAGGGTCTCGGTATGTTCCGAAGCCTGCGGCGCACGGGTGGTCTTTACCGGCTCATGGTTGAACTGCACCGGGCCGCGCACCAGCTTGATCGGCGCGCCGCCGTCGCTGGACTCGACCTCGAACAGCATGTCGTTGGCCAGGGCCTGCTCGTCGGAGGCCAGGTCCAGCAGGCTCTGGATCGGCGCCCACTGGCCCTTCATGGTCTTGAGGTGCTGGCGCCAATAGGCAAAGGGCTGGCTGGCAAAGGCCGCGGCGATCAGCTCGCCGGCCTCCTTCCAGTTCGTCATCAGCGCCTTGGCGTCGGAGAAACGGGCATCGTCGGCGGCCTCGGGGATGCCGAGATGCGCGAAGGTGTCGCGAATGGCCGGGCCCGGCGTCAGGATGCAGAGGTTGATCGTGCCGCCGTCCGAGGTGCGGTAGTTGCCGGTGAAGGGATTTCCCGGATTGCCACCGGAGGAGGGCATGCGGTTGCGCATGACCTTGCCGGCCTCGATGAACAGGTCGATGGCGCTGCCCGCCGCCCACCAGGCGGTGCTGAGCAGTGACACATCCAGCTCGATGGCCTCGCCGGTACGGTCGCGGTGGAACAGTGCCGCGGAGATGCCGCCGGCGATGTTCATGCCGCCGATGGAATCACCGAATGCGGCGATGCCCTGTGCTAGCGGCCCGCCCAGCTCCTCGGGCGACATCGCATGACCAACGCCGCTGCGCGACCAGAAGGCGGTGCCGTCGAAGCCGCCGACATCGCGCTCCGGTCCCTTGTCGCCGTAGGCGCTGCCACGGGCGTAGATGATCTTGGGGTTGATCGCGCGGATGTGCTCCACGTCGAACTTCATCTTCTGCCGCTGCGAGGGCAGGTAGTTGGTCAGGAAGACGTCGGCGGTCTTGGCGATCTCGTAGATCACCTGCATGCCCTCCGGCGTCGAGATGTCCACGCCCACGCTGCGCTTGCCGCGGTTGGGGTGCTCCATCATGGTGTGGCGCAGGGGGTTGATCTTCATGCCGCCCATGTTGATGAAGCCGCGTTGCGTGTCGCCGCGCTGCGGGTGCTCGATCTTGATCACGTCGGCGCCCCAGTCGGCCAGGATCGCGCCGGCGGCCGGCACGAACGTGAACTGGGCCACTTCCAGCACCCGAATGCCCTTCATCACCTGCGTCATGAGACTTCCTCCATCCTGCGGCGATCATACTAATCAACAACATTGTTGCATATAGCCCTGGGGTGCGCTAGAAATGTCTGACGCTGCACAGACCCCATAACCACAAAGCCGTCCGCCCGGAGCACCCATGAAAATCGATTCCTCACTGGCCGCCGTCGTCACCGGTGGCGCCTCCGGCCTGGGCCTGGCCACGGTCAAGGCCCTGCGCGAGGCCGGGGTCAAGGTCGCGATCTTCGATCTCAACGAGGACGTGGGCCAGAAGGCCGCCGCCGAGACCGGCGCCCTGTTCTGCCAGTGCGACGTGCTCAGCGACGAGAGCGTGGATGCGGCCTATGCCAAGGCCCGTGCCGCCCACGGCCAGGAGCGCGTGCTGGTCTGCTGCGCCGGCGGTGGCAACGCCATTCCCACCGCGCGCCGCGACAAGACCACCGGCGAGATCAACATCTTCCCCACCGACAAGTTCGAGTGGGTGCTCAAGCTCAACACCGTGGGCACCTTCCGCTGCATCACCCGCGCGGCGGCCGGCATGATGACGCTGGAACCCATCAACGGTGAGCGCGGCGTGCTGATCAACACCGCCTCCGCCGCCGCCACCGAAGGACAGATGGGGCAGGCCGCCTACTCGGCCGCCAAGGCCGCCATCGTCGGCATGACGCTGACCATTGCCCGCGACCTGTCGCGCGAGGGCATCCGTGTGAACACCATCCAGCCGGGCATCTTCAACACCCCGGCCATGTCGCGTGCCACGCCGCAGATGCTGGAGGCGCTGGGCAACATGGTGCCGTTCCCGCCGCGCCTGGGGCATTCCGACGAATACGCCAGCCTGGCGCTGGAGATGATCCGCAACGGCTACTTCAATGGCGAAACCGTTCGCCTCGATGGTGCCATCCGCATGCAGCCCCGCTAGAGGATGTGAGTAAACCTACTCCGCTGCCCGATCTTGCATCTCCGGTGCTCGCCGTACTCCAGTACGTCTCCGCTACTCGAAGCAAGCTCGGCTGAGGGCCGCTCAGCCGGTCTCGAACAGGCGCCGCAGCGCCGGGCGCTCCACCTTCAGCGAGGGCGTGCGCGGCAGCTCCTGCACGAAGCGCCAGTGCACCGGAACGTGCGTTGCCGGCAGGTGCTGGCGCAGGTGCGTCTCCAGTTCCGTGGTGTCCGCCGCCATACCGGGCCTGAACTGCACCGCCACGGCCGGCACCTGGCCCAGCCGCGCGTCGTCGACGCCCACCGCGGCGGCGGCGGAAACCGCCGGGTGCAGCATCAGCGCCCGCTCGATGGTCTCCGGCAGCAGCTTGAAGCCGCCGCGCATGATCGCGCCGTCGCGGCGGCCGCGGTGGAACAGGAAGCCATCCTCGTCCAGCACGGCCAGGTCGGAGGTGCGGATCCAGTCCGGGCCGATCCGCGGTGATACCACCTCCAGCACCCCCTCTTGTCCGGGCGGCAGTGCCTCGCCGCTGTCCGGGTCGATCACGCGCAACTGCGCACCGGGCAGGGCGCGCCCCACGCTGCCGAACTTCCGCTGCCCCCATTGGGCATGCAGCTCCAGCGTCATCGCCGTGACCGGCCCGCCGAACTCGGTGGCGCCGTAGGACAACAGGATCGGCACGCCGTAGCGTTCCTCGAAGGCGCGCTGCACGGTCGGGTCCAGCGGCGCGGCACCGGTGCCCAGGCGCTTCAGGCAGGCCAGGTCCTCCCGAGGCAGGTTCGCATCCAGCACCATCTGCACACCGGCCGGCGGCAGGCCGCTCGCTTCGGGGCGATAGCGCAACAGGTAGTCATGCCAGCCGGCCACGCTGAAACGCTCGGCCAGCACCACGCGCTGGCCCTTCAAGAGCGGCGGCAGCGTGGCATAGATGCCGGAGATATTGCCCAGCGGGAAGAACAGCAGGCTCGGCGGCAGGGCGGAGAGATCGCCGGCCAGCGGCCCCACCATGTGCCGGGCGATCAACTCGTAGTCCACCGCGAATTGCTTGGGTGGCCCGGTGGTGCCGCTGGTGAGAATCTCGATGCGCGGCGGCAATGCCGGGTCTTGTGCATCGGCTGCTCGCCCCGCGCGTTCCAGGCCGGGCAGGGCACGTGCCTGCAGGCCGTCCAGGGCGATCACGGCGGTGCCCTGTTCGCGCAATGCGGCCAGCACGGGCTCGCTGCAGTCCTGTGCCGCCAGCACCGCCACGGCGGGCCGCAGCCGCATGAGGTCGCGTGCCAGCGACGCCGGGGCCTGGAAGGCGTAGACCATGCGTACCGTGCGGTGGCGCGCGATCAGGCTCAGCAGCGCGGCGATGGCGGAGGGCTGGTTGCGCGGCACCAGCACCACCGACGCCCCGGGCGCCGCGCCGCTGGCTTCGAGCAGCGTGCCGAGATGGTCCGCCAGCTGTCGCAGCTCGCCCCAGCCATGCCAGCGGCCCTCGAACTCGATGGCCGGCTGCGCGGCGGGGCGTGACAGGGCCATGGCGCAGGCCTGGTCGAGCGTGGGTGTCATGGGTGTGTACGGGATGGGCCAAAGAAAAAGGCGGCGCAGCCCCGGTCCGGGTGCTGCGCCGCCTGGGTCATGCCGCTCAGGACACCCGGATGCCGATGGCCTTGGTCTCGAGGAACTCCTCGATGCCCTCGACGCCCCATTCGCGGCCCATGCCGCTGTGCTTGTAGCCGCCGAAGGGTAAATCGCCGGTGATGGAGACGCCGCCGTTGACGCTGATCGAGCCCGCGCGGATGCGCTTGGCCACCTTGACCGCGCGCTCCGGGCTGCCGACCACGGCGCCACCCAGGCCGTAAATGCTGTCGTTGGCGATGCGGATCGCCTCGTCCTCGTCCTCGTAGGGGATCACGACCAGCACCGGCCCGAAGATCTCCTCCTGGGCGATGCGCATGTCGTTGCGCACGTCGACGAAGCAGGTCGGCTCGATGAAGAAGCCGCCGCCCTTGTCGGTCCGCACGTTGCCGCCGGCGAGCAGGCGGGCGCCTTCCTGCTTGCCGATCTCCACGTAGCCCTTCACGCGCTCCAGCTGACGCTTGGAGATCAGCGGGCCCATGATGCAGGTTGGCTCCTCGTAGTGCCCCCACTTGCTGGCGAAGCCGCCATAGGCCATCTCCAGCGCCTTGCAGGCCTCCGCGTAGCGCGTCTTGGGCACCAGCAGGCGCGTCGGGTAGGCGCAGCCCTGGCCGGCGTGGAACACCACCATCGAGCTCATCACCGCCATCGGGAAGTTGGGGGCGTCGTCCAGCACGATGTAGGCCGACTTGCCGCCCAGCTCCAGGAACACGCGCTTCAGCGAGGCCGCGCCATTCTCCATGATCTTCTTGCCGACTGCCGTGGACCCCGTGAAGGAGATCAGGTCCACGCGCGGGTCCTTGGTCAGCATCTCGCCGGCCATGGCCGGATCGGCCGAGGTCACCACGTTGAACACGCCCGGAGGCAGCCCGGCCTCGATGGCGAGCTCACCCATGATGGAGCCCATCAGCGGCGTGTCCGGCGCGGGCTTGAGCACCACGGTGCAGCCCGCCAGCAGCGCGGCTACCACCTTGCCCACGTTGACGTACAGCGGCACGTTCCAGGGCGTGATCGCGCCCACCACGCCCATTGCCTCGTGCGTGACGATGCGCTGGGTGTCGAAGCCCTGCTCGTTGCGCAGGCCGCGGTCCTCTTCCCAGGTCACGCGCGGGAAGCATTCCAGCAGGCCGTCGGCGCCGCCCAGCGCGAAATCCACCTGGGCGCGGAAGGCCGCGCCGATCGCCGAGCCGACCTCGACGCGTGCGATCTGCACCAGCCGATCGCGGTTGGCGTGCAGCAGGTCGCGGTACTTCTTCATCAGCTCGAAGCGCAGCGCGTGGTTGCTCGACCAGTCGGTGGTGTCGAAGGCGCGGCGCGCGGCGGCGATGGCCTCGTCCACGTCGGCGGCGGAGGCGTCCGCGGCCTTGCCCACCACCTCACCGGTCCAGGGGCCGATGTTGTCGTAGGTCTTGTTGCCGGCGGCGGGGCGCATCTTGCCGTCGATGTACAGCAGGGCTTCGGGAAGGCTCACGTTCTGGGTCTCCTCATGCGGCAAGTCTTGCTGCCTGCACGGTCAAGTTGGAATCGGTTCTTGGGCGGCCATGGGAGAGCCAGAACCTTCGTGCGCCTGCGGCCCGGCAGCGCCATGGCTGCAGAACTATAGTCATCAACGTTGTTCATTAAGTCAAGCGTTGCGGCTGCAGCGCCGCCAATAAAAAAGCGGCCCTCCGGGATCGCCGGAGAGTCGCTTCGATGGTTGCCGCTCAGGCGTCGCGTTAGGCGTCGCGCACACCCGTGAACGGGAACGAGCCCATGAAGCCGGCCTTGACCTTGCCGCTCATGGCATCGCCGTCCACCGTGGCGGTGAACTCCACCTTCATCTTCATCGGCTTGACCACGTGGTTGATCCAGAACAGCTTGCTGCCGTCCCAGGTCGCGTCACTGATCTCGGTGGTGGAGCCCTGACCGCTCTGGGCGCCGGTCACCTTGCCGTCCTGCTCCTGGATTTCCAGTATGGTGTTCTGCGGGCCGGTGGGCGACTTGATGGTGATCTTCCATTTTCCTGAAACTGACATGGGTGGCTCCTTGGGTGACGGGAACCGGGGCAGGTAAGCGCCCCGGGATGTGAACTACAATAGTTCGTATAAAGCCAACAGCGCGTAGTCCATCGGGATGACGAACAAGATCTACAGGCCGCATCTGTCGACGGTGAGCGATGCGCGTGCCGTACGCACGCGGGAAGCGCTGCGCGCCGCGTTGCTGGACCTGCTCGAGGCCAAGCCGCTGGACCAGATCACCATCCGCGACATCGCCGCCGGGGCCGGCATCGGCTACACCACGTTCTTCCGGCACCATCCCACCAAGGAATCGCTGCTGGACGATCTCGCGGCGGAGGAAATCCGCAGCCTGATCGAGCTGGTGATGCCGGTGATGGACGACCGCAGCGCGCTGGCGGGCTCCAAGGCGCTGTTCACTTACGTGGACCAGCACCGCGCGCTGTGGACCACGCTGCTCACCGGCGGCGCCGCCGGCGCCCTGCGTGCGGAACTGCTGCGCATCTCCATGGAGATCGCTGCGGAGCGCACGCCGCCGCACACCTGGCCGCCGTTCGAGGTGGTGACCCTGCTGGTGGTGAGCGGCACGCTGGAACTGCTGACGTGGTGGCTGCGCCAGGGCGATCCCTTGCCGATCCGCGAGATCGCCGAGATTCATCACCGCAACGTCGTGGAGCCGGCCATGGTGCCCGGCCCCAAGCCCTCGGCCCGCAAGGCCTGAGCCGATCTCAGAGCAGGTCGCGGTAGACCGACAGGTCGCCTGCATAGGCAATGCCGCCCGGCCAGAAGCGGCTGCCGCTGACCTTCTTGAAGTAATGGACCGTGCGCGCCGTCGAGCCCGACGCGGAGCGCGGCTGCATGGCGATGCCGCTGGGGCTGCGTCCGCCGGCGCGGGCGCTGAAATCCTTGAGCGTGAACAGCAGGTTGTCGGTCTGTTGGGCGCAGAGCACCAACTGGTCGCCCGGGCAGTAGTGCCGCGGCTCGATCTGCAGGTCCGACAGCTTGCCGCGCATCATGCCGACATGACCCGGCACGTTGATGACCTCCACGCTGTGCACGTTCTCGTACCAGTCCTGGTACTCGGCGTGGCGTCCCGGTACGTAGTTGGCCAGGATGATGCTGACGCCGGACAGCGGCTCCGCGCGGTTCCAGTTCGGGCTGATCTTCCAGTCCGTGTACATGGCATAGCTGTGGATGCGCTCGGTCTCGTCGTCGGCCACCAGGCCGTTGTCGCGCGCCTGCGCGATCAGCGGGCCCAGCGCCGGCAGGTCGATGGCGGGCGAGGGCAGGTCGAAATCGTAGACGCTGAGGAAGCGCCAGGGCTGCGGGATGTCCGGCATGATCTGCTGCGGCGTCACCTCATGGCGGTCCGCCTCGCGGAAGCCGCGCAGCCGCGCCAGCGCTTCGCGATGCGGGCCGTCGAACCAGGCCGCGTACTCGGCCTCGCGTCCCGCGGGGACGTTGTGCAGGTGAATGGTGGTGTAAAGCGCCATCGCGGCTCCCGGCCCTTGCTCTCGATCGTTCTGTTCCGTTGCCGCCGCAATAGACATCAATGATGACTACACGGTCAAGCGCACCACAGGCAGTGTGTCCTGTCCGTGAAAGAATGAACACCATTGTTGATTAACTATTTGGTTTGTGCGATAACAGGGTCCATGACGCCGCCCCAGTTGCGGCGCGGCCGCGTCCGTCGCGGCATCCCCTGAATGCGCAGCAAGGAGACCTCACATGAAGATGAACGACATGGTCCTGATCAGCGTGGACGACCACATCAGCGAACCGCCCGACATGTTCAAGGCACACCTGTCGGGCGCCGACCTGAAGAGCGCCCCGACGCTGCACGTCGCCCCCAACGGC
>JASBRP010000008.1 GCA_030149365.1 Solimonas sp.
GATCGACAAGGTCACGCACCAGAACGCCATGCGCTTCTTCAACTTCGACCCGTTCAAGAGCCACAAGCGCGAAGACCTGACCGTGGGCGCCCTGCGAGCCAAGGCCAAGGCCGACGGCGTGGACGTGACGCCGGTATCCAGCGGCGGTGCCAAGCCGCTGGAAGAGGGCGAGCAGGCACGGCCGATCACCTCCGGCGACCTGATGAAGATGTTCAGCCATCACTCCAAGGCCGCCTGATCCGGGCAGCCTCATGATCGGTCCCGACCTGCTGGACCTCGGCGGCCAGGTCGCCTTCGTCAGCGGAGCCGGGCAGGGTGCCGGACGCGCCATCGCCCTGGCGCTGGCGCGTCATGGTGCCGGCGGTGTCGCGGTGAACGACTACGTGCCGGAGCGCGCGGAAGCCGTCGCCGCCGAGATTCGCGCCCTGGGCGTGCCTGCCGTGGCCGCGCCCGCGGACGTCGGCGACCACGCCGCCGTACGGGCCGCCATGATCCGGGCCGCGACGCTGGGCCCGGTCAGCTTGCTGGTCAACAACGCCGGCAACACCGGCCCGGGCCGCACGATGCGGCCCACCGGCCTGTTCTGGGAAACCGACCCTGCCGACTGGGAGCGCTTCCTGCGCACCAACCTGCAGGGCGTCATGAACTGCTGCCATGCCGCATTGCCCGGCATGGTGACTGCCGGACGCGGCCGCATCGTCACCGTGATCTCCGACGCCGGCCGCATCGGCGAGGCACGCCTGGCCGTCTATGCCGGCGCCAAGGCCGGGGCCGCCGGCTTCATGCGCTCCATCGCCCGCGAGGCTGGCCGCCACGGCATCACCGCCAACTGCATCTCCCTGTCCACGCTGGAGCCGGCCTTGGAAGAGCCAGAGCGCAGCGAGTTCATGGCCAGCGAGCAGGCCAAGGCCCTGCTGTCACGCTACGCCATCCGCCGCTTTGGCCAACCCGACGACGTGGCCGCCATGGCTCTGTTCCTGTGCTCGGATGCCGCCGGCTGGATCACTGGGCAGACCTATCCAGTCAACGGCGGCTACAGCTTTACCCTCTGACGCTTCAGCGCCCTCTCCCCGCTCGCGGGGAGAGGGCAGGGGCGGGCCGTTGCAGGGCCTACTGCCGCTGGCTTGCTCCATCGCGCCATGTCCTTGTCTAGAATCAACAACACTGTTGACTTGATGGTGCCCCGCCGGTAGCGTACGAGGATGACCGGCCCCAGGCCCGGCCGTCCCATTCCGCCGTCATCCAGTCCAGGATCCCGCATGTCCGCATCCGCGCCGTCGAATCTCGCCAGCCCCACGATTTCCCACTGGATCGGCGGCAAGGCCGTCACCACGCAGGGTCGTGCCGGCGACGTCTTCAACCCCAGCACCGGCCTGGTCACCGGCCGCGTGCCCTTCGCCTCGGCGGAGGAACTGGACCAGTGCGTGCAGGTGGCCAAGGCCGCGTTCCCCGGCTGGTCCAACACGCCGCCGCTGCGTCGCGCCCGCGTGCTGTTCAAGTTCCGCCAGTTGCTGGAAGCCGCCAGCGACGAACTGGCCCATGCCATCTCCGCCGAGCACGGCAAGACCGTCAGCGACGCCCGCGGTGAAGTGGTGCGCGGCCTCGAGGTCGTGGAGTTCGCCTGCGGCATCCCGGACCTGATCAAGGGCGAGTACAACGAGAACGTCGGCACCGGCGTGGACGCCTACAGCATCCGCCAGCCGCTGGGCGTGGTGGCCGGCATCACGCCGTTCAACTTCCCCGCGATGGTGCCGCTGTGGATGTTCCCGGTGGCCCTGGCCTGCGGCAACACCTTCATCCTCAAGCCCTCGGAGCGCGATCCCTCCGCGTCCATCATCCTGGCGCGCCTGCTCACCGAAGCGGGCCTGCCGGCCGGCGTGTTCAACGTGCTGCACGGCGACCGCACCGCGGTGGACGGCCTGCTGCAGCATCCGGACGTCGCCGCCATCAGCTTCGTCGGCTCCACGCCGGTGGCGCGCCACGTGCACCAGCAGGGCACCCTGCAGGGCAAGCGCGTGCAGGCCCTGGGCGGCGCCAAGAATCACATGGTCATCATGCCGGACGCGGATATCGACGATGCCGTCGAGGCCCTGCTCGGCGCCGCCTACGGCTCCGCCGGCGAGCGCTGCATGGCCATCTCCATTGCCGTCGCCGTGGGCGACGAATGCGCCGATCGACTGATCGAGAAGCTCTCGCCTCGCGTGACGGCGCTCAAGGTCGGCCTGCCCACCGACGCCGCCACCGAGATGGGTCCGCTGATCACCGGCGAGCATCGCAACAAGGTGGCCGACTACGTCGCCACCGGCATCAGCGAAGGCGCCAGGCTGGTGGTGGACGGCCGTGGTGACTACGCCCAGAAGCCCGGTTTCTTCCTCGGCGGCTCATTGTTCGACAACGTGCAGCCGCAGATGCGCATCTACAAGGAAGAAATCTTCGGGCCGGTGCTCGGCATCCTGCGCGTACCGGACCTGGACACCGCCATCAAGCTGATCAACGCCCACCCCTACGCCAACGGCACCGCCATCTTCACCCGCAACGGCGCCGCTGCGCGTGCTTTCAGCTCCGCCATCGAGGTCGGCATGGTCGGCGTCAACGTGCCGCTGCCGGTTCCGGTAGCCTTCCACAGCTTCGGCGGCTGGCGCAGCTCGCTGTTCGGCGACCACCACATCTACGGCCGCGAGGGCGTGCGTTTCTACACCCGCCTCAAGGCCATCACCCAGCGCTGGCCGCGCGAGCTGGAAGCCCGCGCCGAATTCTCGATGCCGACGATGAAGTAAGTGGGCCCAAGATTCGCATGTAGGAGCCAGCTTGTGACCGCAGGAAATCCCCGCGGGACTGGCGACTTGGCAACTTCAGCCGCCAACAAGCTGGCTCCTGCATGCCGACCTTTGCGGCGGTTGCGATAAAATCGACGGCTGCAAAAATCGAAGGAAGACAATGTCGAGCGAAGATCTCAAGAAGGGCCTGGCGCGCCGCACGGAACTGCTGGGCGAGGCCTATGTGGCCAACGCCATGCACAACGCGCCGGAGTTCAACCGCGACATCCAGGAGTACGTCACCGAAGCGGTCTGGGGCAAGGTCTGGAGCAGCGGTGACCTGCCGATCCGCGAGCGCACCCTGATCACTGTCGCGCTGGTCAGCGCCATGGGCCGCACCAACGAGATGAAGGTCCACATCCGCAACGCCCTGCGCAACGGCATCAAGCCGGAAGAGCTCAAGGCGCTGTTCTTCCACGTCACCGGCTACTGCGGCGCGCCGGCTGGCCTGGAATGCCACCGTGCCTACCACGAGGTGGTCGCGGCCATGGCGGCCGAGAAGCCGTAAGCCGGGTGGAGCCCGAACGCCTGACGCTGCGCGGTGCCGGCCTGGACCTGGCCGCGGACGCCGCCGGTCCGATAGACGGGCACACCATCCTGTTCCTGCACGGCAGCGGCCAGACGCGCCAGAGCTGGCGGCGCGCACTGGCCGAGGCCGCCGTCCGCGGCTATCGCGGCATCGCGCTGGACCTGCGCGGCCACGGCGATAGCGACTGGTCGCCCGACGGCCGCTATGGCCTGCCACTGTTTGCCGACGACCTGCGCGAGGTGATCCGGCAGTTGCCCGGCCCGCCGGTGCTGGTCGGTGCCTCCCTGGGCGGCCTGGTCAGCATCCTGGTCTGCGGCGAGCCGCCCGCGCCGGCCTCTGCGCTGGTGCTGGTGGACATCGCCCCTCGCGTGGAGGAGCGCGGCGCCAGGGAAGTGATCGCCTTCATGGACAGCGCGCCCGACGGTTTCGCCTCGCTGGAGGAAGCCGCCGACGCGGTGGCCGCCTACCTGCCGCACCGCGAGCGTCCGCGCGACACCCGCGGCCTGCAGCGCAACCTGCGCCTGCGCAACGGCCGCTGGTACTGGCACTGGGATCCGGCCTTCATGCAGATGGGGCGTGACGCCGGGGCCAAGCACCGCTTCGACGGACCCAACCCCTTCGAGCAGCCCGCGCGCTCGCTGCGCCTGCCCACCCTGCTGCTGCGGGGCGGACGCAGCCAGATCGTCAGCGAGGCCTCCGTGCGCGAGTTCCACGAGTGGGTGCCGCACGCCGAATACGTCGACATCGCCGGCGCCCACCACATGGTGGCCGGCGATGCCAACGACGCCTTCAACGACGCCGTTTTCAGTTTCATCGAGCGACAGGGCGGGGCGGCCGGAGCCCCAAGCAGGTAGTCTGGGACCATGCACAGCCACCCCCAGGCATGAGACACCCCGGCGCCAGCCCTGCCGCCTGCGGCCAGGCCTCGCGCCTGCACCGGCCGCTGACGCCATGACCACACCCGCCGGCAGCGCCACGCCCCGTCGCGGCTGGGCCGCCTTCGAGCCACTGCGCGAGCGCAGCTTCCTCATCATCTGGTCGGCCAGCCTGCTGTCCAATCTCGGCCAGCTGATCCAGGGCGTCGGCGCCGCCTGGGAGATGACCCGCCTCTCGTCCTCGCCGGGCATGGTCGCCCTGGTGCAGACCGCCCTGATGCTGCCGCTGATGCTGGTGGCAGTGCCGGCCGGGGCCATCGCCGACATGTTCGACCGCCGCAAGGTGGCCATGCTGGGCCTGGCCTTCGCCACGCTCTGCGCCGCCACGCTCACCGCCCTGTCCGGGCTGGGCCTGGTGACGCCCTGGTTGCTGCTGGCCTTCTGCTTCCTGATCGGCTCGGGCGTGGCGCTCTACGGCCCGGCCTGGCAGGCCTCCGTCATCGAGCAGGTCAAGCCGGAGGTCTTGCCGGCCGCCGTCGCCCTGTCCTCGGTCAGCTACAACATCGCGCGCAGCTTCGGCCCCGCCGTCGGCGGCCTGCTGGTGGTGGCGGCCGGCGCCATGGCCACCTTCGCCGTCAACGCCGTGTTCTACCTGCCGCTGCTGCTGGCCTTCTACCTCTGGCAGCGCCGACACGTGCCGCCGCGGCTGCCGCCGGAGCGCCTGCACCGCGCCATCATCTCCGGCGCGCGCTATGCCATCCACTCGCCGCCGGTGCGCAGCGTCATGCTGCGCGGCTTCGCCACCGGCTTTGCCGGCGCCTCGCTGTCGGCGCTCACCCCGCTGGTGGCGCGCGACCTGCTGCACGGCAACGCCAGCACCTACGGCGTGCTGCTCGGCGCCATGGGCATCGGTGCCATCGCCGGCGCGCTGGCGGTGAGCGAGGTGCGCGAGCGCCTCAAGTCCGAGACCGCGGTAAGCCTCTGCTCTGTGCTGGCCGGTGCCATGGTGATCCTGCTGGGACTGAGCCACAGCCTGCTGCTGAGCGTGCTGATCATGGCGGTGGCCGGCGTGTTCTACCTGCTGCAGACCACGCTGCTGAGCGTCGGCGTGCAGCTGTCCGCCCCGCGCTGGGTCGCGGCGCGGGCGCTGTCCTGGTTCCAGTCCGCACTGACCGGCGGCATCGCCCTGGGCGCCTGGTTCTGGGGCGTGGTGACGGCCGACTGGGGCCTGCAGGCCGCGCTCATCGCCTCGGGCGTGGTGCTGATGCTCACGCCCCTGATCGGCCTGCTGATGCCGCTGCCGCCGCTGACCCCCGCCAGCGTCGAGCCCTTCGAGCTCGCCAACGAGCCCGAGGTGGCGCTGGCCATCACCCCGCGCAGCGGCCCCATCGTGATCGAGATCGAATACCGCGTGGACCCGGAGCGGGCGCGCGAGTTCTACCAGGTGATGCAGCAGCTCCAGGGCATGCGCCTGCGCAACGGCGCCTTCGAGTGGTCCCTGGCCCGCGACATCGCCGACGCCGAACTGTGGACCGAGCGCTACCACTGCCCCACCTGGGGCGACTACCTGCGCCAGCGCAGCCGCTTCACCCAGGGCGACCGCGACCTGCAGCTCAAGGCCGACAGCTTCCACACCCCCGGCGCCGGCCCCCGCGTCCGCCGCCGCCTGGAACGCCCGCTGGGCTCGGTGCGCTGGCACGCCGACACGCCCGCGCCGAGCGGCGATCATCCGACGTTCTTCAATCCCTGAGTTCCTGTCCCCTCTCCCGCAAGCGGGCGAGGGGAGTGCACAGTTATTCAAATAGGCAACACTGTCGACTAATGCCGTAGTGCCGTCCTATACTGCCTCCAAGCCAGAAAACCCGGACCGCGCCCGCGCGCCCCGCAAGGAGAACCAGTGACCGAAGCCCTGATCATCGACGCCGTGCGCACCCCGCGCGGCCTTGGCAAGCCCGGCAAGGGCGCCCTCGTGAACCAGCACCCGCAGCATCTCGCCGCCACGGTCCTGGGCGCGCTGCAGCAGCGCAACAACCTCGACACCGCCGAGGTCGACGACATCATCTGGGGCACCAGCGCCCAGAAGGGCATGCAGGGTGGTGACCTCGGCCGCATGGCCGCGCTCGACGCCGGCTTCGACGTGCGCGCCAGCGGCGTCACGCTGGACCGCTTCTGCGGCAGCGGCATCACCGCCGCCAGCCTTGCCGCCGCGCAGATCCGCTCCGGCATGGAAGACCTGGTCATCGCCGGTGGCACCGAGATGATGTCGCTGATCACCAGCATCTCCGAACAGGAGCGCGCCGCGGGCTTCAAGTCGCTGATGATGGGCTCCGGCAACGCGCGCCTGGCCGCGCGCCATCCGCAGTCACACCAGGGCGTCTGTGCCGACGCCATCGCCTCGCTCGAAGGCATCGGCCGCGAGGCCCTGGACGCCTTCTCGCTGGAGAGCCAGCAGCGCGCCGCGCGCGCCATCCGCGAGGGCCGCTTCGCGCGCTCCGTGGTGCCGGTGCTGGATGACGAGGGCAAGGTGGTGCTGGACCGCGAGGAATACCCGCGCCCCGACACCACGCTGGCCGATCTCGCCGGCCTCAAGCCCAGCTTCGCGCAGATCGCCGACATGCCGATCGACACCAAGGGCACCACCTTCCGCAAGCTGATCAACCTGCGCTACCCGGACCTGAAGATCGAGCCCGTGCACCACGCCGGCAGCTCCTCCGGCGTGGTCGACGGTGCCGCCGCGCTGCTGCTGGCTTCTGAGGCCTACGCCAGGAAGCGCGGCCTCAAGCCGCGCGCCCGCGTCGTCGCCACCGCCAACATCGGTGACGACCCCACGCTGATGCTGAACGCCCCGGTGCCCGCTGCGCGCAAGGTGCTGGCCAAGGCCGGCCTCACGCTCAAGGACATCGACCTGTTCGAGGTCAACGAGGCCTTCGCCGTGGTGGTGGAGAAGTTCATCCGCGACCTGGGCATCGACCGCGAGAAGATCAACGTCAACGGCGGCGCCATCGCGCTGGGCCACCCCATCGGCGCCACCGGCGCCGTGCTGATCGGCACCGTGCTGGACGAACTGGAGCGCCGCGACGCCAAGCGCGCGCTGATCACCATGTGCGCCGCCGGCGGCATGGCCCCCGCCATCATCATCGAGCGCGTATGAGCTCCCTCAACAATCTGCTGCCCTGGCCGGCCGACGACCTCTCCGCCTATGGCCCGGTGGAGGCCAAGCCCCTGGGCAAGACCCAGCAGTACGTCGCGCGCGCCATGCACCGCAACTGGGTGTCGATCCCGCACGTCACGCATCACGACGACGCCGACATCACCGTCTTCGAGCAGCGCCGCAAGGCCTGGAACGCCGCGCACCCCGAGCACAAGCGCTCGCTGCTGTCCGCCCTGGTCAAGGCCTCCGTCGCCGCGCTGCAGCGCTATCCGCGCTTCAACAGCGCGCTCTCTGCGGATGGCAGCACGCTGACCTCGCGCCAGTACTTCCATATCGGCATCGCCGTGGACGTGCCCGCCGGACTGCTGGTGCCGGTGCTGCGCGACTGCGACAGCAAGAGCATCGACGCCGTCGGCGAGGAAGTGGCCCGTATCTCCGAAAAGGCCCGCACCAAGGGCCTGTCCATGGCCGAGATGTCCGGCGGCTGCTTCACGCTATCCTCGCTCGGGCACATCGGCGGCACCGGCTTCACGCCCATCATCAACGCTCCCGAGGTCGCCATCCTGGGCATCTGCCGCAGCCAGGAGCGTTTCCTGCCGGACGGCGAGGGCAGGCCCGTGCTGCGCCAGTTGCTGCCGCTGTCACTGTGCTACGACCACCGCGTCATCAACGGTGCCGATGCGGCCCGTTTCGTGCGTGCCATCGCCGAGTGGCTGGAGACCTACGAATTCGCCTGATCCAGCCGCGTCCTCATATGAACATTTACCTAATCTAGACAACATCGTTGTATAGAAAGCCATTAAAAGCAGCTAAAATTGGCCAAAGGACAGGGAGTTAGACAAAATGTTCGACGGGGCTATCAGCACTGGAACAGGAAAGAAGATGCAAAGGCGCAAGCGGGACCCTGAAGGAACACGGCTGGCCATCCTCGAGGCAGCCGGCAGCCTGCTGGCCAAGGACGGTCCCGAGGGCCTGAGCGTATCGCAGGTGGCGCAGCTCGCCGGCGTCAACCGCGGCACCGCCTACCAGCACTTTCCCACCCGCGAGCAACTGCTGGAAGCCACCACCGCCTGGATGTCCGAGCGCCTGCGCGTCGCCGTCTTCGGCGGCGGCAACCCCGAGAAGGGCGAGATGCCCAACGCCCAGGACGTCGCCGAGCACATGGCCGAGTTCGCCATGGAGAACCCCGAACTGGGCCGCGTCTGGCTGTTCGAGGTGCTCAGCTCCAACCGCCCCGCCAGCGACCCCTTCTGGAACGAATACCGAGCCCACTTCGAGCGCTTCGCCCAGTCCGACATGGCCCAGCCCGGCATCGACGCCGAAGTGCACTCGGTCATGATGCTGATCAGCACCTTCCTCTGGCCCGTCTTCGCCCGCGCCCACGCCCGCACCGCCAAGGAGCGCCAGGCCATGGCCAAGCGCTTCTCCAGCGAGATGCTGCGCCTGAGCCTGCACGGCACCATGCGCCCCGAGAAATTCCCCGAGCTCAACGCCCGCATCACCAAGCAGGTCGGCACGGTTCCCGCCAAGAAGCGCAGCAAGTAAGCCCGGGCTTTCAGTCTCCAGCCGCCGCTGCCTTCCGGGCAGCGGCGGCTTTTTCGTTGGGCCTCGCGCCTCTCTGCCGCAAGCCTGCGTGCGCAGGAGTGCCCGCCTGGGCAAGACATCGCGGAGCCCGGAGCATTGAGCGAGTTATGACCCACTCTGTATCATAAATTTTCCTCCAGCAGCCCCAGCGCGAGTCATGGCGAAGATCATCTTCATCGAGCACAACGGCACCCAGCGCGACGTCGAAGTCGGCCCCGGTGGTACCGTCATGCAGGCCGCGCTCGACAACCTCGTGCCCGGCATCGTCGGCGATTGCGGCGGCGCCTGCAGCTGCGCCACCTGCCACACTTACGTCGATCCCGCCTGGCTGGCCCGGCTGCCGCCCATGTCGGAGGAAGAGCGGATGCTGCTGGAGGGCTCGCTCTCCGTGGAAGAAAACAGCCGCCTCTGCTGCCAGCTCCAGATCACCCCCGCGCTCGACGGCCTGGTGCTGCGCACCCCCGCCAGCCAGTTCTAGTTCACCCCGGCGAGCCCAGGCTCGCCGCACAGGCACTGGGAGGCTCTCCTCGTCGAGTCTCCTTTTATTGGGCGGAACGGTTTTGCCGTTCCGCCTTTTTCTATTGCGCAGTCACCCCTCTCCCCGCATGCGGGGAGAGGGTAGGGGTGAGGGGCGCGCCTGCGTGGCAGGCGCTTGCGGTGCCATTCACGCGAGAATGCTCAGGCGATCCGAAGGAGACACCATGCACCAGCAGCCCATCGAGACCATCGAAAACGGCCAGCGCCACATTCACCAGCTCTTCTTCGACAAGACTCGCCCCGGTCCACGCCCCGGCATCCTCGTCTTCCCCGAAGCCTACGGCCTGGGCGAACACGCCCTGCAGCGCGCCGAACGCCTGGCGGCGCTGGGCTACGCCGCGCTCGCCGTGGACATACACGGCGAAGGCCGCGAGTTCAGCGACCTCACCCAGGTCCGCCCCGCCATCGTCGCCCTGTTCGGCGACCGCCCCGCCTGGCGTGCCCGCCTGCGTGCGGCGCTCGACGTCCTGCTGGCGCAGCCCCAGGTGGACGGCAGCCGCACCGGCGCCATCGGCTTCTGCTTCGGCGGCGCCTGCTGCCTGGAGCTCGCGCGCAGCGGCGCCCCCCTGAACGCCATCGTGACCTTCCACGCCGGCCTGCAGGCCCCACTGGAAGCCGACGCCGGCCAGATCAAGGCCAAGGTCCTCATCTGCCACGGATCCCAGGATCCTCTCCTGAAGCCCGAAGCCCTGGATGCCGTGCTGGCGGAATTGAGCCGCGACCGCGTCGACTGGCAACTGCTCAGCTTCGGCGGCACCGGCCACAGCTTCACCAACCCCGACGCGGACGCGCGTGGGGTTCCCGGCTTCGCCTACAACGCCAACGCCGACCGGCGTTCTTGGGCCTCGATGCAGGGCTTGTTCACGGAAGTGTTCGGCTAAGGCACTCAAGCCGCTCTCCCCTCGCGGGAGAGGGGTTGGGGCCGAGGGCATCGATGTCCGAGGTAGGGCAACGCAGGAGCGGTGGCCGAGAAGGCTTCTGTAAATCTCGCTTAGTCCCCAAGCTCTGAAAGTTGCCGTTCGCCCTGAGCCTGTCGAAGGGTGGGCGGCAACTAGCTCACCTAACTGGAAAAGCCCCCCGTACCTCAAGCGGCATCCGCACCGCATAATAGGCCCATGCAATCCCCGCAGTCCGTCACCCGCGTCATCCACATCCTCGAAGCCCTGTGCGCCAGCACGGAGCCCATGAGCCTCGCGCAGCTCAGCCGCGCCCTGCAGGCCCCCAAGAGCAGCATCGCCGCCCTGCTGCATGGCCTGTCGGAAGCAGGCTTCATCGAGTCCATCGAGAACGCCTACCGCCTCGGCCCCCGCGCCTTCGGCATGGGCAGCGCCCTGCTGGAAGCCCGCCGCCGCCTGCAGTCGCCAGACCTGGTGCGCGCCGGCATGCGCCGCCTTGCCGAGCGCTCCGGAGAAACCGTGCTGTTCGCCGTGCGTGATCCCGGCGGCGACACCATCACCTACGTCGACGTCATCGAGAGCCGCAACGTCGTGCGTTTCTCGGTTTCCATGGGGGACCGCCGCCCCCTGTTTTGTACCGCCGGCGGCCGCGTGCTGCTCGCTGCGCTGCCGGACGACGAGCTCAAGGCCTATTTCGACGCGCTGTCTCCGCAGGCCCTCACGGCCACTACCGAGACGGATAAACAACGCTTGGCGGGACTGATCGCGAACGTACGCGAGACTGGCGTGGCTGCCACCGTGAGTGAGGCGGCTGAGGGTGCTACCGGCACTGCCGCTGCGATCCGGGAGGCATCCGGCAAGGCCATTGGCGCGCTGATCGTCGCAGCGCCGGCTTCGCGTCTGGAAGGTCGCCGTGAATTGCTGGCGCAGTTAGTTGCGGAGGAGGCGGATGCCGTGTCCGCAAGCATGGGCTACCGCTGGCTTGGCCTCTAGCCCCAAACAGGAATCCCGCTCCCCCTGAGCTGTCGAATCGCGACTGGCGGGTCGAGGCTCGTCCTCATCGGCTAAAGCCCGAATTGATGCGTTTCAGGAGCTGGTGTTACCATGGTGACACCTCCGGAAGAGCGCGCTCATGTCCACGACCTCCTTGAAACTCCCTGACGATGTAAAGGAACTCGCGATCGCCGCAGCCAGGCAGCTGGGTGTCACGCCGCATGCCTTCATGGTGGATGCGATTCGTGCCGCCGCTACGAACGCGGAAAGGCGGGAGCAGTTTGTTGCCGCTGCGGTCGCCTCGAGAAAGGAGGCGGTCAAGTCGGGAAAGGTGTATGCGGCAGACGAGGTACATGCTTACCTGCGAACCCGTGCTCAAGGCAAGTCCGCCCCCAAGCCCCGGGCTAAAACTTGGCGCGCGTAACCTACACCGCGCAGGCTCTCGCCGATCTTGATCGGCTTGTCGATTTCCTACTGCAGGCGGAGCCGGTGGCGGCACCGGAGACGGTGGACCTGATCGTTGAAGCGGTTCAGGTCCTCGACAACCATCCCCTGATTGGACGACCGGCAGAGCACGGGCTGAGAGAACTCGTCATTTCTCGTGGAAAGTCCGGCTACCTTGCGTTGTACAGCTATGAGCCTGCGCAGGATGCGGTCCTCGTTCTTTCGATTCGGCATCAAAGGGAAGCAGGCTATGTGCCGGAGTGACTGAGCCCAGTTCAGCCCGCTACCTTCGCTGGCGACAGAAGTCCGAACTCCCGCAACACCTCCCCCGTATGCTCCCCCAACTCCGGAGCCGGCCCCGCCACCCGCCCCGGTGTCTGCGAGAACCACGTCGGCACGCCCGGAAACCTCACCGGTCCGTGCTGCGATTCCACCGTCTCGAAGAACCCGGTCGCCTGCAGGTGCTCGTTCTCGAACAGTTCCGCCGGCGTGCGTAGCGGTGCGGCCGGAATGCCCAAGCCTCCCAGCAGATCCAGCCACTCCTGCGTCGTGCGCTCCAGGAAGGTCTCCGCCAGCAGTCCATAAATCCGGTCGATCTGCTTGGCGCGTTGCTGCAGCGTCGCCATGCCTTCATCGGCCCAACCCGGCTGCACCGCTTTCACGAACAGCGCCCAGTGCTTGTCGTTGTAGATCAGCGCGGCCACGTAGCCGTCCTTGGTGCGATAGGGCTTGCGGTTGCGCGCCACCGCGCGCGGGTAGAACGCCTCGCTCAAGGGCGGCGAGAACATCGCGCCGTTGGCGTGCTCCACGAGCATGAACGAGGCCATGGTTTCGAACATGCCCACTTCCACCTCCTGGCCCTGGCCAGTGCGCGCCTTGTGGAACAGCGCCATGGTGGTGGCGTAGAGCACGGTGAGGCCGGCGATCTTGTCGGCGGCGATGGTGCCCACGTAGTTGGCCTCGCCGGTGAGCATCTGCTGCACGGCGGTCAGGCCGCACTCGGCCTGGATGGTGTCGTCGTAGGCCGGCAGGTCGCGCCCCGGGCCGCGGCGGCTGTAGCCATAGGCATTGGTGTAGACCACGCCGGGATTGCGCCGGGCCACCGCCTCGTAGCTGAAGCCGAGCTTGGCGATCGCCTTGGAGCGCATGGTGTGGATGAAGACGTCGGCCTTCTCCACTAGCGCCCAGAGCGCGTCGCGGCCGGCCTCGGTCCGCAGGTCGAGGATCACGCTGCGCTTGCCGCGGTTCACGTTGGCGAACACGCCGCCCATGGTGGGTGAGGGGCCCACGGAGATGTAGCGCGTGCCGTCACCCTCCGGCGGCTCGATCTTGATCACGTCCGCTCCCAGGTCCGCCATGATCTGGGTGCAGTAGGGCCCCATGACCATCGCCGTCAGGTCGATCACGCGCACGCCCGCCAACGGGCCGCTCCGCTCCGCATTCCCCATGAAACCCTCCGCCAGGTCGCTACTGGCCAGGATTCTTCCATGGTTTTTGTACATATACCAGTACGCTGTACTAATATCGGCACATGTTAGTTGCCAGAAAGGCCCCTTGACCATGGACTTCTCCCTGACGCCGGACCAGCAGAACGTCCGCGACACGATCCTCAAGCACTGTCAGCAGTTCTCCCCCGAGTACTGGCTGCAGCACGACCATGACGCCGAATTTCCGCAGGAATTCTTCCGCTCCATGGTCGATGGCGGCTGGCTGGGCATCGCCATGCCCTCGGAGTACGGCGGCTCGGGCCTCGGCATCACCGAGGCGGCGGTGATGATGCAGGCCGTGGCCGAGTCGGGCGCCGGCATGAGCGGCGCCTCCAGCATCCATATCCCGGTATTCAGCGTGCAGCCGGTGGTGCTGTTCGGCACGCCGCAACAGAAGCAGCGCATCCTGCCGCGCGTGGTCAGCGGCGAGGACCGCGTGTGCTTCGCCGTCACCGAGCCCAACGCCGGCCTCAACACCACCGAGATCAAGACCCGCGCCGAGCGCCGCGAAGGCGGCGGCTACCTCGTCAACGGCGAGAAGATCTGGATCTCTACCGCCCAGGGCGCCACCAAGATGCTGCTGCTGGCGCGCACCACGCCGCTGGAGCAGGTCAAGCGCAAGACCGAGGGCCTGTCACTGTTCTACACCGATCTGGATCGCGCCAAGGTCGAGGTGCGCCTGATCCACAAGATGGGCCGCCACGCGGTGGACTCCAACATGCTCTTCATCAACGACCTCGTGGTGCCGGAGGAAGACCGCATCGGCGAGGAAGGGCAGGGCTTCAAGATCCTGCTGCACGGCCTGAACCCCGAGCGCGTGCTGGTGGCCGCGGAGGCCATCGGCATCGGCCGCGCCGCCCTGTTCCGCGCCGCGCGCTATGCCCGCGAGCGCATCGTCTTCAACCGCCCCATCGGCATGAACCAGGGCATCCAGCATCCGCTGGCCAAGTGCTGGGCGCAGCTGGAGGCGGCCAACCTCATGGTGATGAAAGCCGCTACCCTGTTCGACAAGGGGCAGGACTGCGGCGTGGAGGCCAACACCGGCAAGTACCTGGCCGGCGAGTTCGCCTTCGAGGCCTGCCATACGGCAATGCTGACGCTGGGCGGCATGGGCTACGCGCAGGAGTACCACATCGAGCGACTGCTGCGCGAAGTGCTGATCCCCCGCACCGCGCCGGTGAGCCCGCACATGATCCTGAACTTCCTTGCCGAAAAGGTGCTGGAACTGCCCAAGTCCTACTGAGCCTGGCGCACGCCGGTCGCTCACCCGCGGGGTGAGGGACGCGGCGGCGGCAGCAGGCACCATTCACGCTGGACTCCACTTTCCGTATCGAGAAAACCCCATGACCCAGACCCCGGAACTCTTCGGCGCCCGCTCCTGGCTGTTCGCTCCCGGCGACAGCGAGAAGAAGATGGAGAAGGCTGCCGCCAGCGCGGCCGACATCGCCCTGTTCGACCTGGAAGACGCCGTGGCGGAGGCCGAGAAGCCCCGCGCCCGCAGCCTGGTGCGCGGCTTCCTGGAGAAGGCCGAGCCGGCTGCGCGTGCGCGCCTCTGGGTGCGCATCAACCCGCTGCAGGGCCCGCATGCCCTGGCCGATCTCGCCGCGGTCATGCCCGGCAAGCCCGGCGGCATCATGGTGCCCAAGACCCGAGGCGGCCATGACCTCGTCGTGCTGGATCACTACCTGTCCGCGCTGGAAGCCGCCAACGGCATCGCGCCGGGCACGACCAAGGTCTTCCCCCTGGTCACCGAGACCGCCGAGGGCATGCTCACCACGGTGACCTACGTTGGCGCGCCGCGCCTGGTCGCCATGACCTGGGGCGCCGAGGACCTGGCCGACGAGTTGGGCGCCAGCGAGAACAAGAACGCCGACGGCAGCTACGGCTTCACCTACGAGCTGGCGCGCAGCCTCTGCCTGGTGGGGGCCGCCGCTGCGCGCGTCGCCGCCATCGACACCATCCAGGGCGACTTCCGTGACCTGGACGGGCTGCGCAAGCGCGCCACCCAGTGTCGCCGCGCCGGCTTCCGCGGCATGCTCGCCATCCACCCTGCGCAGGTGGACGTCATCAACGAGGCCTTCATGCCCAGCGCCGACGAGATCGCGCAGGCGCAGGAGATCGTGGACCTGTTCGCCGCCAACCCCGGCCTCGGCACCATCGGCTACAAGGGCGCCATGCTGGACCGCCCCTTCCTCGCGCGTGCGCAGCTGCTGCTGAAGCTCGCGGGCAAGGCATGAGCCAGGTCATCGACGCGGCGGGGCTGGACCTTGCCCGCTACCTGCGCCGTGGCGACCGCATCGTCTGGGGCCAGGCCTGCGGCGAGCCGCAGGCCCTGGTCGAGGCACTGATCGCGCAGGCCGAGGGCATCGGCGACCTATCCGCCTTCACCGCCCCCAGCTTCTCCAGCCTGCTGACGCCGGAGGCCGTGAGCGGCTTCTCGCTGTCCAGCATGGGTGCCATCGGCACGCTGCGCACGCTCACCGCCGCCGGCAAGCTCGGCATCATCCCGTCCCACGTCAGCCAGATCGGCCCGATGATCGAGCAGGGCATCATCCCCTGCGACGTCGCCTTCGTGCAGCTCAGCCCCGCGGACGCCGACGGCCACCATAGCTTCGGCCTGATCAGCGACCACGTGCAGGCCATGGTGCAGAAGGCTCGCGTCGTCATCGCCGAGGTCAACGACCAGGTGCCCTACACGCATGGCGAGAAGCTGCATGCCTCGCGCATCGCCTGCGCCGTGCAGGTCTCGCGCATGCCGGTGGAAGTGGGTGCCGCCAAGATTGGCCCCACTGACGAGGCCATTGCCAGGCACGCCGCCGCCTACATCGGCGATGGCGCCGTGCTGCAGACCGGCGTCGGCGCCGTACCGGACGCCATCCTGCGCCTGCTGAAGGACCGCCGCGATCTCGGCGTGCACTCCGGCATGCTGGGTGACGGCCTGGTGGAGCTAGTGGAGGCCGGCGTGGTCACCAATGCCCGCAAGGCTATCGACACCGGCGTCTCCATCAACGGCGCCCTGATCGGCACGCGCCGCCTGTACCAGTGGGCGCACCAGAACCCGCAGATCCGCATGTGCGCCACCAGCTACACGCATGACGCCGCCGTGCTGGCCCGGCTGGAACGCCTGGTCACGATCAATTCCGCGCTGGAGGTGGACCTCAGCGGCCAAGTCAACGCCGAGCAGAGCGGCAGCAGCTACCTGGGCGGCACCGGCGGGCAGGTGGACTTCGTCCGTGCCGGCTCGCGTTCCCCGGGCGGCCGCGCCATCATCGCGCTGTCCGCCACCGCCAAGGGCGGCAGCCTCAGCAAGATCGTGCCCGCGCTGTCCGGCCCGGTCACCACCGCGCGCAGCGACGTCGACGTCATCGTCACCGAGTTCGGCGCCGCGGAGCTCAAGGGCCAGACCCTGGCCGAACGCGCCCGCCGCCTGATCGCCATCGCGCACCCCGACTTCCGCGAAGAGCTGGAGCGTACCGCCCACGGCATCTTCAAGCGCGGCTTCTGACGGGGTGGGGCAAAGCGCCCGGAACCCCTGCAAAGTTGCCGCCCGCCCCGGTCCCGAGCTCGTCGAAGGACGAGCGATAGCGGCTTGACCCATCTCCCGCAGCAAAGAGCTTTTCAAAAAATGAACGACGCCGTCCTGTTCGATGCCCGTGAAGACGGCATCGCCATCCTCACCATCAACCGCCCGGACACGCGCAACGCCCTGAGCCGCGAAGTGCGCGAGGGCCTGTTCGCCGCCTGGGAGCGTTTCGAGCGCGACGACCGCCTGCGCGTGGCCATCCTCACCGGCAGCGGCGACAAGGCCTTCTGCGCCGGCGGCGATCTCAAGGAAATGGTCGAGCGCGGGCTGCGCGTGCCGCCGCGCGACATGTTCCCGATGCCTTACGACAACATCGAGCTGTCCAAGCCGACCATCGCCGCGGTGAACGGCGTGGCCTTCGCCGGCGGCTGGATGATCGCCCAGGCCTGCGACCTCTGCGTGGCCAGTACCGCTGCCAAGTTCGCCATCACCGAGGTCAAGGTCGGCCGCGGCTCTCCCTGGGCCGCGCCGCTGATCCACATGATCCCGCAGCGCATCATGATGGAGATCATCCTCACCGGTAAGCCGATCACCGCGCAGCGCGCCTACGAGATCGGCCTGGTCAACCGCCTCGCCGAACCCGCCGCGCTGCTGGACACCGCCATCGAGCTGGCCCGCGAAGTGCTCGACGGCGCGCCGCTGTCGGTCAAGGCCGGCCGCGAGACCGTGATGCTCGCCACCGAGATGGGCCGCTCCGCCGCCCTGCAGGCCGCCCGTGCCGCGCACGAGTACACCTACTGCAGCCAAGACGCCCAGGAAGGCCCGCGCGCCTTCGCGGAGAAGCGCAAGCCGGAGTGGAAGGGGCGCTGAGCCTCAGTGTGTTGCTCCCCTCTCCCGCAAGGGGAGAGGGAAGACATCGCTCAATCCAGGTACGAAACCCCCGTCAGCCTCGCCGAAGCCTCCCACAGCCGCTTCGCCAGCTCCGGATCCTTGCTGCTGCGTTTGCGTGACGCCACCGCGGGATACCCGCGCAGCCCCGCGAAACCGTCTGGCCCGTAGTAGCCGTCCGGCTCGATACCCGGCATGGTCGCCGCGTACAGCGTCGGCAGCGCTCCCGCCGCCGCGCTGTTGATCAGCCAGCGGCGCGCGATCGGCGCGATCACGGCGTCCTCGAAGCGCTGCGCGAAGTTGTCCTTGCGCGGCTTGATCGTGGTGTCGGCGCCGCCCGGGTGTGCCGCCGCGGCGATCACGCCGGAGCCTTTCGCCGCCAGCCGGCGCGCTAGCTCGGTCACGAACAGCAGGTTCGCCTGCTTGCTGTTGGCATAGCCGGCAAAGGGCACGTAGGGCGTACGCTCGAAGTTGAGATCGCCCACGTCCAGCTTGCCGCGCCAGTGGCCCAGGCTGCCCACGGTGATGATGCGTGCGCCCGGCGTGGCCAGGATGCGCTCCATCAGCAGCCCGGTCAGCGCGAAGTGGCCCAGGTGGTTCGTCCCCATGTGGTTCTCGAAGCCGTCCGTGGTATGGCCCAGCGGCACGCCCAGGATGCCGGCGTTATTGACCAGCAGGTCCAGCTGCCCCTCGCTCTGCTTGAAATCCTCGGCGAAGGCACGCACCGAGGCCAGGCTCGACAGGTCCAGCGTCATCAGGGACGCATCTGCCCCCGGCGCGCGGGCCTGCAGCTTGTCCAGCGCCGCCGCCGCCTTGGCCGGGTTGCGGCAGGCCAGGATCACGCGCGCGCCGGCTCCCGCCAGCGCAATCGCCGTCTCCAGGCCCAGGCCGCTGTTCGCGCCGGTCACGATGGCCGTCTTGCCGGCCTGCGACGGCATCTGCGCCGTCGTCCACTTCTGCTTCACGAGATTCTCCAGGAAACGGTCAGGACCGAATGCCGATGCTGTGCTCCAGCGCCGCCAGCTCGTCCTCCAGATGATCCAGCAGGCGCTGCACCTGCGGCACCGACTTGCGGCAGGCGATCACGCCGAAGTCCACGTAGTCGTGGCGGCTGATCACCGTGATGTTGAGCGCCAGGGTGTCGAACAGCAGCGAGGCGGGGTAGAGGCCGGTCAGCCGCGCCCCCTGCCAGAAGATGTCCTCGCGCGGGCCCGGCACATGCGAGATCACCACGCTACCCAGGGCGCTGTCCGGCTTCAGCCCCAGCAGCGTCGCCAGGCTGCCCGGCATCAGCATCATGGCCGCGTAGGCCATGACCTGTGCCGGCGAGAAGCCCTGCAGCTGCTCCTTGTTCTTGTCCATGCAGCGCTTGATCGCCTGCAGGCGTTCCAGTGGGTCTTCCACGTTCGTCGCCAGGTGGGCGATGGTGAAGGCCACCTCGTTGCCCGACATGGTGTCGTCGCGGCGGATCGAGATCGGCACACCGGCGATCAATGGCTTGTCCGGCAACTGCCCCAGCGTCAGCAGGTAGCGGCGCAGCGCGCCGCCGCACATCGCCAGCACCACGTCGTTGAGCGTGCCGCCGGCCGCCTTGGCCACCGCGCGCATGCGCGGCGTGGAGTACTGCTGCGCGGCGAAGCGCCGGGTGGCGCTGACCTTGCTGTTGAGCACGCAGCGCGGCGCGTCGCCGGCCAGCGCGATGTCGCTGTCGCCGCTGCGCACCTCGCGCAGCGTGTCGCGCACCCGCCGGAACACCGGCATCGCCGACCTCAAACCCTCGCGCGCCATCAGGCGCACGGCATTGAGGCTCTCCACCATCGGCACCGGCACCGGCATCGACTGCATCTTGCGCTTGGTGGCGCCGATCTCCCAGGGTGGCGGCATCCTGGCCGACACCGCGCGGTCGTGCGACATGGACTTCATCAGCATGCGGATGCCACCCACGCCGTCCACCACCGAGTGGTGGATCTTCAGGTACACCGCGATGCGCCCGTCCTCGATGCCCTCGATCAGGTACATGCGCCACAGCGGGTAGGCGCGGTCCAGGTGCACCGAATGCACGCGGGACACCACCGACAGCAGCTCGCGGATGCGCCCCGGCTTGGGCAGCGACATGTGCACGAAGTGGTGGGCCAGGTCGAAGTCGTCGTCGTCCACCCAGTAGTGCATGCCGCGCCGTCGCTCCAGGCGCTGGTTGAACGGCGGCACCGCGCGCGTGGACTGCTTCAGCCTCTCCGCCAGTTGCGCGGCGAAGTCCGGCGGCGCATCGGCTGGCGGCTCGAACAGCATCAGCATGCCGATATGCAGCGGCTGCCGGCGACTCTCCAGTCGCAGGAAGGTGTCATCGACGAGGGATAGCTTGCTCAAGCGGGCACCTCAAACAGTCATTGTTCCGGGGGCTCGGGCCCCCTGGTCTCCTGGCTTCATGATCGTGGAAAAGGCCGGAAGGCGAAATCTGCGCCGTTGACTGGGCAAGATGAATCATTGTTCCATGCCGGCAACCGCCAGAACCGCTCGTTGACAGGCCTCCGCCCTTCGACCAGCTTGGCCCGAAATGACCCATCCGCCGGGTCCCAGGTTTCCCGATGACGCCAGCCCATACCGCCGCCCCCGATACCCTGATCGCCGCCGCCCGCCGCCACCGCCTGGCGGACCTGCTGCAGCGCAGCGCCGCCCGCTTCCCGCGCAAGATTGCGCTGGTCTACGGCGACCTGCGCCAGACCTACGCGGAGCTGGACGACACCGTCAATCGCTGCGCCAATGCCATCGCGGCCCGCGGCATCGGCCGCGGCGACCACGTGGCCCTGCTGTCGCGCAACAACCACGCCTTCGTCGTCATCCGGTTTGCGCTGGCCCGCCTGGGCGCCGTGGTGGTGCCGATCAACTTCATGCTCAATGCCGCCGAGGTGGCCTACATCCTCGGCAACGCCGAAGCCCGCGGCGTGATCGCCGAAGATGCCCTGGCCGGCGTCGCCGACGCGGCCATTGCCGAGGCCGGGATCGCGCCCAGGCTCCGCGGGGCCATCCGCGACAAGGGCACGGAGGTCTCCGCCGGCTGGGAGTGGGTGCAGGACTGGATGGCCCATGCCGACGCCACCGCGCCGGACGTGCCGGTGGGCGACGACGACCCGGTGCAGATGCTCTACACCAGCGGCACCGAGTCACGCCCCAAGGGCGCGCTGCTATCGGCGCGCTGCCTCTACTCGCACTACACCAGCTGCATTGCCGACGGAGAGATGGCCGCCGACGACATCGAGGTCCATTCCCTGCCGCTGTTCCATTGCGCCCAGCTCGATGCCTTCCTGACCCCGGGCCTGTACCTGGGCGCCACCAACATCGTGCTGCCGGGCCCGGATTCCGCCGCGCTGCTGGCCACGATCCAGCGCGAGCGCGCCACCAAGCTGTTCTGTCCGCCCACGGTGTGGATCGCGCTGCTGCGCCATCCGGACTTCGACCGTACGGATTTGTCCTCGTTGAAGAAGGGTTACTACGGCGCCTCGATCATGCCCGGCGAGATCATCAAGGAGATCGCCGCGCGCCTGCCGCAGGTCCGCCTGTTCAACTTCTACGGCCAGACCGAGATGTCCCCGGTGGCCACCGTGCTGCGCCCCGAGGACCAGTTGCGCAAGCTGGGCTCCGCCGGCCGCCCCGCCATCAACGTCGAGACCCGCGTGGTGGACGACGACGACCGCCCGGTGCCGCCCGGCACGGTCGGCGAGATCGTCCACCGCGGCCCGCACGTCACGCTGGGTTACTGGAAGAACCCCGAGAAAACCGCCGAGGCCTTCCGCAACGGCTGGTTCCACAGCGGCGACCTCGGCGTGATGGACGAAGAGGGCTACCTCACCGTCGTCGACCGCAAGAAGGACATGATCAAGACCGGCGGCGAGAACGTCGCCAGCCGCGAGGTGGAAGAGGTCATCTTCGCCCACCCCGCGGTATCGGAAGTCGCCGTGTTCGGCGTCCCGCATCCGCGCTGGATTGAGGCCGTGATGGCCGTGGTGGTGCCGCGCCCCGGCCAGACCGTGTCTGCCGACGACATCATCCGCCACTGCCGCGAACGCCTGGCCGGCTTCAAGACGCCCAAACGGGTGGAGGTGGTGGAGCAACTGCCCAAGAACGCCAGCGGCAAGATTCTCAAGCGGGAGCTGCGGCAGCAGTTTGCGGATCGGGGGCAGTCACCAGCCGATTAAATAGTAGATGCCCTCGT